>JADGBT010000070.1 GCA_015231375.1 Magnetococcales bacterium | reverse complement strand
GTGTTGGCTCCATACCAACGGCTTCCGTCCTGACTGTGAATGTCCACCCAGGTCCACGCCAAACCGTTGTTGCTCGCGTCCGTCACACGACCGGAAATCGTGTTGCCCGTGGTCAGGGTGAAGTTCACCGGAACACCGCCCCGGTCATCCCCCAGAATCAACTCGCCCGCCTGGGGACGATACATCCCGGTGGTCTCATCCACCACGTTATTCTTGTCGATGGCATACACCCCGACCACACCCTGAGACTGCACCTTCACCAATCGCGCTTCCGGAGCCAGATAGCCCTCCTTCCAGAGGTTCACCTCGTACCACACCGTCGCGCCCTCGGCCGGAGTCGCCACCCGGATGGCATATTCACCGCCGCTCCCCGTGGCCGCTCCGCTCCCGATCCCGCTCGCGGCAGACCAGGCATTAACCCACACATCGCCAAGACCACCGGAACCGGTGTCAACCGTTCCGGAGATGGTCACGCCACGACTGGCCTGCACCAGCAAACCGGTCACGCCATTGCCCAGATTCGTGAAGGGCCAGGCCACCCCGGAGGCCAGATCCGAACCGAACGCCGCCGCCTGGGAGGCGTCGGGAGTCAGACGACACACCCCCGCCGCGTCGCAAGCAACCATGCCGCCCATGAAATCCCCACTGGGCACCCAGACATGGGTTTCGGGATCCTCATATCCACCCGGCTGCACATTCAGGCCAAAGGTGGCGCGGGCCTGAGTGGCCACGCTGGCAGAAGGAAGATTCAAGGTGAAATAGCCATACTGATCCGTGGGACCATCGCCAAAATCACTGCTGACCCAGGCGTGGGCGATGCCGTTGTTGTCCGCATCCACCACCCGACCCTGCACCTGCACCCCTCCATCCACCAGAATCGTGATGGTCAAGGATTGATCCATGCGCAGGTTGGTCACCACATGATCATCGGATTGATCCAGCACCGCGCCGGGAATCGAATCGTTGGTCGTCACACCGCTGGCCACCACCACGGGACGGCTGGAGGCATCCTCGCTCACCCAACCCGTCACCCAGGAGGCATCCGGCGGGGTCACCCAATGGCCACCCAGGAACGATACGAAGCCCTCGCCACAACCGGCTGCGGTATCGGTATTGCCCGACTCACAGTAGGCTGGCCACACCTGCACCCGATACTCCAGACCCGGTTTCACGTTGATGGAGAAGTTGCCCTGCTCATCGACCTTGCCATGAAACGCCGTGGTCCAATCGCGGGTGTGGACATACACCAAAGCCCCCTTGGCCAGGGTGCCATCGCCCATGGCCACGCTTCCGGAAAGAACCATGCCGGAGAGCAGACGGGTATTGACCTCGGTTGCGGCACCGATCCGGAACACCTTGGCACTGCTCCAATCCGAAGCGACGCCACCCTGACCATCGGCAAATCCACCCACCAGATTGCCGGGCAGAATTTTTTGTTCCTGGGTATCCCACTTCCAGTAGGAGGTCAAAAACTCGATCCGGTACTTGCCGGGCACGGAGGTGAAGGTGTAACGCCCCGCCGAATCGGTATGGGTCTCAGCCCAGGTTCCGGAACTGCCGGACTCCTCATCCCACTCCGGTTGCAAACGCACCAGCACATCGGCCAGCGCCGTCTCTCCGTCCGAGGCGGTGACCACGCCCTGAATGGTCAAACCGGTCGCAAGCCGCCCATGCACCTCGGCATCGCCGGTGAAGGTGTGAATCTTGGCTTCGGAACTTTCACCCGAGAGGGTATTTTCCGCCGAATCGGTGCTGTAACCCCCCAGACCGGGCAGTTTGACCGGTTTCTGGGTCTGCCAATCCCAATAGTTGGTGCTGAAATAGACCCGGTAGACCGCGCCGGGCTGCACGAAGGCCACATATTGACCAGCCGCGTCGGTGAAGGCTTCCACCCACTGGGCCTGTTGCGGGGTGCCCTGGGAGTAATCGGGCTGGAACTCCACCTTGACCCCCTGGACCGGTTGTCCAGAGGCGTTGGTCACGGTGCCGGAAATGCGCGCGCCGCTGGGCAGTTGAGCGTTGACCTGATCATCCGTGGCAAACGTGAAGAGATGAATCTCCTCCTGCGCCTCGGTGACCTGACCGTTGCCATCCGAGAAACCGCCATCACCCAACACGCCGGGCACCTGGACCATCTGGCCGGACAGGTTGTCCCAATAGACCGCGCGGAACATCACCCGATACTGACCCGGATACACGGCAGCCGAATAATGGCCCTGGGCATCGGTCTTGACTTCAACCTGTTCCACATGGCCGGTGTTATGTTCCCAGTCGGGTTGGAACTCCACCAGGATATGGGCCAGTCCACCCTGTCCCCCGTTGACCTGCCCGGTGATGGTGACTTTGGGAAGATCGGGATCACCGCCTCCAGAGCCGGACTCCTTGGCCAAAGCGACCATCAGGTTGAGAGAGGCCGGACCGGAACCACCCAGCAGATAGTTCTGGGCCGCGCCCGCGCCACCCAAGGTCACGCTGGTGCCTTCGCCGCTGGCCAGGCCGCCGACATATCCCCGGGCGAAAAACTCGATCCGATAGGAACCGGCCTCGACCGACAGGTTGTAATACCCCATGGCATCGGTGACCGCCTCGAAGACGCGGGCGGGATCGGATTGACTCACGGCCCGCACCGTGGCACCAGGGACCGGGATCACGGTGGTGGCATTGTTTTCGGTCACCTTGCCGACGATGGGATAGGTCTGGACTCCCATGGCATCGATCATGGCAACGTTCAGGGTCATGTTGCCATGGATCGCCACGGCGGACTGGGTAGCGGCATCGGCCACCACGTTGCCGAAGGCATCGACAAAGCCCCGATACAGCATGCTGTTGCCCCGACCGACGAATTCGATCCGGAACTCCTCGTGCAGCGGCAGTTGCAGCGCGAACTCACCCGCGCTCCCGGTGGTGGTCTGGGCAAAAAAGCCCGTGGGATTGGCGGAACGGACTCTCACCGTGACCGGACCGCTGATGCGGGCCGTGGTGGAATCGGTGACCACCCCGGAGAAGGTGGCGGTGGTCAGTTGGAATTCGGACGTGAGCTTGACCTCGCCGAGGAGCAGGTCGGAGAAGAGATGCTGCCCGACCCCCTGGGTGGCGGAGAGTTGATTGGTCTCGCCGGTGGCGGTCAGATACCCCTGGGCCACGAAACCGCTGCCCGTGTGGCGGAACACGAACACATAAGCGCCCGCAGGCAGATCCAGCGTGAAGGCTCCGGCGGAGTCGGTATGGAACAGGTAGGGTTCGCCTCCCCCGACGGGATAGGCGAGGATTTCGGCGTGGGCGAGGCCCTGGAGGCCATTGGTCAGCGTGCCGCTCACGCGGTGGTGATCCGGAGCCACATCCCGGCCTGCCACGAGTTTCACCTCGGTCACGGCGTCGGCGAAGGTGAACGGCAGACCCAAAGCACCGGATTGGGGTGCCACGATGTTGACCTGTCCCGACGGAATGGTGGCGTCATACCACCCGCCGATGAAGTCGCCCGGATTCTTGGGCCAGATCTCCACGCAGCGCTGTCCCCCGGCCAGGGTGAGGATGGCCAAACCTTCCGGAGACAGTTCCTGATACTGGGCCAGGGGCCAAGCGCAACTCCCGTCGCGGACCGGAGCGACGCGCAAACCGGTATGGGCGATGATGGCGCCGGAACCATCCTTGGCGGAAAACGTCACAGCCCGACCCAGATGATCGCTGGTCAGAGGCAGCACCGCCGGACTGGACAGGGTGGACAGATCCACATCCACCGCCACCTGCCGTTCGTAACCCTTGGCCCCGTAGACCAGATGCACCAGACGGGTCGAATCGGAGTCCATATCCATGGCGCGGTCGTAAATCGTCAACAAGGCGGTGTTGCCCTGGGGAGTTTCGTTGTAGGCGCTCATCGATTCGTGGACATGGGGAGAGGCGGCAAACGCTCCCTGGTTGTGTTCCACCCGCGTCTGGACAAAAGCATGCTCCAGGGTCGTGCCCGTGGGGGCCTCGATGCGGAACTGTCTGGCGACCATCGTCTGGCCGGTGACGGAGACCAGACCATCGCCCTTGTCCAAAGCCACCAAGGCGCTCACCGACCGGCCTTCGCCCTGGTTCCAGCGCTCGAACACGATGCCCAGACCATTGGCCAGAAAGAGGTCACCACTTTCGGTCTCGGGAGGGGTGGAACCGGCACGGAAACGGGTTTCGACCACATGAAGACGGATCACGCCGGTCAAGCGGTTCAGCACGCCGGCATCGGTGATGGCGTCACGCCACTGCAAGAAACGGGAATCGTCGTGCAAGCCTTCGGGGGGATGTTCGGCCAGCAGATCCACCGGGCCAGCCACCATGATCTCCTGTTTCACCACGGTCCACTGCCCGACAACGGGCTGACCGGCGGCATCCAGCGGATATTCGATCCGGGTGGTGGTGGCCGTATGTCCATCCACCACCGAAGCGGGCAGCATGGGAGACGGCGGGGTGAGATTGGACAGCTCCACCTGTTCCGGCAGGATCTCGACCGCGCCCGGATCCAGCACCGGGGGGTTGACGAAACCGTAAAAGGCCTGCTGACGCACGCCATCCTGCTGACGATCAAAGTCCTTTTCACCGTGAAATATCAAACCCTTGTCATCGAGGGTATAGATCATCCCCTCGTCGCCGGCCAGGGTGGAGAGGGTGCCACGATCCAGGAAAGAGAGGGAGGCCCCACTCCGCGACCAGCGGAAGCTGTCATGGGCCCACTCCGTGACATGGGCGGATTGCCAGAGTTCCTGGGTCACACGGGTGACGCCTGCGGGATAAATCCAGTCGGCAAGGGGGTATTCGGTCAGGGAACCGGGTTCGGGAGCGGCCACGCAGGTGATCAAAGCGGCGGCGGATCCGTTGGCATCGGTGACGGTGACCGTGGCTTGGCCCGGCGCTTCGCACTGGACCCGGGTGACACCGCCGACCGGATTCAACGCGACCACACCGGTTTCCGGCGACACCCCGACTGCGGGCGTGCCGACGACATGATGCAGATTCAGCAACCGGGACTGGCCGACCGTCAGATTCATCGGAGAGACGGACAGGGTGGCTTGAGGATCGGAGACGACCCCCGCGCGCGTCAACATGACCGTATTGGAACCGGCGCACACCTGTCCATCGGCTTGGCTGACCCAATGCATGGATCCGTAACCGGAATCGGCGTTGAACAAAAGAAAATGGGTGTAAGCGTGATGGATCTGGCTGCCGGTCTGGATGGAAGCCAGCGTATGCATGCCTCCGTCGATCTCTCCGGTGAGGTGAGGCGCGTCGTTGAAGGAGAGCATGAACGTGCTGCCCGTCTGCACGATCGCGGCCTGGAGGGTTTTGGCCGGGGCCGCCAGACAGGCCGGATTGGACAGGGTGGCATCCAGTTGATCGGCGCTCACCTGGACATTCCAGGAACCGCTGGCGTCGAAGATCGCATCGTTGGCCCGTGTGACCATCACGTCACCCGTCGCGGTACAGGTTCCCCCCTGCCCGTCGGACCAGGAGGAAGAGACCGTGCCGGTGCCGCCCTGGTCGCTGTTCAAGGTGACCGAGACCGCGCTGGCGCTGCCGTTGCTGCGGGTGATCTGGTAGGCGTAGGTTTCGCCACTGATCGTCCCGGCGGCTTGGGCACCGCCCAACTCGGTCACGGTGAAGGTCTCCCCGCTTTGGGCCAGGGTGGCCACGAAACGCTCGGGAGGTACGGGAAGGCAGAGGTTCGATGGCGCCGTGGCCGGAGGCGTGGGCGTAAACACCACCATCCACCGTCCTGTGGCATCGTAGGTGGCGGCCTGCGCCACTCCGGCGGGCATCAGCAGTCCCAGCACGGCAAAGAACAGCAACCAGATCCTCACGAGGTTTCGTCTATCGAGCATGATCCATCCCCTCTGAAACGTCCTAATAGGTTCGCCCGCGCACAAAGGTCGCACCAACGGTTTGACCGCAACTTTTACGAAAACAGAGTCGCGCGCCCTTTGACACACATTTTCCACATTAACACAAATATGACGACATTGCGCCGGAAAGTCAAAAAGAAAATCAATTTTTACTTTTGGTTACAGTGGGTCGCGCCATCTCCCGGCCCGGTTTCCGCCACCAACGAAAAAAGGCCAGCGGGGTTCCCCGGTTGTCCGATCCGGATGGCTGTTGCAGTGGGTGATGGAAAGCTTCCGGCTGTCCGGGTTCCAGGTTGCACAGATCCTCGAACAGGTGGCGGGAGCGCCTCGCCACCAGGGTGGACACCGCCTCGGAGACCACGGGATTGTCCAAAAAGCGGTCGAACGCACCCTGGGAAAACTCCAGCAACTCCGCCTCTCCGTCCACGGCCCAAACCGTGGAAGAGCGTGGCAGACCGGTCATCAAGGCGATCTCGCCCACCAACTCCCCCGCTCCGATGGCAAATTCCTGGGTCATGGACATCCCTTCGTAGCGGGTCTGCCCCTGCAACCGCCCCGTGACCAGCAGATAACAAACGCGGCCACTCTCTCCCTGGCGGAAAAGCGCCTCCCCCGGCCCGAAAACACGATAATTCAAATCCGCGATCAAACGCTTCAGTTCATCTGGCGCCAAAATAGGACGCTGGACGCTGTGCCCGACCACCCGCTCCAAAAAACCGCAAGCCAGCAACAATCGCGTGTTGCGCGCCAACGGATCTTCGCCATCGGCGCGCTGGGTGACCGCCGTCGCCACCGACAGATCACCCCCCTGGGGAAACGGAATCTCCAATCCGCGACGCCGCAATTGATACCAGATCCGCTCCCTGACCGCCCCCTCCAGACGGGTACGGTCGAAATAGGTGCGACTCCAGTAGCGCAGTTGATAGACCACTCCATAATCCCGATAGTCATGCAGATGGGCATCCGGTCCCTTGCCCCGATCCACCTCGACCACGCTCAAGGCCGCCTCCACCAACGCCTCGCGCACCTGCTGGGGCGAGGCGTTGAAAGCGAGCGTCACGGTCATCTGGTGACGCCGCAACGGGGTGGGCCAGGTCAGGTTGTGGATGACGCTGTTGGCCAGGGTGCCGTTGGGAATGATCAGAACATGTCCGCCGGTGGTGCGCAAACGGGTCTCCCGCCAGTTGCGCTGAATGATCTCCCCCTCCTTGTCCCCCACCGCGATCCATTGCGCCGGTTCCACGGTGCCCACCAGATTCATCGAAACCCCTGCCAGAAAATTGCTCAACACCTCCCGCAAGGCGATGCCCACCACCGCCGCCACCACCGCCGTGGAGGTCAACAGCTTGGAGGTGTCGAAATCCAGCACGAAATGCAGAATCGACAGAGTGGCACCGCCGATCAACAACAGACGCAACAAAAACAGAACCAAACCCGGAACCGGAAAATGGCGCTTGCGCACCGTGTAGAACAGCCGTCCCAGCGCCTCGTTGCCGTTGAAAAACAGCAAGGCCAGCCAGAACAGATACCAGGCCTTGAGGTAGCGTTCATCCAGGGACCACCCGGCCACCAGACCCGGATTCTCCCGCAGCACTCCCGCCACCAGTTCGGTCAGCAGCAACACCACCAGAGGCCGGGAGATATAGTCCAGGAGAATCCCCAACCAGGAGGTGTTCTCCCCGGAACCGGCATCCGGCTGAGCCAGCAGCGGCGGGTCATTTCCAGCCCGACGCGCCCGGCCACGCGACCGGAGCGGCCAGGTCAGCACCGTGGCCAGCAGAAACAACGACAGCATGCCACCCAGGGTGGCCACGATCAGGGTCAATCCATCCACCCGCACCCCTCCTGCCTCCAACGACAGAAAAACCGTCCGTTCACGGCACGACCACAGGCAGACCGCCGTTTTCTTGCAACGTGTCGATGATGCTGTTCATGGCCTCTTGAATGCGTTTGAAATCCCCCTGGAACTCGCCGGTCATCTTTTCCGGGACATCCCCCCGGCTGATGAGATCCATGCAAGCCGCCACCCGTCGCAACGCCCCGAGGCGGTCGATCAGATCGTTCAAGGCTTCGATAATTTTCTTGAAATCCCCGTGAAACGCCACATCCAACGGCTCGGGGATGGCTCCGCGACCGATCAGGGCCAAAATCACCACCATCCGATCGGCGATCAGACGGATGGCCCGCATGCGATTGACCATGGCGCGCATCACCTCGGCCAGATGCCCGGTCTCGTCTCCGCAGTTCAAGTCGATGCGGGCATCCAGGTTTCCATCCGCCACGGCGCGGGCATAGTGGCTCAAGGCGGAAATGGAACGCACCAGAACCCGCACCATGCGCATGGAAATCAATCCGCACGCCAGGATGGTCGCCAGACTGGCGATGAAGATCCACTGGGCCGACCGCTCCGCGCTGCGCCGGGTCTCCAAGGAACCTTCGGCGGCCAGTCGGGCGGCCAGGGCGTCGATCTCTTCAGCCAACGGTTCCACCCGATGAATCTCGGCGCGCAAGCGGGTCATCTTCTCCTCGATGCCCCGATCCAGAATCACCAGGGCACGAAAGGCATTCCTGTATTCCACCAGCAAGGCATCGATCCGCTCCCGCTCTCCGGTGTGCCGGATGGCCTTTTTCAGACGTTCCCCGAAAACCACGGCCCACTTCTCCACCTCGGCGGCGGCTTCGGGATCCTGACGCAACAGATAATCCTTTTCCATGCGCCGCATGGACAGATAACCCACCTGGGCCTCCAGTCGCGTCACGGTTTCGGCCTGAAGATCCCGCGCCGCGTCCCTTTCCGCCGTCTCCACGCGGGACATGGCCTCCTCCAGCGACCGCGCCGCCTGACGGAACACACCCTGCCTGCCCTCCTGATGGCTCAACCCCTTGTCGCGCCAATCGGCGGCAATCTCCATCCACAACCGCCGATATCCCTCCAGATGGTCCACCAGTCCCATGCGTTGCGCCACCTGCGCCTCGATCCCCTGTCCCACACTCAAACGTTGAATCTCACGGACCGACTGAATGGACTGGGCGACCCGACGATTCACCTCCTCCAGCAAAGCCGGATCCCGCCGGGTCAGAAAATCCTTCTCCGCCCGTCTGGCCTGCAACATCTCGATGATGACGCCGCGAGCCGACTGCTGAATCTTGAGATCGTGATCCAGCAGATGCTCATACCCCGCGATGGTATGACGCAGATTCAGGGTATGAAACAGCACCACTCCGGCAAACAGAAACAGTCCGAGGCCAATGGTGAAAGGCAGTTTCAAACGAATGGGTAGATCGTCGAGCCGCATGGATCAGAACTCCTGATATTTCCGGGCAAGGCATTCATGGAGAGGAGGAGGGCGACAGGGGAATCTCGATCTCCTCGGCGCGCCCGTCGCGTTCCCGTTGCACCCGCACGGAACTCCCCCGGGAGACCTCTTGCAGCAGTCGCACCAGGGCATGACGGGTGGGAATCTCCCGACCGTTCAGGCGCACCAGCCGATCCCCGCTTTTCAGACCGGCGCGGGCAGCCGGAGACTCCTCCTGAATCCCGCTCACCCAGGCCCCATCCCGGCGTTGCTCGTCCAGGATCACGCCAAGACGTACCGGCGGAAGAGAATCCGGGGCTTCGGGGGTACCCCAGGCATAATCGGCGGCCTCGGGATCGATCCAGGAATCCGTCCCGGTCCAGGGCAGCAGCGTGACCAGATCCGTCACGCCGCGCGCGCGCAATTGATGGGGAATGCCCTGTCCCATGAGCAGATGACCGGAACCGGCCAATCCCACCACCACTCCATGGGGATGAGCTGCGCTCCAGCGTTGGATCGAATCCGCCATCACCCCGTCCCACAGGGTCTGGGCCTCGACGAAAGAGTCGAACGGTCCTCCCTTCGACATCATCGGATGGGAGTTGAACACCGCTTCCAGGCGGATGCGGTACGGAGTGGTAGCGGGCGCGATGGGCGGCAGGGCGTCACGGATGGCAGGTTCCAGTGCCGCCATGCCGTGTTTGCGCACGCGCGAGACCCGCTCCCGAGGAATATTCATGGCCAGCAGCGGCAGACGCGCGTCACGGGCGTAACGCAGGATGGGAGCATACAGTTCAAAATCGAATCCCCAGGTGAAATACCATTCCACCGCATCCAAAAACGCCTCTTCGCTTCGTTCTCCGGCCACCCAGCGATCCAGTTCCGACTGCATCGGACCAGGAAACATCTCCAGCGCCACCACCATCTCCGGATGGCGGGCGCGCAGGGCGCGGATCACCTGCAACTGCACCCCGTGATGAGCCGGATTGTCGTGGGATTCGCCGATCAACACGATGCGGTGAGCGGCGAGACGCTCGATGAGTTGCGCCTCGGTGAGGCGGGATTGATCCGACAGACGCAAGATGGCATCGACATCGATTGGCATCACCCCCATCACCCCCCATTGCAGCAAAGCCAGCCCCAACAACAGCGGCAGAAAGATCATCGCGAACGGTCCGGATCCAAAGACCACGCGCGCAGCCGTTCCCAGGAGCGCTGATATTTTTGCAACCGGGCCTGATCCCGTTCGGTCATGGGAGAGGCCAGACGACGGATATCCATGTTGTCTTCCAGATCCAGCAATTTGACGCGTCTGGCCAAAGGATGAGGAGCGATCCGTTCGATATAGGCTTCATAGCTCTCATCGGGTCGATGGGTGAGATGATCCAGGGCTTCCAGCACCGTTTCGGAAAATCCCATCTCCTGCAACCGGGCAAAGGTGATCCCGGTATCCTCGACCACATCGTGCAGCACGGCCACCATGCGTTCCTCGTCTTGTTCCAGGCGCATCATGATCCGCAGTGGATGGAGGATATAGGGGCATCCGGATTTATCCTTCTGTCCCAGATGGGCCTGGGATGCCAGGGCGATGGCCTGATCCAGGGTGGCCATTGCGGCCTCACGCGATGGAAAGCATGCGGTCGAGAGCCACCTTGGCCAATTGCGCCACCTCGGACGGCACCGAGATGACATTCACCGCCGTTCCCGCCACCAGATTCTCCAGGGTCCAGCACAGATGCTGGGCGTCGATGCGGAACATGGTGGAGCACATGCAAATGGTCGGACAGAGAAAATGGATCTGCTTGTCGGGCATTTCGTGTTTCAGGCGATTGACCAGATTCAGTTCCGTGCCCACGGCCCAGACCGAGCCGGGAGGAGATTCCCGCACGCTTTTCTGGATCAATTCGGTGGAGCCGCTCAGGTCGGCCATGCGACACACCTCGAAGCAGCATTCCGGATGAACGATCACCCGGATGCCGGGATGGCGGGCGCGGAACTGTTCCACGTGGACGGGTTGAAACATCTGATGCACCGAACAGTAGCCATCCCACAAGATCACCTTGGCCTGTCGCAGGGCTTCGGGTGAGATTCCGCCATTTTTGCGGGTGGGATCCCAGACCACCATCTGTTCCAGGGGCACGCCGAGGTTGAAGGCGCTGATGCGGCCCAGGTGTTGATCGGGGAAGAACAGCACCTTTTCGCGTTGGGCAAAGGCCCATTGCAGAATCTTCGAGGCGTTGGAGGAGGTGCAGACCACGCCGTTGTGGGCGCCGCAGAAGGCTTTGAGATCGGCCATGGAGTTGACATAGGTAATGGGAGTCATCACCTGTTCCACATCCATCAGCGCGCCGAGTTCCTGCCAGGCGGTTTGCACCCGGGGCAGATCCGCCATGTCGGCCATGGAGCAGCCAGCGGCCATATCCGGGAGGATCACGGTCTGGTGGGGCGCGGAGAGGATATCGGCCACCTCGGCCATGAAGTGGACGCCGCAAAAGACGATATGGCGGGCATCGGCACGTTGCGACGCGAGGCGGGAGAGTTTGAGGGAGTCACCGGTGAGATCGGCGAACTTGTAGACCTCTTCTCGTTGATAATGGTGGCCGAGGATCACGCATGCGCTGCCCAGGGTGGCCTTGGCGGCATGAATGCGGCTATCCAGATCGGCATCGGAGAGTTCATAATAGGGTTCCAGCGGGATCATCGCGAATATCCTTCCTTTCAATAAAGGACGAGGGACGGCAAACCTTTGGAAAACGCGTTCAAGTCTACCAATCCTTGGGAGCAACGGAAAGAGGCTTTGCGTCAACGGGCTTTGGCCATGGGATTTGCCATGGCGGGATTCGCTCCGGTCCGTCCTCCGCCTCACGCCCAGGCGTTGCAGCCTTGGTTGGATCAGGGGTGTCATGGGGGGATGGCGTGGTTGGCCCGTGATCCGGAGCGTCGCGCCGACCCGGGCCAATGGATGGAGGGGGACGGAGTGATTCTGGTATTGGGTTTCAATCTGGCGCCCGGTCCGGCGCGCTCTGGGGAAGAGGACGGGGAGCGAGGGGTGATCGCCGCCTATGCTCGTCGTCGTGACTATCATGAGATTTTAAAGGAGAAGGTACAAGAGTTAATGGTATGGCTGGAAGGTGAGTTGGGCCATCCGGTTTGGAAGCGGGTCTTTGTGGACACAGGCGCCGTCTTGGAAAAGCCATTGGCCACGGCTGCCGGCTTGGGGTGGCAGGGGAAAAACGCCTTGCTGGTAACGCGCGGTTTTGGTGGATGGTTGATGTTGGCGGAGGTCTTTCTGGGACTGCCTTTCACCCCGGATGGGGGGGTGGTCACCGATCATTGCGGGAAGTGTGACCGGTGTCAAAGGGCCTGCCCCACCGGGGCGTTGAATCAGGCGTATCGGGTGGACGCCGCGCGTTGTTTGGCCTATTTCACGGTGGAGAGTCGGGAGGCGATTCCGCGTGAATATCGGGAGTCGCTGGGGCAGAGCATTTTCGGATGTGATATTTGTCTTGAAGTTTGTCCTTGGAGTCGTTTTGCTCCGGTTTCCAGCGAGGAACCGGTGGAAGGCACCATGGGTTCTTTGGTGGAGTGGGCGGGGTTGGACGGAGTGGCGTTTCAAAGGATTTTCCGTGGGACTCCGGTGAAAAGGGTGGGTTTGACCCGTTTTCTGCGCAACGTGGCCACGGCTTTGGGCAACGGGAGGGATCCGGACGGGTTAGGGTCATTGAAGCGATTGTTGAGACACGAGGTTTCCATGGTGAGGGTGCATGCGGCCTGGGCGCTGGGGAAGCGGATGGCAGATCTCGAAAAAGAAACCGGTTCACATGATATACAAAACCGGTTTACGAATCAGATCAAAGATTGGTTACAAGAACAGTTGAGGATCGAGACGGATGAGGCTGTGAGAGTCGAAATCGAGTCGGCCTTGTTGTCCCGATCATCCGGAAACCATTGAAGAAAAAGAAGGGGTCTGGGGAATTCTTTCCCCAGGGTTTTGACTCTGCTTTTGCCTTTGATCTTTTAGCGCGCTTTTCAAAAAAGCTTTTTTTTCGCGCCTTCTGCGAAAAAAAAGCGCAAGCGCGCCTCAAACCAATCACTCGCGCCTGTACGAGTGAGCTTCGGGTTAGGGCGTTTTCCGGTTTTTGAAAAACGGCCTATACCCTTCGCAGCACAGTCCATCAATCGGTTCCAAACTTTGAACTGAGTGCGCGCTGCGCTTTTTTCGCAAAAGGCGCGAAAAAAGCTTCGGTAAAAGCGCGCAAAAGTCAAAAGATGGAAATAAAAAGTCAAAAGATAAAAGATGGAAATAAAAAGTCAG
>JADGBT010000006.1 GCA_015231375.1 Magnetococcales bacterium | reverse complement strand
CATCCCCGTTGTCCACACCCGCCGAAAGTACCGCCCCGCTCGGCACACCGGCAAGGGTGATGGAGAGGGATTCCGAGCTGTCGGTGTCGGTAAGCATCGCGCACTGCACGAGGGAGATGGCTTGATCCTCGGTTCCACTCGCATCGTTCAAAACCAGAGTCGGAGCATCCGCGTCCGCAGCCACGGAGACCGCAATCGTACCAGTCTGAATGGCCACATCCCCGCCATCGGCCTCGGTGGAGGTGGCGGTCACCGTCAGGGTGAAGTCGGCGTCACTGTTGGCCGGGGGTGTAAGGGTGAGGCCGGTCAACTGGTCAGAGGTCAGAGTCCAGGAGCCATCCCCGTTGTCCACACCCGAAGAAAGCACCGCGCCGCTTGGAACACCGGCAAGGGTGATGGACAAGCTTTCCGAACCGTCGGTGTCGGTAAGCATCGCGGAAAGGTTCAGGGAGATGGCTTGATCCTCGGTTCCGCTCGCATCGTTCAAAACCAGAGTCGGAGCATCCGCCACGGCCTGAACTTCCACGTTCAAGGTTTGAGTCGTGATGGAGGTTTCGCCGGTCGCAAGTTCCATCGTCACCGTGCGCACGACCAGAGCAAAATCCGCATCCGAATCCGCAGCCGGGGTCAGAGTCAAGCCGACCAGATCCTCGCTCCGCAACGACCACAGACCATCGCCCAGATCCTCTCCGGCCGACAGCGTGGCACCTGTTGGAACACCCTCGATGTAGACGCTCAAAGACTCGTCCGCATCGGCCTGAACCACTTCAATCTGCAATGGAATCGCGTTGTCTTCCCGACCCACCGCATCGGACCATGCGATCGTGGCGCCATCGGCCACTTCAGGCGCATCGACCTGGGGTGTTTCCAGGTAGGGATCCAGACCCGGTTCGGTCTCCGTCTCGTCGGGGGTCTCGTCGGTGGGATTTTCGGAGGTCTGGTCTTCGGGGAGGGGATCGGCCACGGGTTCAGCAGTTGCGGCCACCACGGGCACAGCCACCGTTTCCGGACTCGTCACCTCGGTCACGACTGCGACCTCGGGTCCGGCGACGGGGGAGAAATCCGACGACTCCGAATCTGCGACCGTCGCCGGACGAACCGTCACGCTTGCGACCCCAACCTGTTCCACTTCCGTCGGAGGCATGACCGCTTCCGCTCCGCTTGCGACCACAGACCCGTTGTCCGGGGAAAGGTCGTCTGTTTGGGTGCCGGAATCGGCTTTTTTGGTGTCATCGGTCGTTTTTTCGGTCTCCAGATCGATGGAAGTCGCAATGGAGTGATCCACCTCCAGCCGACTGCCCATCTGGACACTGCCCATCACCACCAGTTGATCGGTGATCTGATTGGATTCCGCGTTGCGGTTCTCTTCGGCGGAGAGGTCAACGCTCTTGACCTCCTGAAGGACCGTCATGTCGTCCAGATTTTGACGATCTTCCTCGAACCCACCCAAATCCGTCCCGCCAGCGACTTCCCGATTCTCAGACATGGTTTCACCTGTCAGTTAACGCAACCAAACAATAAAGAGGCATCCGACCTGTCATTAATATACATTCATACTGCTTGATCACGCTAGAAAAAAATGGTATATAGACAGTAAGTGATACCAAAACGACCCGTCAGCGATGTTGCAAATCATGACATGATTTTCTGTGCCCAATCATGGAATCAATGAAAAGAAATCACATTTTTTCAGGTGTTGGCTGGCCTCAAGAACTGCTTCCGTCACGCCTGATCGGCCGCAACATGGTGGATCTGGCGCTGACGTCGACGGTACTCAATCTGCTGTCGTTGGCGCTTCCCCTGACCATGTTGCAAATCTATGACCGCATTATTCTTTTCGAGGCGGTCACCACGCTGGGACTCCTGACCACCGGCGTGATGGTCGCCATGCTGCTGGAAGCCATCTTGAAAATGGTCCGCTCCTATATCGGCAGTTGGCTGGGAGCACGCTTTGAACATCTGGCCGGTTGCACCGCCATTTACCGATTGCTTTCCTCCAGTCTGAACCATACCGAACAGCAGGGTTCCGGCATTCATCTGGAACGGATCAACGGCATCAACACCCTCAAGGATTTCTATGCCGGTCAGGCGGTGCTCACTCTGTTGGATCTGCCCTTTGCCATTCTGTTTTTAGGATTGATCTATTATCTGGCCGGATGGCTGGTACTGATTCCACTGACAATCTTCGGCATGTTCATCGGAGGTTCGGTGCTCATCAGTCGTTGGCTCTACGACGCGGTGCAAAAACGCACCCTGTGGGAAGACCGGCGCATCGATTTTCTCATCGAGGTGCTCAACGGGGTACACTCGATCAAGGCCATGGCCATGGAGGCGATGATGTTGCGCCGTTACGAACGCCTCCAGGAGAGCTGTTCCACCATTTCCCAGCAGGTCGGACTGCTCGGGGTGACCTCGAACAATCTGGGAATGCTGTTTTCCCAGATCAACATGGTGGCGGTGGTCGGCATGGGTTGCATGATGGTGATCGAGCACAAACTGACCATCGGTGGTCTGGCCGCGTGCAGCATGCTCTCCGGGCAGGCGATCCAGCCTTTGCAGCGGGCGTTCGGCATTTGGGCGCGATTCCAGTCCATCCGGGTAACCCGCGACCGACTCTCCTTGCTGTTCTCCCTGCCCCCCGAGGCCGAAGAAAACGTCCCGGAGTTGGATGGCCTGGACGGCGCGCTGGAAATGAAGGATGTCTCCTATCGTTTCTCTGCGGACAAGCCCCCGATCCTGGAAAACATCAACCTTTCCGTGGCGCCGGGGGAAACCATCGCCATTTCCGGGGGCAACGGCAGTGGCAAGACCACGCTGTTGTGGTTGATGCAAGGATCGTTGCGCGCCTCCTCGGGGACGGTATTGCTGGATAATCGCGACATCACCACCTTCGACCCCGGCAGTGTCCGCTCGAAAATCGCCTATCTGCCGCAATCCGGGATTCTTTTCAAGGGCACCATCATGGACAACCTGACCATGTTTCGTCCCTGGAAATCCCGCGAGGCCGAAGCCATCTCCCAACGGTTGGGATTGCGGGATTTCATCACCAAGATGCCCAACGGCTTCGAGACCCTGGTGGATGACGGTGCCGCCGAGATTCTGCCCCAGGGGATCAAACAACGCATCGCCATTGCCCGCGCCCTGCTGGACAATCCCAAGGTGGTGCTTTTCGACGAGGCCAACACCTCCATCGACAGTCGGGGCGACGAGGAGTTGAAACAGGAGTTGATGCGCTTCCACGGCAAGGTGACCCTGATTCTGGTCAGCCATCGTCCGTCGCTGGTGGCTTTGGCGGATCGGGTCTACACGTTGCAGGATCACACCCTGATTCAACAGGAAAAAATCCCACACAAGCCCTTTCAACCCCCGGCGACGGCCCCTGTGACGACCACACCGCTCCAGACCCAAACCCCGGCGGTCAACAGCCTCACCCCGGCGGTCGCCCACTCTGCGCCCGCGTCACTCTCTCCGATTCCTGCCCCGGATGCGACCCACATGACGACCATGCAACCCAGACCGCTCCCGTTCACATTGACCAAACCGGACAGCGCCGCACCCGTCAGCATCACGTCGGTCAACATCACCGGGATCACACCTCCGGTTGCCTCAGCCGCGACAAAAACCAAACCGATCCCGGCATCAACGATCACCTCGGCTCCGGCGGTCACCTCGGCCCTGGCGGAGACCACTCCGGCATCGCGCCCCGCCGCCTCTTCCGAGACCCATCCCATCGGCAAGCCGATCAATCTGCACCTGGAAATCGGCAAGACACCATCGGCTCCGGAATCCCCAGCGCCATGATCAAACGACCCCAGGAGTCCCTCGTGGACTATCCGCAAGCCACCGGCATTCTGGAGGACTTTGCCAGGCTTTCGGATTTTGGCGCCTGTCTGGTGCCACTGCTGCACGCGGTGGGTTATCGGGGGGATTTGCGTCACGTGGCCGAATCCCTGCCCCACTTCGCCGAATCCCTGGATCTGACCGGATTGCGCAACGTCATGGCCAATCTCACTTTTCAAAGCCACGAACTGCGTCTCAACCAAAAACAGATCGATCCCCGTTTGCTGCCCTGCCTGTTTGTGCCCGATCAGCAAGGCGCCATGGTGCTGTACGAACAGGTCGGGGATATGCTGCTGATCTTCGACGGCGCGACCGGAAAAGTCGGCAAGATCCCTCCCATGGATCTGGTGGGGTCGGTTTTTTTCTTCAAGACCTTCGATCACGAGTTGATGGCGCTGGAACAAAACCGCCTGGGTTGGTTGCGCATGATCACCAACCGCTTCCGCAGATATTTCTATTTTGTCGTCGCCCTCACCTGCGCCATCACCATTCTCCAAGTGGCTCCTCCGCTTTATTCCATGGCGGTCTATGACCGGGTGATCGGTTCCCACTCCATGCAAACGCTGACCTATCTGGTGATCGGCGTACTGCTGGCATTGGCGTTCGATTGGGTGTTGCGGGTCATGCGCGCCCGCATGCTGATGCATGTGGGCGCGCACATGGACAGCATCGTGAGCAGCGCCATTTTTCTGCGGATTCTCTCCTTGGTGCCCTCCTATACCGAGCGGGCCCCCATCGGTTCCCAGGTGGCGCGGGTGAAGGATTTCGACACGGTGCGGGAGTTCTTCACCGGACCTTTGGCCCTGGTCTTTCTGGAGATGCCGTTCACGGTGATCTTTCTGGTGGTCATGGCGACTTTGGCCGGCACACTGGCCTTCATTCCCGGCATCACCGCCTTGTTGTTTGTGCTGCTGTGGTTCGTGATGAGTCCCCTGGTGGAAAACGAAGGGGCCAGAGCCAGACGCGCCCGCGCCAAACAGCAGGAGTTCACCGTCGAAATCCTCAACAAAATTCGCGCTATCAAGTATCTGGGCGCCGAGGAGATGTGGTTCGACCGCTACCGGGAACTCTCCGCCGAAACCAGCATGCAAAATTTCCACTCCTCGCTGATCACCGCTGCGGTCAACACGGTGGCGCAACTGCTGGTGGTCGGATCCGGACTGATCACCGTGAGCATTGGTGTGTTGCGGGTGCTGGCCGCCGAGATGACCGTCGGGGGACTGGTGGCCTCGATGATTCTGGTGTGGCGGATTCTGGCGCCGTTGCAAAGCATCTTCTTCGCCATGACCCGCATGGAACAGATCCGCTCCAGCATCAAGCAGATCGACGGTCTCATGAACGTCAAGCCCGAATTCGAAGCCTACGCCCCCATCGAACCGATCAAAACCTTCGAAGGGGCCATCAGCTTTGTGCGGGTGAGTCTGCGCTACACCAACGAAGCCGAACCGGCGCTGATGGGGGTGAGTTTCGAGGTCAAACCCGGCGAGGTGGTGGTGATCGTCGGCAGCAACGGTTCGGGCAAGTCCACGATCATCAAGCTGATCGCCGGATTGTATCTGCCCCAGGCGGGCAGCATCCGCATCGACGGTCAGGATCTGCGCCAGATGAATCCCATCGAATTGCGTCACGCCGTGGCCTACGTGCCCCAGAAATGTGATCTGTACCATGGCACCATTGCCCAGAATCTGCGTCTGGCCCACGCCACCGCCACCCTGGAAGAGTTGGAAAACGCCTGTCGCATGTCCGGAGTCCTGGAGGACATACGCGCCCTGCCCCGGGGTTTCGACACCCGCATCGGCGACAACAACGCCGGACAACTGGCCTCCAGCACCGTGCAAAAAATCTCCTTAGCCCGCGCCTATCTCAAGCCTTCGCAGATTTTGTTGTTCGACGAACCCGCCAGCGCCCTGGACTGGGAAGGGGATCAGGCCTTCCAGAAGGCGGTGCAGCAGTTGCGCGGCAAGGCGACGATTTTCATCGTCACCCATCGTCCCAGCCACATGCGTCTGGCCGATCAACTATTCTTCTTCGATCAAGGCTATCTGAAGCTCTCCGGACCCCCGAACGAAGTCCTCCCCAAGATCCCGCAGAACCTGATCTAGGAACCTTGAAGCCATGTCAACCACCGCCCCCACTCCAAAAACCATCCAATTGGGCAATCGTCAGCAACGGTTTCTGGCCCAATCCATGATCCTGGAAGAAGGGGGACTGCCCCTGCTGATCCGCGCCACCGGCATGGCCGTCTCGCTGGCCGTGGTGACCTTTCTGGTCTGGGCCTCGTTTTCGGTGCTGGAAGAGATGGCCCCGGCCTCTGGAGAGGTGGTCACGCAGCATCCGGTACACAACGTACAACATCTGGAAGGGGGAATCGTTCAGCAGATTCTGGTCAAGGAGGGGAGCATCGTCTCCCAGGGGGATCCGCTGGTTCGCTTGGATCCGGCGCCGATCCTGCCGGAGTTGAAACAATATCAGGCGCGCCGACAAGCCCTGGCCCTGATGATCGAACGACAACGGGCCTTTCTGGAACAGCGCGCGCCCCAATTCGAGCAGGTCGCTCCGGAATCCGCCCTGTTGGCCAAGGATCAGGACAATCTGCTCCACTCCCAGCGCAGCCATCAGGCGAGCAGCGAACAGGTGATCCGGCGTCAGGTGGCCCAGAAAGAGACCCAGGTGAAAGAATTGACCGGACAACTGGATCCTTTGGCCCGACGGCAGAAACTGCTGGACGAAGAGTTGGAGATTCAGGAAAAAGGATTGGCCAAGGGATTGGTATCCCAGCTTTCGGTCCTGGCGACCAAACGCGAGAAGATCCGCACCATCGAAGAGATGACCCGCATCCGGGGCACCATCGCCCAGACCCGCATCGAGGTGGAGGAGTTGCGCAGCCGACTCTTGGAAACCGACGAGCAACGGCGTCACGATGCGCAAAAGGAGTTGAACAGCGCCTTGGCCGATCAGTCCCAGTTGGATGAACAGATCAGCCGCTTGAAAGATCGGGTGACCCGCCTGGATATCACCGCGCCAGTGCGGGGCGTGATTCAGGAGATGGGGCCCAGCACCCTGAAAGGGGTGATTCCGCCGGGGGGACTGGTGGCCAAGATCGTGCCGCTGGGAGAGACGCTCCATGCCGAGATTCGCATCACCACCCGCGACATCGGCCATGTGAAGGTGGGTCAACCGGTGACCATCAAGGTCACCACCTACGACTATGCCCGTTACGGCACCATTGCCGGAGAGCTGCAATCCATCTCTGCGGACGCCTTCATGGACGAAAAACAACAGCCCTATTTCAAAGGATTGGTGCAATTGTCCGCCGATCATCTGGGATCGCGGCCCGGAGTCAACGTCATTTTGCCCGGCATGACCGTACAGGCCGACATCCACACGGGCAGCAAGACCCTGATGACCTATCTGCTCAAGCCCATCTACGCCTCGGTCAACGAAGCCTTCCGGGAACGCTGATCCCTGCGCTCACGCCCGCAATCCCCTCACGGCGCCCCGATCCCCTCCACCAGGGCCGAACTCTCCTGCCACAGCAGTTCGCTGGCCTGATCCAAGGTTTCCACCGCCAGCGGTTGCGACGCCACCGCTGGCGTTTCGGGCGCGCTCGGCTCCTCGACTTCGACTTTCACCTGGAGGCTTCCGGACGGCGCGGGCAACGCCGGTTGGTCGCCGACAAACACCGTTCGCAACAATCCGACCACCGCCAACAAACGATAACCGGCGATCTGCTGTTCATAACTTTCATTGACACGGGCATTTCTGGCGGAGGTCAACTCGTTTTCGGAGTTCAACACATCCAGCAAAGGACGCAAGCCCATGCGGAACTGCTCGTGATAGGCGCTGGTGACCTTTTGTTTGGATTCCAGATGTTCATCCAGACGGGCCAGACGTTCCCGGGCGGTCTGCATCCGGTCCCAGGCCACCCGGACATCCTCCAGCACCGTGGCCTGAACCTCATCCAGCAGACCCTGGCTGCGTCCGACCTGTTCGGCGCTCTCCCGCACCGTGGCCAGGTCCGAGCCGCCATGAAACAGATTGACGTTCAAACGCACCATGGCGCGCACATTCTCATTGTAGCCCCGCGTTCCCCCGACATTATCCGTATTGGAGTATCCCACATCCAGCCCCAGCTTGGGCCAATAACGGGCATGATTGCCCGCGTGGCTGGCCGTGGTCGAGGCCAACTCCCCCTTGGAACGCATCAGGGTGGCATTCAGGCGCAACGCCTGTTCCAGGGCGATTTCCAAGGATCCGGGCAGGGTGGCCGGAGAAAGCACGGCAGGCTCCAAAGGACCGGGTTCCCGACCCACCAGTCTGCGAAAGCGCGTCGCGGCCTTTTGTCCGGCGCCGGAGGCGGAGACCAGATCGGAAACAATTAATTTCAGACGACTCTGGGAGAGTTCCGCGTCCACCGAGGTGCTCAGACCCAGGCTGGCCATGTCCTGGACACGAGCCAGAATCTGACGGTGCAGCCGTTCTTGTTCCTGAAGCAGTTGATGCAGTTCCCGCTGCTTGAGCACCTCCAGATAGGCCAGCACCGTATCCAGAGCCACCTCATCCGCCGCCGAATCCAGGGCAGCCCGTTCGGTCCGCTCCCGGGCATCGTTTTCGGCCACCTGATGCCAGGTGGAAAAACCATCGAACAGGGGTTGATTGAGAGTGACCTGCAACTCGCCCCGACGCAGACGGTTCTCCCCCTCGGTGAGCCGGGTGGTGGTGGTATCGTTCCACTCCTCGCCGGTTCCCAGGCTCAGATCCAAAGAGGGCAGATAACCGGAAATCGCCCGCGCCTTGCGCGCACGGATCGCCTGAAGCGCGCGCCGTGCCGCCTCGATGCGCGGCGTTTCCCGCAGAGCGCTCTGCACGGCCTCCGGCAGAGTCTGGGCCTCGGCCTGCTGGGACAGCCCACTCCACACCGTCAACAGACCCAGACAACAGGGCCAGAATCGACGTTTTCTTTTGCTGGTACACCATGCGGCGCAGGCCATCGTTGCTGCTCCTTTCAGGTTAACAGGAGTTCATAACGGCCCAAATCAAGCAAGTCCCGCGCCAATAACCGTTTCAGATCGACTCCAAATCCCGAGGCAGCACAAACTGAAACGCCGCCCCCTGACCCAACCGGCTCTCCACCCAGATCCGCCCCCGGTGACGATCGATAATCCGCTGACAAATGGTCAGGCCCAATCCGGTTCCCAGGGGCACATCCATGGTTTCGTCCCGCGCCTGATCCACCTGATGAAACTTCTCGAACACCTTTTCCAGGTCATCCTTGGGGATGCCCGGTCCATTGTCGGTCACGGTCACCCCGACCCCTTCCTGACTGTCGTGGGTGCGAACCTGGACCTCGCCGGTTCCGGAAGCGCAGAATTTGACGGCATTGGACAACAGGTTGATCACCACCTGCATGATCTTGTCCCGATCGGCGCGCAGCAACACCGGATGGTCCGGGGTGTGGTGAATCATGCGCACGGATTTGTTTTCAAAGAGTTGATGGGTGGCATCGATGGCATCCCGCGTGATCTCCACCAGATCCACGCGTGTCAGATGCCACTCCATCTTGCCCGATTCGATCCGGGCCAGATCCAGAATCTGGTTGACCAGACGGGTCAAGCGCTCCGCCTCCTTGATGATGATCTCGGTGAATCGGTGACGATCTTCCGATCCCATCTCCTCGTTGTCCCGCAGGATTTCGGAAAAAGCCCGGATCGAAGTCAAGGGGGTGCGCAATTCGTGGCTGACGGTCGAGATGAACTCGTCTTTCAACCGGTCCAGCTCCTGAAGCCGCTCGTTGGCCTCTTGCAACTGACGGGTGGCCGCTTCCAACTGACGGGATTTCAACTCCAGCCTCTGGCTGTACTCGATCACCTGACTGGTTTCATCCAGGATGCGCATCACCCCGTGCAGATCCAGCTCCTCGCCCTTCACCACCGACGACACCATCACCCGCGCCGAGGCCGAACCGATGGCGCCGGTCAACCGTTTCTCGGCAAAGGCCACCAGATGGGCCGGGGCCTGAGCCTGTTCGTCGAGCTTGAGCAGACGGTGATGGAGATAATTGGTGAAATCCAGCTCCGCCTGCGCCGGACCAATGAAACGCGACACCAGTTTCTTCAAATCCGCCACCGAGACGAAACCGCTCCAGAGGTATTCGTTGCCCCCCTTGGCCCCCTTCTCGAAGACATTGACAAAATTCAGGGCCTGGATCTGTTCCACGGCGGTCTGGCGATCAAACAGGGAAATCACCACCAGCACCCCGATATTGGACAGCAGACTCCAGAAAACCGAATGGGTGATGGGATCAAAGACGGTCAAGCCGAACAACGCCTGAGGTTTCAACCAGGCGATTCCCCACGGGCCATCATGCAGAAAGCTCTCCGCGATCCAGCCCGACTTGGCGAACGAGGCGAACAGCAACGTGTGGGACCAGACCAGAAAACCGGCCACCATGCCCCCCAACGCCCCGCGCCGGCTCACCCCGGGCCAATAGATCCCGATGAGAATCGCCGGGGCGAACTGGGCCACCGCCGCAAACGAGATGATGCCGATGCTCACCAGGGTATGGGATTCGCCGATCAACCGGAAATAAAGATATCCCAGAAACATCAAGCCGATGATGATGCCGCGCCGGATGGTCAGGATCATGCCCGACAGATCGTCCCGAAACGCGGCGCGAAACCGCAGCAACAACGGCAACACCAGATCGTTGCTGACCATGGTGGACATGGCGATGGCCTCGACGATCACCATGCTGGTGGCCGCCGACAATCCCCCCAGATAGACGAACAGAGCCAGCCACACCTGTCCGCCATGAATCGGCAGGGTCAACACATAGGTATCCGGATCCATCCCCTGTCCCGCGAAGATCAACCGTCCAGCCAGGGCGATGGGAAGCACAAACAGGTTGAAGGCCAACAGATACAACGGAAACAGCCAAGCGGCCTGACGGATGTGGGCCGGATTGACGTTCTCCACCACCAGCACCTGGAACTGACGGGGCAGGAACAAAACCGCCAGCATGGCCAGCAGGGTCATGGAAAACCAGGAGACATAACCACCGGGCATGGCCTCGAAGGTCATCAGACGCCGCACGCCCGGATCGGCCATGGCCTGGGTGAACAGATCCCCGAAGCCATCGAACATCCCGAAGGTGACAAACAGCCCCACGAACAAAAACGCCCCGAGTTTCACCATGGATTCAAACGCGATGGCGGTGACCATGCCCTCATGGCGTTCGCTGGCGTCCAGGTGGCGGGTGCCGAACAAAATGGAGAACAACGCCAGGATCACAGCCACATACAACGCGGTGTCATCCCAAGGCGCGGAGGGTCCACGAGTGACCAGATCGGCGTCCAGACGATGCACCAGCACATCCAGGCTGACCGCCACCGCCTTCAATTGCAAGGCGATATAGGGCATGATGCCGATCACCACGAACAGGGTCACCATGCCCCCGAGCAACGGACTCTTGCCATAGCGGGAAGAGATGAAATCGGCGATGGAGGTGATGTGATTGACCTTGGAGATGGCGATGATCTTGCCCAACAAGAAAATCCACAACGCGGCCATGATGGTGGGACCAAGAAAAATGGGCAAAAAACCGATACCGGTTTCCGCCGCCCGTCCCACGCTGCCGTAATAGGTCCAAGAGGTGCAATAAACCGCGATGGAGAGGGTATAGATGGTGGGATTGTTGACCAGAGAACGACCGTTGGCCGCGCGCCAGTCCGCGTGATAGGCCACGGCGAACAACACCCCCAGATACAACACCGAAACCAGAGGAACAATCCACTGCCAGGACATGTCAGTTCTTTTCCATGGATCCGCGACGCATGGCCAGGGCGATCATGGCGACAAAGCCCAGCCAGAACACAAACAGATACAGCCACAACACCGGCACCCCCCAGATCATCCGATCCAGGCTCACCAAAGACAACACCGGATAGTTGATGGCCAGCACACCCAACAGGGCCAACACCACCAGACGCTCCTTGCGACGTTTCATCATGGGCATGTCAGTAGTTGGCCTCCGCCTGCTGGCGACGGATACGCACCATGCTGTCGGAGGCCCGCATGGCCAGTCCCAGGGTGGAAATGCCTTTGGCTTTCAGCAGTTCCAGGAGTCTTTGAAACACCTCCGCCGTCACCATGGCATCCCCCATGGCGGTATGACGCAAATGGGTCTGCACATCGACTCCAAGACGCTCGGCAATGGCGTCCAGGGTGTGATCCGTCACCTCGTCGTGCAGATAGACCGAAAGCAGCAGAGTGTCGAGTACCGGATTGTCGAAACGCACCCGGCACTCCTCCTCCTTGAGTTGCAAAAAACGCATGTCGAACGCGGCATTGTGGGCCACCAGCACCGCATCGCCGACAAACGCCTTGAACTGGGGCAGCACCTCCTGAATGGTGGGCTGGTCCGCCACGTCGGCGTCGGTGATGCCATGAATCCGGATCGACTCCACGGGAATGGGACGACCCGGATTGATCAACCGTTCGAACCGCTCTCCGAGCAGCACACGCCCGTTGACAATGCGCACACCGGCCAGGGCGATGATCTCGTCTCCCTTTGAAGGCTGCAAACCGGTGGTTTCGCTGTCGAACACCACATAACTCAAGCCGGACAAAGACATGGCCAGCCGAGTGCCCAGGGAGTCGAAGGTATTCATCAACGAAAAATCATAAAATTCCGGACGCTCCGGAATCTCTTCGACCGGAAACTGCCACTGACGGGGCGAAGGAGCCACAGGCAGACGCAACATGGCATACCCCGCATGCCTGTGAGGCTGACTCCACACCTCGCAGCCATGACGCTCCAGGATCTCCTCCAGACGGATCACCGCGCCACCGTCTTCGAGCTTGATGGTGTGCCAGGATTCCACCTCCGAGGCAGAAATGGGAATGCCCGGCCAGATCAGATCCAGATAGATCCGATGGTTGCCCATCAAGGCCTCCACCTCGACGGTCACCGAACCCGCGTGATCGCGGATCTTTTGCATCATGCGCTCCAACGCCAACAGCAAAGCCGGCGCGTCGGCCTGAATCCACAACGCCTCCCCCACCGGATGCACCGGCACCCCTCCCCGGTATTTCTCCAGCCGTCTGGACAGGGAGTCGATCAGATCGGAGGTGAGAACATCGTTCAGGATCCAGTGTTCGGAAGCCAGGGTATCGGCCTCGGT
This sequence comes from Magnetococcales bacterium, assembly GCA_015231375.1. Classification (GTDB taxonomy): domain Bacteria; phylum Pseudomonadota; class Magnetococcia; order Magnetococcales; family Magnetaquicoccaceae; genus Magnetaquiglobus. The sequence continues at coordinate 114,495 of JADGBT010000006.1, read as the reverse complement.
GGCGATGGAGTCCAAACGCACGGAGAGTTCTCCCACCTCGTCATGCATCACCGCCACGAACCGTTCCCGCGCTTCGGGTTCCATGTCCCCGTGGTCCATGAGGGTCTCGGCGGCGGCGCGCAAATTGGCCACCGGTCCCCGGATGTTCTCCAGGGCGTGACGGATCAACCGGTCGCTGCGCCGCAGACCCGAAACCCGACGGGTCGCCTCCTCGAAGGTGATCAGATAAAAATTCTGCTGCTCGGCCTCATGACAGGGAAACAGACTCATGGCGCAATCGAGCATCACGTCTTCGTGTATGGCCGCACAGAAGAAACGCGCATCCCCCTTGTCCGCGCACCCGCCTGGACCGGCGTGACACCGGTTGAGAAACTCCATGGTGGTTTCCAGAGGCGTCCGGGCGCACAGTTCATACAAGGAACGGCCCAACCCCAGGGAGTCCAACCGGTTGCGGAACAGATTCTGGGCCGCCACGTTGTACAACACGATGCCCGCGTCCGCGTTGATGACGATCAGACCGACATTCAGATGTTTGATCACCTTTTCCAGACGTTCCATGCCCGCGATCTGATTGGCCAGGGCCTCGTGGACCTGACGACGGGCATGCAGCAAGGCGGTGCCCATCTGATGGGCCGAATCCGGCAACACCCCCAACAGATGATCCGACTCCAAAACGATCTCATGGGCCGGATCGGCATTGGCGATGATGGACAGATCCCGGCTGACGTGAACCAGAGGTTTCAGCAGCACCTTGTCCAGCCAGACCCAAATCTGAACCAGCACACCGCCAAGCAGAAACATCACCAGCAGCGACAAGGCCAGATGGGTATGCAGCCAACCCAGGGTGGCTTCATCCAGTTCGGGCGCCTTGCGGGTCGCCTCCCAGATCACGCCGACCAGAGCGCCCAAAGCCAGCAACAAAAAGGCCCCCAGGACCAACCAGAATTGCTTTCGACCGTTCATGGAGCGTCAATTGTTTTTCAGGCCGAGCATTTCCCGTACCTTGAGAACCAGTTCACGGGTGGCGAAAGGCTTGGTCACATAATCATCCGCTCCCAAGGCCAACCCCTTTTCCTGCTCCACCTCCCGCCCCTTGGCGGTGAGCATGATGATCCGCACCCCCTGATAACGGGAATCGGCGCGAATCGCCTCGCACACTTCGTAACCGTTCTTTTTGGGAATCATCACATCCAGCAAGACCAGATCCGGTTTCTTCTCCTCAACCGCCTGAAGCGCAGCATCGCCATCACCGACCGATCGGACCGAAAAGCCCTCCTTTTTCATCAGAAATTCCAAGGACAAAACGATGTTGGGCGCGTCGTCCACGATCAAGATTTCAATCGGCATCCCCCAATCTCCCGCACACTCTATTGTAACTGTCTCAATCTGAAATGATGAGTGATCAATTGCTTGAATCCATCCACCACCCCCAGGGAATCACGCAGATACTCCCGCTCCAACCGTCCAAGATCATCGATCAGCAGATAATCCCCATCCTCCCCGTGGCGCATGCGCGCATCCAGTTTCACCCGCACCCGCAGGCCCGAAAGAAAATCAAACGCATCGATCAAATCAGTGCCCAACGACCGTTCCAGCACGCCCCGACGCACCAGGGCACGAATCCGGTGGACCGTGTTGGCATTTTTGAGCTTGTGTTCCAAAGACAGACTGCGCACCCCATGGACAATCGGAAAAACACCACCCTTCTTGATATCGATTTGCCCCTGTTTGTTCCCTTTCTCCACGATAAAACGGTTGAACAGTCCCAAAGGCGTCTCGAAAGACAAGACCGGCATGGCGAAATGGGCATAAAAAGTCGGATCGTTGGGCAAATGCTCCAAAAAGAAATCCCGCGCGCGCCGAAACAGTCCATGATGACCGGCTACGGCGCGAGAATCATAAAAAATGGCCAACTGCATCAAATTGGAAGGGGAAGGATTGCGAATCCAGTTGAGAAACAGCCCCTCATACGCATCGACCCGACCACTCCACTGTGGATTGGTCATCATGACATTGCCCGGACACGGAGGATATCCCAGTTGGGCCAGGGCGGTGGTAAAGGCGTGACAAAACGCCTGATACGCGATGGTCGAACACTGATCATCGGCGATGAGGGCATTGTCCTGGTCGCTTTTGACAATCTGTTCTCCCCGTCCCTCGCTGCCCATGACCACAATGCACACATGGTCAAGCAGATCTGGAGGAGCCAGAAGATTGGCCGTTTTCTCAAAGACCTGACGGTCCAGTTCACGCACCAGACGACTGATATAAAGAGGCTTGACCCCCTTGGTGACCAACGATTCCACCAGATGGGGCTGATGACTGGTCGCGTAGGCCAGATCCGACAACGTGGAGGCGCGCAAAATGCGCTGAATGGTCAACGAGGCGTGATTAGTCAGGAAGGAGAGCAGTTCGGTCAAACCCAGAATGCCGATCACCTGACCGGATGAACCCACCACCACCCGACTCACCCCGCGCTTGGTCATGATGAGCAGCGCCTTGAACAACAATTCGTCGGGAGAGGCCATGATCAGTTTCCAAGTGGCGATCGGGCCTATGGGCGCATCCACCGGAAGTTCCGACAGGGCCAGAGCGTCGCGGATGTCGGCACTGGTCAGAACGCCATGTCGGGTCTCGTCTTTGACCAGAATGGCGTCGATGCGACGCGCGCGCATTTTGGCGGCCGCGTCGCGAATGGAAGAACACGCATCCAGGATGACCGGCTTGGTCAGATCCAGATCCCGGATGCGTGAAGTCAGAAGAGGCACATCAGAATTTTCGGAGTCCAATGCACGGATCCCAGGCCTTTGGAAGCCGGACCATCCATCCAGGCATGGTCCGGCTCTTTAAAGGCTTATGCAAAAGTCAGTGGTTGGAGGCTCCAGCCGCTCCGATGCCGGTCTCGCAGCGAACGGCCTGCGCATCGAAGAGGTTGCGTTCCGCCTGCGCCTGTCTGCTGCTGTCCAGCTTGGAGAAGATCCAGCAACCGACGAACGCCAGAGTCATGGAGAAGATGGCCGGATCCTTGTAGGGGAACAAGGGCGCCTTGTTGCCCAGCACATCCACCCAGACGGTTTTCGACAACACCACCATGGTGACGGTGGAGATGAGACCCAACGATCCCCCGATCAGGGCGCCACGGGTGGTGAGATTCTTCCAGTAGATGGAGAGAATCAGGATCGGGAAGTTGGCCGAGGCGGCGATGGCAAAGGCCAGACCCACCATGAAGGCCACGTTCTGCTTCTCGAACTGAATCCCGAGGAAGATGGCGATGATGCCGATGATCAAAGCGGAGAATTTGGAGATGCGAATCTCCTTGCGCTCGTCCACTTTGCCACCACAAATGGCGTTGGCGTAGATGTCGTGGGAAACGGCGGAGGCCCCCGCGAGGGTCAAGCCGGAAACCACGGCCAGGATGGTGGCGAAGGCCACGGCCGAGATGAAGCCGAGGAACAGATCACCACCGGTGGCATGGGCCATATGGATGGCGGCCATGTTGTTGCCACCGTTGAGGGTACCCTTGATCGCATCCACATACTGGGGATTCGGCGCGACCATCACCACGGCGCCAAAGCCGATGATGAAGGTGAGGATGTAGAAATAACCGATGAAACCCGTGGCGAAAAAGACCGACTTGCGGGCCTCTTTGGCGTTGGCCACGGTGAAGAAACGCATCAGGATGTGGGGCAGACCGGCGGTGCCGAACATCAGGGCCATACCCAAAGAGATGGCCGAAACCGGATCGGAGACCAATCCACCCGGTGCGAAGATATCCTTGTTGCCGGCCACAACCGCCTTGTGATCGGCCAAACCACTGGCTTTGACCCCTTCCATGGCGCTGCGGAAGAAGGCTTCCAGGTTGAAGCCCACATGATTGAGGGCACCCAACGCGATGAAAGTGGCACCGGTGAGCAGCAGAACGGCCTTGATGATCTGCACCCAGGTGGTGGCGATCATGCCGCCGAAGGCCACATACAGAATCATCAACACGCCGACGATCACCACCGCAGACTCATAGGGCAACCCGAACAGGGTACGAATGAGCTGGCCTGCGCCCACCATCTGGGCAATCAGGTACAAAATCACGGTGAACAAGGTTCCCATCGCCGACAGGGTGCGAATGGGCACCCGGGACAGACGGAAGGAAACGATGTCGGCGAAGGTGTAACGGCCCAGGTTGCGGAGCTGTTCGGCCATCAGGAAGAGGATGACCGGCCAACCCACCAGAAAGCCGATGGAGTAGATCAGTCCATCGTATCCCTTGGCGAACACCATGGCCGAAATACCCAGGAACGAGGCCGCCGACATGTAGTCACCGGCGATGGCCAGACCATTCTGGAAGCCGGTGATCCCGCCACCGGCCGCGTAGAAATCCTTGGTCGATTTGGTGCGGGCAGCGGCCCAGTAGGTGATGCCCAGGGTCACGGCCACGAAGATGAAGAACATGACGATGGCCGTCACGTTCATTTTGCTTTCAGGCTTGGCCGCGTCGGCGGCCCACAGCAGAGAAGACGAGGATCCAACGACAAGCGCGGATACGAGAGCCGTCAACTGTTTCATTTCGTCTCCTCCTTGATCTGACGGGTCAAGTCATCGAATTCGCCATTGGCCCGACGGACATAGATTCCGGTCAGCAGGAAAGCCGAAACGATGATGCCAGCCCCGATGGGAATCCCGATCGAAATCACGCTTCCGTCGGAAATCTTGGTACCCAGGGATTTGGGAGCGAAGGCGATCACCAGGATGAATGCATAGTAGATGATCAACATCAACCAACTGAGTTTCCAGGCGAAACTGGAACGTTTGGTCACCAGTTCCGTGTATTTGGGATTCTTTTGAATCCTGTCGATGAGTTGTCCGTCTTGGGGATCATTATTCATGGGCAATCTCCTTTGGTGTGGTTGTCGGCCGGATCATGGCTCCCCCCCCCTCGATTACCGCTTCACACAAGCAAGCGGAAAAGCACGCCACAAACTTAAGCCAGTGTTTATGAAGCCCGGTGACTGTGGCATCCGGACGCATGGGCCGAGGGGGATGGTGCCCCCCCGGCGGTGATTGTGAAGCCGGAAAAAATCCGACGTGAACCAAAAAATCCAGATCGTCAGGTGGGCTGACGTTCGTCGATGAGCTTTTGCACCACACTCGGATCGGCCAGGGTGGTGGTGTCGCCCATGTTGTCGAGTTCGTTGGCCGCGATCTTGCGCAAAATGCGGCGCATGATCTTGCCGGAACGGGTCTTGGGCAGACCGGGTGCCCATTGCATCACGTCGATATGGGCGATGGGGCCGATCTCCTTGCGAACCAGAGCGCCCAACTCCTTGCGCAAGGAGTCGGTGGGCTCCTCGCCGACCATCAGGGTCACGAAGGCATAGATGCCCTGCCCCTTGATGGCGTGGGGATAACCGACCACAGCGGCCTCGGCGACCTTTTCATGCAGCACGAGAGCGGATTCGATCTCCGCCGTACCCAGATTGTGTCCAGAGACGATGATGATGTCATCGACCCGACCGGTGATCCAGTGATAGCCATCCTCGTCGCGGCGACAGCCGTCGCCGGGGAAGTAACGTCCCGGATAGGCGGCGAAATAGGTGTTGAAGAAACGCTGATGATCGCCGTAGACCGTGCGCATCATGCCCGGCCAGGGACGAGCGATGGTGAGGATGCCGGTGGTGGCTCCTTCCTGCAACACACCCTTTTCGTCCACGATTTCCGGAATGATGCCAAAGAAGGGCAGCGTGGCCGATCCGGGTTTGGTGGCGATGGCGCCAGGCAGCGGGGTGATGAGAATGCCGCCGGTTTCGGTTTGCCACCAGGTATCGACGATGGGGCAACGGCCCTGACCCACGGTGTGATAATACCACTCCCAGGCTTCGGGATTGATGGGTTCACCCACGGAACCCAGCAGACGCAGGGAGGAACGGCTGGTGCAATTAACGAAGGCGTCGCCCTGGGCCATAAGCGAACGGATGGCGGTCGGGGCGGTGTAGAAGATGTTGACCTGATGCTTGTCGATCACCTGCCAGAAGCGGGAAGCGTCGGGATAGGTGGGAATGCCCTCGAACATCAAGGTCACGGCGCCGTTGGCCAAAGGACCGTAGACGATGTAGCTGTGACCGGTGATCCAGCCCACGTCGGCGGTACACCAGTACACATCGCCTTCATGATAATCGAAAATGTAGCGATGGGTGATGGCCGCGTAGAGGATATAGCCACCCGTGGTGTGCAGCACCCCTTTGGGCTTGCCGGTGGAACCGGAGGTGTACAGAATGAACAGCGGATCTTCGGCTTCCATGGGTTCGGCCGGGCAGACCGGATCGGCGGCGGCGATGGCTTCGTGATACCAGACATCTCTTGCCGGATCCATGGGCACATTGCCACCGGTCAGACGGACCGTGAACACGGTATGCACCGAGGGACACACCTTGACCGCCTCATCCACATTGACCCGCAACGGAATCTTCTTGGCGCCGCGCACCCCTTCGTCGGCGGTGATCACCGCGCAACTGGTGGCGTCCTGGATGCGATCCTTGAGAGACTCCGGAGAAAACCCGCCAAACACCACCGAATGGACCGCACCGATGCGGGTACAGGCCAGCATGGCCACCGCCGCTTCGGGGATCATCGGCATGTAGATGCAGACCCGATCCCCCTTCTTGATGTTGCGGGCCTTCATGGCGTTGGCGAAGCGACACACCTCCTCGTGGAGTTGACGATAGGTGATCTTCTTGGAATTGTTGGGATCATCCCCTTCCCAGATGATGGCGGTCTGATCGCCCCGGCTCTCCAGATGACGATCCAAACAGTTGTAGGAGACATTGAGTTGGGCGCCGTCGAACCAACGGATGTGGGCCTTGTTGAAATCCCAATCCATCACCGTGTCCCATTTCTTGAACCAGTGTATGAACTGGTCCGCCTGTTCGGCCCAGAATCCTTCAGGATCCTGAATCGACCGGGCATACATGGCATCGTATTGTTCCCGGTTGATCAGTGCGTTGGAAGCGACCTGGGAGGGAACGGAATAGATTTTGTCACTGCTCATACCATTGTCTCCTTGTAACGTGCTTTGCTCGGATGGTGATTGTTGAATGTTTCATTTCCTCGGTTACAGCCGGCAGTGCAATGATGGAAAGATCTCTATGACGCAGCGCAACATAATCCTGCGGAAAAACATGATGCACTGCAACACAACTTCCTGGAATCCCCCGGAATCTCTAGGCTTCCCTGCTCGATCCGCCAAGATAATGCACCCGTTATGACCGCACAACGAGTATCCCGCCCTCACGGGACGAATTAATACGGGAAGATTATTGTCTTGTCAAAGTCAAATCGCTCACCCTCCTTTTCCTCCAATAGAAAATATCAATTTCAGACATTGGCAGAGACCAACCATGGGAAAGCATTCAGGGCGCACAACTGTCACTTCCCTTAATGAAGCATTCCAGTGGAATATCATGCCATTTCAAGGTGTGGCCGAATGCGACCGCGCACAAGAAAAGCGCACAACAACCGCATAAAAGACCAAGGAAGCAAGGACGGCACACAGAAGACAAGGCGTTCAAATGGGAACGGTGGACGTCCCCTGCATTGAGCCCCGAAGACAAGGATGGCAGGCAATCCGGAAGCTCCGTCCGGGATCGTCCAGACGGATCACAAGGCAGGCGGGGGGGTCACCCCCTCTCTCACGACGCAAAACAGACAGGCGCTGCCGATGGACAGGCCCTGGCCCAACGTACCGACTTGTTTCCACGGACTCCCCCTTTCCACGGAAAAAAACATTTCCCAAAACATCAACACATCACAAAATCAAGAAAAAATGGCAATCCCCTCGCCGTCACGCCTTCCGACCGGACGCGCCCCGCCTTGGCTTTCAGGCCGAGCGACCCTCCTCCTTCAGACCGAGAAAATGGCGCATGGCCAGACAGATTATGCCAAAAACCATGAAAATCAGACTTCCCCCAGCCGAAGGAGTGGTCTCCAGCACCGATTCATCCGGTTGCTCCGGGTTGAACGCGACCTGGACCTGCTTGCCCTCCGGGTAGCGTTGCACCACCCGTTGGGCAAACTCCCGAAACAAAAACCGCTGATCACCGAGACCGAATTCGATTCGACCACTGCGATGATTCTTATAGTTGGAGGTATAGACGTACTCCACGCGGGTCACGTGAAAAAGACGCTCGACAACCCCACGCCAAGTGCCCGGATCAACGACCAGGGCAGACTGGACAATGGTCCCCTCGACCACCGGCCAGGATTGGCTCGCCATCGAACGATGCCAGGGGTGATACCCGCCGACGATCAGCAATACCCCCATCACCAGCAGCAAGGGGCGCCACAACCGATTGATCTTGTTGTCCCGAACGGGTGGGGGCACGAGGGGAGTGCGCTTTTGCAAGGAGTGTCCGGGAGGCATTCCCAGGTATCCGTCACGGTCGTCGCCCATGCGGACCCAAGAACGCCAGTCAACCAGATCGATTCCACGAAACTGCTGCCTGATCATGGGATGACTCCTTGAGAAAAAACGACACGTTCCACCACCCGTCCGGGATCCCGGCCAGGTCACGACGCTTTGTAGTCGCTCCCGATATCGCGACGCTTGTGACCCGTATACAACTGTCTGGGACGACCAATGCCTTCGTCCGTACCGATCATTTCATTCCACTGGGCGATCCAGCCCACACAACGGGAGACCGCGAAGATCACGGTGAACATGTTGGTGGGAATGCCCATGGCGGAAAGAATCACACCCGAATAGAAGTCCACGTTGGGATAGAGCTTCTTGCGGACGAAATATTCGTCTTCCAGGGCGATCTTTTCCAGTTCCAACGCGACATGGAACAACGGATCATCTCCATGACCCAATTCTTCGAGAACTTCCCTGGCCGTCTTGCGCAGAATGATCGCGCGCGGATCGTAATGTTTGTAGACCCGATGGCCAAATCCCATCAGCCGGAAGGGATCGTTCGGATCCTTGGCCCGTTTGATGAACTCGGGAATGCGCTCCACGCTGCCGATCTCGTTCAACATCTTGAGAACCGCCTCGTTGGCGCCGCCATGGGCCGGTCCCCAGAGGGAACCGACGCCCGCCGAAATCGCGGCAAAAGGATTGGCCTGTGAGGAACCAGCCAGCCGCACCGTGGACGTGGAAGCGTTCTGCTCATGATCGGCGTGCAGGATCATGATCTGTTCCATGGCGCGGGCCAGCGTGGGAGAGACCTTGTATTCACCGCAGGGGGTGGCCAGCATCATGTGAAGGAAATTCTCGGCGTAACCCAGATCGTTGCGCGGATAGATGAACGGCTGTCCCATGTAGTATTTATAAGCCGCCGCCGCGATGGTCGGCATCTTGGCGATGATCCGGAACGCCGAAACCAGACGATGGCGAGGATTGCGGATATCCAGGGAGTCGTGATAGAAGGCGGACAAAGCCCCGACCACCCCCACCACGATGGCCATGGGATGGGCGTCACGACGGAAACCCCGATACATCTGCAACAGTTGTTCATGCATCATGGTGTGATTGAGAACAATCTTCCGGAAATCGGCACTTTCCTGGACATTGGGCAGTTCCCCGTTGAGCAACAGGTAACACACCTCCAGATGGTCGCATTTTTCCACCAACTGCTCCACCGGATAACCCCGATACAGCAAAATACCCTCTTCACCATCGATAAAGGTGATCCGACTGCTGCATGAAGCCGTGGAACGGAAACCCGGATCCAGGGTGAACAGACCCAATTCCTGGTACAAACGGGAGATATCGAAGACATCCGGTCCCTCGGTGCCATGCAGAATGGGGAATTCGGCTTCACGATTGGTGCGGTTGTCACGAATGGTGATGGTATTTCTGGACATCAAGTCTCTCCTTCGTGGTGCCTTGGCGATCAAAATGGATGGACGTGGGGCTTGATCCGCTTCCGGTTTGGAAACGGGAGAAAAACAATCATTCCGGACACCCTCCCAGGCGGCTGAGTTCATGAACCCTGGAGACCAGACGCCTCCAGGCGAACGACGCCGGACCATCCGGACAGGCTTCGTCGAGGGCGACGTGGCCATGAACCCGGATCGGAATGCGGTGTTCGTAGAGCAGATCCACCAGCACCACAAAGCGCATGGCGGCATCGGCATCGTCGGCGGTGAGTCCCGGCAAACCGGAGATGATGACCGTTTTGGCCTGGGAACAGAGATTCATGTATTCGGCCCGCCCCACCATCGCGTTGCACAGCGCCTCGAAGCCGAACCAGAACACACCGTCCGCCATGCCCAGGACCGGAACCGTGGTGTGGCGCAACACCAGGGAAGAGGCCACCGGGGCGGTTTGGGTCAGATGGACGAAACAGGCTTCGGGGGAACGGGTCAGCCCCTGACCACCCGCCACACCACCCGGCACCCGGCGACGCCAATCCACGCCATGCCCCAGTTCGCACACCTGGATGCGACTTTTCAGCCGTTCGATGAAGGGCAGCACGCTGGCGCGATTGAAGCCATCCTGAAACAGATGGTCCGGCGCCCAGTTGCTGGTGGCGCACAACGTCACCCCGCAATGGTGCAAAGCGGACAACAGACGCCCCAGCAAAACCCCATCGGCGATGGTGGTGATATAAAACTCGTCGAAGCACAACAGACGCGCTTCCGCCGAGATCAGACTGGCCACGTACAGCACCAGATCCACCCGGCCCGGCGGCGTGGCTTGATGCAGTCGATGGTGCAACTCCTCCATGAAAGGATGAAAATGGACCCGACGTTTTTCCGCGATCGGCACGCTGTCGAAGAGCCATTGCATCAACAAGGACTTGCCCCGTCCCACATCGCCATGCAAATAGACCCCGCGCACATCGGGCAGATCCCCGTCCACGCCGCGCCACACCTCCACGCCGCGCCACGCCACCCGCCGCACCGGCTCTCCCACGGCCAACGCCACCTGATCCAGCAACGGCAGCATCGCCTCTTGCACGGAATCCCGTTGAATCAACCCGCCTTCCAGCGCGCGCTGCCAATGACGGCTCGGCAGATCCTGGCCACTCCCGGCATCCAGTTCGGTCGGCATTCCTTCCCACGAATACAACGCACGGGAAAACCCGGACATGTTGGCCACCCCCCAGGATTGACAGTCAACACCAGCAACGTTCACAAAACCCAAACCGGGCACAAAATCCAAACCGGGCGCAAAAGCCGGTTCGGGAACCGTCATGACCCGCGTGTGGCACGCCTGTCCGCACACCTCTTTTCTGTTTACAGCAACCCTTCCAATATCAGATCCTGCCAATATCAACAAAATCGAATATTAGAACAGTCTGATAATTACGTTCCCAGAATTCAGGATGCAATCATGCGGGAGTTCGCCCAATCGCGGAGGGATGATACACGAAAGCGTTAGCGATCAGAAGAAGTTTATTGCGACGCAGCAAATTTTTTTCCCACTATCACCGCGACAGTTGGCATGATCATGACGCACTCCATTATCGCAAATGATCCTCCGGAAGCGCACAGTAGTGTAGAGTGAAAAAAATTTTGCGGTGCATCATAGTTCCGCTTGACTTTCTTCTCGGAGCGCTGCTAGGCTCACCTCCCATCCAGACTTGATTGGATGCAAGATATCCCGTCCCTATTGTTCGTTGGATGGTGTCCATGCGCGGCGATCACGCAAGTACTGAAAAGACCGGCCCTTCCCCAGACAAAAATGGGCAAGGAACCATTCACTATTCTGACGATCCACGGGATGCCGGTTGGGTCCGTCAGAACATTCCCTGTCAAACCGCGTGTCCGGCGGGCACCAATGTTCCGGCTTACATCCGGGCCATCGCGGACGGTCGGCACGGCGAGGCCTACGAGATCAACCGGGAGGCCAATGTGTTGCCCGGCGTGCTCGGACGGATCTGTTCGCGCCCCTGCGAATCGGCCTGTCGCCATGGTTGGGCGGGCAACGGCGATCCGGTCGGAATCTGCAATCTCAAACGTTCCGCCGCAGACATGAAGGATGCGCGTCATCGCATCACCGAACGGCTCTACGCCCCGACCGGCAAACGGGTCGCGGTGGTGGGTGCCGGTCCCGCCGGGGTGGCGGCCGCCTATGATCTCTCCCTGCTTGGTCACGATGTGGTGATCTTCGAGCGGGAAGAAAAACCGGGTGGCATGCTGCGCTATGGCATTCCGGAGTTCCGTCTGCCGCGTCCGCTGCTGGAAATCGAACTGCACAACGCCTTGCGCCTCGGGGTGCAACTGCGCACCGGGGTGACGGTCGGCGCGGGCAAGGGCGCGACACGGGTTTCGACCCTGCTGTCCGACTTCGACGCCGTGCTGCTCGCCACCGGATGCATGGCACCGGTCCATCTGCCGCTGCGGGGTCTGCCGGATGGCACCGATCTCTCCCAGCACTGCCAGGATGTGGAATACGGTCTGGGCTTTTTGGTGGATCTGCATCGGGGCCAGAACAAACGGGTGGGACGGCGCGTGGCCGTGGTCGGGGCCGGATTCACCGCCCTGGACTGCGCCCGGGTGGCCAAACGCCTCGGTGGCCAGGAGGTGACCATCCACCTGCGCACCAGCGAAGAGTACATCCCGGTCACCAGCGAAGAGTTGTTCGAGACCAAACGCGAAGGCATCCGCATCAAGGGTCTGCGCACGCCGGTGGCGTTGCGCACCGATGAAAACGGACGCCTGATCGGTGTGGAGTTCGTTCAGAACCGTCTGGGAGGCTGGCGCGACAACGGTCGTCGTCTGGCCGCGCCCATCGAAGGATCCGAGTTCGTCGAAGAGTGCGATACCCTGATCATCGCCATCGGTCAGCGCACCGTGAACGACTTTCTCGACATGCGTGTGGAAGTGGGCCGCTCCGGCAATGTGCGCATCGCCGAAAACGGCATGACCTCGGTACACGGACTGTTCGCCGCCGGGGATTATGTCGGGGGAGCCTCCACCGCCATCGAGGCCATCGGTCACGCCCGCCAGATCGCCGACAAGATCGACACCTGGCTGGTGGGACGCAAACGGCGTCGGGTGGTCAGCATGGAACCGGTCGCCGCCCCGCTGAGACAACCGGCCCACGATTTCATTCCCCGGCAGCACATGCCCACCATCCCGCTGCCCGAACGTCACCAACTGACACGGGAAGTGGAGTGCGGCTACAACCAGAATCTGGCCTCCGAGGAGGCCAAGCGGTGTTATCTGTGTGATCTGCGTTACCAGATCAACGTGGATCGCTGCATCTATTGCCGGGCCTGCATCGAAGTGGCGCCGCGCAACTGCATCAAACTGGTCCACAGTGTGGAAATCCGCGAAGACGGCACCCACGGCCCACTCCAGGAGACCAAGGAGTGGCAAAAGGTGGCGGCCATCTGGATCGACAACAACGAATGCATCCGGTGCGGCGCCTGCTTCAAGGTCTGCCCCGTGGCCTGCATCTCCATAACCCGCAACCATTTCGTCACCGTGGATGGATGATGCCATGAACGCTTCCGCCTCCTTAGCAACGGCACCCCGCCGCTATGTGATCATCGGCAATGGCGTGGCCGGGAATCAGGCCGCCGAACTGCTCCGCGAACGGGATCCGGAGTGCCAGGTGACCATCATCACCAACAGTCGTCTGCTCTTTTACAACCGGTATCTGCTGCCCCAGTTGTTCAAAGGTCACCAAAGCTGGCATGCCTTTCTGGCCAATCCGCCGGAATATTATGTCAACAAGCGCATCAAGGTGCTGCGGGACTGCCGTGTGGTCGGCGTGGACACCCGCAACAAACAGGTCAAACTGGCCCACAACGAGCCGGTCTCCTACGATGCCCTGCTGGTCGCCACCGGTGGACGGGGCCACCTGCCGGAAGAACTGGTGGAATGCCGTCATCTTTTTCACCACTTCGGCACCTACGAAGCGGCCCTGGCCATGCGCAAGGCTCTGCCCGAAAAGGGTACGGTGGTGATGCTCGGTGGTGACATGATCGGGCTGGACTTGGCCCGGACCCTGTTGTCCATCGAATGCCGGGTGGTTCTCGTCACCCACGAATCCACCTTCTGGCCGCATCAGCTTGCCCCCGGCGAGCGCGCCGACGCCCTGGCCGCGCTGGAAAAAATGGGCATCGAGCTGATCGATGGCGATGCCCGGGGCGGTGTCACCTCCGTCGAGGCGGGCGCGCCGGGACTGCCTGGCCGTCGGGTGATCTTCCGTCAAGGTGGCGATGTCTACGGCGATGTGGTGATGCCCTTCTACGGCCTGACTCCCCTGGTGGAATTCATGGTCGGATCGGGCACGGATATCGAACGGGGCCTGCTGGTCAACACCGGTCTGCGCACCAGCGATCCCCATGTCTACGCCGCCGGGGACGTGTGCCAGATCTGGTCGGAACAAGACCACGCCTATCGTTTCTATTATGGTTACAAGAATGTCCGTGCCATGGGCGCGGTCGCCGCGATCAATATGACGGGGGGCCATGAACACTTTGCAACCACCCAGGAAGAGACGCTCGGCCGCGACGGCCAGGGCCACATCGACTCGCCCTTCTGGGCCTACGAGTGAGACCGCTTCCATGGACGCCCCCATCAACGCTCCCAGCGGGAGACCGGTCATGAACGCCACCGACATCCAAATCGCCATCTGCGGCTCTGCGGGCGACGGCACCATCGCCGCCGGGGATATCCTGCGCAACGCCGTAGCCGCAGCCGGCTACCGGGTGATCTGTTTCGATGTCTATCCTCCGGAGATCCGTGGTTTTGGCAAGTGCATCTCGCGACTGCGCATCACCACGGAGCAATCCTACTCGCTCAAGCGCCAATCCGATGTCCTGGTCTCCCTGGACGACAGCCATGCCATTCCCCACGCGGGAGAGGTGCGGGACAATGGCGCGGTGATCTTCGAATCCCAATCCATCGCCCAGTGCGGCGAAGGAGAACACATGAGCGGTCATGTGCTTCCGGGACAGATCCCCTACGGCTTCCCCATGCGCGAACTGGCCCAAAAGGCCACCGGCGGCGCCCGCTCGCGCAATCTGGTGGTGCTGGGCTACATCGCCGGTCTGCTGGGTCTGGCGCCGACCAGTTTCCAGCGCATCATCGAAAAGAAGTTCGCCAAGCAGGGTCCAGCCGTGGTCTCCCGCAATCAGGCGGGGTTCCAGGCGGGTTTCGACGCCGGCGCCGGCACCTTCAAGCTCGACGACGTGGCCTTCGGACCCTTTGAAAAACCGGCCTCCGCCGGCAAGGTGATCATGTTGAGCGGCAACGCCGCCGTGGTGCAAGGGTGTCTGGACGCGGAACTGGATACCTTCTTCGGATATCCCATCACCCCGGCCACCACCATCATGGAACGGCTCGCCTCCGAACTGCCCAAGCGTGGTCGTCGTCTGCTGCAAACCGAATGCGAGATTTCGGCCATCGCCGCCACCATCGGCGCCGGATTCGCCGGATCCCGCACCGCCACGGCCACCTCGGGACCGGGTTTGGCCCTGATGGCCGAAATGCTGGGTCTGGCCACCATGACCGAAACTCCCTGCGTGGTGTTCGTGTCGCAACGCGGTGGTCCTTCCACCGGCATGCCCACCAAAACCGAGCAGTCGGACCTGAACGCCGCCCTGTACGGCTCTCCCGGAGACGCCCAACGCATCGTCATCGCCCCGACCAATGTCGAGGGGTGTTACCGGTGCGCGGGCAAAGCCTTCGAAATGGCGGAACGCTATCAAACCCCGGTGATCGTGCTGCTGGATCTGTATCTGTCCAACCGTTACGAAACCGTCACCTTGTCGGAATCCGGCTCTCCGTTCGTGCTGGACGCCAACAAACCGTTGCGTCGCCTGGAACCGGGCGAAGCCTATCAACGCTACGCCCTGACCCCGGACGGCATCAGTCCGCGCGCCGTTCCCGGGGATGCCAACTGCATGCATGTGGTCACCGGTCTGGAACACAACGAACTGGGCAGACCCAACGACAGCGCGGAAATGCATACGGCCATGAGCCGCAAACGCCACGACAAGCTCCTCGGCGCCCTGGAACATCCGGATTTCACGGTGACCAAACGGTTCGGCGACACGGGCAAGGTCAAAGTCGGCATTCTGGCGTGGGGTTCCACCTTCGGCGAATGCCTGGAAGCCATGTTCATGGCCCAGGCCGAAGGGATCCGCTGCGCGGCCATGAAGGTGGTGATGCTCTCCCCCTTCCCGGAAAAGGCCATCTCCGCGTTCATGGACGATTGCGACGCCGTGCTGGTTCCGGAGGTCAACTACGAAGGACAATTCGCCCAACTGGTGCAAGGTGTGCTCGCCCGACCCGTGGTGCGCTTGAGTCGGGTTCCCAGCTCCCCCATGCCCGTGGAGTTGATCCTTGGAGAGATCCGGCGACTGTCTGGCGTCAACGCCTAGCCCCTCGCCCTTTAAGAACATTCCGTGTCTGGAGATCTTGTCATGTCCATTCCCGCCATGCCGGTATTCGTTGATGTCAAGCTGCGCGAGGTGCAAGAGAGCGGACGGCTGGAGTATCGCTCCCGCTCTCTGCCCACCTGGTGTCCCGGATGCGGCTATTTCTCCATCGTGGAAGGGGTGACCCATGCCTGCAATGAGATGGGCATCTCACGCGATCAATCCGTGGTGGTTTCGGGCATCGGTTGCGCCTCCCGGTTTCCGTTTTTCGTCAATCTCTACGGATTCCACACCCTGCACGGACGGGTTCTGCCGGTGGCCACCGGCATCAAGACCGCCAACGACCGTCTGACCGTCATCGGCATCGGCGGCGACGGCGACGGCTTCGCCATCGGCGGAGGACACATCTCCCACGCGGCCAAGCGCAATGTGGACATCACCTATTTGCTGTTCGACAACGGCATCTATGGATTGACCAAGGGACAAACCTCGCCCCTTTCGGCGGTGGGGCTGCGCACCACCACCACCCCCTTCGAAAATCCCGAACGCCCCTTGAACCCTTTGATGATGCTGCTCTCCTATGGCGCGAGTTGGGTGGGTCAGGCCTACGCGGGCCATCCGGACCACCTGCGGGAAATGATCACCCAGGCCGTCGCCCATCGGGGTTTCTCCTATCTCCACATCTTAAGCCCCTGCGTCACCTTTGACAAAACCAGCAAAACCTACGTCAATCTTGGACTCCAGGTGCGCAACCTGCCGGAGAATCACGATCCTTCCAACCTGATGGCCGCCATGCATCAGGCCCAGGACATGGATCATCCCGCATTGGGCCTGTATTATCAACAATTCCGGCCCACCCTCGGGGATACATTCGAACAGGTGAGCGCCAAGGCTGGCGGACACGGCACCTGATCAAAACCCACCGCTTCGCGCCATGCCCCTTTCTGACGCGCAATGATTTAAGTATTTGATTGTCACCAACAGTGGAGAAAAAACATTCATGAAAAGCCACGATCTGATTATCGTCGGTGCCGGGCTCTCCGGGATGCGCGCGGCCTTGGAAGGAGCCAAGGCGGGTCTGGATGTCGCGGTGGTGAGCAAAGTCCATCCCCTGCGCAGCCACTCCTGCGCCGCCCAGGGCGGCATCAACGCCGCCATCAATCCCAACGACAAATGGGAAGTTCACGCCTACGACACGGTCAAAGGATCGGACTTCATCGGTGACGAAGACGCCATCGACCTGATGTGCCGGGAAGCTCCGGGCATCATCCACGAAATGGACCGGATGGGCACCCCGTTCTCCCGCAACGACGACGGCGTCATCGCGCAGCGTCCCTTTGGTGGCGCCAGCTTCGACCGCACCTGTTACGCCGCCGACCGCACCGGACAGGTGTTGCTGCACACCTTGTGGGAACGACTGGTCCATTCGGGCATTCATGTCTATGAAGAGTGCCACGTGTTCCGTCTGGTGCTGGCCTCCGACGGTCATGTGGCCGGACTGGTGGTATACGACATCAAGACCGGTGAAATCTTCGGACTGCGGGGCAAGGGCATTCTGCTGGCCACCGGCGGTTATGGCCGGGTGTTTCTCTCGTCCACCAACGCCACCACCAATACCGGCGACGGCATGGCCTACGCCATGCGGGCCGGAGCGCCTTTGGCCGACATGGAATTCGTCCAGTTCCACCCCACGGGCCTGAGGACTTCGGGCATTCTGATCACCGAAGGGGCGCGGGGCGAAGGCGGTTATCTGATCAACGCGGAAGGCGAGCGGTTCATGGGTCGCTACGCGCCGAAAAAGTGGGAGTTGGCCTCCCGCGACGTGGTTTCCCGGGCCGAACAGACCGAAATCCTCGAAGGACGCGGCACCAACGGCGCGATCTTCCTGGATCTGCGCCATCTGGGACGCGACAAGATCATCGACAAACTGCCCCAGATCCGCCATCTGGCCCTGGACCTGGAAGGGGTGGATCCCATCGACGCCCCCATCCCGGTGCGTCCCACGGTCCACTACTCCATGGGCGGCATCCGTACCGACAAGTTCGGCGCGGCCCCGGTTCCGGGTCTGTTCGCCGCTGGCGAGGCGGCCTGTGTTTCGGTTCACGGCGCCAACCGTCTGGGTGGCAACTCCCTGCTGGACACCATCGTCTTTGGCAAGATCACCGGCGAACACGCCTGCCAATATGTGCGGAGCGCGCAACTGCGTGATTTCCCGGCCAACGCCATCGCCGAAGAAAAAGATCGCATCCAGGAACTCAAGAGCCGTCCGAATCGGGGTCTACGTCCCGCCATGCTCCATCACCAGATGGCCGAAGCCATGAACACCTATTGTGGTGTCTATCGGGAACCGGTCGGCATGACCACGCTGGCCGAGAAATTCCCCGGCTGGCGCCTGGATTACGAACGGATCCACCTGGATGACAAGTCCACCGTGTTCAACGTGGACCTGTTGCGCGCCGTGGAGTTGCGCAACCTGCTGGATCTGGGAGAAAGCATCGTCAAAGGCGCCCTGGCCCGCGAAGAGTCCCGGGGTGCCCACTTCCGCATCGACTTTCCCAACCGCGATGATGTCAAATGGCGCAAGCACACCCTCGCTTTCTGGGATGAAGGGGCCCAGGCGGTCCGGCTCGACCAGGAAGAGGTGCGCACGGTGGGCAATCCCGAATACGCCCCCATGGTGCGAACCTATTAATTTCATGCCATACGCGGGCATCCAAGGGAGACCCTCATGACTTCACAGACCTATACCTTTCGCATCCAGCGCAACATGCCGGGCCAGGTGGGCACGGTGCAGTCCCACTGGCAGGAATACAAGGTGGAGGCGGAACCCAACACCACCATCCTGACCTTGCTGGAGACCATCAAGGGCGGCCAGGATGGCACCCTCACCTTTCGTCAATCCTGTCGTTCGGCCATTTGCGGCTCTTGCGCCATCAACATCGGCGGACGCACCCGTCTGGCCTGCAAAACCCATGTGGGCACCGTGGCCAAAGACGGCGTGGTGGAAATCTCTCCCCAGAAGAATCAACCGGTACTCCGGGATCTGGCCATCGACATCCGTCCCTTCTTCGCCCGTGTCCACGGCATCAAGCCCTATCTTCAAGAAGGGCCGGAACGGGCCGGAAAAGTGACCAGCACCGCCTATGATCAGGTCAATCATGTCACCCAGTGCATCATGTGCGGCTGTTGTTATTCCGAATGCACCATGGCGGAAGTCAATCCGAAGTTCATCGGCCCGGCGGCTCTGGCCAAGGCGTTCCGTTTTGTCTCCGACCCCCGCGAGGGACTCAAGACCGAACGGCTCCAGGCCCTGGCCAATCCCAACGGCATCTGGAGCTGCACCCGCTGCACCCTGTGCGTGGATGTCTGTCCCAAGGAAGTGGCCCCCATGGAGGCCATCGTCAAGCTGCGCACCCGGGGTCTGAACAAAGGCGTCAACACCTCCGCCGGCGCCAAACACGCGTTGGCCTTCCACGAAGACATCAAACAAACCGGGCAACTCAACGAATTCACCCTGATGATGCGTACCCTGGGCATTGTCGGCTCCCTGATGGAGACCGGCATGGCACTCCATCTGGCCAAAAAAGGCAAGATCCCCTCCCCGTTCCCGCACAGCGTGACCGGAGTCGATGAGCTGCGCCGCATGTACGAATCCCTGGAGCGCTCCCCCATCGACGTGGAAACCAAAGCCAAGGAAGCCGTGCCCGAATGAACACAAGCCGTCACATCCGTCCAATGAGGAGATCGTCATGACTTTGGAGTTTGCCTACTATCCCGGTTGCGCGGCCAAACAGATTCAACGCGAGGCCGATTGGGCGGCCCGCGCGGTGTGTCAGGAGCTGGGCATCGGATTGCTTGCCATGCCACGGGCTTCGTGCTGCGGCGCCGTCAGTCTGCGCGAGACCAAACCCGCTTTCGCCCTGGCGGTCGCGGCGCGCATCCTTTCCGAGGCCGAGGCCATGGGCAAGGATCTGGTCACGATTTGCAACACCTGCCTGCAAACCCTGACCCACGCCAACTATCGCCTGAGCAACGAGCCGGAACTGCTGGAAAAGATCAATGCCGTGCTCGCGGAGTCCGGTGTGCGTCCCTATGGTGGCACCATCAAGGTGCGTCATCTGTTGTGGGTGGTGACCGATCTGGTGGACAGCCGTACCCTGAAAGCCAAAATCACCCATCCTTTGAAAGGACTGCGTGTGGCCGCTTTTCTGGGTTGCCACTCCATCCGCCCCGAAGAGATCTTCAACCATGCGTCCAATACCAGCGAAGGCCCCCATCTGGAACGACTGATCCAGCTCATGGGCGGCGTGCCGGTGGATTATGTGGGCAAGGATCGCTGCTGCGGCTTTCACGTCATGCTGTCGGACAAACACGAAGTCCATACCATGGCGGCCAAGAACTGTCTCAGCGCCAAGGATGCCGGCGCCCAGGTGATGATCACTCCCTGCACCCTGTGCGACATGATCATGGGTTCGGTCCAGCCCATCGCGGAAAAGACCGTGCAGCGTACCATCAACCTGCCGGAGATGAACTTTGCCCAACTGCTGGGCCTGACCATGGGCATCTCGAAAGAGCGGCTCGGCATCTCCCGTCTGCATATCGATCCCGTGCCTGTGTTGTCCTCAATCGGTTTGGCATGATTCTTTCATAAATCGCGGTCAAGGACCTTCAGGCCTACCCGGCCCTTGACCGCGATTGCCACCGATGGAGTATCCACCCCCGTGAGTTACAATCCTGCCCACTTCACCCATCTGCTGTCTCCCCGTTCCATGGCCATCGTCGGTGCTTCGCGCCACGAAGAGAAACTGGGCCACACCATCTTGAGCAATGCCCTGTCCGGCGGTTTTCCCGGTCCGATCCACCTGGTCAATCCCCATGGAGGAGAGATCCTCGGGCGGCCGGTAACCCCCTCGCTTTCCGCCTGCCCCCGGGGGGTGGAACTGGTGATCCTGGCCATTCCGGCCCCGATCCTGGTGGAACAGGCCCGCATCGCCCTGGCACGGGGGTGTCAGGCCTTGGTGGTGCTGTCGGACGGTTTTGGCGATCTGGACGCGGAAGGGGCCAAACGGGAAGAGACCCTGGCCAAACTGTGCCGGGAGCGCGATGTGCCGCTGTTGGGCCCCAACTCCCTGGGATTGATCAATCGCCATCATGGTCTGAACGCCTCGTTGACCGTGGCCTATCCCCCGGTGGGCGGCATCGCCCTGCTGACCCAATCCGGCGCCATCGCCGCAGCGGCCATGGACTGGATGGCCGCTCACAATCTCGGGTTGTCCAAGATGATCAGTCCGGGCAACGAGGCCGGGGTGACCATGGCGCAATGCATGTCCCATCTGGCCCACGATCCCGACACCTCGGTGATCGCCTGCCATCTGGAACGCATCACGGACGGCGCCGGTTTCCTGCGGGCCGCCACCGAGGCCTCCCGAGGCAAGCCGGTGGTTTTGCTGCTGGGGGGCAGCAGCGAATGGCGCAACCATGCCCCGCACGCTCCGGAAGAGAGTCTGCCGGATGGACCGGCGATCTTCGGCGCGGCCTGCGATCGCACCGGGATCATTCAGGCCCATGATTTCCAGGGATGGCTCGACGCCCTGATGGCCTTGAGTCTGGCCCCGATTCCTCAGGGGGAACGGGTGGCCGTGGTCACCAACGGGGTGGGGCCCGGACTGCTGACCGCCGATCTGCTGGCGCGTCAAGGATTTCACTCCGTTGGACTGGCGACGGCCCTGGCCGCTCCCCTCAAGCCCATGCTGCCCCATTGCGCCAATCTGCGCGGACCGTTGGATCTGTGTGGCGTGGCCCAGGACCACCACTATCAGGCCACCCTGCGCGCCATCGAGCAAGACGATCAGATCCACGCCACCATTGCGGTGATCACCCCCCAACCCCTGACCCGACCGGTGGCCATCGCCCAGGCGCTGCTGGCCGACGGTCCTCCGAAAAAGACTCTCCTGACCGTGGTGATGGGCGGCGCCCGCGCCCGTCCGGGCCGGGAAGAGTTGGAAACCATGAACGCCCCCTGCTATCCCACCCCGGAACGGGCCGCAGCGGCGTTGGGGGCTTTGTATCAGTACGGCCAATGGCGACGACGCGGACCGCGCATCCTCGGACAGTTCACGGTCAACCGCAGCCGGGTGCGTCGTTTGATCCAGCGTCATCACGTGCTGGGCACGGCGCGACTTTCGGATCTGGCGGCCAAGGAGATTCTGTTTCCGTATGGCATCGTCATTCCCGAAGGCGAAACCGCCACCACCCTCAACGAGGCGCTGGAGATCGCCGAACGGCTGGGCTATCCGGTGACGCTGCATCTGATTTCTCCGGAAATCCATCTGGCCGGCGGCATGGAGACCCGACACGTGGACCTGCCGGATCCCCGCGCCATGCGGGACGGCTTTGACCTGCTCACGCTGCGTTTTGCCAGACAGGTGCCGGAAGGCCGCATGGAAGGGGTGTTCGTGGAAAAGACCATGGCCCATGGCCGTCCGGTGCGCATGGGCATGATCCGCGATCCCCAGTTCGGTCCTTTGCTCCACGTCGGCGGCACGGAACCGACCTCCCAGGAAGAGACGGTCTGCCAACTGGCTCCCGTCACCGCCGACGAGGCCATGGCCATGCTGCGCGCCGGATGCCGTCAACAAAAGATCCACAACCTTTGCGCCGAAATGAATGAAAACGAACTGCTCGGCGTGGGAGAGGTGCTGCAACGCATCAGTCAACTGGCCACCGACTTCCCGGAAATCCGCCGCATCGACATCGATCCCTTGATCATCCGCCGGGCCGGACTGCCTCCGGTGGCCACCGAATGCGCCTTGCATCTGAAACCCGAGGATTCATCCACGCCATGAACCATCCCGCGTCCACCCAGGACTCCCAATGGACCACGCACTACGCCAAGATGGTCACCAGCGCCACCGAGGCGGTACGCCGGATCAAACCGGGTCAACGGGTCTTTCTGGCCACCGGCGCCGGAGTGCCCCGCGCTCTGGTGCGCGCCATGGTCCTGGAACAGGCCAGACTCGCCGACATCGAGATTGTCTTGGTGTTCGTGGCCGGTGAGGCGCCGTTCGCGGTCAAGGAACTGGCCGACACCTTTACCCTGAACACCTTCTTTGTCGCCGACAACGTGCGCGGCATGGTGCAATCCGGACTGGCGGACTACACGCCGATTCTCATGTCGGACATCCCCAGGCTCTTTTCCAGCGGTCAGATGCCTCTGGACGTGGCCATGATCCAGGTCACCCCCCCGGATATGGAAGGAGAGGTCAATCTGGGCATCGCCGTGGATGTGATCCGCTGCGCCACGGAAAACGCCGGACTGGTCATGGCCCAGGTCAATCCGGCCATGCCCAGAACCCAGGGAGATTCCGGGCTGTCGATCTGGGATCTGGATCTGCTGATCCCGGAAGAAGAGCCTCTGCATGAACTCATTCTCCCGGCCCCGGACGAACCCATCGAACGCATTGGCCGTCACATCGCCGCTTTGGTCCCGGATGGCGCCACCATCCAGATGGGACTGGGCCGGGTGGCGCAATTGACGATCAAATATCTGACCGGAAAAAAGAATCTCTCCATTCACACCGAAATGATCTCCGACACGGTTCTGGATCTGATCGCCGCTGGCGCCATCACCCCTCCAGACAAGAGCACCGACGCCGGTCCGGTGGTCACCAGTTTCGCCATGGGCAGCCGCAAGCTCTACGACGCGGTACACGACTCGCCGCTGTTTTCGTTCCGTCGCACCGAGCATGTCAACGACGTGCGCATCATCGCCCGTCAACAACGGATGGTGGCCATCAATGGCGCGTTGCAGGTGGATCTCACCGGTCAGGTGTGCGTGGACTCCCTGGGGTCGCAATTCTATTCCGGCATGGGAGGCATTCTCGATTTCAACAGCGGCGCCTCCACGGCGGCGGAAGGGCGTTCCATCATCGTGCTGCCCTCCACGGCCCGCAAAGGCAAACAGACCCGCATCGTCTCCCGTCTGACTCCGGGCGCTGGCGTGGCCCTGAACCGGGGAGTGGTTCACTATGTGGTGAGCGAATACGGGGTGGCCTATCTGTTCGGCAAGACCATCCAGGAGCGCGCCCTGGCCCTGATCGGCATCGCCCATCCAGACTACCGGCTGCGACTGCTCAAACGGGCGGTCAAACTGGGGTATGTGCGTCCGGAAATCGGTGACGTGGATGGCCAGACCCTGGTGGGTGGACGGGAACTGCGCACCTCGATGCTGCTGGACAATGGCCAGTTGATCACCTTCCGCTCCTCCCGTCCCACGGACTGGAAGGCGGTGAAAAAGATGCTCTACTCCCTGTCCGAAGGCACGGTCTATCGGCGTTTCATGAGCCACGTCAAACGCTTTCCCTTCAACCGTCTGAAAAATTTCACCTTCATCGACCAGCGCCGGGATGTGGTGGTGGTGGGGGTGATCGCCGACGGCCAGGATGAGTGGGTGGTGGCCATCGGCGGCTACAACGTCGAAAACGGAGCCGCCAACCGGGCCGAGGCGGCTTTTTTGGTCCGAGACGAATGGCAGGGACAAGGCATCGGCACCTTCATGATGCGCCATCTGGCCAACATGGCCCGCAATGTCGGTCTGGCCGGACTCACCGCCGAAACCCTCATGGACAACCGCCCCATGCAGGCGGTCCTGGAAAAATGCGGCTTCGCGGTTCATACCCGCATCGATGGTCAAACGGTCCATTTCGACATCGATTTCTAGTTTGTAAGTGCTTGCTTCGCAAAAAACGGACGATCACTCCATTTT
Source organism: Magnetococcales bacterium (assembly GCA_015231375.1). Lineage (GTDB taxonomy): Bacteria > Pseudomonadota > Magnetococcia > Magnetococcales > Magnetaquicoccaceae > Magnetaquiglobus. The sequence continues at coordinate 89,400 of JADGBT010000006.1, read as the reverse complement.
TTTGTTGCGCAACCGTTCCCTTGTGATGGAATTCGGCTATGCTGTTAAAGGGACTTACCAAACGTGCGAGAAATGGACATTCGCGTCGCACAACAAAAAAATATCAGATCCGTCATAGCGAACCATGAACATCACTCAAAGAATTTTCCTCGGCTTTCTCGTGCCTCTGATCATGCTGCTGATATTGGGCGTGTGGGGGATCGTAGTCAGTGGACAGGTCATCCACCAGACCAGACAGGCCCATGAGGTCGGTTTCAATCTGGCGATGCAGGCCAAAGAGATGGAACTGCATGTGGTCCAGGTGCAACAGTGGCTGACCGACATTTCGGCGACCCGTTCCAAACCCGGCTTCGACGACGGTTTCACCAAGGCCGAAGAGCATGCCCGCGCTTTTCTGGAGGCCCGGGAGGTGTTCCTGCGCCACGCCCGCCAAGCGGAGAACGCCGCGCAAATCCAGGAACTGGAAACCCTCGCCCAACGCTTCCAGAATTTTTACGCCATGGGCCGCAAAATGGCCCAGGCCTATATCGATGGCGGCCCGGACAAGGGCAACGCCATGATGAAGGATTTCGACGAACAGGCCGAAGCCTTTGGCGCGGTCCTGAAACCCTTCCTGGATCGACAAATCACCTTCGCGGAAGAGAATCTCGCCTCGGTTCAGACGCGGCTCGGCTTTCTGCGTGGCGGGATTCTGATCCTGCTGCTGATCGCCCTGGTCACGGTGGGTGTGCTCGGTTGGAGAATCGGCCTCTCCCTGACCCAACCGATCCACGAGATGGTCAACGTCATGGAACAGGTGGGCAACGGCGATCTGACCATCAAAGCCTGCCAGGATCAACGCAAGGATGAACTGGGGCTGATCAATGGCCACATCAACCGACTGGTGCGCATTTTCAGCGACAACATCCGTCAGATCAACCTGCAAGCCGCCAACATCACCGCCTTCGTGTCGGAAATCCTGACCCTGCGCCGCAGCATCGGCAGCAGCAGCAAGGATCTGGATGTCATCGCCCGGGCGGTGGTCTCTCAAAACCACGCACTGCGTGGCGAAATCGTCCAGATCAAAGAGAATGTGGACCAGTCGGTGGTCAATCTGGGCGCCCTGCACGACGCCGCGCGCCACGTGACCGAAGGCATCAACACCATTGCCAGCGCCACGGAACAGGCCAATGCCAGCGTCTCCTCCATGGCCAACTCGGCGCAACGGATGCTGGGCAACATCGAAACCGTACACGATCAACTCACCGAGGTCCATGACGCCATCGCCAGTGTGGCCAGTTCCGCCGAACAGATGAAACTCTCGCTGGACGAAGTGCGCAACCGCTGTCGGGCTGCGGTCCAGGAGTCGGAAACCGCGCGGGACCGGGCCAGCGAAGCCGAAGAGGTGATGGAAAAGCTCTCCCACTCGGCCCACGAGATCGGCGCGGTGGTGGAGATCATCAACCACATCACCGAACAGACCTTCATGCTGGCCCTCAACGCGGCCATCGAGGCGGCGGGAGCCGGGGATGCGGGCAAGGGGTTTGCCGTGGTGGCCAACGAGGTCAAGGAACTGGCCCGTCAAACCGCCGAAGCCACCCTGCTGATCCAGGGACAAATCGAGGCCATCCGGGATCAAACCCAGGAAGCCAAGGAAAAAACCGACATCATCCACGACGCCGTGGAGCGCATCAGCACGGCCAACGCGGCCATCAACCATTCGGTCACCGCCCAGAGTCAGGCCACGGATCAAATCGTGATCGCCACCGGCAAAGTGGCCCAGGCCACCGCCGAAGTGAACCACGGCGCCGAAGAGTTGCAAATGTCGGCCACCGACGTGGTGCGGGCCGCCGAACAGGCGGCTTTGGGCAGTCAGGAGATCGCCTCCTCCGCCGAACGGATCGCGCTCTCCGCCCAGGAGATGGAAGATCGCACCCGTTCCACGGTGGAATCGGCCCAGGCCATTCAACAGGCCGCCGAACGCACCGACCGGCTCGCCGATCAGGTGCGGGAAAAAGCCGACGACTCCCTGCGGGTGGTGGAGACCATGCACGGCATCGTCACCCATTTCCAGGCCATGGGGGATGTGGTCGGCGGCATCAGCGAAGAGCTGTATTCAGCCCAGGCGCGCATGGATGTGGGACCGGAACCGTTCAACATCCGCCGCATCAAAGAGGCGGTGCTGCAACTCATGTATGTCCTCAATCTGGCCATCTCCACCCGCGACGCCAGCGTGGCCGAGAAGGACGCCAATCCAGACCAGTGCCCCGTGGATCAATGGCTGCACGATCAGGTTCAGGATCAATACGGTCATCTGCCTCTTTACGCCAAAATGGAGGCCTCCCACAAACAACTGCACGACACCTCGCTCGAAGTCCTGCGCCTGATCCGTGAAGATCAAACGGTGGCCATTCAGGACGCGATGCTGTTCTTCCACGAATTGCGCCGGGTGTTCTTCGAGCAGTTGAACCAGCTGTATCTGGGCGGAACCGATGACCAGAACTCCAAGATCCCGTTGATCCAATGGCGCCAGAAACTCTCCGTCGGCGTGGACGCCTTTGACCTGGATCACCGCAAACTGATCGAACTGATCAATCAACTCCACTCCGCCATGGAACAAAAACAGAGCAATCAGGTCTTGAACCATATCCTGGACGAATTGATCAACTACGCCACCACCCACTTCACCCGCGAAGAACGCTTGCTGAACGAACACGGCTACAACGGCGTGGAGGCTCAACACCAGCAACACGCCAAGTTCCTCCAATACATCCGGGAACAGCACAAAACCCTGCTTAACGGCGACTCCTTCGCCCTGGCGGGGGAACTGCTGAAATTCCTCAAGGATTGGCTGCTGGAACACATCCTCAAACACGACATGGGCTACAAGACCTTCCTGAACGACAAAGGGGTGCGGTAACCCCCAAAAAGGGCGACGACCGCACCTTGCCACCTTGCGTGTCCGCTGATCCATCGTTCACCGGCATCCCGACCGCTCTGGTCAATCCTGAGCGACGTGGCCCCTGTCTGATCCATCGTTCACCGGCATCCCGACAGCTCTGGTCAATCCTGAGCGACGTGGACTATACTGGAATGATCGGTCCACTATTCTTTCATTTTGCACGAGGTCATCTTGCCATGGAACCGGCCCCCATCCGATGCGTGCCGTCATGCGTGCTGCTCTTGTCCATGGCGGTCCTTTCCGCCTGCTCCGCAGAAAAAACCGAAACCAAAACCAATCCGGCCACCCAGCCGGTTCCGGTGATGGTGGCTCCGGTGATGCAAAAAAACGTACCTCTGACCCTTCAGGCCATGGGCAACGCGGAGACCTGTCACGCGGTGTCGATCAAGGCCAGGGTGGATGGAGAACTGCTCAAATCCCACATCACCGACGGTCAGGAGGTACAACAGGGTCAAGCGCTCTTCGACCTCGATGACCGCCCCTATCAGCACCGTCTGAAACAACTCAAGGCCAACCTGGATCGGGATCTGGCCCTACTGGAAAACGCCCGCAGCAAGGAACAGCGTCAGGCGGTGCTCAACAAGCAAAACATCGCCTCGGAAGAGACCCTCACCGCGCTGGTTTCCAGCCGTCAGGCCGCCGAGGCCACCGTATCCGCCGACCGCGCCGCCCTGGCCGAAGGGGAGATGCAACTGGGCTTCACCCGCATCACCGCGCCGCTCACCGGCATGGCGGGACGCATCCTGATCCAGCCCGGCAACCTGATCAAGGCCAACGACGCCAATCCCCTGGTGACCTTGCACCAGATGGATCCCATGTGCATCACCTTCACCGTGGCCGAACCCCATCTGAACACCATTCGCGCCAATCACGCCAAAAAACCGCTCACCCTGGAGATCTTCCCCAACCGGGAAAACGACTCTCCCATACCGGGCACCCTGCTCTCCCTGGACAACGCGGTCGATCGGCAAACCGGCACCATCCGCCTCAAGGCCCAGGCCCGCAATGAAGACCGTCGCCTGTGGCCGGGTCTGTTCGTCACCCTGTCTCTCAAGCTCATCGACCGCCCCGAAGCCCTGGTGATCCCCACCCGCGCCGTGCTCACCGGTTCCGCCGGTCCGTTCGTGTACGTGGTCAAGGCGGATCAAAGCGTGGAAACCCGCGCCCTGACCATCACCAAGGAAGACAAGGAAGAGACCGTCATCACCTCCGGCGTCGCGGCGGGAGAGACGGTGGTCACCGTGGGTCAATGGCGCCTGAAACCGGGATCCCAGGTGGAGCTTCCCAAAACGAACCACGAAAACACCAACCAGAAGTGATCCTGTCGATGAATATCACCGGTTTTTTCGTCCATCGTCCGGTCACCACGGTTCTGACCATGCTTGGGCTGTTTCTGTTCGGCATGCTGTCGTATCAGCAACTGCCGGTATCCGCCCTGCCCACCGTGGACTATCCCACGCTTCAAGTCTCCGCGACCCTGACCGGCGCCTCCCCGGACACCATGGCCAACTCCGTGGCGCTCCCGCTGGAAAAAGAGTTCTCCACCATCGCCGGTCTGGACTCCATGACCTCCACCAGCGGACTGGGCACCACCCAGATCTCCCTCCAGTTCGCGCTGGACCGGGACATCGACGCCGTGGCCCAGGACGTGCAAGCCGCCATCTCCTCGGCCCAGCGGCGACTGCCCAACAACATGACCATCCCCCCCTACTACCGGAAGGTCAATCCAGCGGATCTGCCGATCTTCTATCTGGCCCTCACCTCCGAAACCCTGCCGCTGACGGAAATCTCCGAATTCGCCGACACCACCCTGTCGCAACGCATCTCCACCCTGCCCGGCGTGGCCCAGGTGAGCATCTATGGTCGCCAGAGTCCCGCCGTGCGGGTCAAGGTCAATCCCCATGCCCTGGCCGTCAACGGACTCTCCCTGGAAGATGTGGAACTGGCCATTCAACAGAACAATCCCAATCTGCCCACCGGATATCTGCTGAATCCCAACCGTCTGCTCTCCCTGGAGACCCCGGAACGTCTGCCCTCGGCCAAAAGCTACCGCTCCATCGTCATCGCCCAGAAGAATGGCGCGCCGCTGCGCCTGGACGAAATCGCCCGCGTGGTGGATGGTCCGGAAAACAATCTGGTGGCCGCCTGGTTCAACGCCACCCGAGGCGTGGTCATGGCCATTCAACGACAACCCGGCTCCAACACCATCGCGGTCGCCGACGCCATCCGCAACGTGCTGCCCAATCTGCGTCAACAACTGCCGGCGGCCACCTCCCTGGAGGTGCTCTACGACCGGTCGCTGAGCATCCGCGAATCGGTTCACGATGTGCAACTCACCTTGCTGTTCTCCCTGCTGCTGGTGGTGCTGGTGATCTATCTGTTCCTGGGCAACGCCTCGGCCACCCTGATCCCCAGTCTCGCCCTACCCATCTCCCTGGTGGGCGTGTTCCCCATCATGATCCAGATGAACATGAGCATCAACATCATCTCCCTGATGGCCCTCACCCTCTCCGTGGGCTTCGTGGTGGATGACGCCATCGTCATGCTGGAAAACATCTCCCGGCACATGGAGGAAAAAGGACTCTCCCCCTGGCAGGCCACCCTGATCGGCGGTCGCCAGATCGCCTTCACCATCCTCTCCATGACCCTCTCGCTGGCGGCGGTCTTCATTCCGGTACTGTTCATGGGGGGCATCCTGGGGCGACTGCTGCATGAATTCGCCGTAGCCATCATGGCGGCGGTGATCCTGTCCGGGGTGGTCTCCCTCTCCCTCACCCCCATGCTCTGCTCCCGGCTGCTCAAACCCCACTCTCCGAACCAGAAAGCCAACTGGCTGATCCGGGGCAGCGAAGCCGCGTTCCTGAGCATGCGCCGGGGTTATGCCACCACCCTGGACTGGGCGCTCGCCCATAAACGTCTGGTGCTGGTGCTGTTCGTGCTGATGGGCGCCTGGTCGGTCCAGGTGGGTCGGGAGATGCCCAAAGGATTCATGCCCAGCGAAGATACCGGACAACTGCTCTGCTTCACCGAAACCGAACAGGATATCGGCTTCGAGGCCATGTCCGAACGCCAACGCCAGGTGGCGGAGATCATCGGCGCCGATCCGGGAGTGAGCGCCACCATGTCCTTCATCGGCGGGGGATCAGGCCAGTCGGCCCTGAACAACGGTCGGGTGTTCGTGCGTTTGAAACCCATGAACGAACGCCCCCACGCCGACGAAATCGTCAAACGTCTGCGTCCCCAGCTCGCCCGGATTCCCGGCGTCAAGGCCTTCATCCAGAATCTGCCCGTGATCCGCATCGGCACCCAACTGACCAAAAGCCAATACCAGTTCACCCTCCAGGGCACCGACACCGGCGAACTCTTCCCCTGGGCGGAAAAGGTGGAAAAAACCCTGCGGGAACTGCCCGGATTCCTGAACGTCACCTCCGACATGCAACTGGCCAAACCCCAGGCCCTGGTCGAAATCGATCGGGACAAGGCCGCCACGCTGGGCATCACCCCGGAACGGCTGGAAAAAACCCTCTACGCCGCCTTCGGACCCAAACAGATCTCCACCATCTACGCCCCCAGCAACCAATATTCCCTGCTGCTGGAGGTGGACGAACCCTTCAAGACCGATCCGTCGATGCTTTCGTTGCTGCATGTGCGCGGTGCCAACAATACCCTGATTCCGCTGGACTCCGTGGCGCGCATCTCCCGTTCCGTGGGTCCAGCCACCATCTCCCACCAGGGACAACTGCCCGCAGTCACCCTGTCGTTCGACCTGGCCCCCGGACTCTCCCTGGGTCAAGCCATCGAGGCCATCAACAAGGCGCGCGGCCAGATGGGCATGCCCGCCACCATCGCCGCCAATTTCCAGGGGTCGGCCCAGGTGTTTCAATCCTCGCTGGCCGGCATGGGGTGGTTGCTGGGACTGGCGGTGCTGGTGATCTATCTGGTGTTGGGCATGCTGTACGAAAGCTACATCCACCCATTGACCATCCTCTCCGGTCTGCCGGCGGCGGGACTGGGGGCGCTGCTGACCCTGAAGATGTTCGGACTGGAATTGAATCTCTACGGCTTCGTGGGCCTGATCATGCTGATCGGCATCGTCAAGAAAAACGCCATCATGATGATCGACTTCGCCATCGAGGCCCGACGCGATGGCCAATGCACACCCCTGGAAGCGATCCGGGAAGCGGGTCTGGTCCGTTTCCGACCCATCATGATGACCACCATGGCCGCCCTGGTGGGCACCCTGCCCATTGCCCTGGGCATGGGAGCCGGAGGAGAGGCGCGTCAGCCTCTGGGTCTGGCCGTGGTCGGAGGACTGATCCTTTCCCAATGGCTGACCCTGTACATCACGCCGGTGGTGTATCTGTATCTGGAGAAGGTCCGGGGCTACATCGATCCTCAGATCCATCCGGAGGAATCCAACGAGAAGGCGTGATCACCGGTCGAAGCCTCTTGACCGCTCCCCGGGGGGAATCCACCCGGATGGGGACCACGGGACGCGATCCGGCTTGAAAAACAAAAAAGCGATCCGGAAAGGGCTATTTCTCCTTTCCGGATCGCTCCACGCATTCCACGCATCGGGGATCACGCCAGGGCGGACAACTTCTCCAGATCGGCGGGACCATTGATCGTGACGATTCTGACGCTCTTGTCGATCCGTTTCATCATGCCCGCCAGCACCTGACCGCTGCCCAACTCCACGAAGGTCTCCACCCCCAACGCCAGCAGACGCCGCATGGAGGCTTCCCAGCGAACCGGAGCGATGATCTGTTCCACCAGACTGTGACGAATGGCGTCGCCGGAGCGCAATTCATCGGCGGTGACATTGGCGATCAGAGGGCAATCGAGATCCCGGATCGGCTGTTGCGCGAGTACTGCGGCCATGGTTTCGGCGGCCTTGGACATGAGGACGCAATGAAAGGGCGCCGAGACCGGCAAGGCGATGCATTTGGCCTTGACCATTTTGGCCAGGGCCATGGCCCGCTCCACGGCGGTCAGATGGCCGGAGATGACCAGTTGGGAGGCGGTGTTGTAGTTGGCCGGGGCACAGACGCCACCGGTCTCAGCCGCCGCTTCCCGACAGACCCGTTCCACCTCCGCCGGCTCCAGATTGAGGACTGCGGCCATGCCCCCTTCTCCGGGAGGCACGGCGCTGCGCATGGCCTCGCCCCGTTGTCGCACCAGACGGATCGCGTCCGCAGCGGAAAAACCCCCGGCTGCGGCGATGGCCGCATATTCGCCCAGGGAGTGACCCGCCACATAATCGGGTTTCAGGCCCGTGTGACGACTCACCAGTTGAAACGCGGCCAACCCGGTCAACACCAGGGCGGGCTGGGCATTTTCGGTCAGACGCAGCGACTCTTCCGGACCGTCGAACATCAAGGTCCGCAAAGAAAAGCCCACCACCTTGTCCGCCTCGTCGAACAAGGTGGCCAAGGCTGGATCGGCGTCATGCAGTTCCCGTCCCATACCCACGGACTGGGAACCTTGTCCCGGAAACAAAAAGGCGATTTTTCCCATGCCGGAATTCTCCAGGTTGCGAGAGAGACGCTTGGGGGTCGAATGATGGAAGAATAAAGCGTTGGCCTATTCGGCAGAGGAGTGGGCCGACGGGATCACCGAAGGACAGGTGTTCTGCGAAGCGTGGGGATTGCGCATCAATTCGGATTTCAGGGTGTTCAATTCGATGAACTCGTCGGCCTGACGGCGCAATTCATCGGCGATCATCGGGGGTTGCGTGAGCAAAGAGCTGACCACGGAGACGAATTTGCCCTGATCCTGAATCGCCTGCACCACACTGCGGAAATCCCCATCACCGGAGAACAACACCGCATGGTCATAATGCGGCGCCATTTGCAGCATGCCGACGGCGATTTCGATATCCATGTTGCCCTTGATCCGTTTGTGCCCTGTGACCGGATCGATGTATTCCTTGATGGGCTTGGTGATCACCGCATAGCCGTTGTAGGCCAACCAGTCCACCAGGGGACGAATCGGGGAGTAGTCCTGATCATCGCCCAAGGCGGTGTAATAGTAGGCGCGCAACAGACGGCTGTGGTTCTGGAAGTGGAGCAGCAATTTCTTGTAGTCGAAATCGAAGCCCAAAGAGCGGATGGCGGCGTAAAGATTGGAACCGTCGATAAAAATGACCGTTCGTTCATTGGGATGAAAAGTAATGGGCATGTCGGATCCTATAAAAAAATAACGGTAGAGAAAATATAAGGATTCGTGGGGATCCAGAGGCGGGGAGGGAAGGCAAGAACCGTAAAATCAAATCTTGGAGCGGGAGAAGGGATTCGAACCCTCGACGTCAACCTTGGCAAGGTTGCACTCTACCCCTGAGTTACTCCCGCATTGAAAGGCCTTTTTTCTTACGCTTGCATATCCTCAAAAAAACCACGAATCTGAGAGAATTATAAAATTGAAATCCAGAATCAAACCATCATGTTGGGGCATTGACTTCAAGCTTCAGGCATTGACTTCCCAAAACGCACTGGAGGCCGGGGTGGGATTTGAACCCACGAATGAAGGTTTTGCAGACCTCTGCGTTGGACCACTTCGCCACCCGGCCGGACCAACCGGCAAGAAAATTGGAGCGGGAGAAGGGATTCGAACCCTCGACGTCAACCTTGGCAAGGTTGCACTCTACCCCTGAGTTACTCCCGCGCTCCTTGTTCCCCTTTATAACGAATTTCGCCGGATCAAGTCAAGCCCAAGCGTGCAGGGTCAGGATCAAATTTTTGGATGAATCCACGGCCAGGCCGCAAGCAGGTAGACATACCCGGACCAGAGGGAGAAAACCACGGCCACAGTCAGAAAGAACACCCCCGGCCATTGAAACGGCACGCCGAACAGGCCATCTTGCACCAGCAGCATGATGATGGCGGTCATCTGGAAACCGGTTTTCCATTTGGCCAGCACCGAGACCGGCACCGAGCGTCCCAGACCGGCCATGCGTTCCCGCAGGGCCATGATGGTGATCTCCCTGGCCAGGATGATCAACACCAAAGCCAAGGGGGCGCGTCCCAAGGAGAGCAGCAGCACGATGGCCGAAATCACCAGCAACTTGTCGGCCACCGGATCGAAAAAACGCCCGAAATCGGTCAGCATGCCCGAACGCCGAGCGATGTAGCCATCGGCCCAGTCGGTGAGCGCCGCCAGACTGAAACACATCGCCGACAGGATCAATCCCAGTGGATCGGGCAGAAAGGCAAACCCGATGAAAAAGGGGATCAGGGCAATGCGGGTCGCCGTCAATATGTTGGGTAAATTCCAAGCCATCAATCGATTCTCAAAGGACTTCCCGGCAATCTTGCAGGTGGTGGACGATGGCTTCGGCCAAGGCGTTGGAAATGCCCGGCAGTGCCGCCAACTCCTCGACGCGCGCCTCACGAATCGCGCGAACCGATCCAAAGTGACGCAACAGTTCTTTTTTTCTTCCCGGCCCCACACCGGGGATCTGGTCCAGCACGGAACGCACCTGATCCCGCTCCCGACTGCTGCGGTGATAGGTCACGGCGAAGCGATGGGCCTCGTCCCGGATGTTCTGAAGCAAAAACAGAACCGGGGAACGTTCGGGCAGTATAACCGGTTCCCGGCGTCCGGGCAAGAAAAGGCTTTCTTTGCCCGCATCGCGTTCCGGCCCCTTGGCCATGGCGAAAAACGCGACTCCGGTGATTCCCTGATCTTCGACCACCTCCATGGCGGCGTTCAACTGTCCCTTGCCCCCATCGAGCAACACCAGATCCGGCCAATCGCTCCCTCCGGCGGCGTCCGGGGCACGAAAACGCCGCGCGATCACCTCGGCCATGCGTGACGTATCGTCCACCGAAGCGGGATCCTTGATGGAAAAACGTCGATAGGCCCGTTTCATCATCCCCTCGGGCCCGAAAACCGCCATCGACGCCACCACGTGCCGATCCTGCAAATGGGAAATGTCGAAGGCTTCGACCCGTTCCGGCACGCGGGGCAGATCCAGAATGGCGGCCAACTCCGCCAACAGTTGACGATTGGCCTGTTTGCCGCTCATGCGTCTGACCTTGGCGGTTTCGGCGTTGGACAGGGCCAACTCCACCAGTCGCCGCTTCTCTCCCCGCTCCGGAACCCGAATCCGTACCGCTCCCCCCCGCAACCGACTCAAGGTGGAGGACACCCATTCATGCTCGGGCAAGGGGAGATTGACCAGAATTTCCGCCGGTGGCAAGGGAGTTTCGACACCGCCCCCCTCCCCCGCACCCTCGACCGGAGAGTAGAACTGAGCCATGAAAGCCTCCAGCGCCTCGGCGGGTTCCATCTCTTCGGTATTTTCCGGAAAGTGCGCCTGATTGCCCAGATGGATCCCGTCGCGCACGAAAAAAAGCTGAATCGAGGCCGGTCCGCTGCTGGTGGTGATGCAGAAGATATCCAGATCGGTGCCTTCCTTGAGATTGCCCCGGCGTTGATTCTGCACCTGGGTGATCGCCTTGACCCGATCCCGCAGACGCGCCGCTTCCTCGAAACGCCGCTGTTCCGACGCCTCCCACATGGCGCGGGTCAACCCTTCGGTCAACTGCCGGTCGCGCCCCTCCAGGAACAGCACCGCCTCCCGCACCCAGCGGGCATAACTCTCCTGATCGATCAACCCCATGCACGGCGCCTGACAGCGCTTGATCTGGTATTGCAAACAGGGCCGCTTCCGACTGCCAAACTGCCGATCCTCGCACTGCCGCAAGGGAAACACCCCTTGCAACCATTTCAGGGTCTCCCGCAGGGCGTGGACACTGGGATAAGGACCAAAATAACGCTCCTTGGCCCGACGCGGCCCCCGATGCAACGTCAAACGGGGAAAAGGCTGATCGATGGTCAGACGCAACCAGGGATGGGACTTGTCGTCTTTGAGCAAGACATTGTAAGGCGGCTGCAAACGACGGATGAGATTGGCCTCCAGGATCAAGGCGTCTTGTTCCGTGGCGGTCACCACGATGGCCAGATCCCGCGCCTTGTTCAACATGGCCAGAATGCGGGCCGAAACCGAACCGTGAAAATAGGAACCGACCCTTTTTTTCAGCGACTTGGCCTTGCCCACATACAGCACCTTGCCATCGGCGTCCAGAAAACGATACACCCCCGGACTCTCCGGCAAGGATTCCACCACCTCCCGTGGCACCCAGGCGACCGGTTCGCTCACCGTGGCTTGGCATCCATCCGATGACGGGCATGGACGATCAATCCCAATCCGATGAACAGCATGGGAAAGGTGAGCCATTGCCCCATGGTGAGTCCACCGGCCAGCAGACCCAGATGGGCATCGGGTTCCCGCACCATCTCCACCAGCAGACGGGAGATCGCATAACCCGCCAGAAACACGCCACCCAGAAATCCGGGACCGCGACGTTCCCGACCCAGCCAGAGCATCACCCCCAACAACAACACCCCTTCGAGTCCGGCCTCATACAGTTGACTGGGGTGGCGGGGTTCCGGACCGGCGCCGGGAAACAGCACGCCCCAGGGCAGATCCGTGGGACGCCCCCACAACTCCCCATTGATGAAATTGCCGATCCGTCCCAGCAACAGACCCAGCGGCGTGACCACGGCCATCAGGTCACCCAGCACCAGGAACGACAATCCATGCTTGCGGGCAAACAGGAATCCGGCCAGCAGCACACCCAGCAGACCGCCGTGAAACGACATGCCCCCCTCCCACACCCGGAAAACGGCGAGAGGATTGGCCAGATAATAGCTGAAATGATAAAACAGAATGTATCCCAACCGTCCACCCAGGATCACCCCAAGCAGGATGCCCATCACCAGATCCGCCAGCACCTCGGGGGAAAGCCCCAACGCTTGCCGTCGCGCCTGCCATTTCAACAGGGGCCAGCCCAGCAGAAAGGTCAGGGTGTACATCAGTCCATACCAGCGGATGGCCAAAGGACCGATGTGGATCAATACCGGGTCGATTTGTGGAAAAGGGATCATCGGCTCGCTTGCGAGTTGGAGGCTTCGGGATAACTGCCCAGGATCTTCAGGCTGCTGGTGAAGAAATCCAACTCTTCGAGGGCCAGCTTGCAGGCCCGTTCCTCGGGTCTGCCCTGAAAATCGAGATAGAAATGATACGACCACGGCGTCCCCGGCACCGGTCGGGACTCCAGACGGGTGAGGTTGACCCCGTTGGTGGCGAATCCGCCCAGACATTTGTACAACGCCGCCGGAATGTTGCGCACCTCGAAGACCAGACTGGTTTTGCAATCCACATCCTTGGGCGGAACCGACCGATCCTTGACGATCTTCAGGAAGCGCGTGGTATTCAGATGGCTGTCTTGAATATCCCGTGCCAAAATCGACAGGCCATACAGCTCCGCGCACAATTCGGCGGCGATGGCCGCCTCGAACGGATTGGCCCGCACCGCCAGATCGGCGGCGGCTCCGGCGGTGTCATAGACCGCGTTGCAGGCCCAGCCATGTCTGCGAATGAACGAACGGCACTGGGCCAAAGCCTGCGGATGGGAATAGACGGTACGCAGATCGTCGATGCGGGCGTCGTGGGTGCCGAGCAGACAATGACGCACCCGCAGATAATACTCCCCCTGGATGTGCAACTGGAACACGGCCAACAGGTCGTAGCTGTCGCTGACCACCCCGGCGATGCTGTTTTCCACCGGGATCATGCCCACCCCGGCCTCGCGCTCGTCTACGGCCTGAAACACCTCTTCGAAGGTGCGGCAGGGAATGGTGCGATAATCCGGCAGACACTCCCGACAGGCCTGTTCGCTGTAGGCGCCCCGTTCCCCCTGAAAGGCCACGGTCTTGGGGGTATTCATGACAGTTCTCCTGATTTGCGAGGATTGACGGGCGCCGCGATTCCCCGGCGTCCTTCCAGACGGCGCACCTTCGCCTCTCCGGCGCGGGTCACCATGTCCAACAGATCCTGGGCACGATACGGCTTGGTGAGAAAAGCATCCATGCCAGCCTCCAGGCAGTGTTCGCGGAGTTGTTCGCGCACATGGGCGCTGACACCGATGATCGGCATGTCCGGATCCGCCTTCTCCTTGCCGGCGCGAATCCGCCGGGTGGTTTCAAGGCCATTGAGACGCGGCATCTGGATATCCATGAAGACCAGATCATACCGTTCGTTCAGGCAGCGCAACGCCTCCTCCCCGTCTCCCGCCGTCGTGACAGAGTAACCGGCGGATGTCAAGACATGCTGACCAAGCATGCGGTTGTCCGGATCGTCTTCCACCAGCAGAATCCGCGTCAAGCCGCTGACCAGAGCCAATCGCCACTGAGGCCCGAAAAACGGTGCGCCGGTGGCCTGTCCCGGTTCTTCCTGGTCGGGGGTCTCGCAGGGCACCCGAAAGGTGAAAAGACTCCCCTCGCCCACCCGGCTGGAAACATGAATGTCCCCCCCCATCCGCTCCACCAGTTTGCGGCAGATGGCCAATCCCAGCCCCGTCCCCCCGAAACGTCGCGTGGTGCTGACATCAACCTGGAAAAAACAGTTGAAAATCATCTCCAGCCGATCCTCCGGAATGCCGATGCCGCTGTCACGCACCCAAAACACCAGCCAACGTCCTGTGGTCGCGTCGTTGGTGAAAGAAACCCGCAACGTCACCCGTCCCCGAATGGTGAACTTGACCGCGTTGCTCAACAAATGGATCAACACCTGCCGCAAGCGTACCGGATCCCCCATCACCCACTCCGGCAACGCCGGATCGATCTCCCCCTGCAAAGACAACCCCTTCAAATCCGCCTCCACCGCCAGGGTGGTCACCGCATGTTCCACCACCTTGCGCAGTTGACACGGAATGCGCTCCAAATGCAAAGAGTCGGTCTCGATCCGGGAAAAATCAAGAATATCATTGAGAATATCCAACAACGACTCCGACGAGCGCAACACCACCTCCAGCATTTTGCGCTGTTCCGGCTCCAGCCGGGAGGAGAGCACCAGATCCGTCATGCCGATAATGGCGTTCATGGGGGTGCGGATCTCGTGCCCCATATTGTCAAGAAAATGGTTCTTGGCCCGGGACGCCGCTTCGGCCAGGATCCTGGCCTGTTCCAACGCCCGACCCCGCGCCTCCAGTTCTTCAGCCTGATGACGAATCAGCCGGTCGCGCCGATCCAGTTCCCAGAAAAGCCGCGCCTTGCCCCGCAGCACCTCCGCCGGAAACGGCTTGAGCAGCGCATCCACCGCCCCCAACGCATACCCCTGCCGCAGACGCAACGGATCCTCACCCGGCTCGACCATCAGAATCACGGGAGAAGATGAATGATAAAAGTCCTTTTCAGCCAGACGACGCAACACCCCCAGACCATCGATATCAGGCAGACGGAGCGCCAGAATCACCAGGGCGAACGCCTGTCGCGCCAGACAGGCCAACGCCCCGGCCCCATCCCTGACCAGCACCATCCCGATACCGGCATCCGCCAACTGCTCACCCATCCAAGTCAAATGTCCAACCTGCGCCTCCACGACCAGGATGGCCGCTTGGCCGGATGGATCCGCTCCGACAGGCTTGACGGTCAGGGTTTCAGACATTGGATCAAGGCGCCCGACAAGGATCGCATCAACTCGAAATACAGCTCCGGCCCCTCTTTCAACGCCGCGCCCAGAGGATCCAGCACCCCGATGCGCACCGGATGGCTGGCCGCCACGGTCTCGGCCAGACGCGGGGAGTATTGGGGTTCGGTGAACAGACACACCGCGCGGGTCTCGGCGACCCGCGCGGCGATCTCCTGGATCCGACGCGCCCCCGGAGGACGCTCGGGATGAACCATGATGGAACCGACCGTACCCAGGGCGTAACGGTGTTCAAAATAGTGATACGCATCATGAAACACGATATAGGGCCGCTGGCGCACCGGGGCCAGATCCTGTTCCAACTGCCGGTCCAACGCCTCCAGCCGTTGGATCAGACCGGTCGCGTTGGCCTGATAGCGGGCCGCATGAGCCGGATCAACAGCCGCCAACGCCTCGGCGATGGCCTTGCCCATGGCCATGGCGTTGCGGGGATCCAGCCAGGCGTGGGGATCGGCCAAACCCGGGGTTTCCCCGTGTTCCGCCCGGTCTCCAGGGTCGTGGTCATGCCCGTGCCCGTGATCATGACCCTCCTCTTCCCAGACCCCTCCGGCGCGCACCGGCAAACGGCTCACCCCGGCGGCCTCCAGCAACGCCACCTTGACCGCCTTGGGGGCCAGATTCTCCAACGGACGCGCCAGAAATCCCTCCAGTCCGACCCCGCCCCAGAACATCAACTCCGCCTTGGAGAGCAGACGGGCATCCGAGGGACGCAGGGCATAGGTATGTTCGGAGACCGTCCCCTGAATCAACAACTTCGGCGTCCCCTCTCCGCCCATCACCGCCGCCACCAACCCATGCAGCGGTTTGATGGAAACCACCACCTCCACCGCCTCCACCGGAACCGGCATCCCCCACAACAAAGCGGCCAGACCCATCCCGCGACCCCAGACCGACCACCGAAAGGCTTTCATGAGGGCACCAACGATTGCAACGGAAGGTTGATCTTGAAACGCTTTTCCTTGCCTGACGGGGTTTTGGCCACAAGATCAAGCCGCAGACTCTGCGCCTTCTCCTGGCCCCGGGTTTCCAGGACACCCTCGCCGCGCAGTCGCACCCAGGGGGCATCGACCCGCAGATTCCGGATCAGGAATTTTCCCTGTCCATCGGATTCCACCCGCATCGCAAGCGTGCCCAGATCCACCGGTTCACGCGAAAAAGGATCCCGACCCGCGAAACGCAGCATCTCGGCCAACTCCGGCACCCGTTTGGCCGCGCCCTGCAATCCGGGCGCATGGGTGCCGGAGGTGTTCCAGGAGAAGACCCCTTTCAGCGGACGACCCTGGCCATCCCGACTGGTCACCTCCCCGACCCCCTCCACCCGCGCGATGCGCCACCCCTGGGCAAACACCCCGCTGGCCCAACCGCTGCCTTTCTCCCGGTCGCCCGCAGCCTCCAGACCCGCGAAACCCATCGCTCCGACAGACAACGGCAACAGGCCCGGATGCAACCCCGCCGGGAGCCGTTCCAGCTTCAAAGCCCCGGTCGTCACCCGCCACACTCCACCCGCCCCCTGCTGATAATCCACCTGCTCCACCCGTCCCTCCGGGATGGCCGCACGGGCGAGCTTCAGAACGATTCCCGGCCCATCCAGCAACAAATCGGCATCCGCCAGGGTCACTTCCTGAATGTTCATCTCGCCCAGAATGCGCGCCAAAGCCGGATTCCAGGGAGAGATGGTCTTGAGAATCCAATCCGGATCCCCTCTGGCCTCGGAGAGGATCAACTGTCCGGCCAAAGGCTGCAACCGATGCAACGCGACCTTGCCCTTGGCCTTGAAATCACTTCGGTCGATGTTCACGATCTGCCCGAGCAACTCCTTGGGAGGCGACGACGCGGACGACGATGGCGCATCCCCGGCCCAGGCCAGAGACAACGGCACCGCCAGCGCGGCGCAGATCAATAAATTTCTCATGATTCTCGACCGGTTCATCTTCATGCCAAGCCCAAGAGTCCACCCGTTCCCGTCCATCACCGGACCAGCACGAAGAATTTCTCCTCGCCACGCTCGATATTGAGCAGCATCTGCCGTGCATCGGCCTGCACCGCCTTGAACAACGCGGCGAAATCGGGCACCAGCAGACGATTCACCGACAACAAACGGTCCTCGTCGCGCAATCCGGCATTCCAGGCGGAACTTCCAGGCGCCACGTTCACCACCTTGACCAAGGTTTTCTCCCCTTCGTCGGCGTCGATGCCAAAAACCGCCCCCTTCAGGCGGGGATCGATCTTTTCTCCCGCAATCCGTTCCGCTTCCGGATTGGACAACACCACGTTGACCGTCTGCTCCCGGTTTTCCCGGATCAATTTCATGGTGATCCTGTCGCCGACCATCGCCAGACCGATCACATTGTGCAAATCCGAAGCCCCGCGCACCGGCTGCCCGTTGGCTTCGATCACCACGTCTCCGGGGCGCAATCCGGCCTGATAGGCGGCGGATCCCACCACCACCCGGGTCACCGCCGCACCGCCATTCCTGCCCTTCAGACCAAAGGCATTGGCCAACTCCGGGGTCAGATCCTGGGCCTGGGCACCGAGCAATCCCCGGCGCACCTCGCCATGTTCCACCAGTTGACTCATCACCTGACGGGCCATGTTGATGGGAATGGCAAACCCGATCCCCACATTGCCCTTGCCACCCCCCGGCGATAAAATCGCGGTATTGATCCCCACCAGCTTGCCGGACAGATCCACCAGCGCCCCGCCGGAGTTGCCGGGATTGATCGAGGCGTCGGTCTGGATGAAATCCTCGTAACCCTTGATCCCCAATCCCTTGCGTCCCAAAGCGCTGACGATTCCCGAAGTCACGGTCTGCCCCAATCCAAACGGATTGCCCATGGCCACCACGAAATCCCCCACCCGCAGCGCTCCGGAATCCCCCATGGGCACCGCCTGCAACTCTTTGGACTGAACCTGAATCACCGCCACATCGGTCTCTTTGTCCACCCCCACCAGTTTGGCCTTCAGGGAACTGCCATCCCGCAGGGTGACGCTGATGGCGTCGGCCTTGTCGATTACATGCTGATTGGTCAGCACATAACCCAATTTGGCATCCACCACCACACCGGATCCAAGGCTTTTGCTCTCCCGTTGCCGTTTGCCCTGGGCGGGCAACTCAAAAAAACGCCGGAAGAAAGGATCGTTCAACAACGGATGATCCGGCACATTCACATGGCTGGTGGTGGCGATGTTGACCACGCCGGGAATCACCCGCTCCACCATGTCGGCCAGACTGGGCAGTTTCTGTCCCTCCACCGCAAAAGGCAGACCCGCCCAAACCGGTTCCGCCGTCACCACACCCGCCACCAACAGACCCGCCATCCACACGCCCATGCCGGTTTTTTTCATGCGGGGATCTCCCTCAAGGGGGCCACGCGCCCGGTGGCGCGAAACACCCGATAATCGTCCAAGACCAGATCGTGATCAAAGGCCAGATCTCCGGGGATCGCCTCCACCGGCACCACATGCACCCCTTTGGCGTCATCGGCGGCCCTCGGCGTGCCGTGGGCCTCCCCCACATAGATCGCCGTGGCGGTGTGCAAACGGGAATCCCGCGCCGGGTTGGAATAGATCCCCAACAAGGCAATCAGCCGCACCTCCAGGCAAGTCTCCTCCAACGCCTCGCGCACGGCGGCGCGCTCGACGCTCTCCACCCCCCGATCGACGAATCCCCCCGGAATGGCCAAACCATAAGGAGGATTGAGCCGATCGATCAACACAATGGGGCGGCCCGGATGATCGATCAATTCGATGATCACGTCAGCGGCCAGAAAAGGGGTCGTCAATTCTCTTGCCATGGTTCATCCACCAATTCCACCTGAAAAACCTCCTGGAACACCGCCAGCAGACGCGCTTCCAGCGCCACACGGGTCACCTCGATGCCCAATCGGGCCAGAGAGGTGACACCCCGTCCGGGCAGTCCGCAGGGCACGATCCCCGCATAAGCCCGCAAATCCGGATCCCGATTGATCGCGAATCCATGATACGCCACCCCGTGACGAATGCGAACCCCCAACGCGGCGATTTTTTCCCCGCCCACCCACACGCCGGGATTTTTCGCCTCCCGTTCCGCGACCACCCCCCATCCCGCCAGGGTGCGGATGACCGTCTCTTCCAGTTTGTCCACATGGGCGCGCACGGCGTGGATATCGGGCCGCAAATCCCGGATCACATAACCCACCGTCTGTCCCGGTCCATGCCAAGTGACCCGCCCGCCCCGATCCGTCTCCACCACCGGAATCGATGCGTCCAGGATCTCCCCCCACTGCCCGGAACGCCCCACCGTGTAGACCGGATCATGTTCCAGCAGCCAAAATACCCCAGACGCCCCCCCGGCCACGATCTCCGCCACCCGCCGCCGCTGTCGGTCCCAGGCGGTCTGGTAGTCGAGGCGTTCGTGGCGCCAAAGGGCGCAGGGGGTGACAGACGAACGACAACCGGATGGATTCAAGAAAGGGTCCGCTTCGTGGCAAACAGCGCATACGGCCTGAATCTATCCGACAACCATCCAAACCCTTGACGCAAAGAAGACAAAACAGAACGAACCAATCGTGCCTCAATGAGCGCCCAGAAAAGATAACTGAAAAAAAAGGCTACCGGAATCGTCACTCCTATGGTGATCATTGCCGCCATGATTGGATCTTCAAACCAGGGAGCAATCGATCCATGCAGCCACATCGAAAAGGTATAGATGACTGGCAGGTGAACAAAATACAAAGAAAGAGACAATTTTCCCAACATTCCCGATAACGCATTTGAAAGAAAACGGGAATATTTTCCATTCAATGTTGCCATGACCACCAGAAAGGAAAGCATGATATACTCAAGAAGATTTTCACCAATCAGATAAGCCAGGATACTCCAGAATCTTGGGAATTGCTTCAGAACCGTAAAGATTGATAAATACAACAGAAAAACAACAAACTCGATTCTGCAGAATGCCTGACAGGAAATTTTTCTCTTTAATTTCTCCTGAATTTCAAAACTGACCGTCAGATCACACAACAGAACTCCAAACAGAAACCCAAGATAGATACTATCTCTCAACACCCCCCCCAGAACCAGATAAATCAATGCACGCTTCCGGAAAGAAAGGTTCCCCGCCAGCATCAACATGAAGAAAATGGCCATGGACGCATAATATTCATAGGTCATGGTCCAGAAGACAGAATTGTAAGAAGAATACCCTTGTTTGATTCCCAGCAAATATTCTGTCACAGTACCAACAACAGCCGACCAGAAATCCGGCTCGATTATTCGTGTATGGTACCATCCCATCCGGAGACAACCATCAATGATCACCGCTGAACACACCATGGGCACGCCAAGCCGGAAAATTCGCAAAAAGGCCATTTCCATCAGCTTCTCACGACTGTGATTAACAAAATAATAGTACGATAAACTGAACCCGCTGATTATGAAGAAAATTCTGACAGAATACGAGCCATTGATCAGAAAATCGAATGGTGTTTTGTATAACAATTTCCCAACAAGCCCCTCTTTGGGAAGGTCATCGTACTGAAAACCAAACCGTTTGATAAGATGCCCAAAAAATACCGCAAAAGCTGCCCACCCACGCAAACCATCCAGGTAGGCCAGCCTGGCATACCTGGATGGAGTGGACAGATCTTTGGTTTCAGCGGAAGGCATGCCAATCAAAATCCGTTCGGATACGTCAAGGATGAGGGCTTATTCCTAAAACTGACCGGAAGGACGCACAGGACCAGAAGAAATTCTTCTCCGGATAAAGCCACAGGACCGACAAATCGGAATATCCTGAGGGGAATCCAAATTCATGCGGCGCAACGCCGACATCCGCTTGGAATACCAGAATGCCATGGGTTTGATGGTATCAACCGAGTCCAGAACATCCTCTTGATTATACGATTGGCAACAGGGAACATATTTTCCCTGGGAGGTGACATGAAGATACGACCAAAGACTGGGACAAGCCAGCACCTTTTTGTATTCACTCTTGTGGCGAATGGTGCTGTCATCCTGCTTCAAGAGTACAAGGCCACCAAATCCCGACTGGTGCGCATTGAATTGTGAATACGAATCAGCAGAATCCGCATTCTCTTTGGCAATAAAATTCTTGATGTTGCGCATCTTGATATCGGGCAAGCCCATGGCGTTGAGACGCGTACGGAGTGCGGACAACTGTTCCTTGTTGTACTCATTAACAACAATAAAAGGAATAATTATTGGGGTTTTGCTGTTCGTTTCTAATTTGACTCTCTGAATATTATTAATGAAATCAAAAATCAGTTCCAACTTGCCATTATGACGATACTTACCATAAGTTTCCTGGTCATTACCATCAATATCGACCTGCAACACATCAATACCCGACGCCACCAACTCGCGAAACCAGTTCTCATCCCGATCGATATTGCCATTCGTATTCACAAACACTTCAACGAATCCGTGATCCTTGGCATAACGCACAAAACGGTTGAATTCCGGATGCAGCAACGACTCCCCCCACATATGGAAAAACGATTCCGGATGGATGGAAGCCAAATCATCCACCACAGTCTTGAAGGTCTCCCATTTCATGAAGCCAGGTTCGCGTCCGACCCGACCCACGCCCGTGGGACAGAATTGACAGCGCAGATTGCACACCGAGGCCAACTCCAAATAAACCAGCCGTGGTGGTGCGAGAGATAAGGTCACCTTGTGTCGAGTCAACCAATCCAGAACCCGATTGGCACGATACCGATAAAGAGGAGAGGGCATGATATAACGCCATATACGGTTCATGAACATCGTATCATCTCCAGATCAATCCCATTGAAATTTCCCGATCATCATCCAAACCAGTCGATCCACCATTCTTGACTACACCAGCTCCCGCAACGCCTCGCTCACCGCGACGCACTCGGTTTCCAGCTCCTTGAACAGCTTTTCCGCCTTCAGCCACTCCTCGGCCCGCACCGCCACCCCCAGACGCACGGTCTTGAGTTTCAACCGTTCCGCGCCCAGACCGATGGCGAGTTTCTTGAGGGTTTCGCTTTGTTCGCGGGCGCGACGGGAGTTCTTGTCGTCCATGGCCGTGCGCAACGGTTGCAACAAGGAGGCCACGCCCTTGCGCCACTGGGAGGCCGATTCCTGAAACAGCCCCTTGTCCTCCACCACAGACAACACCGGCACCTCCCTGGGCGCCCCCTTGCGGGATTTCTGACGACGTTTCAAGGCGACCCGGGCCGTGACGTTGAGCAACTCAACCGGACGATAAGGCTTCACCAAAAAATCATCCATGCCCGAGGACAGACACAACGCCCGTTCTCCCGGCAAGGCGCGAGCCGTGACCGCCACGATGGGCAGCCGCCCGTTGACATCCGGCATGGCCCGGATCCGCCGGGTCAACTCGTAACCATCCATCCGGGGCATGTGCAGATCGGTCAGCACCAGATCGAATCCGGGCGCAACCGACATCCGGTCCAAAGCCTCCTGGCCATCCTTGACCGCCACCACCTGATGACCCGCCTTTTCCAGGATTTCGACCGCCAGTTCCCGGTTTTCTTCCAGGTCTTCGGCCAGCAAAACGCGCAACGACGGCTGCGACGCATCGACCACAGGCCAACCGGCGGGTTCCAGGGACAACTCGCATACCCGCCCTTCCAGCAACGCCTTGAGACAGCGCAACAGACTGATCCGCTTGAGCGGCTTGATGATCGGCACCATCTCCGGCAACGCCCCGATGCCGGACAGATCCTCGACGCGACGGTTGGCCGACAACAAAATGGCCGCCTTGCCCCGCCAACCCGGATGATTGGTCAAACCCGACAGGGCCGCGCCATGGATTTCCACCATGCGCTGATCCAACATCAACACCTCCCAGGGACGATTTTCGGCCTGGGCCGCGTCCAGGGCAATCGTCAAAGCCTCCACATCCTCCGCTTCTCCCACCACCGCCCCGAAGCTGTGCAGAATCTCGACGGCAATCGTGCGGCCCAGCAGATGGGGATCGGCGATCAGAATCCGCACCCCGGCCAGCGCCTGTCCGATGGCGGGCGCGATCTCCCGGTCTCCCGCCTCCACCCCGGCGGCATCGACGACCGCGCGACGCACCACCCCGAAACGCAGCATCACATGAAAAATGCTCCCTTCGCCGATCTCGCTTTCCAGACGGATCGAGCCTCCCATTAATTCCGCCAGCACCTTGCTGATGGTCAAGCCCAGCCCGGTTCCGCCAAACTTGCGGGTGATGGAGCCATCCGCCTGGGTGAACCGCTCGAAGATCTTCTCCTGGCGATCATCGGGAATGCCGATGCCGGTGTCGGCCACGGAGAACATCACCCCCACACCCCGTTCCCGAGACTCTCCCCCTCCCGCATCCGTCGGCCAGTCCGCCCGTTGCACCAACACCGTCACCTCGCCTTTCTCGGTGAACTTGATGGCGTTGGCGATCAGGTTGATGAGAATCTGCATCAAACGGTTGGGATCCCCAATGACCAGTTCCGGAATCTCCGGAGCGATGTAACAAAACAGCTCCAGATCCTTTTCATGGGCCTTGACCGCGATCAGATCGCAGACGTTTTCCACCACCGAACGCAAATCAAAGGAAATGCGCTCCAGAAGCAGTTGACCGGCTTCGATTTTGGCCAGATCCAGAATGCCATTGATGAGGGTCAGGAGATTGTTCGAGGCATTTTGGACAATGAGCAACTTGTCGCGCTGCTCGCTGGTCAGGCGGGTGGTGAGCACCAGATCGGTCATGCCGATGATGGCGGTCATGGGTGTGCGGATTTCGTGGCTCATGTTGGCCAGAAATTCGTTTTTGGCCAGATTGGCGGCATTGGCAGCCACCATGGACTCTTCGAGCTTGGCGGTGCGCTCGTCAACCATCTCCTGGAGATGGTTCTGATAACGCATCAGACTGGCTTCCGCCTCGCGCCGCTCCCGCAGGTCTTGAATGACGAGAATCGTCTCCTCCGGCACACCTGCGTGCAGCGCCAGTCGCGACGCGGTGACCTGAACCGGAATCCGCAGCCCCTCTTTGGCCAGAAGGACCATTTCCTCCCCGGTGAGGCGCTCCTCTTGCAAGGAGCTCAGCCCTGCGCCTTCCACCGGGTCGAACAGGCCGACGACCGGTTGTCCCATCCAGGCCGAAGCCTCGTATCCGCTCAAAGCCAGCAACGCCCGGTTGACGGAGAGAATCCTCCCCTGTGCGTCGATAACCAGCAAACCGTTGGCCATGGAGTCGAGGATGGCATGGGTGTAACGGTTGATCTCGGCCAGTCGTTCGGCGTTGCGCGCCCGTTCGAGTTGTCGGGGTCGGATCAACAACCGATAGGCGAGCAGAAAAAAAATCACCACCAGCGCGAAAATCAGCCCTCCCTCCAGGGGGGAGTGGCGGATCTCCGAATCCAGCATGAAACCGCCGATGGTCAAGGCGCTTCCCAGCAGATAGGCGGCCAACAAAGGCCATACCCCCTGAAACAGACGAAGCGGCACAACCCCCGCGTTTCCGGAGGCGTGATCGTTCTCTTTCCGAAAGCCGTTGTCCCCCGGTCGGAGGACAGGGGGCGGGGAACCGGTCGCGGGCAAGGGTTACGCCTGTTCCGGTGGTACCTGGAAACCGAGTTGATTCATGGCGGCAAGGATCACTTCCACGGCCTGATTCGGCGCGAACCGGTCGGTATTGACGATCAGGTCAAACCCTTGAACCGCTCTGGGGAACCGTTTGGCCACCTGCTGTTCGAATTTTTCCCGCTCCTTGTTGGATTGGAGCACCAGTTTTTCGGCCTTGTCGAGTTTCAGATCCTTGTGTTTGGCAATCCGCTTGGCACAGGTGGCCAGGGATCCTTCCAGCCGGACGCAGAAGGTCTGTTTTCTCGACAAAAGCAGATGGGCGCCCCGCCCCACGATCACGCCACCAATCGGCGCGATGCCCAGGATCACCTTGGCCATGTAGCGGAAATAGGCTTCGGAGGTGATGCTTTTTTTGGAAAAGAAGGAGTGGAGAATGTCGTCGACCAGGGTGCCGACCCGTTCATCCAGGCTGGCCAGGAGTTGCTTGTCCTCCTTGGTCTGGCTGACGATGGCGTTCAGCAGTTCCTTGTCATACAACTGCACACCGAGACGCTCGGCCAACAGCTTGGCGGTGCTGGATCCGGCGGCGCCGTAGTAACGGGAAACCGTGACCAGGGGTTTCATGCGGGTGGTGGCGGCATCGTTTTTTTCGGCTTCATACCGGCCCGCATCGAGGATGGAGCGAACAAGCTGCAAAGGTGTGTGCATCATGCGTTTTCCTTCTGAGGTGTCATGATCGGGGGAGCGATTCTCGGGAGTGCGCCGGAAGGAACGAAACACGGTTGCCGATCCACTTTCGGAACCGGCAACCGCGTTCACCAAAAACCACTGACTCCCATCCAAGGCCGCGAAGGGGAACAAACGGCCTTAATCGATACCGATTTCCTCGGCCACGGTGCGCACCACACGCTTGTCGTAGTCCAGGATTTCCTTGTTCTTGCCCTTGTAGGGGAGCTGGCTCAAGACATACTTGATGCCGTTGATGCGCGCCCGTTTCTTGTCATCGGACTTGATGATGGTCCAGGGACACTCGGGGGTGGAGGAGTAGAAGAACATGTCCTCCTTGGCCTTGGTGTAGTCTTCCCACTTGTCCTGGGACTCTTTGTCCACCGGGGAGAGCTTCCACTGTTTGAGGGGATCGTTCATGCGGCTGTTGAACCGACGCAACTGCTCTTCCTTGCTGACGGAAAAATAGAACTTGAACATCGTGATGCCGGAATTGACCAGCATCCGCTCGAATTCCGGCACCGAACGCAAGAACTCTTTCACCTGATCCTTGGAGCAAAAGCCCATCACCCGCTCCACGCCCGCCCGGTTGTACCAACTGCGGTCGAAGAGGCAGATCTCGCCCGCCGAGGGCAGATGCTGCACATAGCGTTGGAAATACCACTGGCTGCGCTCCTGGTCCGTGGGTTTTTCCAAAGCCACGACCCGGCATCCACGCGGATTGAGGTGTTCGATGAACCGCTTGATGGTCCCACCCTTGCCGGACGCGTCACGCCCCTCGAAGAGGGCGATGATCTTGACACCATTCTCCTTGACCCAGTTTTGCATCTTGACCAGCTCGATATGGAGCGGGGTCATGATGTTGAGATACTCCTCCTCGGACATCTTCTTGAACTTGGGACGCGCGCTGCGCTGCGCCTGCTGGCTCCCCTTGCCCAAAATGATTTTGCTGGCTCCGTCGTCGGCGGCCAAACGCTTGGTGAGGATGTCCGGTGTGGCGTCGGTTTTTTTGGTGTCTTCAGTGGCCATTCTGTTCTCCCGCCTTTTTTTGTTTGGATGAATGCACAATCAATAGATTGAAAAATGATGAACAATCCACCATCGGCGCACCCGAAACTTTCTCGTCGCCCCTTGGGGAAAGCGGACCCATGATAGTGCCCGTGACGACGGATGTCCACCTTTCCTTGGGAACTTTTTCCCAAAGGGCGCATTTTTTTGGGTGGACATGAAGCGGCTTGTTGACGCGCGCGCTTTAGGGTAAGATCTCGTAAATGTATGAGAAAGACTCTATCATTTTCTTTAATCAAGAAACTCAAGAGAGGCAGACATGGAGACCGCCGTCAAGATCAAGGGAGCGCCCATCAAGGACAGACACAGCACCGGAGAAACGTTCGGGCTTATTTTGCGCTACAATTTCGACTACCTCCAAGAGTGGGCTCCGGTGGCGCGTCGGGGAGAAAACATCGAAGGCGTCCATCAGGCCCGCGTCGCGTTGCGTCGCATGCGGTCCGCGCTGGGCCTGTTCCGCAAAGCCATTCCCCGCTCGATCACCGATCCTTGGAGCGTGGAAATGCAGTGGATCGCCTCCACCATGGGCGCGGCCCGCGATCTGGATGTGTTCATCCACGAGGGACTGAAGGCCATGTCCGGCAAAATCCCCCTGGAATCGGGAGAAAAAAAACTCACCGCCTTGGCCGAACAACGTCGGGAAGAGGCCTATGTCCAGGTCCGCGCCCTGATGGAAAGCGAACGCTATCAAACCTTCATGAAAGAGTTCCCGGCCTGGCTCGACTCCAGAGGCTGGTACAAAGAAGGCATGCCCGCCGCCGAGCGCAGCCGCATGGACAAAAACATCCGTCGCTACGCCTCCATGGTTCTCAGCCGACGCATGGCCTCCACCTTGAGCTTTGGCAACCACCTCGAAGAGATGAACAGCGTCGAACTGCACGCCCTGCGCATCGAGTGCAAGAAACTCCGCTATGCCTTCGAGTTCTTCCTGCCTCTGTTCGTCGAAAAGGGTATGGTGAGCTTTGGCCAGCATCTTAAGGGTCTGCAAGACCTGCTCGGCGTGCTGAACGATGTCGCGGTGATGCCCGGTTTGCTGGAAAAGATCCTCGCGGATTCCACCGATCTGGAAACGGTCCAGTACGCCGGCGCGCTCGTCGGCTGGCGCGCCCGCCAATACGAAGAAATCCGCGCCCAACTCACCACCCGCTGGGAAGAGTTCTCCAGTTCCGCGCTCCCCTGGATGAAATGACCTCCCGACCTTGAGAATCTCCGGCTGATCCCCATTTCTCTTGCCATCCGCAAGAAAAGAAGGGATCAGCCGTCGGTCAAAAGTTCGATCAGGGTCGAAGGATCAGCCGTCGGTCAGAAGTTCGATCAAGGACGGCACCACCGCATGCAGATCCCCGGTCAAGGCCAGATCCGCCACCAGGGCCATGGGTGCCTGGGGATCGGTATTGATGGAAACCAGACATCCCGCCTCCTTGACCCCGGCCAGATGCTGAACCGCGCCGGAAATTCCCAAAGCGATATAAACCTCCGGCGCGATGATCCGTCCGGTCTGACCGATCTGCCGCTCCGCCGGAGCCAGTCCCGCGTCCACCGCCCCCCGGCTCGCGCCCACCGCGCCGCCCAGCACCCGCGCCAACCGCTCCACCGGAGCGAAACCCCCCCCCTTTTCCAGACCGGCTCCCCCGGCCACCACCACCCGCGCCGTGGACAACTCCCCGTTTCCCTGGTCGTGCGAAGGGAGCAGACCAGCGGATTCCGACCATCCCAAAGTCGGAGCCTCCGGCCCCTGCCGCACCGTGACCGCCACCTCTCCCACCGGCACCGGGGCAAAGGCCCAAGGCTGCACGGTCAACACCACCGGCCTCGCCCGCGTCCGCACCACCGCCATGACCCGACCGGCGTGCATCGCGCGCACGAAGGTCTCCGCATCCCGCGTCTCCACCACTCCGGTGACCGGCGACACCCGCAACATCCCGGCGACCCGGGGCATGAGTTCCGCCCCGAAACTCCCGGCGCTGGCCACCAGATGATCGCATCCCTCCTCCTCCGCCGCCTCCACCACCCGTTGCGCCAGATCTTCCGGGGGCACCCGGAGCGCCGGATGATGCGAACACATCACCTCCCGGATCCCTTCGATCCGGGCCAGTCCGCCCGCCACCTCCCGACTGTTGGCGCCGACCACCAGCAGGATCACGGCACCCCCCGCCAACCCACGGGACGCGCCCACCAGTCGGGCGGCCACAGCCACCGGATCCGGATCATTGGGATCGATCACGATCAGGACCGACACGCCACCACTCCCAGAGCGCGCAAACAGGCGGCCAGTTCGGCCACGTCTCCGACCCGCACCCCCGGCTTGCGGGCAGCCGGCAAAAATACGGAGAGCCACTCCAGATCACTCGACAGATTCTCCCCCAGTTCACCCGGGGAGACCGATTCCAAAGATTTACCGCGCGCGCGCATGATGGCGGGCAGACTGGCATATCGGGGGGTGTTGAGGCGGGGATCCACGGTGATCACGCCGGGCAGACGCAAGGTGACAACCTCCTGGCCCCCATCGACAACCCGCAAGACCCGGCATCGGCCCGTCTCTTCTTCCCATTCCAACCCGCTGGCAAAGGCCACCTGCCCCCATCCCAGCAGACCGGCCACCAGCAGACCGACCATGCCCTGATCCCGATCCACGGCCTGACGACCGGCAAGAATCAAGGACACTCCCTCCCGCACCGCCAGGGCGGCCAGCAGTCGGGCGACAGGCCAGGGATCCAGGGCATCGGGGGCGTCGATGCGAATCCCCCGATCCGCCCCCATGGCCAAGGCGGTCCGCAAGGTGCCCTCCCACTCCGGCGGGCCCACGCAAACCGCGATCACCCCCTGGGCCGCCCCGCTTTCACGCAGTCGCAGGGCAGCCTCCAGGGCGTTGTCGTCCACCGGATTGGCCACCGGTCGGGCATCATGGATCTCCACACCACTGCCATCCGCTTTCACCCGAACCGGCACCAGCGGATCCGGGATCTGCTTGATCGCCACCAGCACGATCATGGCGCGGCGAGAGCTTCCACAATGGCGAAGAGGCGCTCGTAATTCCCCTGATCGTGTTTGCCCGGAATGACCCGATAGCGTCCATTGATCACCAGAGTCGGGGTGCCGGTGATGCCATAGGATTGGGACAAGGCGCGACCCTGGGCGATCTTGCCCTGAACCCCGAAGGAGTTCATGTGGGTCTGGAAGGCCGCAGAATCGATCTTCATGCCTTCGGCGATGAAGGCCAACTCCTGAGGAGAGTCGAGATTGATCTGATCGACAAAGTGGGCATTGAACAGGGCATGCTTCATGTCGGCTTCCCGCCCCAGGAACTGGGCGGCATAAAAGGCCCGCAACGGCTGATCGGTCTGCTGGGAAAAAACGATGGGCAGACTCTTGATATCGTAACGCCCTTTCATTTTTTCGGTCCAGGCGTTCATGGCCGGATGCAACTTGATGCAGTGGGGACACTTAAAATTGAACACCTCCACCACCTCGGGCCTGGAACCGGAAACCGGTACCGGCGGCGTGATCGCTTCAAAGTGTTCGCCGACCTTGGGGACAAAGGGTTCGGCACCCGCCGGAGCCGAGGCCAGCCAGGTCAAACACCACAGAAACACTCCGACCCACCACGCTCCACGCCCCGACCTCGCACGCCGACTCATGGTTGCGACTCCATGATATCGAAGGTGCTGCGGATGGTGGCGGTTTTGCTCAGCATGGCGGCGGCGGAACAATATTTCTCTTCGGAGAGCTGAATCGCCCGCTCCACCGCCTTGGACGGGATATCCTTGCCGGTGACGATGAAATGCAATCCGATCTCCACATAGACCTTGGGATCCTGCTCGGCCCGTTCTCCGGTGATCGTCACCTCGCAGTTGTTCACGATGTGCCGTCCTTTGCGCAGGATGGTCAAAACGTCGATGCTGGCACACCCCCCCAGCCCGATCAGAAACAACTCCATGGGACGGACCCCCATGTTGCGCCCCCCCACCTCAAGACTGCCATCCATGACCACGGTGTGTCCGGAACCGGACTCGCCAACCATCTGAATGCCATCGATGAGCCTTACGCGCGATGTGACTTTCCCCATGAAGGGTCTCCTTGGTAAATTGAAACACGATCCATCGAAATATGGTGCAAGCCCGGCGGCCTTTTGGCAAGATGTCATGATCACCGCCACAACAGAAAAAAGCTCCAACCCGCGCTCCCGAAATCGAGGTTAAGCAAAATGGAAGAACTGGCTGCAAAAAGCAAGGTCACGCAACTCGAAGCCCTCCTGACTGGCCGCGAAGGAGAGCGACATGCCGTGGTTCTCCAGGATTTTCCCGATCCCGACGCCATCTCCTGCGGTTTCGCCTATCACGTTCTGGCCACCGAACGAGGCATCCAGACGGAATTGATCTATGGGGGACGGATCAGCCATCAGGAGAACATCGCCCTGATCAACCTGCTGGAAATCCAGGTGACCGAATGGGTGGCAGACGAAATCCCGCCGAACCATTTCCAGGGAGCGGTCTTCGTGGACAATCAGGGCACTACCAGCAACCTCGTGGACCGTCTGGACCACGCGGGAGTCCCGGTACTGGCCGTGATCGACCATCATGACCACCAGACCCGTCTCAACGCGCCGCTGTTCACGGACATCCGTCCGGTGGGGGCCTGCGCCTCGATCTTCGCCCACTATCTGTCCGAAGGTCTGCTGCCGCTGCGTCCCTCCAAGCCCGAGCATCGGCGTCTGGCCACGGCCCTGATGCATGGCATCGTCAGCGAAACCGGTTCCATGCTGCACGCCCAACCCTTCGACTTCACCGCCGCCGCCTTTTTGCAGCCCTTTTACGACATCGACCTGCTGATGGATATCCTGCATCAGCGACGCAACCACAAGGTGATGGAGGTGATCCGTCTGGCCCTGGCCAACCGGGTGATCAGGGCGGGATTGTGTCTGTCCGGAGTGGGCTATCTGCGGGGCGAGGACCGGGATGCCATTCCCCAGGCCGCAGACTTTCTGCTGACCGAAGATACGGTCCATACCGCCGTGGTTTACGGAATCGTGGCCATGGCCGACGGCCTGGAGTGCATTCACGGCTCCTTGCGCACCAGCAAGAACAGTCTCAGTCCGGACGCCTTTCTCAAGGAGGTGCTGGGACGCACCGAACAGGGAATCTTCTACGGAGGAGGAAAAGCCGGAGCGGGCGGATTCGAGATTTCCCTGGGTTTTCTGTCCGGCAACGACAGCGAAGAGCTGGCCCTGATCAAATGGAACGCCTTCGACGCCAAGATCCGCAAGAAATTCTTCAAAAAGATCGGCATGGAGGAACGATAGGTGGCGACACCCAAACCCCGCTGGCTCAAGGTCAAGGCTCCCGGATCCCCGGAGTATCTCCGCCTTCAGGCCCTGACCCGACGGCTGCGACTGGAGACCGTCTGCCAGTCGGCCCGCTGTCCCAACATCGGCGACTGCTGGCATGCCGGCAACGCGGCGTTTCTGATTCTGGGCGCCTTGTGTACCCGCTCCTGCGGTTTTTGCGACGTGCCCACCGGTCGTCCCGCCCCCCCGGACCCGGATGAACCCCGCCGTCTGGCCGAGGCCGTGACCGCCCTGGGTCTGCGCCACGTGGTGATCACCTCGGTGACCCGGGACGATCTGCCGGACGGAGGCGCCGGACACTTCGCAGCCTGCGTGGCCGCGATCCGGGAACAAGAGCACCCGCGCGCCACCCGGATCGAACTGCTGATTCCCGACTTCCGGGGCGCGGAAGAACCCTTGCGACAGGTGTTGCGCGCCGCGCCGGAGGTGTTGAACCACAACGTGGAGACCGTGCCCCGGCTCTATCCACTGGTGCGGCCAGCCGCCAGTTATCCGGGATCTTTGCAGTTGCTGTCCCGGGCCGCGACCCACGCAGACGCTCCACTGCGGATCAAATCCGGCATCATGCTGGGTCTGGGAGAGGAGGAAACGGAAGTGCTGGCGGTGTTGAACGATCTGAGAAACGCGGGTGTGGACACCTTGACCATCGGCCAGTATCTCGCCCCGAGCCGGGAGCATCTGCCCGTGGTGCGCTATTGGACTCCAGAGGCGTTCCAGAGCCTGAAAGAGCAGGCCCTGTCCATGGGATTTGCCAGCGTGGAGAGTCACCCTCTGGCCCGCTCTTCGTTTCACGCCGAACGGGTGTTCACCGCCGAGGTCTGAAACGACACGCCGTCTGACAGCGATAAAAAAAACCGGCCCCGGATCTTTTCGAAAGACACCAGGACCGGCAGCACCGACGGGAGTATCGTTCTTTATTGCTCCATACCGGATCTACGCCAATCCGGACGCCCTGGCAAACCGTTGCGCGCCCAGCGTCAGGGCCTTGGCCAGGGAGTCCTGATGACCCACCTGTTGCAACAGGTACTCCTCCTCGCGGTTGGACAGAAAAGCCATCTCCACCAGCACCGATGGGATGTCCGGGGCCTTCAACACGGCGAATCCGGCCTGCTTGATGGTTTTGAAATGCAGAGAAAGCGGGGGGGTGTTGGAGATCGAAGCCAGCAGATTGTTGCCCAGCAGCAAGGAACGATTCAGGGAATCCCGCTGCGACAGATCCATCAGGATGCCTTTGACCTCCTGATCCGACACCTCGTCCAGGTCCACGCCCCCGATCAGATCGACATTGTTCTCCCGGCGTTCCAGCAGGCGGATGGCCTTGTCCGGGGAGGGTTTGCCGCGTTCGGAAAGACAATACACCGACGCCCCCCGGGCCGAACTGACATGAAAGGCGTCGGCGTGCAGACTGATGAACAGATCGGCCTGGAATTTCCGCGCGATGGCGACCCGTTGATTCAGGGGCACATAATAATCTCCGCTGCGGGTCAAACGGGCGGTGAAACCCGGCACGGCATTGATTTCGCTGGCCACCCGTTTGGCCACGGACAGAGTGACATCCTTTTCCCGCAAACCGCTGCCACCGATCGCGCCGGGATCCACCCCCCCATGACCCGGATCGATGGCGATCACCACCCCGCGTTTCGAGGTACGACTGAACGACTCCATGGCCGCGTGCGCCATGGAGGTCGGCAGACACATTCCACCCAACGACAGTGCCATCGCCTTCAACATCGCTCGCCGATCAAACATCGTCCCTGTTCTCCCGTTTTTCATAGAAATTTTGACAGTCTTTACAGAGTATCAATAAATCTTTCATTTCAATAGATTGACTTCCAAGACACCTCCGGACTCGTGCCGGGATGGGCAACACAGAAGCAAGACTCATACCGGCAAGTTGATAACTTTCTTGACACCCAAGAAAAAAACCGTGTCCAACGAGTACGTCAGAGGAGGCAACGTATCAGGATGGAATTGTCCGCTCATCATAAAAATCGGCACTGGGCTTCGACTATTCTCAGCCAATTGGAAACAGACACAAGATAACTAATATTTGAGCAATACACCCGCATAACAAACCTCAAAATATTATAAAATAATCTTAAGATGACAATCTGGCAGCAGATGTTCGATTTTAAATCATGATAGTCTGTGCTCACAATAGACCGGAATAGTCGGAGCCCAGTGCCGGAGTTTTCAATCGCCACTTTTGGGGAAGTTACAAGCGCCATCGACAGTCATGAAGGGGGGTGCCGGTTTGTCCGACAGGCGAAGGATTTTGTTTTACTTTCAGTAACTATTCAGCACCCGTCTTGACAAGAAACCCTTGACACGGTTTTTTGCAATTCTTGAGAAACCGCCAGCCAATCCGAGTGCAGCCAGATTTTATCTTCTATTGCCCCTCCAGGGGCATTCTCGTTGCGACTTTTATGGCGAGGAGCCCCGCTTCGGTTCGGTAGAATGGCGTTATTGAAACGTTGATCAACCGATGGCTGGGTACGAAGTGAACGTTGGACGGGACTTATTACCAGGTTTGTTGAACGGGCAAGATGGGCTGGCGAAGCTGATGGAGGCGGTTTTGAATCAGATCTTTGGAAGTGCAAGTCACAGAAGCCTTGGGGGCTGAGCGGCACGAACGCACGGAAGATCAGGCCGGATACCGCAACGGCACGCGGATGCGAACGCTCTACACGCGCGTTGGACCGGGAAGGTGTCGGCAATCACGGAGGAGTGTACGGCGCCAGCTTTTCCAAATCGACGGTCAGCGCGTTATGTGCCGAATTGGATGCACGTATCAGGGCGCTCAACGAGCGACGGGTCGCACCGATGGGGCGGGGGATCCGAGGGAGTTGCCTTTGTTTTGCCGGGATGCCGCTGCCGTGAAGCCGACGACACCCCGGAGAGTCCGCAAGACCAACAAAACCGGCACCCAAACCCCAACCGCTTGAGAAGAAGAATCAGCGCGCGGAGTCCGGGACCAGCAACGTTTCGTCCGGGAACCATTGCAGGCTTTCCCGATAGCGCACCACATCGCCGATCACCACCACCGCCGGGGGTTGCAGGTCCAACGCGGTCACATCCGCCTCCAGGCGCCCCAAAGTGGAAACCAGGGTCTGCTGCGCGCGGGTGGTGGCCCAGCGGACCACGGCCACCGGAGTTTCCGGTGAGCGACCGGCGGCGATCAGGCGGCCCACCACCACGGGCAGATTCTGAATCGCCATGTACAGCACCAGCACCGGAAAGGCACGGGCCACCGACTCCCAATGGATGCGGGACGAGGGGGAACCTTCCACAAACGACGGGTTTTCCGCCGACTCGTGACCGGTGAGAAACGCCACATTGGCGTTCACATCCCGATGGGTGATGGGAATGCCCGCATAGGCCGGACCGGCGATGCCGGAGGTCAAACCCGGAACCACCCGGAAGGGAATGCCTTCCGCCACCAGACGTTCCGCCTCTTCGCCGCCGCGCCCAAACACAAACGGATCCCCCCCCTTCAGCCGCACCACCCGACGCCCGGCTTTGGCGAGGCGCACCAGGGTTTCGCTGATATCCTTCTGGCTGGACGAGGGACTACCCCCGCGCTTGCCGGCGTGGATCCGTTCACAAGATTCCGGGATCAGGTCGAGAATTTCCGGAGAGACCAAAGCGTCGTGTACCACCACATCGGCGTTGCGGAGGGCCTTCAAGGCGGCGATGGTCAACAAATCCGGATCTCCCGGCCCCGCTCCCACCAGCAACACCATGCCTGGCTGAGGATAGGGGCTGGTCAGATCCAAAGGCAGGTCAGTGGCTGGTTCCGGACGAACGATTGATTTTATTGGAGACATTATATTTTCCCGAGGGTTTCTTCATGGGGAGGCGTTTGACCTCCTCCAGGCTCTTGGCGTCGTAGACCACCAGGGCGCCATCCATCTCCCAGATGCTCAACAACGCATAACGACCATCCCTGGTGAACTCGACATGGGCCGACGTCTTGCCGGGCGCGGGACGCAAGGTTTTGACGATTTCCAGGCTCTCCTTGTCGATCACATGCACCGCATCCTTATTGGGACCGGTAAAGACATCCACCCAGGCATAGGGGGAGTTTTCGTGACTGCGCATGAAAAATCCCGGTCCCAGGGTGGCAATCCTTTTGATGGTTTTCCAGGTTTTCAGGTCCACCACCGTGACCTCGCCCTCTTTGATGTTGGGCGTGGCCATCACCTGGGTCTCTTTATAGGGCCAGATGATCCCGGATGCCAGATGGGGCATGCCCGCGATGTCGATTTCGGCGATTTTTCGTCCGACATTCAGATTGACCACCTGTCCGGAGGCTCCGGTTCGCGAGGCGCCAATCAAATGATGATACTCCTGATCAAAGAAAAAGTCGTCGAGATTCGCCTCCAACTGGATGCGCCGCACCGGAAATGGTCCCTTGGCCACCGGCAACGCCTCCCCGGATGAGGGCTGAAAATCGTGTACCGTCGCGGTATAGATCGGGAGGGCTTTGGCTTTGTCGTTGTAAGGAATTTCCCACACCTCCGGCAGATCCTTGAGGGCGACGATGAACGAATCACGCGGGGCGGCAGTATAGACCGCGCTGGGACGGGCGCTGACTCCCTTGTCGTTGACCACGGGAATCTCTTTGACCAAAGACAGATCGGCGGCGTCGAGGATCACCAGATTCCGGGGCAGGGTGTTGGCCGCCATAACAAAACGCCCGTCTCCGGAGATGGCGACATTGCGGGTATTGATCCCGACCCGGATTTCGGCGGTCACTTGCAAAGAGAACAGATCAAAACGGCTGATCCAGCCATCCCGGGAGGCCATGTAGGCGAAACGGCCATCCGGGGAGTACTTGATCCCCCCATGCAAGGCGAAACGGGAGGGAAAACGGTGGATGGGTTCCAGGCGGTCGCCATCCAGCACGGTGACATGATGATCCCCCAACTCCACCACCATGAACAGATTCATGATATCGGCACTGTGGACCGGCTTGACCGGCAGGGTCTCATGGGCGTGATGGATGACGCGACTCTCCCGGATGGCCGCCGCGTCCCATACGGGCAGGTTGGCATGAGGGGCGTAGACGAAATCCACCAGGGATTGAATCTCCTCCGGGGAGATTTTTTCGCCGAATCCGGGCATCTGGGTGGCGGGACGACCCTTGGCGATCACCCCGGCGGCCTCTTTTTTGGGAAAGCGTTCGAGATTTTCCGGCAGCAGGGCCGGTCCCATGGCGCCGAGGCGGTCGGGATGGTGACACTGGGCACAGAAATGGCGGTAGAGTTCAGGAGCGGGCAAAGGATCGGCGGCGTCGGATGAGGCGGAGACCAGCAGCAACAGAGTCAAGAACAAACCGGCGCGTTTCATGGATCCTCCCTGTGGACAAACACTGTTGAATGCATCATGTCTGACTCTCCGGCGACCGGATCTCCGCGTCGGTCAGATAACAGCCCGGATCCTCTTCCCATTGATCCCCGGTGGCCTGATAGGCCCGGACACGGGTATTGCCCCCGCAAATGGCCAGATGGTCACACCGCCCGCACCGCCCCTTGAGGGGTCTGGGTCTGGAGCGCAATCCCGCCAGAACCGGATCCTCCCGGTTGCCCCAGATCTCCCCGAAGGAGCGCTGCCCCACATTGCCCAAACGATGATGACGCCAGAAAATATCCGGATGAACCTCTCCCAACTCATCGATGTTGGCAATGCCCACCCCGGAGGCGTTGCCACCCCAACGGGTCAACATCGCTTCGGCCTGCGCCGCCAAATGGGGCCAGTGACGCCGCACCCAGAACAGAAAAAACACCCCGTCGGCATCGTTGTTGCCGGTGACGATCTCCCGGGAACTTCCCTGCTCCACATCGGCGCGACTCACCTCGAACAGCCACTCCACCAGACGACGGGTGGCCAGCAGATCGGCATTCTCCTCCCGGTTGACCTTGCCCCGACCCGCGTGGTTCCAATGGGAGAGATAAAACCGGTCCGTGCCCTCCCGACTCATCAGTTGGAACAGCTCCGGCAGATCCCCCACATTGTCGCGGGTGGGGGTGAAACGGATTCCCACCTTGACCCCCTGCTCCCGGCAATGGCCGATCCCGGCCACGGAACGCACAAACGCCCCGGACAAACCCCGCATGCGGTCATGGTTTGCTTCCAGACCGTCCAGGCTCACCCCGACATAATCAAACCCCGCCGCCGCGATACGCCCGGCCATGGCCCGATCCATCAACGTGCCGTTGCTCGACAATCCCAGATAAAACCCCAACTCACGCGCATGAGCGGCAATCTCGAACAGGTCCGGACGCAACAGCGGTTCCCCGCCCGACAGGATCAAGGCCGACACCCCGGAGCGTTTCAAATCCTCCAGAACCCGGCAACAGCTCTCCAGGGTCAACTCGCCGCGAAACGCCCGATCCGACGAGGCGGAATAACAGTGGGCGCAGGAGAGATTGCAGCGCCGGATCACGTTCCAGACCACCACGGGTCCGTTTTCGACCCGCATCTTCGGACGCTCCCCGGCTGTCGGGGCCAACAGGCGACGCATGAAATGGGTCAAGCGGAACATCCGTCATCACTCCTGATTCTTGAAACGCAAACCGGTTTTCTTGAGAATGCGCGTGCTGTGCAACACCAGATGGCCGTGATCGTCTGCCCCCATCACCTCCTGCAACAGCCGGATCTTGCCTTCCACCGCCCCCCGATCCGCGCCATGCACCATGACGAACAGGTTATAAGGCCACGCGGGCAGATGACGGGGCCGACGATAACAATGGGTGACACAATCCAACACCGCCAGACGACGCCCCAGCAACGCAACCCGCTCGTCCGGCACGTTCCAGACCGACATGCCGTTGCCCTTGAGTCCCAAACGGTAATGATGGGTAGCCACCCCGATCCGACGGATCCAGCCCTGGCGCAACATGCGCTCCATCCGTTCCAGCAACACCCCGACCTCCACTCCCAGGCTCTCCGCCACCGCCGAGTAGGGCTCGGGCACCAGGGGCAGACCTCCCTGGGTGGCGGCGATCAGCGCGCGGTCCAGGCTGTCCGGGGAGGTCTCCACCCGCGCCGGATCGATCTTCCGGTCATGAATGGGCCGGGTATCGATGGAACCATCCTCCCCGAGCCGCACCTGAAATCCCAAACGATACTCCTCGATCTTGGGCAGATCAAACACCTCCAGCCCGGTCAAGGCGGAAATCCGCGCCAGCACGCTTCCCACCTGCTCTTTTTGCTCCGTGGCCACCACGAACCACATGTTCAACGCATGCTCGCGAGCATAATTATGGGCCACTTCGGGTTGGGCGTTCACCTGTTCGGTCACCCGGTCGTACTCTTCCGTCGGCACCCGCATGGCCGCGAGGGTCAAGCCGCCCCCCATGCGCTCGGCGTTGAAGAACGGTCCAAACCGGGTCAGATACCCGGCGCCCAGCAAGGAGTCGATCCCCTGGATCAACGCCCCCTCCTTCAGGCCCAGACGCGCCCCGGCCTGGGCAAAGGGACGCTCCACCAGAGGAAAACCGGTCTGAAGTCCATTGATGATCCGCAACGCCTGGGGTTCCATCACCATTTCCAACCCTTCATGTTCATGGTCAAGAGGAAACCTGAAAAACAACGGGCACCGCACCACCCTGCGTTCTCAAAAGGCCACCTGAAAGCAACCGGCACCGCAGCACCGCCCTACGTTCTCAAGAGCCCACCTGAAAATAACGGGCACCGCACTGCTTGAATCGACGCCGACTGAACAACACCTCGCGGGCATAGGGAGTGAGGCCACAGCTTGCGGTGAGCTGTTCGGCCCGTTGCAGGGTCTCTTCGCGCTCCCGCCCGTGAATCATGCAATACAGGTTGTACGGCCACTCCGGCAGACAGCGCCGCCGCAGATAACACAACGACACCAGATCACAGGCCCGAATCCGGGCGCCGATCTCGCACACCACCGCATCGGGCACATCCCACACCACCATGGCGTTGGCGGAAAATCCCAACTCGTGATGATGCACCACCACCCCGACCCGCTTGATGATCCCCTGGTCCTGCAAGTCCCGCAGACCGTCCAATACCTGCGACTCCTCCAGGCCGATGGTCTGTCCCATGGCCTGAAACGGACGCGGCACCAGGGGAAACCCGTTCTGGAAGGCGGCGATCAGTTGTTGTTCCGATTCGTTCAACATGGTTCA
Source organism: Magnetococcales bacterium (assembly GCA_015231375.1). Lineage (GTDB taxonomy): Bacteria > Pseudomonadota > Magnetococcia > Magnetococcales > Magnetaquicoccaceae > Magnetaquiglobus. Next base: position 49,072 of record JADGBT010000006.1, on the reverse strand, counting down.
CCCGTGCATCCGAAAGCCCAGATCGATGTGAAATTCCTCTTCCATGGGCATGGCGCACACCGCAAGGCCGGTGCGCGCGCCAATCGCGTCGATCACCCCGGCCAGATGGGCCGCATCCCGCGCCGTGAGGACAAACCATAGATTGAAGGCGTGTTCCCGTTCGTAGTTGTGGTTGACTTCCTGGAAACCGTTCACCACCTCCGCCACCTCTTCCAGCCGTTCCGGCGGAACCCGCATGGCCGCCAGGGTGCTGACCCCCACCCGACGGGCGCGCAACACCACCCCCACCCGACTGATGGATCCCGACTCTTGCAACCGGCGCAACCGGTTGAGCACCTCTTCTTCGGAGATGCCGAGGCGCTTGGCCATGGAGAGATAGGGCCGCTCTTCCAGCGGGAAATCCCGTTGAAACTCATCGAGCAACCGATGATCCAGGGAGATCGGATCCTGTTCCATGGCTGTGCTCACAGTCCGATCTTGTGGGCCCGGAAGGTGAAAAAGATCCCGCTGGGCTTGGTGGCGGACAGAGTGGCGATGCGCTCGAAAGAGTGGGTATCCACCACCTCCACCCGATCCGAATCCCGCACCGACAGCCAGACATGCTCGCCCCGAGGGGTGAACTCCATGTGCATGACCGCCGGTCCCGGCGTCAACGTCCGGATCACCTGCCGGGTGGGCACATCGATCACCTGCACCTTGCCATTCTCCGGATGGGCGAAATTGACCCAGATCTGTCGTCCATCGGGTCGGGCCATCACAAACACCGGCTGACCCACCACCGGCACGCGTCCCACTTCACGCCATTCGGCCCGATCCACGATCAACACCTCATGCCGCCCCATGGCCGGCAGAAACACCAGATCCTCGGTCATGCCCCACCCTTCCAGATGGGGCATTTTGTAGACGGCCGTGCGTTTTTCCCCGTGGCCGTAGTCTTTGAGAATGCGTTTGACCCCGGCCTCCGGATGCCACAGATCCAGCAAGGCGAAACCGTCATCCCCGAACAGTCCGGCGATGTAGTGACGCCCATCCGGAGAGATCAAGGCGTCGTAGGGCTTGCTGCCGATGCCGGTGAATTGGGTGATTTTCGGCTTGGCCGGATCGTTCAGGTCCGCGATCCAGATTTCGTCGGAATCGAACAGGCTGAAGACGAATCGTTGCCCGGTGGAGTCTTCCAGCCCCACCACCTTGGAGGTGCGACCCTGGGCGTCCACCGCCGGGATGTCCGCGACCTGGACCAGGGTTTCGGTATCGAACACCCGCACCCCGCCGGGTTGATAGTTGGCCACCGCCACCAGGCGCCCATCCTGGGAGATGGCGCCGCCAATGCTGTTGCCAGCCTGCATCACCCGCCCGGCCAACTGACCGGTGAGCAGATCCACCTTGCTCAAGCCTCCATCACGGCCAAAGACAAAGGCAAAACGTCCATCCCGGGAGTAGACCACCGAGGCGTGGGAGAGATCCCCCAACCCCTCCACGCGGGACAAGACCGTCTTGCCCGTGGTTTCCACCACCTCGACGCTGCCCGTGGCCCGTTCGATCACCACGCCCATGTCCCCCACGCCACGGGGAGCGGCGCACCCGTGCAGCAGCGGCCAGCACAGACAGGCCACCATCACCCACGCCGGACGCAAACGGGACGAACACGACCACCCTGCCACGGATTTCATGGGATATCTCCTTTCTGCAAGCGCTCCACCAGCCAACGGATCTCCGCACGGGTCAACAACCCCTCCCAGGGGGGCATGGCCCGTTCCGGCAATCCAAGATAGATTATATTTTCAAGCACATCCGGGGATTTGTCGATCAGATTCTCAGACAGCAGGGGCGGTCCCAGTCCCCCTTTCAGGGTCATGCCGTGGCAGGAACCGCAGTCGTGGCGCAACAGATGGATCAATTGATGTTGCCGTTCCGGCGTCACATCCGCGCGGACCGCTCCGGCACCGGCAAGCAGCAATAAAATGGCTAAAAAATGGATAAAAAAGGTCTGAACGGTGGAACCTTGAGCAGACATCAAACGGTCACTCCATGCCTTCCGTTTCAACGATTGAGCGTTATCGAATGGCCATTCCCGCGTTTTTTTTCCGTCTCTCAAAAGTGCTGCGTGATGACTGAAAAATGAGGTGCCCCCCCAGAAAAAGGGAGGGCACCGGCGCTTGGATCCACTGCCGCAAAGAGGTGCGACAGGTCAGGTCAATACACGTCGTGCATGGTGTTGTAGACGTTGAACTTTCCGGTCGGGGTCACGAGAACGGGATCCTTGATGACCGTTTTGAGCTTGCGGGTCTTGTCGTCCACCACCACCAGGGCGGACTTTTCGGTCTTGCTGTTCCAGACCGAGAACCACACCTCGTCGCCATTTTTATTGTACTCCGGCTGCACCACCCGCTTGACGCCCGGACCCAGATCCGCCCAGTCGGCGATGGGCAAAGCTTCAAAACCTTTGTCAAGATTCTTGATGTCATAGACAGCGATGGATTGAGACGCTTTGGTATCGGGATTCAGCGGCGTGTCCACCCAGAGATTACCGGACTTGGGATGGGTCTTGATGAACAAAGATCCGCCTCCTTGACCTTTAAGGGTACGCACCACATTCCACGCCTCTTTGGGATGGCCGGTGGGATCGGTACCGATCAAGGAGATGGTCTCGTCACCCAGATGGCTGGTGGCCCAGACCGGACCGAATTTGGGATCGACGAAGTTGGCGCCGCGACCCGGATGGGGCGTGGAACCCACTTCCACCAGTTTGACCAGCTTGCGTTCCTTGGAATCGATCACCGCGATCTTGTTGGATTTGTTGGCGGCGGTCATGAAATAGCGCTTGCTGGCATCCCAGCCGCCGTCATGCAGGAAGGGAGCGGCGTCGATGGAAACCGACTTCAGATTGGCCAGATCGGAGTAATCCACCATCAACACTTTGCCGGTCTCTTTGACATTGATGATGAAATCCGGATGCTCGTGGGAGGCGACGATGGCCGCGACACGGGGTTCGGGATGGTATTCGTTGGTGCCCACTTCGTTGCCACGGGTGGAGACGATTTTCAGGGGCTTGAGGGTGTCGCCTTCCATGATGACGTACTGGGGCGGCCAGTACGAACCGGCGATGGCGATCTTGTCTTCCCAGCCTTTGAACTTGGAGGTCTCCACGGACCGGGCTTCCAGGCCCACCTTGATCACCGCCACGTTATCCGGTTTTTCCATCCACAGATCGATCAGGTTGAGTCTGGCGTCCCGACCGATCACATACAGATAACGACCCGAGTTGGACATGCGGGAGATATGCACCGCATAACCGGTCTTGATCACGGAGACGATCTTCTTGGTGTCGCCGTCGATCAGGGCCACATGTCCGGTGTCGCGCAAGGTGACGGAGAAGATGTTGTCCAGATTGATGTTGTTCATTTTTTTGGTGGGACGATTCTTGACCGGGATCAACTCTTTCCAGGTGGCTTCCATGTCCTTCATGCCGAATTCCGGGGGAACCGGGGCGGGATGCTGGAGATAACGGGCCATCAGGTCGATCTGATCCGGCTTGAGTTCACCGCTTTCGCCCCAGGCCGGCATGCCCGCCGGAGAACCGTGGGTGATGAACTGCACCAGATAATCCGTGCCCAGATTGGTGGTCAGATCCGGAGTCAGGGCCTTGCCGGTGGCGCCCTTGCGCAACACACCATGACAGCCGGCGCACCGTTCGAAATAGATCTGCTTGGCGGTCTCCAACTCTTGATCGCTCAACGGCGGCAGTTCGGGTTTGGCGTCTGCGGCCTCAGCCGTGCCCATCATACCCACAGCCATCAACAGCGCACCCGCCATCATGGAGGCCTGTTTCAGAATACTTTCCTTTCGCATGGGGCCAGCTCCTTATCTTTTGAGAGAAAACGGTGAACAGTCCATTCAGCCTGTGAAGCGGAATCATGACGGATTCAGTTCCGGTTCACCTTGACCCAAATCAAACAAGACGCCGCATTCTGCGAATTCAATTGACCTGCATCAATATCCGGCTTGTATTTCCACGATGCATTGACCTGGATCAAATTCCCGTCGGTTCCGGTTGTCTTGTGCGCGTGACGGTTGATCCATACCGACCAAGTGCGGTATCCTCCACCCCATGGAAAATAACATAAGACAAACTTAAGGAGGCATACAAAAATGGAACTGGTCTATTTCACGATCATCGGAGGAGCGCTCTATCTGCTGTCGGATCGGATGGTGAATCGCATCGAGGAGAGACGGGGGGCAAGACTGCCTTATCGGTCGCTGATCTTTTTCGCAATCATTTTCAGCCTAAGTCTGTTCACCTTTTCGGTGATGCGCGCCGTGACCGAACCCCCGCCGGAATCCCCGGCAGAGGCCGGTCAGGACGCAACAACAATCCAACCCCCCAAAACCGCTAATTAATGACAAATTTGTCCTTGCTTTCATCGAAGCCGATCTGGATCCCCTGACCCGGGATCCAGTCTCGCATCGCCTCTTCCACATAGTCGAACCCGTCGGCGCGCACCCGGTCGCGCATGCGCACCGTGAGTTTATGCCGACCGGCGGGCAGAGAGAACTTGGCATAGATGTGGCTGGCCATGTCCTGACTCAAACCCGGCGGAATGAAGGTGCGGGTGGCCAAAAAATGATCGTCGAGCAGCAATTCGATATAGATCGGCGCGCGTTTGCGGGGACAATCCTGGGGCTTGCGCATGTTGGGCGGCAGTTTCGACAACTCTTCGGAGGTGCGCTGGTGACACTCCTGCTCACGCTGGGAGGTGTGCTTGAAGGCCAGCTTCACCTCCGCCTGATCCGGCTTGAGATAGTGATAGGCCGGCGCGCTGGAAAGAAAAAAGATCACCACAAAAAACAGGGCATACGCGATGAACTGAATCCCGAACTCCTGGAATGATCTGGGCATTTTGAAAGACTCCTCGCCTTCAGGCGGACGGTGACAACGAACGACGGAACGCTTCCAGGCGTTGTCGCAACGCCTGCCGCTCCCCGGAGGAGTCGGACACCCGGAACTCCACCACCCGCGCGCGATCGACCCGCTTGAACAATTCAGGTTCCCGCTCCCCGGAGAGGCGCTGTTCGGTCCAGGTGTTGCCGAAACGGTGGTAACAATCCCCATCCCGGCATCCGGTGACCAGAACCCCTTCCGCACCATTTTTCAGCACATAATCCAGCATCGAAGGAGGCAGCATGCCGCTGCACGGCAAGGAGACCACCGCCACTCCGGGATCCTGCAAAGTGGTCACGTCCATGCCGTGCTCACACCCGAACACCATCACCCGACCCGCGCCGGACAAGGCACCCAGCTTGCTTTTCACCTCCTGACGCAGGGCGTCCACCGTGAACCAGGGCATTTCGATACCGGTCTTCAAGGTGGCATTGGCCATGCGGAACGGATTGGAGGAGACACACGAACCGCTGCAAATGCCGCAAGCCGTACACAAGGTGGGATTGACCGTGGGCTCGAATTCGGACTTCTTGCCATCGGTGCGCCGCCGCATGGAGATCGATCCATAGGGGCAATCCTTGGCACATTGACCACAGCCGTTGCAGTGTTCCAGATTGACTTCGGCGGCAGGTTGCTCCTTTTTGGCCGGCATCCAGGGCAACATCAACAACAGCGCCGTGACCCCGGTGGAAATCCCCCACGCCCAACCCGGCCCCATCACATCCACCAGGGGGTAGATGTTGAGATAAAACCAGTCCAGATTCAACACCATCGGCGAATGGCCCGCCTGCACCGGGGCATGACTGACCGCCGGTTTGACCAGCGACAACACCAGCAGAGTCAAAAAGGCGCCGGTGGCCAGAGGCCGGGGCGGATTGAAATCGATCTGACTGATGCGACTCACATGGGTCCACAACAAAAACACCAGGGCGACCGGCAAACCCAACAGATGCAGAAACGCCATCAGGGTGAAAAAGCGGTCGGTAATCTGATTGTCCAGGAAATTGAATACCATGACACTGGGAATCATCGGAATCCAGTCCACCATTTCCGCTGTGGCCAGAGCCACATACTGGGCCAACTGATCCCACACCAGCCAATAGCCGGTAATCCCCAGAATCACCACCAGCCACAAGGTCGGCACCCCGGTGATCCACGAAAACCAGCGCACCCCCCGGTGATGATCCCGAAAAAACTCCCGCAACATGTGGAGAAAAATCGAGATCACCGCCGCATCCGAGGCATAGCGGTGCAGACTGCGCATGATGCCCGCCAGCCACCATTGATCGTGGGTCATGTACTCCACCGACGGATAGGCCCCGGCCACGCTGGTTTCAAAAAAAATGAATACATAGATCCCGGAGACCAGGACAATCCAAAAGAAAAAGAATGTCAGAGAACCGAGATGATAGAAAGGATTGAGACGGCTTGGAAACCCATTGTTTAACAAAAGTTCAATGGACAGTATTATGTTGTTACCAATTCTGCGCACGGCTTCCATGCGGTCGGCCTCCCGGGCAAGCACCCAAATGTTGGTGAATTGATTTGGTGGGTATGGTTGAAGGGCACAATCTCGACGCTGTTAATCGTTCTTGAAAATATGGCTATCACATCCCCGACACCCTGTCCACCTTTTCATCGGGCTTTTTTTTTGCGCCGCAAGGGAACCAATACTTGACAAAAAGGATCGGAATTAACACAGTATCCCCGCCATGGTGAACCGACGTGGCCGCGATCACCGCACACCCGCGATCTTTACTTCAAAGCCTCGCTTTTTATTCAGGATGTACCATGTTTCAACGCATCAAACAGGACATCGAGGTCATCTTCCAGCGCGATCCCGCCGCCAACGGGGTGTTGGAAGTGCTGCTGTGTTATCCCGGCCTGCACGCCATTCTGGGGTATCGCCTGTTCCACTGGCTGTGGCTCAAGAAATTCCGTTTGCTGGCGCGCTTTCTTTCCAATCTGACCCGCTTTCTGACCGGCATCGAGATTCATCCGGCGGCCAAAATCGGCACGCGTTTCTTCATCGACCACGGCATGGGCGTGGTCATCGGCGAGACCACCGAAATCGGCGACGATGTCACCCTCTACCATGGGGTCACCCTGGGGGGCACCAGTTGGAAAGCGGGCAAGCGTCACCCCACTCTGGACAATGGCGTGGTGGTGGGAGCCGGTGCGAAAATCCTCGGTCCGATCACCATCGGGGCCAACGCCCGCGTGGGATCCAACGCGGTGGTGGTGAGCGACGTGCCCGCCGACACCACGGTGGTGGGCATTCCCGGTCGTCTGGTGATGCCCAAGTTCAAATCCCCTCCCGCCACGGAAAAGACCTTCTCCTCCTATGGTCAAAATGGCGTCATGGTGGATCCGGTGGCCAAGGCGGTCTCCTGTCTGCTCGATCAGGTGCGCCATCTGGATGACCGGGTCAAGAAACTGGAACACGAAGAGTCCACATCAGGCACACCCAAGGAGAGACCATGAAACTCACCACCAAGGGACGCTACGCCGTGACGGCCATGCTGGATCTGTGTTGCCAGGAGACCGAAACCCCGGTCGCCCTCATCGACATCTCCAAAAGACAGGAGATCTCCCTGTCCTATCTGGAACAGCTCTTCGCCAAACTCAGACGCCGGGGATTGGTGCGCAGCGTGCGGGGCCCAGGCGGCGGCTATCTGCTGGTGGCCGCTCCCGCCACCATCAGCATCGCCGACATCATCCGCGCCGTGGATGAACCCATCCAGGCCACCTCCTGCGACGAAAACGATCCGGAAGGGTGCCGCAAATCGACCCGCTGCATCACCCATCACCTCTGGGAACGGGTGGGAACCCACATCAACAGCTATCTGGAATCGATCCATCTGGGCAGCCTCATCGAGGAGATCCGCTCCGGCTCGCTGGCCACGCACAGCGGCCACGGATACTCCCCATGATCTACCTGGACCACAACGCCACCTCCCCCACCCGACCCGGAGTGGCCGAGGCCATGCTCGCCACCCTGACCCGACAGGAGGGCAATCCCTCCTCGGTGCATGGTCCGGGCCGCGCCGCCCGCCAGACCCTGGACGAGGCCCGACGCGCCGTGGCCAGACTGGTCAATGTCCACGACAGCCGGGTGATCTTCACCAGCGGCGGCACCGAGGCCAACCATCTGGCCATTCTGGGAGTGGCGGAACAGGCGGCATTCCAGGGCACCCTGATCACCAGCGCGGTGGAACACCCCTCGGTGCGGATGCCCTGCGACAAGGCCGAACAACGCGGCATGACGGTGATCCGTCTGCCGGTGGACGCCTCCGGACGGATCGATCCGGACCAGCTCGAAACCGCCCTGACCCCGGATACCCGGCTGGTCTCCATCATGGCGGCCAACAACGAAACCGGGGTGCTGCAACCGGTGACGGAAATCGGCGCCTTGTGCCGCGCCGCCGGGGTGCCCTTTCATTGCGACGCCACCCAGTACGCCGGCAAACTGCCCCTGCAAGCCGACGCCATCCCGGCAGACCTGCTCACCCTGTCGGCCCACAAGCTGGGCGGCCCGAAAGGGTGCGGCGCCCTGATCGTCGGTGCGGCGGTCCAACTCACGCCCCAACTGCTCGGTGGCGGACAGGAACGCAACCGCCGCTCGGGCACGGAAAATCTCTCCGGCATCGCCGGATTCGGCGCGGTCGCCCAACTGGTCGCCCCCCGCATCGAAGCGGAATCCCTCGTCTTGACCGCCCTGCGGCAAAAACTGGAAGAGGGACTATTGAAAAGTGTTCCCGATGCCGTCATCCTGGGCGCGCAGGCTCCCCGACTGCCCAACACCACCGCCCTGGCCCTGCCCGGCGTGGACGGGGAGACCCTGGTGATGACCCTGGATCTGGCCGGTTTCGCCATCAGCAGTGGCGCGGCCTGCTCGTCGGGGAAAAACACCCCGTCCCATGTCCCGCTGGCCATGGGGCTGGATCACGCGTTGACCCGAAGCGTGACGCGGATCAGTCTGGGATGGGACTCGACCGAACACGCCGTGGATCGTTTCATCCATGCATTCCACCGGTCCGTGGACCGTTTGCGCAAAGGGAGCCATTTCGCATGAACAAACCCATTTACATGGATTATCAGGCCACGACACCGGTGGATCCCCGGGTGATGGAGGCCATGCTGCCCTGGTTCGTGGAAAAATTCGGCAATCCCGCCTCCCGTTCCCACGCCTATGGCTGGGAGGCGGATGCCGCCATCACCACCGCCAGAAAACAGGTGGCCAGCGTGATCAAGGCCGATCCCCGGGAGATCGTCTTCACCTCCGGAGCCACGGAGTCGGACAATCTGGCCATCTGGGGCGTGGCGCAGTTCTACCGGGACAAGGGCAACCACATCATCACCCCCACCACCGAACACAAGGCGGTGCTGGATACCTGTCGTCACCTGGAATCCGAAGGGTTCGAGATCACCTATCTGCCGGTGCAAACCAACGGACTGGTGGATCTGGCCCAACTGGAAGCCGCCATCACCCCCAAGACCATCCTGGTTTCGATCATGGCGGTCAACAACGAAGTCGGGGTGATCCAGCCTCTGGAGGCGATCGGCCGGCTGTGTCGTCAGAAGAAGGTCTTCTTCCACTGCGACGCCGCCCAGGGAGTCGGCAAGATCCCCATCGACGTGAACGCGATGCACATCGATCTGCTCTCCATCTCCGCCCACAAGATCTATGGACCCAAAGGAGTCGGCGCCCTGTATGTGCGTCGTCAACCCCGGGTGCGCCTCAAGGCGATCATGCACGGCGGCGGACACGAACGGGGCATGCGCTCCGGCACCCTGCCCACCCCCTTGCTGGTGGGACTGGGAGAGGCGTGCCGCATCGCCGAAGAGGAGATGACCGCCGAAAACAACCGCCTGCTGCTGCTGCGGGAACAACTCAAGAACGGCATCATGAGCCAGTTGACCCATGTGGCCCTCAACGGCGACGCCGACGCCCGGGTGGCGGGCAATCTCAACATCTCTTTCAGCTACGTGGAAGGGGAATCCTTGATGATGGCCATCAAGGATGTGGCGGTCTCTTCGGGATCGGCTTGCACCTCGGCCTCCCTGGAGCCTTCCTACGTGCTGCGGGCCATGGGGGTCAACGAGGAGATGGCCCACACCTCGATCCGGTTCGGCCTGGGTCGTTTCACCACCGCAGAAGAGGTCGATCACGTCATCCGCATCGTGGTGGGAGCCGTGAACAAATTGCGCGACATGTCGCCGTTGTGGGAGATGGTGCAAGATGGCATCGATCCCCATACCCTGAAATGGGCGGCACATTAATCAAAATACCGTCCCTGGAACGAGGATTGGAGAAACCCAAATGGCATACAATGAAAAAGTGCTCGATCACTACGAAAATCCCCGCAACGTGGGCAGTCTGGACAAACAGGACGCCCAGGTGGGAACCGGCATGGTGGGCGCCCCGGCCTGCGGCGACGTGATGAAACTGCAAATCCGCGTCAACGAAGACGGCGTCATCGACGATGCCAAATTCAAGACCTTCGGCTGCGGATCGGCCATCGCCGCCTCTTCCCTGGTGACCGAATGGGTCAAGGGCAAGACCATCGACGAAGCCCTGGCCATCAAGAACCAGGAGATCGCCGACGAACTGGCTCTGCCCCCGGTCAAGATCCACTGTTCGGTGCTGGCCGAAGACGCGATCAAATCCGCCGTGGCCGACTATCGCAGCAAGCAGAAAGGAGCCTGAAAACCATGACCACCGCAGCACAAGGCATCTCCCTGACCGAACGGGCCGCCCGTCAGGCCAAAAGCATGCTCGCCAAACGCGGCACTCCCGATGGAGCCATCCGCATCGGCACCACCACGGCGGGCTGCTCGGGGTTTTCCTACAAACTGGAATACGCCGATCAGGTGGAAGACGGGGATCTGGTGTATGAATCGTTCGGCGTCAGAGTCGTGCTCGACGGCAAGTCGGCGTTGCTCCTGGATGGCACCTTGGTGGATTTCGACTCCTCGCCGTTCAAGTCCGGCTTCAAGTTCAGCAATCCCAAGGAGAAGGAACGCTGCGGTTGCGGCGAGTCCTTCAAGGTGTGATGAACCCGACACCTCCCCGGATCCATTCCCAGGCGTGCTGGTCCTGCCGGGGTCCCACTCCGGCAGGACTCTTCTGCACCACCTGCAACGCCCTGCTCCCTCCGGACATGGGCGCGAACCGCTTTGCCCTGTTCGGCCTGGAACCGTCCTACGAGCCGGATGCCGCCATCCTGGAAAAAAACCATCGGGCCTTGCAAAAGCAGTTGCATCCGGATTTCTTCGCCCAACGCGGCCCCACGGAACGGCGTCTCTCCCTGGAATGGACCACCCGTCTCAACGAAGCCTGGCAGACCCTGACCGATCCCGTGGCCCGGGCCGGATATCTTCTGGAACTGCTGGGCTGGAAATCCACCGGGCGTCCCGCGTTGGATCCGGAGTTCCTGGAAGAGGTGATGACGCTCCGGGAAGCCTTGGAAGAGGTGGATCCCCTGGCCCCGGACGCTCTGCCGAAACTGGCCACGCTGAAAACCACGGCCCGTGGACGCCTGAAGGTCGAAGAGAGCCAAATCGCCCACTGGTTCCGCCGTGCCCATTCTCATGAGCACCCCCCCTCAACCGACGCCCTGGGAGAGATCGCCCGTCTGGTGGACCGGATGCGTTATCATCGGCGCTATCTGGAAGAACTGGATCGTCTGGAGGATCGGGCCTTTGATCAAGACGCATAGGAGATGACATTGCCCATGGACGTATTGCTGGAGATCGCAGAGCCGGGTCAATCCCTCCTCCCCCACCAGACCGGACCCGGCAGCCGCAAACGGGTGGTCGGAATCGATCTGGGGACCACCTTTTCCCTGGTCGCCGCCATCAGTCTGGAGGGCAAGCCTCTGTGCATTCCCGATGACGACGGGGTGTGCGCGGTGCCCTCCGTGGTCCACTACGGCGCCGGTCAGACCGTCCGGGTGGGACAGGCGGCGCGGGAGATGGCCTTGAGCCATCCCGAATCCACCATCGCCTCGGTCAAGCGTTACATGGGACGGGGGGTGGAGGATATCCGCGCCCGCATGGCCACCATCCCCCACGGCCTGGAAGCCGGCGAAGGCGGCATGGTGCGGATTCTGGCCGGAGAAGCCAACGTCTCGCCGGTGGAAGTCTCGGCGGAAATCCTCAAACTCCTCAAGAAACGGGCCGAAGAGGCGCTCGGCGGCTCCCTGCAAGGAGCGGTGATCACGGTTCCGGCCTATTTCGACGACGCGCAGCGTCAGGCCACCAAGGACGCGGCGCGGGTGGCCGGTCTGGAGGTGTTGCGTCTGCTCAACGAACCCACAGCCGCCGCTTTGGCCTATGGCCTGGACAAAGGCAGCGAAGGGCTGTACGCGATCTATGATCTGGGAGGTGGCACGTTCGACATCTCGTTGCTGAAACTGGAAAAAGAGCTGTTCCAGGTGATGGCGACCGGTGGAGACTCGGCCCTGGGGGGTGATGATCTGGATCAATGGATCGTGCAGCGCATCATGACCGAAACCGGCGTGAGCGACCCGGATCCGGGCTGGATCCAGGCCTGCCGCAAGATCGCCAGAGAGGTGAAGGAAGAACTGTCGGAGGCCAACGCGGTGACCTTTCCCCTGCCCGGCTCCGCAACCGGTCAGACGGGACACATCACCCGGGAGGCGTTCGACAGCGGCGTGCGCGATCTGATCTGGCGGACCATTCCGATCTGTCGCCGGGTGCTCAAGGATGCGGGGGTGGCCCCGGAGGCGCTGCAAGGGGTGGTGCTGGTGGGTGGTTCGACCCGGGTGCCGCTGGTCCGCCAGATGGTCGCGGAGTTTTTTGGTCGAGAACCGCTGGTGGATCTGGATCCGGATCAGGTGGTGGCTCTGGGCGCGGCCCATCAGGCGGAAGCGTTGGCGGGCAACGCCCCGGCGGAGATGCTGCTGCTGGATGTCACGCCGTTGTCTTTGGGGATCGAGACCATGGGGGATCTGATGGAACGGATCGTTCCCCGCAACGCCCCCATCCCCACGGCCCGCGCCCAGGAGTTCACCACCTTCAAGGATGGTCAGACCGCCATGGCCATTCACGTGGTGCAGGGCGAACGGGAGTTGGCCAGTCAATGCCGCTCATTGGCCCGGTTCGAGTTGCGGGGCATTCCCCCCATGACGGCGGGAGCGGCGCGGATTCGCGTCACCTATCAGGTGGACGCGGATGGATTGCTGACCGTTTCGGCCCGTGAGGAGACCACGGGGGTGGAACAATCGATCACGGTCAAGCCCTCCTACGGATTGACGGACGACGAAATCGCCAACATGCTGCAAGAGGCGATGCAGCATGGGGAGGCAGACATGCTGGCGCGTCTGTTCAACGAGGCCAAGGTGGAGGCGGATCGGGTGCTGGCCGCCGCCGGCGCAGCCTTGAGGGAAGACGGGGATCTGTTGAATGACGAAGAGTTGAAACAGGTCAAGGGAGCGATGCTGGCGCTTTGGGAGACGACCCAGGGCCAATCCGCCGACGCCATCAACGACCGGATCCAAAAGATGGATGCCCAGACCCGCTTTTTCGCGCAGCGGCGCATGGACCGGAGCCTGAAACAGGCCATGACCGGTCGCAAGGTGGATGATTTCGAGTGACGGACAAAGGAGCGGACATGATCAAGGTGACATTTCTCCCGATGAATCAAACCGTGGAAGCCGAAGCGGGTTCCACCTTGCTGGAGGTGGCCCACGACCACGACATCGCTCTGGAGGGGGCGTGCGAGGGCGCGTTGGCCTGTTCGACCTGTCATGTCATTGTGGATCCCCAATGGCTGGATCGACTGGACCCGGCGGACGAACGCGAAGAGGACATGCTGGACAAGGCATTCGGTTTGACGGCCACAAGTCGGCTGGGATGTCAGATCGTGCTGGACGATTCGCTGGACGGATTGGTGGTGACCATTCCGCCCTATTCGATCAACATCAATGTGGACAAGAAGAGAGGTCACTCATGAAGTGGACAGACACCCATGAAATCGCCATGGCCCTGGCCGACACCCTGCCGGATCAGGATCCCATGGCCGTGCGTTTCACGGAACTGATGGAGTGGGTCTCGAACCTGCCCGGATTCGACGACACCCCACAACGCTGCAACGAAAAGATCCTGGAAGCCATCCAAATGGCCTGGATGGACGAAATCTAAAAAAAATGCACCCAACCTCACAAACGGGGTTCTCCTGGCGCCAATCCTTTGCTATAGTCCCCCTCCGTTGGTCAGGTCGAAACAAACAAGACAGACCATCCTTTTTGTAAGGGCCGTTAGCTCAGTTGGTAGAGCAGCAGACTTTTAATCTGCGGGTCGTGGGTTCGACTCCCGCACGGCTCACCATTTCATTTGTGAAAGATTTTCTCCGCACAAAAGCCGCCTCCTCCAGGCGGCTTTTTTTATCGAAAAAATTCCAATATTTTCAATAGATAGCCAATAAAGTTTGGAAACGCACTCGGTCTGGAACTGGGCCAACGGGAGTCGAAAAACGGCCTTTTTCTCTTCTCTCCGGCGACATTCTCCAAAACCTGTGGACCCACCCCCTCGCGGGTCCACAGGTTTTGGACCCGCTTATTGCCTTTGAATTCAATGTATAACATGGGTCTCTAATATTGGACCCGTTTGGACTTGAACTTGGTCGGCAAGACGCGAGAAAAAAGTCGCGCGCCACTTTTTTCCGATCCTGTGTGGTTGAAAAATTATTTGAGATATTGAATGTGGCGTGTAAAAATACAAAAAGAGATGCTGTGTCTCATGCCGATTTTTGGATCTGGGACACCATGACCGACCGACGAACAAACCGTGACGCGCCGGGTCGCACACCTTGCGCGCCCAGTTGGCACACGTTTGCGCCGGTTGGTTCGGTCGGAGTATCTTTGTGGCCTTCGTCCTGGGCGAGACAGGGGGCGCAACAAAGAAAAGGAGGTGTGGATGTCACGGCGGCTATTGGTCCCGGAGGGGGAAATTCGGTTGGAGTTCGTGCGGGCTTCGGGGCCGGGCGGACAGAATGTCAACAAGGTGGCCACGGCGGTGCAACTGCGCTATGACGTGGCCAACTCCTCGATCCTCACCCTGTCGATCCGGGAACGCTTGCTGCGCCTGGCCGGAAGCCGCATGACGGACGAAGGCGTATTGATCCTGGATGCCCGCCGCTTTCGAACCCAGGAACGCAACCGGCAGGATGCCCTGGATCGGCTGGATCACTTGATCCGGCAGGCCATGGAAGAACCCATTTTGCGCAGGCCGACCCGTCCTTCTCGTGCGAGTCGCATGCGTCGCCTGGAAGCCAAAAGCCACCGGGCCGAGATCAAACAAGGACGTCGCGGGGTGTTGAATGGTGCTGAATAGAGAGTGAAGAGAATGGAGAAAAAAACTGGCAGGCGGGTTACGGCAGACGCAACTCCCCCGCCGCTTCCAAGGGAAACATGGGAGTCCGCGCCACGGTGGCACCGGAACCTTTTTGTCGGCAAAAGCTTCATCTCGTCTCGCACCAGTCCATGTTCTTTCTGCCGCCGTCGTAGGGCACGGCCAATCCAGCCCGCAGCAACATCTCCCCCACGTCCACCCCGTCGGCCACCACCCTGGCCACGATGCGGAAGTATTTGTCCCGCCCCATTTCCACCAGGGTGATGCGCGCCGCCTTGCTCAACCGCTCCCGCACCATTTCCCTGGCGCGCACTGCCCGTTCTTTTTCCAACGGGCAATGGGCGCGGATCTCCGGTGCGTCCATCCCCCGAACCCGCACCGGGATGTTCTCCCCAAACAGTGGGTGGACTCCGGGAATGTCGAACCGGATGGTGTCACCGTCGTGATTGCCCCGATAAACCACGCCCTCCAAATCGCCATAGGTCCGTCCGCCATTGCCGGAGCAGACCGCTCCAGATGGCGACAACAACAAGATTCCCACCAGCATGAAGATCGTAAGACGCATCCGGGACCATGCCTTCTTGGCTTTGGAGAACAACTGAACACGATCCTGGTACTAAGGATTCCTTAGTATCTTCGCAACAAAGAAACTAAGAAAATCTTAGCCTACGTCAACTTCATGGGCATAGGCTGGGATGAGCAGGACTCCGATTCCAAAACGACTCAAGGAGGCCAGAGACCGGGCAGAACTCTCCCAAACCGAACTGGGGATTGCCGCCGGGATGGATCCCTCCGGGGCGAGTGCCAGAATGAATCAATACGAGCGGGACAAACACGTTCCCGACTTTCAGACCCTGAGGCGGATCGCCGTTGTCCTGGGATGTCCTGTCCCCTATTTTTACGCCGAGGACGACGACCTCGCGGAGATCCTCCTGCATTTGGGGAAGCTGGACGACAGCGAGAAGTCGGCGCTGTTGGAGGGGTTGAGAAACTCAGTCCGCAGGGGAGATTCCGTCAGGCTGTGAACGCACGCCGCGACCGAGAGAGGCCATCACCTCCTCGATCTTTTCCAATTCCTCGAAGATCACCTGCATGACCATGAACAGGGAAGCGGCGGGCGGCGTGTCATCCGGGTCAGGACGGGCGGCGGAACCGCACTCGGCCACCATGCGCGACACGGCCATGGCTTTGTCCAGGCTCAAACGGACGGTGTCAACTTGTTGCAGGGTCAGGGAGAATGGTCGATCCATGGCGGTATTCCTCGCGCGGTGGTGTGGTTGGAGATTGCACCATAGATCGCTTTCATCCATCATTCAAGAATATTAATAATAAAAGTTATTCATGCTTGCATGCCCCATCTCTCTCTTTGTTGCTCCCAATCCATGGGAAACGGGTGCCGCAACTCCCTCCACGTCAACACATCCGGCTGCCGTCCATCCAGGATGGCTTCCACGATATCCGGGGCCAGCAGGGTCAGGCGCAAGATCCTGGCGATGTAGGAGACGTCGAGTTTTTCGTTCACCGCCAACTCCTTGATGGATCCAAACTTGCCCCCTTCCATCTGGCGCAACCAGCGATGCGCCCTGACCACCAGATTCAACAGGGCGTCGTCTCTTGGGGACGAAGGAGCCACTGCCATGCCTTCCGGCGCGATGATCATCGTGCGGCCACCGCGTCGCCGCAGCACCATGGGGATCGTGACGACAATGATCTTGCCGTCCTTGCTCATTTCCGCCTTCATGATTTCTGCTCCTTGCCAATCTCTTTCAATTCCCTGGCAAGGGTGTCGAGTCCCTCCGCCCGCAAATGCACCTGAATATCGTTTTTCTCCACATCCACCCTGGCGATGAGCAGTTGCACCAATCGTTGTTGCTCCACCGGGAACAACTCCTCCCAAACCGGATCAAGCCGCCTCAATGCCTCGGCCACGTCGCGTTCGTCGATTCCATCCCCGGACCGCCAGGTCTTGACGATCATCTCCGGCGATCTCAACATGGTGCGCACCTGCCCGATCACCATCGCCTCGATCTCTCCGGCGGGCACGGTGCGTGTGGGACAGGTGGCGTAGCCATTCTTCTTGGCGGTCTGACAGGTGTAATAACGGTACAATCGGCCACTCTTCCGGGTAAAGGTGGGACTCATTGCCCGGTTGCAACGGTGGCATTGGATGATTCCTTTCAGCATGGCCTGGGTCTGGATCCGGCTGGCGGCCCTCTGTTGAGGGGCGTTGGCGGACAACGCAAGATGCGCCTTGTCCCAAGTCGCACGATCGATGATCGCCTCCTGTTCACCGGGAAAGCTCTCTTGCCTCAGGGTGATCTCTCCCAGATAGAGGCGATTGGACAGGATGCGGTAGATGTATGCTTTGTCCATGGGGCTGCCGTTTTTGCCTTTGGCACCGGCCTCGGCCAACTCCTGGACCATGAGGGTGACGGAACCGCCTTCCGCGAACCGCCGAAAGATGAAGCGTACCGTTTCCGCTTCACTTGGGACGATCAACAACTTTCTGTTTTGCACCTCGTATCCAAGAGGGAGGTGGCCGCCCATCCAGATCCCCCGGCGTTTCGATGCGGAGAACTTGTCCCGGATACGTTCGGCGGAGATTTCGCGTTCGAACTGCGCAAACGAGAGCAACACGTTCAGGGTCAGGCGTCCCATGGAAGTGGTGGTTGAAAAAGACTGTGTGACGCTGGCAAAGGTGACCTGCCTCCGGTCGAAGGCTTCCACCAGTTTGGCGAAGTCCAATAAGGATCGTGTCAAACGATCAATCTTGTAGATCACCACAGAGTTGATTTTGCCAGATTCGATGTCCGCCAGCAGACGTTTCAAGGCGGGGCGGTCGAGGTTGCCACCGGAAAAACCGCCATCGTCGTAATGGTCCGTGGCCAGGAACCATCCCTCGGATTTCTGGGAGGCGATGTAGGCTTCGCATGCCTCACGTTGTGCGTCGAGGGTGTTGAACTCCATGTCCAGCCCTTCTTCGGTGGATTTGCGGGTATAAACCGCGCATCGCACTTTGGGCGTCACCGTTCTTGAGACGTTCATGCCTTTTCTCCTTGTTTCTTGAGTGCGAAAAACACCAATCCGTTCCACTTGGTGCCGGTAATGGCGGTGGCCACCGCCGACAGGCTGCCAAACTTGCGCCCCTGGTATTCGAATCCATCGATCAGTACCGTGCAGAGGTGTTCCACCCCTTTCCATTCACGAATCAATCGGGTGCCTGGGAACATCCCTTCCCCTGGTGGACGTTTTTGTTCCTGTGGCGCGCCATCTTCGGTGGCCGCCAGACGTTCGATCCGTTTTTCGGCATCCTTCGGCAGTCCGCCATGGGCCAATTCCTGTAGGCGATACGCCAACCGTTTTTCCAGGAATGTCCGGTTGAATGGCGGGGGTGCCGTCTTGTGCAAATCCGTCCATAACTTTTTCAAGTCGGTGATGGACATGCCCGACAGTGCCGCCACCTGCTTGATCACATTGATGTTGTTCATCTCTTTTCTCCCTTGGTTGGTTTTTGACCATAAGGGCATTGGTCTGGCGACTTATCCAGTGGAATTTTCTCTATTTTCTGCTTTTCCAGCAGACGTCGATATCCGGTGACGAGGATGGTGGCCACCTCGGTCAGACGCTCTTCGGTGGTCATGGAATCAGGATCAGTGGTGTTTGTCATCGCATTTTCCTATGATGGGTTGATCATGCCTTCATGATTCATCAAAGGGGATGCAAAGGAAACATTGGAACCCTTGAAGGCAGGCGTGAGAGTGGCTGGAAACTGCCTTCAACCCATTGCCAACATGTTGTATTACAACAAAATCGTGCCTTGAAAGGTTCAAGGCGGTCGATGCCGTTGCCGGGGATCGGTATCGCGGCCAAGACGTAACCCATCGCACAGTGAAAAAGGTCGCACATGCCACCCTGGAACAACAATTATTCAGACCGGATGATCCTCCTGAAACAAGCGGTGTTCTGGATCGCTTTTGACAGCTATACAGGACCAACTGCGGAACAGCTTCAGGGAATCAAACAGGCTGCTGCGCGGAAAGCCCATGGGAGAGACGATTTTTCGTTTGGAGGCCACAGCCCGGAAGGCCTCAGGGCAGAGGCTGAAGAAAAGGCGTGGCGGGATTTGCAGAATGCGTTGTTGCGGGGCGATATCACCGCCAAGGGCAGATTTTCCAACCAGCAGATTCGGCAGCAATGGAGAGTCGTCAATCGTGATGAGGCCTGGGAGAAGCACGGGGCCAGTCCGGTTCTGGTGGCGATGGATCACTGGATGTCGGGGGATGCGGACTGGCGGACAGGCGTGCTGACCTTTGACCAGGGACAATACATCGATACGGGCGTCCCAGAGTTTATTGTGAGCTGTCTTTGGCCGGATCCGTCATTGCTCGTCTCTTCGGAAACGCTTGCAAACCGTTGGCAGGCCAACCGTCCAGCCTTGCGGAACGCTCCCACAGCGTATCTCCATCTGATCAACAAGGCTGTGGAGAATTTCTGGGTCGATGGCAACGAACCCAAAGCCCGCAAATCAGAAGTCGTGGAGTGGCTCAGAGGGCATGAGGTGGAGGGGCGTCCCCTTTCGGAAAATCTCGCCCAGGCCATTGGCACCATGATCCTGCCAGCGAGACTGCGCAAGGGGGGGATCGAGAAATTGAGGTGGAATCGGTAAAAAATATCTAAAATCTTACACATGACCGCATGCTTTGAAAAAACAGAGATGAATTGCGTCGCTAATTATGATTTAAGTTAACATATCAGGTATAAGAGGCTGAAAAAATCGTAATTCCGCAACTCCCACTGGAATAAATCCGAAACAATGATTAACCCGGATGCGCATTCAATACCGGCATGCCTGGGCCATTGTCGACCCGGCACAGGGACGGATGGCGGGGGTTTGGGCACACGTTCATGACAAGGTCGACCCTCTCAATCATTGGCATAGGGATTACGACCATGAGCGGATGTACCGTTATCAGACCAAATACACGTCAATCATACGCGATGGGGGTCAAGGGCATCATTTTTGCCGAGCCAACTCAAGATTTTGGCCGTTTGCTGCAGAGTCTTGATCCCGTGACATCTGTTCTTGTGGATATTTGTTATGGAAATCTGTCTTTCCAAGGTTTCAAAGGTAGTCGTTTCCGGGGGGTTGACTGGCCCAGTTTGTTGCGAATCGCGGCCATCATTGGCGGGACCAATCCGGACTTGAGTGGCGACATGCCCTTCAGCAAGCGACACCATGCGTCCGTCTGTCAGAAGTTTGGTGGCCGGAATCCCATGGATGGCGTGAAGACCGTCTTTATCCATGGGCTGTATGGATGCTCCGTTCTGCTGGACTGGTACAGCCAGGGTCTCGCCTCCTGCGCCGAAAAGAAAGACGTCCTGGCTTTTCAAAGATCGTATGACGCCATGCTCATTGGGATGCTGCGGCAGATTTTCCGGGTCAGCAAACGCGGTATTTCAGTTTGGTTCACCGTACCGCTCAAGCCTGGGACCAGCCGACTGCGTCAAGGTGCTTGTCTGGTTCCAGACATCGACCAACCAAAATTACTTCAGGAATTGACATGTTTGTCGGATCTGATCGTTTCCCAGACGGACGTCTGGAGAGACGGCATCGCCCATACGGTTTTGGTGACCGACCCCCTGAACAAATGGGAATTGCCAGCCAAATCAGCCGCTGCATTTGGTTTGGCTGCGTTGGAGCCACCGGACCTTGCCGAGTTGATCAGAAAGGTTTCAGCGCAGTCCGTCCCGGAAAGTGAGTGCCTTGAAGGGTTCAACCCACTCGATCAAGCAATATCAATGGGTTGTGAATGCCTTGAAGGCGGTTTCTGCAATATGGCCTGAATGGGTTGAAGGGTTCAATGCAGGACTTGGTGTTGCGCGCACGATACCGGTTAGCCTGACAAACTCGAACTCTTTTTATCTTGATGAATTGATTGACAAATCTCTTTTAAGCAAGACACTTGCCAGAAAACGGTGTCTTGAAGGGTTCAACCCACTCGATCAAGCAATATCAATGGGTTGTGAATGCCTTGAAGGCACTCTGCGTCCCATGCTCAGGGTGGGTTGAAGGGTTCAATGCAGGACTCGGTGTTGCGCACACGATACCGGCTGGCCTGACAAGCTCGAATTCTCTTTATCTTGCTGAATTGATTGATAAAATCGTATTAAGCAAGATACTTGCCAGAAAATGGTGCCTTGAAGGGTTCAACCCACTCGATCAAACAATATCAATGGGTTGTGAATGCCTTGAAGGCACTCTGCTTCCCATGCTCCGGGTGGGTTGAAGGGTTCAAGCCGTGACTCGATACTGCCCGCACAGTTCGGGTTGTTCAGGCAACCTTGGATCCGCTGAATCGTGCAGAATATTCAATGATTTCAACAAGATCATCGGGAGAAAAAGGCATTCCGAAAGGATATCCATCATCAATCAAGCAATATCAATAGGTTGAAGGTGCCTTGAAGACTTTTCTCGCACCATGCTCCGGGCGGGTTGAAGGGTTCAACCCGTGACTCGGTATGAACAGCCACCACGGAGGTGGAGTGCCTTGAAGGGTTCAACCCACTCAATCATGGAATATCAAACAGTTACGAATGCCTTGAAGGCAGTTTTTGCGTCATGATGAAGGTGGGTTGAACGGTTCAATGAGTGACAACAGATAAAATTTTCTTCAAGTTTGCAGACAATCCTTCATGGCCAAGACCGCGTTAGGGTGGGACAGGCCTGGACGTATTCTCGAACTGTAATGGAGAAAAATCATGGCGCGAAGAAAAACGAAAAGTGGTGATCCTGAATGCACTCAAAAGGAGCAACAACATGAACGCTGAAAACGTGATCACCCTCAATCAACTGCACCAAATGCCCATAGGCGAGGTCGTCGCTCTACCTGCCAAAACACTGGCCTACCTTCAACAAGAGGCCAACGCGGCCATGGGTCGGATCAAGCTCGTCAACGATCTGCTCGACGGGGTGTTCGTCCGCCGCTTCAGCGACCGCGCCGCCAGTATCCGCCAGGAGACAGGCAAAGACTTTGGTCTGATCCGGTTCCAGGATGACGACGTCGAGGTCTCCATGGATGTGCCAAAACGGCCTTCCTGGGATCAAAACAAGCTGGCCGGGATTGTTCAGACCATCCGCGAATCCGGGGATGATCCGGCCCAGTACGTGGAAATCGTCTTCGATGTGTCCGAGCGGAAATACACCGCTTGGCCGGAGAACATCCGCCGGGTCTTTGAATCGGCCCGCACGGTCAAGTCGGGGAAAGCCAACTTCAAGCTCACTCTGTGCGCAAAGGAGGTGGTGTGATGGCCGCCCTTCCTATCATCACTGCCGAGCAGCGCATGGCTGAAAAACATGGCATCAAGATGTGCATCTTCGGCAAAAGCGGCATTGGCAAGACTTCTCTGCTTTGGACCATGGATCCGCACATCACCCTGTTCTTCGATCTGGAGGCGGGCGACTTGGCCGTCGAAGGATGGCCCGGTGACACCATCCGTCCCCGCACCTGGAGCGAGTGCAGAGACTTCGCGGTTTTCATCGGTGGACCGAACCCCGCTTTACGCGATGACCAGTCTTTCAGTCAGGCTCACTACTCAGCCATCTGTGAAAAGTTCGGCGACCCGGCGGCACTGGATAAATACCAGACCATCTTTGTTGATTCCCTGACCGTGGCCGGGCGTCTCTGCTTCCACTGGTGCAAAGGACAACCTCAAGCGTTCAGTGAAAAATCTGGCAAGGCAGACATCAGAGGGGCCTATGGTCTTCATGGTCAGGAGATGATCGCCTGGTTGACCCACCTTCAGCACACCCGGGGCAAGAACATCATCTTCGTCGGCATTCTGGACGAGAAGGTGGACGACTTCAACAAACGTTTTTTCGCTCCACAAATTGAAGGTGCCAAAACCGGTCTTGAGCTGCCAGGCATCGTGGATGAGGTGATCACCCTGGCCGAATTGCAGGCCGAGGATGGCAATCTCTACCGCATGTTTGTCTGTCAGACCTTGAACCCTTGGGGTTATCCGGCCAAGGACCGCTCTGGTCGTCTGGTCATGGTGGAGGAACCCCATTTGGGTCGCCTCATGACCAAAATTTCTGGCCCGGTGCGTCCCATCCAGGAACGCCTTGATTACGGTCAACCGGCACCTGCCGAGACCACTACCGCCACCGCAACCAATTGATGACACGACAGGAGATTTTGCCATGACTGCTTGGAACGACTACAACGACGCCGACGCCCAGAACAATTTCGATCTGATCCCCAAGGGGACCATCGCCCCGGTGCGCATGGTCATCAAACCCGGTGGTCTTGACGACCAAAACCAAGGTTGGACCGGTGGTTACGCCACCCTCTCGAAGGAAGGCGAATCGGTTTATTTGAGCTGTGAGTTTGTCATCTTGGCTGGGGAATACACCAAGCGCAAGGTCTGGAGCCTCATCGGACTCTACAGCCCCAAGGGACCGGAATGGGAAAACATGGGCAGATCATTCATCCGCGCCATTCTCAATTCCGCCAGGGGGTTGTCGGACAAGGACACCTCGCCTCGCGCTTTGGAGGCCCGTCGCATTCGAGGATTTGCCGACCTGGACGGCATCGAATTCCTGGCCAAGATCGATGTGGAAAAGGATGCCAACGGCGATCCCAAGAATGTGATCAAGTTTGCCATCACCCCGGACCAAAAGGAATACCAGGGATTCCAACCCGCTGCCGCACCGGTTGCGCAAGCTGGATTCCAACAGAACACCAACTTCCAACCCGCCACCACTGCCCAGCCTGTCATGCCGGCCCCTGCTGCAAATAACTGGCGACACTCCACCCAACAGGCAGCACCCACCCAGGGACAAAACGGCGCTGGCAACTTCACCCGACCGGCGTGGGCGCAGTAACCAAGGAGACAGGGAATGATTCTCAGGCCCAGACAACAGGTTTTTGTAGATCGGTCAGTGACGGCTCTCCATGAACACGGCAACACCCTGGCGGTAGCCAGTACCGGTTTTGGCAAAACCATCGCACTGTCTGGTGTAGTAGGTCGGATGCTTGCCATGGGCGAGGGCAAGGCCTGTGTCCTGGCCCATCGGGACGAATTGACCCGGCAGAACGTGACCAAGTTCAGCCGGGTCAATCCCGGCATCTCCACTTCCATTGTGGATGCGGAATCCAAATCATGGTGGGGACGGGTCACTTTCGCCATGGTACCCACCCTGTCGCGGCAGAGCAATCTGGACGGCATGCCGCCCCTGGATCTGCTGGTGATCGATGAAGCCCATCACGCAGCGGCGGCAGGCTATCGTCGCATCATCGATACCGCCAGGGAGCGTAATCCAGCGTGTTGCATTTACGGTGTCACTGCCACCCCAAACCGGGGCGACCGGAAGGCCCTGCGTCCAATTTTTTCCAATGTGGCGGATCATGTCCGACTGGGAGAATTGCTCCACTCCGGTCACCTGGTTTCGCCCCGCACCTTTGTTATCGACGTCGGCACCGGAGAGGCACTGAGCCAAGTCAAACGCACCTCTGACGATTTCGACATGGCCGAGGTGGATAAGATCATGAACAAGTCACCGGTCACCGAGGCGGTCATCCGGCATTGGCAGGAGAAGGCCAGGGATCGCCAGACCGTGGTTTTTTGCTCCACCGTGGACCATGCCCGCAATGTCACCGACGCCTTCAACGCTGCCGGGGAGGCTGCGGTTTTGGTCCATGGTGAACTGCCCGATGGTGAACGGCGGGCCGCATTGCGGCGATTTGAAAAAAATGATGCCCGACTGGTGGTCAATGTGGCGGTGCTGACCGAAGGCTGGGACCATCCTCCGACCTCCTGCGTGGTGCTGCTGCGCCCCAGTTCCTACAAATCCACCTTGATTCAGATGGTGGGTCGGGGGCTGCGCACGATTGATCCCAATGAACACCCCGGCATCATCAAAACCAATTGTTTTGTTTTGGACTTTGGCATCTCCTCCCTGTTGCACGGATCTTTGGAGCAGGACGTGGATCTGAATGGCAGCGACGGCACCGGCGAGGCTCCCACCAAACAGTGTCCGGAATGCGAAGCCACCGTTCCTCTGGCCGTTCGGGAGTGCCCCCTCTGCGGTTATATCTGGGAACGCATGGACGAACCGGATGGGCCGGAGGCCATCAACGATTTCGTCATGACCGAAGTGGACCTGCTGGCCCGCTCCAGTTTCCTTTGGGTCGATCTCTTCGGTGACGACGCTGCCTTGCTGGCCAATGGATTCACCGCATGGGGCGGAGCCTTTTTTCTCAATGGTCGATGGCATGCGGTGGGTGGGGCAACTGGGTCTCCACCTCGGCTGCTTTCCATTGGCGAACGCATCGTCTGTCTGGCGGCGACCGACGACTGGCTCAATGACCACGAGACCGCCGATTCGGCTCACAAAACCAAACGTTGGGTTCACGAGGCTCCGACCGAGAAGCAGCTGCAATATCTCCCGGCGGAATACCGCTTCGACCACAACCTGACCCGCTATCAGGCCTCGGCCTTGTTGACCTTCCGGTTCAACCGGCGGGTTATCCAGGAGTTGATCTTCAAGGTTGATCCGCAACCTTTGGCGGCGGTGGCGTGATGGCAACCTCGATCTGGACACGGCAACGCACCTCCTGGCACGACCCCAAACAGGGGTGGGTTGTCCTGCCAATCGCTTTGAAAGGACATCAGGTCTTGCTGGATGACCTACCCCCAGAGGAGAGAAACGTTTTTAGCAGGATTTTGAAGAAATCGCCAGATCATACTGTGATCCAGTTGGCTGGACGTGTGTGCGCAATATCAAGAACCAAACTTTTGGGAGTGACATCCATGACGGACGCGACAGATCTCGAAAAGGCGGCCATGGCCTCCGTCTTGACCCCCCTGGGGGAATATGTGGCCAACATCGGCATGCAACGCCCCTTGGCGGCTTATACCCGTCAGGAAGTGTTGACTCTGATTGAGGTGGTGATCACCGCCTACCAGAATTATTTCAGCAAAAACAACGACGACATCCCGTTCTAACCATAACAAGATTGGCATGCAGATCCCTCGTCATGAACAGGAAGTAATCCATGTTAGACCTCAATCACAAAGCCTCATTCGGCGAGATTGTCACCGGGCGGATCGACACCGCCCTGGTGGCTGAGGAAGCCGCCAGTCCGCCCCGGAGATATCTGGGAGGTTCCCGTTTGGGAGTCTCCTGCGAACGAGCGTTGCAATTCGAATACGCCAGTGCCCCCAGGGATGAAGGCCGGGGGTTTGATGGCAAGACCCTGCGCATCTTCGCCGCCGGACATCTCTTCGAGGAGTTGGCCGTTCGTTGGTTGCGATCTGCGGGGTTCGATTTGGTTACCCAGAAACGGGACGGCGGGCAGTTCGGCTTTTCTGTGGCCAAGGGACGCATCCAGGGGCATGTGGACGGCATCATTGCCGGAGGGCCTTTGGATGTTCCCATGCGTTATCCAGCTTTGTGGGAAAGCAAATCCCTCAACAACAAGTCCTGGAACGATACGGTCAAGCGCGGAGTGATCCTCTCCAAGCCTGTCTACGCCGCCCAGATCGCCACCTATCAGGCCTACATGGAAACGGCAGTCCCCGGCATTGCCGCCAACCCGGCCCTGTTCACCGCCATCAACAAGGATACCGCTGAACTCTATTTTGAGCTTGTACCTTTCGACGCTGATCTGGCCCAGCGCATGACCGACCGGGCGGTGCGTGTTCTCCAGGCCACCGAGGCGCAAGACCTCCTGCCGCGCATCACCCGCGATCCCAGCCATTTCGAGTGCCGTTTCTGCGATTGGCAGGATCGCTGTTGGGGGTTGTCATGCTGACCGCCAAACAGGAGGCGTTTTGTTACGCATATGCCCTGAATGGCAATGCCAGCGAAGCGTACCGACAGGCGTATGGGGCCAATGGCAATCCAAGAACGGTTTGGAGCGAGGCGTCGCGCCTGCTGAAAAATACTCAAATTGCTGAACAGATCGCAATGCTCAGTGCCAGAAGCATTGAAAGCAACTCCCAGGCAAACCCCTTGGTTGGCAACCCCCAGGTGAACCCCTTGGTTGGCAACCCCCAGGCGGACCCCTTGGTTGGCGACCCCCAGGTGAACCCCTTGGTAAAGATGGCCTCTCCAGACAATATCGTTTGTCTTGACTTCAACAAGATCAGCCCACGCATCTCATCACCCATGGGCAACAGGCAAGATATCGACAGGATCAAGTCACGACTCCTGGAGCGTATCGAGAGTGCCTTGTCCCACTTGCTGCCTGCCGGGAAAACCCGCTATGGAAAATTTTATGTCGGGGATGTGGATGGCAATCCCGGTGACAGCATGGTGTTGGAGTTGACCGGCCCCAAAGCGGGCATGTGGTTTGATCACGCTACCGGCCAGGGTGGGGACATCATCGACTTGTGGGCAACAATAAGAGGTTGGGACTCCCGGCGTGATTTTTCAAGAATTTTAGACGACATTGCATCCTGGTTGGGAGAATTTCCTCCCACCACCCGACCCAAATTCGACAGGAAGACCCCACCCGTAGATGAACTGGGTCCATACACCGGCAAATGGGATTACCACGACCAGGCAGGCAACTTGGTGGCCTGCGTCTACCGCTACGATCCCCCGACCGGCAAGGAGTTTCGTCCATGGGATGTTCGCGTTCGTTGCTGGCAGGCCCCGTCTCCCCGTCCGCTCTACAATTTGCCGCAGGTGATCGCGAACAACCGCGTGGTGATGGTCGAAGGTGAGAAATGCGCCCAGGCACTGCAAAATATCGGCATCGTCGCCTCCACCGCCATGCACGGGGCCAACGCCCCAGTGGATAAAACCGATTGGTCACCTTTGTCTGGAAAAGAGGTGCTGATCTGGCCGGACAAGGACGCCGTTGGATGGAATTTTGCCGAAACGACAGCGCATGCCTGCCTGGCTGCGGGGTGCTATTCCGTGACCATCCTTATCCCGCCTGGCGACAAGCCGGAAAAATGGGACGCCGCCGATGCTGTCGCCGAAGGGATGAATGTTCAGGCATTTTTGGCCACCTCCGAACGCCAAATCCTGCATGCCGCAGGGCCAAACGATCCCACTTGGCCAGAGCCAACTCCCATCGCCCATGTCCAGGAAGAGCCGCGTCCCTATCCCTTGGATGCCCTGCCTGACGTGCTGCGTGATGCCGCCCGCGAGGTGGCCCGTTTCGTCAAGGTTCCGGTCGCCTCTCCGGCGGTGATCGGCCTGTCGGTGGCGGCTCTGGCCATCGGCAAGAAGGCCCGTATCCAGGAACGGCCTGGCCTGTATCACCATCCAGCCCTGTTCCATGCACTGATCGCGGCCAGTGGTGAACGTAAAAGCCCGCCATTCAAGATCATGACCCATCCTCTGGAATTGTGGATCGAAGGGGCGTTGGACGCCTATCAGCAGCGGGTCGCCGAGGCCGCCACCAACAATCAGGTGCTGGACACCGTTCTGAATGCCCTGAAAAAACAGGCGACCAAACCCAACATGACGGACGAAGAGCAGCAGACATACATCAAACAAATGGCCAAGGAGGAGTGCAAACGGGTCACCACACCGCCGCATCCGCGCATGTTCACCTCGGATGCCACCGAGGAACGTCTGTTCCAAAGGATGCACACCCGGGGTGGAGAATACTCCGTTCTCTCTGGCGAGGGGCGGCCTGTTTTCGACGCCATCATGGGCAAATATTCGGGCAAGGAGCGCACCGGAGACGCCATCTATCTGGCCGGGATCTCTGGTGACACCATCACCCGCGACCGGGTTGGCAACGAAAACGGGCCGGAGGACCGCATGATCGTGAACCCCTGCCTCAATGTCTGCATCATGGTCCAACCGGACAAATACCTGGAAGCGGCCCGCCATCCATCCCTGCGCGCGTCCGGGGCACTGGCCCGCATTTGGCCGGTCTGGCTTCCTTCTTTGGTCGGCACCCGTCTGGAGGAGGTCAACGAATTCGGCCTCAATGAGTTCATTTTGCAGCCTTATGAGGAAATCATCCTTGGCCTGTTGAACGCAAAAGCACCGGAGAAAAACGGTAAACCCGAATGCCATTTGGTCAAACTGTCTTCAGAGGCGAAGGAATCGCGGCGGCAATGGCACAACACCGTGGAAATGCAGATGGCGGAGGGACGCGATCTGGAAGACGTGCGTGATATCGCCAGCAAAGCGGTGTCGGCCACGGTCAAGGCGGCTTTGGTGCTGCACCTCCTGGAGCGTCCTCAATTGCTCAAGGAAGAGGAATCGGAACTGGGATTGGCCACCTGGGAGCGGGCCAAGATGCTTGGTGAGTACCATCTGGAGGAAGCGGTGAGAGTCCAACGGATGGCCGAGGGGGACGCGCTTGAAGCCGCCGCTTTGCGAGTGGCGCGCTGGGCGTTGAAGTCCGGGAATATGGAGTTTTCGATCCGAACACTGGGCCGATCCCTTCCGCGTCCCAGGCTGGCCCCAAAGGATGCGGAGGCGGTCCTGGAGTTCATGATTGACCTCAATTGGGTACGCAGGATTCCAGTGGAACGGGGGCAACGTGCCGTCATGTTCCAACTCAATCCGATGTGCGCCAGTTGCGCCAACTGCGCCAGTGCGCCAGGGGTAGGTGTGGAAAGTGAAAAATCAAGTTTTGGGAAAAAGTAGTGGCGCACTGGCGCAGCTGGCGCACATTGGCGCAGTTGGCGCAGTTGGGATTTACCTGAATAAGAATCTCAACCGGAGAGGAGGATATGGAATAGGAAATAGATGTAATTGATACAGAGGAGAGTCAGTCTCTATAGGTTCATCTGACTTACAATAATTTGAAGGCAGCGTGAAGCATATAGAAGCAATCAAGCGGGTGACGGCGTCGTTCTTGGAGGGACACCGCCGTCACCCTGACCACATCAAACAATGGGAGGAATGACATGGCTACAGCAATTCTGCCCCACAAGGGCGCGGTCGGGGAAGGAGCAATCCTCGCCTTGGACCTGGGATCCAAAACCGGGTGGGCACTCCACCAATCGGATGGAACCATCACCAGCGGTACGGTGGAGTTTCGCCCTGGCCGGTTCGAGGGCGGTGGGATGGCCTTTCTCCGGTTCAAGAAATGGCTCGATGAGGTGCGTGGCTTTGCCGGATCGATTGGGTACATCGTGTTCGAGGAAGTCAGGGCGCATGCCGGAGTGACAGCCGCCCACGTCTATGGCGGTTTTCTCGCCCATCTGAGTGCCTGGGCCGAACAGCATGAGATTCCGTACCTGGGGGTGCCGGTCGGCACCATCAAGCGGCACGCAACCGGCAAGGGCAATGCGTCCAAGGAGGAAGTCATGGAAGCAATGCGCAGAAAGGGCCATCACCCCGCCGATGACAATGCCTCCGACGCCTTGGCCATTCTCCACTGGGCCTTGGATCAGGAGGTGCGCCCATGAACGGTGGTCCTCGTCTTCCTCGCTCCTGTCTGGCCGGAATCATCCCGCAACGGATGGACCCGGAAAAGGAAAAACGCAACGGCTGGCATGACCACGGCATCCTGGTGGTCGCCGAGAATGATTCCAGACTGGGTTGGCCGGAACGGGAGATGATTCAGCATTTGGCCAGAAAGCTGTTTGGACAACCCGGAAAGGAGGCGCGCCATGGCTGAGAAGTGGACTCCAAAAATGGTCGCCGAGCGGGTTGAGGAAGCGTCCAGAACTCTGCGGGCCTTGCGCGTCACCGGGCTGAGGCCTATGGGCTACGGTAACAATTGGCCAGATGTGATCCATGATCCCAATGAGGCGTTCGGCTGGAATGACGCTGAATTCCGGATGGGTCCGCCCACACCGGATGCCATCACCCGGATGGACGATGCGTTGAACTGGCTGCGTTGGCTGGACCCGGATCAGATGCGTCTGGTTTGGCTCCATGCCGAGGGAGTGCCGCGCAAGGTGATCACGAATGTTTTGGGGGTGAGCCGGGTCACTGCGTGGCGTCTGTGGATGTCCGCGCTCATGATCATCTCGTCGAGGCTCAATAGTGGAGGAAATAATCGAATGACATCATCATGTTGAAAAAATGGCGCGCCGGATTATGACCATGCCTCGACTGGCGACGCCAAAAGGTCAATTTTGACGGAGTGAGTCTACTGAAATCAATGGCTTATCCTGTGCATGATTTATGATTCTGTATCAACATCTTGTTGATACATCTTTTCATGAAACACATTTGACGGAATATGCTATGATTTTCGCTACAATCGGAGGACGGTGCGCAAGGCAGGCATCTCCCACCGAAAACGTCATCATCAAAACCCGCCCAGGGTACCCTGAGGCGGGTTTTGCCTTTCTGGAGGCCGCATCCATGGGACTTGATCCTCGTCAACTCTTGGTGCTGGTGATTTGCCCAACTTTGCAGCGGCTTGATTTGTGGAGTTCCGCCGCCGAGGAGTTGCTGCTTGGCATCGCCATCCAGGAGTCAGGCCTGCGTTACCTGACCCAATTGGGTGGCGGTCCGGCCATGGGGCTGTGGCAAATGGAAAAAATCACCCATGACGATATTTGGCAGAACTTCCTGCATGGCCGGACGAAGCTCGCGCTCAACATCCTGGGGCCGTATCCAAAGCCCGATCACGCCCGACTGGCATGGGATCTGGCCTACGCTTGCGGAATGTGCCGTGTCCATCTGTTGCGGTGTCCTGGTGCGCTTCCTGCTGCCGGAGACCTCGATGGTCAGGCGAACTATTGGAAATTGCATTACAACTCGCTCTTGGGAGCAGGCACGGCAGAGCAATACTGCTCAAGCTGGCGGCGGGTTATGAGCAAATAGATGTTGTCGCGGTGCGGCTAGGCTGGGCAATGCCAAGCTTGGCTAGGCAAGGCACTGCCCGGCATGGCGGGGCACGGCACGGGTTTCAAATGTCATTCGAAATTTCCCTCTAAAATCTTATTCCAAGGTTTCAAAATATGAATACAGTTAAATGCTGCACAAAATTGTTGCTTATCTGGGGCTTGCTTGCCGCTCACGTCGGATTCGTGATCATGACGGCACTCACGTTCGTTTTTGCCGTGGTGGCGTCATGAACGCTCAGGAGAATCTCACCAGGCATTTCACCAGGGCGGAACTG
Organism: Magnetococcales bacterium; assembly: GCA_015231375.1. Lineage (GTDB taxonomy): Bacteria > Pseudomonadota > Magnetococcia > Magnetococcales > Magnetaquicoccaceae > Magnetaquiglobus. The sequence continues at coordinate 16,693 of JADGBT010000006.1, read as the reverse complement.
CAATGCCGCCACTGCGGCGTGTTGCGCATGAATCCAACGTTTCTGGCGAATCTGGAGATGTTGAGAGTGGCCTTCGGGAAACCCATGGTGATCACCTCTGGATACCGATGCAAAGCGCATAACGCCGCAGTCGGCGAGGGAAAACTGGTCGGTGCGCACACCCTTGGATACGCCGTGGATGTCGCCATCTCTGGCGAAGATGTCCACAAACTGATCGACCTGGCCCTGGGACTTGGCTTGACCGGATTTGGACTCAAGCAGCATGGCCCCATGGCGGGCCGATACGTCCATCTGGATGCCGTGCCTGTTGGTGACAACGACATCCCTCGCCCCAGATTCTGGACCTATCCATGATCGCCATCGGGGTGTGTCTGTTTTGCATCGTCGCGTTGCTCATGTTTCTGGGGGCGGCGTGGTGATCACTTTTTGTTGTATTGCGGCGGCGGTTACGTTCGCATGGACCGCCGCCGCATTCGAAGAGGATTGACCCCCCGCTCTGACCAGAGCCAGACCTCAATTTTGGAGACCGAACATGAACTGGAAATATCTCGTCAAACGCTTTTCCGAGCCATCGTCTTGGGCGGGCATCGCCACCATCGTGTCGGTGGTGGCCCCGACCGCCATGCCGACCGCCTCCGCGTCGATCCAGGTGATTACGGCTGCCGCTGGCGTGCTTGCCATGATTCTGCCCGAAGCCCCACACACCGAAAATGCGCCCCCATCGGCATAAGACTTGGACATCCCCATGGAACCAATGATCGGATTTGCAGCCCGCATGGCGCTTGAGGCGTACAGCGACCAGCCCAATGTGGAGGGGTTCATCGTGCGCCCGTTCACCTCTGGACACGTCCAGGGGTTTACCGCCCGGCAAGGAGACATGATTTGGATCGTGTTCTGCGGGACGAACGATGCGGCGGACTGGCTGGACAACCTGGACGTCGACAAGGAGATGATGCCATTCGGCGGTGGCGTGCATGCCGGGTTCAACCACGCCCTGGACGAGGTGTGGGAGAACCTCCTGTCCGTTCTCGACCACGGCAGATGGAACGAAGCCCATTTTGTCGGGCATTCACTGGGCGGTGCGTTGGCCGCTCTGGCCGCCTCACGGATGTTGCGTTCCAATTTCAGCAGGAGGAAATTCCTCTGGACATTTGGTCAACCACGTTGTGGTGACGCGACATGGGCGCAGACGATGGATCTCTACCTGCCGGATACCTGTACCAGGGTGTTCAACGCGGGTGACATGGTGCCGCACCTGCCCACCGTATTGCGTTTCTCGCACGCTGGCCGCGCGGTGTTCTTTGACCACGACGGGCTGAGGGCGAACCCATCAAAATGGCACCGGCTCTCGGAGGCGTTCAGGGCCATGGTGACGTTTCGCAAAGCCCCGCTCGCCATGCTGCATGCGCATTCCATGCGGACTTACCTGATCAACGTGATGAACTCTCTGGAGAATTCGTAATGGACATCGTGGCGATTCTGAACATGCTCAACCAGAACGGCGGTCCGACCGTGATGTTCCTGATCATGGCCGGTCTCATGTGGATGCAACACCTCACGATCATGGACCTCAGGCATGACCTTGAAGCGATCACCAAAGAGTTCAACGAATTCCAAATCACCAACGCCAACGAGAAGGTTCGGAAAGCGGACGTGGATGAGATCAAGGAGATGATCAAAGAGAGCCACGATACGACCAAGGCATTGATCGCGCGGATGTTCGAACGGCTCGATGACCACGCTGGCCGATGCGGAAAGGATTGCCTGGCGTCCATGCAGGCGCGGGCTGATTTTCGCGTTGCGTCCCGTCCACTCCATTTGAGCAAAGGCGAGACAGAGGAAACCGAATGAGCGGTATGCTCAGGATTGAGTTCAACGAGTCCGCGCTCAATCGGGCGGTGGCGGACGTTGGCAAACAGCTTTTGTTCGCCTCCGCTCTGACCCTGACCAATGTGGCCAAAGACGCCCAGGCCGAAGTGCGACGGCTGTTGCCGCAAAAGTTCACCATCCGCACCGGGTGGGTGGCGAAAGGCATCCAGATTCGCTCGGCCAGCAAGAGCGACCTGAAGGCGACCGTGATGGTGTTGGACCAGTTCATGGCGATCCAGGAAACCGGTGGCACCAAGGTGGGCGTCTTTGGCAAGGCACTGGGCGTCCCGGTCGGAGCGCGCTCCTCGCCGACTTCTGTAACCCGGCCCGGCAGTTTCCCAGGCGCGATGTCGAGGAGACCGGGATATTTCATCGCTCCCCTCAAAAAGGGAGCAAACGTCAAGGCGGTCTGGAGACGCATTGGCAAAGGCCGCCGAGAGCGGTTGAAGCTGATGTACGTCCTCCCTCATCAGGTTCGGCTCAAGCCGCGCTTCGGTTTCAATGAAACGGTGCGCAAGGTGGCCATGGAAAACGCCCCACGGCGATTTGCGGAGGCGTTGCAGAAGGCGTTGGCCACGGCACGGTGAGCGTTTTACAGATCGTCCAGCAGTTCCGGCAAATCCCGCGCTCCGTGCAGAACCCGAAGGATCAAGGGTGGTGTGGGAGTGGAGTCGTAGACCAGGATATACGGAAAACCGGTCAGGGACAGGAAACGCGCAGGAGCAGGGATCAATTCAAGACGCTCCCGCCCGACGCGCGGATGCTCTCCAAGCAGGATGGTCGCCTTGTCGATGGCGGCATGGAAAGCACGGGCGGCACTGGGATTATCGTCCATGATCCATCGTGCGGCATCCAGCACGTCCCGGCGCGCTTGAGGAGATAATTGAGCTGGTTTCATTGAGGATGCTGCTCAATGATCCTATCCATTTCCGCAAGCACATCGGCTGCTTCATAAACACCCTCCCGTTCTGCTTCAAGGCGGACGGCATCCAACATGGCGTTGAAGCGTATGCGGCGCTGCTCTCTTTCTTGCAGTATCCTCAAGGCACTGCGGACGACCTCGCTGACGTTGTTATAGCGACCGCTTTCAACGCAATTGCGAGCGAAACTTTCAAGTTCTTGTGTGAGGTGAACGTTTGTGGCCATAAGATCCTCTGTATATCAATGTTTGATATATCTTGAAGGATGTCGGGTGATTTTGCAAGTGGCATTTCCGTCGTTTGGTGGCGCAATTGGCACCGTGTGCGCCCCTGTGGCGCGGGGGATCAATCGGTGGCAAGTTGTGCGGTGAAGAGGGTTGGCGCAACAGGCCGCCACCCCGTTGCCAGGGTGGCGGTTGCTGATCAGGTGCCATCGAAAAATCCTGCTTCGTCGCCTGCGACGGCCCGGTGGATGGCAATCTTGATGCGGGCGCGAGCGATGCCGTGGGCGATTTTGGTGGCTTTGGCGTGCGCTTTTTTGCTACGGCTGCTGTTGTAGGTGTCGGGCGAAAATTTGTCGTGGCCGGGGCAGCACCCCTGATCCTTCCGGCGGACTCCGTATGGTTTCATGGCTTGTTCTCCCTTTTCGTTCCTGCCGCCCCGTTGCCAGGGCGGCGTCTGGTGGTCAGTGTTCGCACGCTGCCATCTGCCGGTCGTATTCAGCAAGGAACGCTTGGACAAGTTGCTCCTTGGCGGCGTAGTAGGCTCCTTCAGCCCCGTCGTCATCGTCGTCTGCGGCAACCCAGGCGTTCCATGCCGCATCCATGATTGCTTTGGCTTCGTTGATCGTCATGGTCATTTCTCCGTTTTATTGTTTGTTCTGGTCTTTTGTTATCCACACAATGCCATGCAACCAATGAGGATGGGAAGCCTTTTTTGATTGATTTATCTGATTAAAATCGTGTCTTGATGGACCGGACATTGCAATGCCGCCCCGTTGCCAGGGCGGCGTCAGTGGTCATGTGTGGTAGGTCGTGCATGCACCGGGTGACCCCTGTTGGTTTGTCCCATCCAGTCGCGGGCGGTTGGTGGTGATCATCAATCCCATCTTCGATTTGGCGACCGAAAGAAAGGCCCGAATGGTGTGAACCTGCCACCCCGTCACCTCGGTGATTTGCTCGATGCTGGCTCCTTCGGCGCGTTTCAGCATGTCAAGCACCATGGCTTTTTTGCTGTTCGTTCTGGGCGTTGAGGCTTGGCGCGTGGGCGTGGTTTTGGCCTTCCTGGCTTTGGCTTGCTCAAACCCCAGGGCGTATGCCTCTTCGATGGTGTTGCGGATGGCGGGCCAGTTTTCTGGTGTGATGGTGCTGAAGTGCCGTTTGGCGATGGCCATGAATTCTGGGTCGGCCTCCTCGAAATTGGCCGGGCAGGCCAATGCCGCTCTGGCTTCGAGGGTGATATCGGTGTCTGATGCCAGGGCCGTAGGCGGTTCGTTGAAGGCGGCTTCTGCGGTGGTGACATCTTCCTCGAAGTCGTCGTCGGTTGGCGAGGCGGCAGTGATGGGTGTGGCCAAAGCCCCTGCGATGACGTCGCGCATGAGAGGCGAAACCTCGATGGTGATGAACTGCGGGAGTTTGTCATCGGTTGGCAGGGCCGCGTCCATGTGGGCTTCTGCGTCGGTTTCCAGAGTCGTGGCTTGTGGCGCGAAGCTGTCGAGAATGGCTTGCGCGGTCATGGCGGCCTCGGCGGTCTGGTTGGCGGCTTCCTTGGCGGCGGTCACGGTCTCGCGGGCCTGCTCGATGATGGCTTGGCTCTTTCCCTTGCGAATGACTTTGTTCAGTGCGTTGTCTGCGTCGGTATACGCTTTGGCCGCCGCTTCGTATGCGGCATCAGCTTCGACATAAGCCTTCTCTGCGTCGGCCAGGGTCAATTCCGTGGACGTCGGCGCGTCGTCTGTCGATTCAGGTTTGGTGTTCCAATTCGGGTCTGCCACGTTCAAACCGAGTGTCGTGATGACACCGTTTTCATCAATCAAATTCTTGGCCACCAATGCGGCAGTCACTTTTGTAGCGGCACCGCCTCTGATGTTGGTCGGCATGGGGTGGATGGAACCGTTGGTCCGACCTGCTGCGGCAAGAAGGACGGTCTCTTGGGTGGTGGTCAGTTCGCTCATCTTTGTTGCTCCTGATTGGTTGTTGTTTGCGATGAGTACATGAAGCCATCGAAAGCACAACCTTATCAAGGAAATTTTAAATTAAACTCATGTTTTTCAATATTTTTTATTATCTATGTTCAAGACGGTCCTGACCAACCCATGCTGCCCCGTTGTCAGGGCGGCATGGTTGGGAACGTCCAGGGGTGAGCGTCGGGGAATCAGGCGGCAGATGGTTCAAGATTGGTTCTCATTCAAGGCCAAGGCATTCTCGGCATCAGCGATCCACTCTTCGATCTCTTGCAGGGCATTGGCGATGGCGATTTCGGCATCATGCAGGTAATCCTCAGCCAAGCCAAATTTGTCCGGCGCGGTTTCGAGTGCCGTCCTGGCGGTGTCGATGTTCACCTGATCGGCGGTGATGTTCCTCCTGGCAGTGGCCAGGAGCTTGGACGAGGGGGATGTGGTGTATGTGGTCATGGGGGGTCTCCTGGTCTCCATTGCCGTGGTTTAGCAATCAATCAGCGTGATCTGGATCCTTCCGGATCTCAGGTTGATCATCAGGCCCGCATCCATGGTCAAGATCCCGGCGTCCTCGAAACTCCTGACCGACCCCTGGATGTTGAGAGCGTCGCTCAAGGAGTCGATGGACTCTTCGATCATCGCGTCGTCGCCGTAGGCGATTCCTTGCAAAAGGCCGGTGAGCAGATTCGAGAAATTGTGAGCATTCATTGGTTATCTCCTGAGAGTCGGTGGTTGTCATATTGTCTTGGACCACCGCCCTGTCGCCAGGGCGGCATCTGGCCGTCAAACAAAGTAGGTCGTGTAGGAACCCGGCGACCCCTGTTGGTTCGCACCAGCCACCCACAGGCGGTTGGTGGTAATCGCCAGCCCCAGTTTCGATTTGGCCAGGGAAAGAAAGCCCCGAATCGTGTGCTGCTGCCATCCGGTTACCTCGGCAATCTGGGCGGCGGTGGCTCCTTCTGGACGCTTCATCAGTTCGATCACCATGGCCTTCTTGGTGTTGGTGCGGCTGGTCTTGGTCGTTGCCAGGGCCAAGGCTGCGGGAGCCTCCAACCCGATGGCGCGGTATCCAACGTCGCTGATGGTGTCGGCATCGGCCTTGATCAGCCCCTTGGTGCGCATGGAGTCGATCACCTTCCGGGCGGCTCCGCCCTTGACGTTGCTTGGCATGGGGTGGATGGACCCATCTTCGCGGGCGGCTGCGGCGTGGAGGACGGTCTCTTGGGTGGTGGTCAGTTCGCTCATGGTGTTTGCTCCTGAAAGTGGTTGTTTGCGTTGGACACATGAAGCCATCGGTTGCGCAACCTTATCAAGCACTATTTTAGATTTAATTCAGTATTATCGATATTCTTTATCATTGGAGATATGGGCGTGTCGCTCGTGGCACGGGTATGGCTGGCTGGCAGGAAAGAAAAAAGATGGAAACTGCCTCAAAATTGGCCAACGGTGGCCACCTGTCGCGCCGTGTAGCGTCCTGGTCATTGCTCCATGCCATTTGAAATCCATGGTTCCTTACTGGCCTTCAGGGCTGCGCGGTCCGCACGACCCCGGCATTTCGCGTGTCGTTGAATAAAAAGGGGGTTTCCAGTTTCCACCTCATGTCTTGGCCGATTTTTTAAGTGAAAACAAATAGATTTATGTGGCGATTGGGTGGAACCCCCAGGCTTGGGGTTTCCACTTTCCCCATGTTGGGGTTTCCACTTTCCCATGTTGGGGTTTCCACCCGGCATCGTGTTCAGATTAACAAATTTTGGAGAATAGATGATGGGAATTTCTATCCGCGCATATGCCAAGTTGAGAGGTCAATCTCACACAGCAGTGAACAAGGCAATTAAAACAGGACGTGTTCCCGTCGAATCTGACGGCACCATAGATCCCGTCAAAGCAGACGCAGCCTGGGCAGCCAACACCGATCCAGCATTGCAAAGGGGGCCGACAAAAAAGCCCACCACGACTGCGCAACCTCCCCAATCGTCGCGCGCCGACACTGAACAGCAGGACTCCAGGGTGCCCAGTTTTGCCCTCAGCCGTTCCATCAAGGAAGCCTACGAGGCCAAATTGATACGCATTGAATATGAACAAAAAATCGGGAATTTGCTGGAGCGTGGGGCCGTGACCAAAGATGCCTTCGAAATGGCGCGTCGGACGCGGGACCGTGTAGAACAAATCCCAGGCCATGTTTCTGCGACCTTGGTGGCCATGACCGACCGAAGGGCCATTGAAATTCTGCTGGCCAAGGAATTACGAGATGCGCTTGAGGAGATCGCAGATGAAAAGGCGTAAAATGAAAATGCGCATATTGGCCTTTGCTCTCGCCAAGGCATGCGCAGACCTGCGTGACTGTGCGGCGAGATGTGCGCAAATGCGCGCATCCATACGGGCTGCCCAAATGGACGCAGGACGGAAAGCATACACCAAGGCTTTCTTGGCCGGGTTGGCTCCTGATCCTGTTCCTGGGGCGGAGTCATGACACGCGCCCAAAAGGCAGTGGTCCCCCTGAAAGGTGAAGTGCCGCCTGCGGAGAAAGCCGTTGCCATTTCCATGGCCAGGGCAATCGAAGCGTGGGATGTGGAACGATTGATCCCATACGCCAACAATGCGCGAACGCACACCCCCGGACAAGTTGACCAGGTGGCGGCCAGCATCAAAGAATTCGGGTTCACGAACCCCATTCTGGTGGACAGCCAATCCGGGATCATCGCCGGGCATTGCCGCCTGTTGGCCGCCCGCAAGTTGAAGATGACGGTTGTGCCGGTCATCATCCTTGATCACCTGACCGACGTGCAGCGACGGGCTTATATTCTGGCCGATAACCAGTTGGCCCTGCAGGCCGGGTGGGATTTCGACATCATGGATGTCGAAATCGAACGGTTGCGGGATAACGGTTTTGATCTGGATGTGCTTGGGTTTTCCGACGATGAACTGGCCGGGATTCTGGACAGGATCGGTGACGGTGAGCAAGGCGAAGGCGGTGGAAACGGCAACGAGGACTCCATCCCTGAACCGCCCGCCAACCCGGTCACTCGTCCAGGTGATCTCTGGGTGCTGGGGGATCACCGCCTGCTGTGTGGCGACAGCACCAAAGCCGAGGATGTCATCCGTCTGATGAATGGAGAACGGGCCATTCTTTTCGCGACCGACCCGCCATACCTTGTTGATTATGACGGAACCAATCACCCCCCGAACAGGCGGGACAAGGAGAAAGCCACGCAGGAAGGGACGGACGCCGTGGCCGCCGTTGGCAAGAAAGGCTGGGTGGGCGGAAACAAGGACTGGTCTGGCACCTACGGCGTCACCTGGGATGACGCCAGTCAGGGGCCGGAACTGTACGAGGGATTCATCCGGGCGGCCATCGATCACGCCATCGACCCCCACGCGGCATGGTATTGCTGGCATGCATCCAAGCGTCAGGCCATGGTCGAGGCGGTTTGGGAAAAACTGGGCGCATTCGTTCACCAGCAGATCATTTGGAACAAAAATGCTTCCGTTCTGACCCGCACCCATTACCTGTGGAAGCACGAACCCTGTTTCTATGGCTGGATCCGGGGCAACCGACCGACCAAGATCGAGGATGTGGAGCATTTCTCGACAGTCTGGGATTTGAAATCCCTGGCCGGGGACGAACGCCCGGATCACCCGACACCCAAACCACTGGACTGTTTTGGGATCCCGATGCGTCAGCATGTGCCACCGGGTGGATTGTGCTACGAGCCGTTCAGTGGTTCCGGCTCCCAGATCATGGCCGGGCAACTGACCGGACGCCGGGTGTATGCCATGGAAATCAGTCCGGTTTATGTCGATGTGGGCGTGAAACGGTTCATCCAGGCCACGGGCAAGATCGCCTACCTGGACGGTTCCGGCGGCAAGACGTTTGAAATGGTGGCCGCCGAGCGCGGCATTGCATTGGACTCCCCTGACGCCTCTTGACAGTGCAACTGGCGCAGCATGAAGCGACATGCTGGCAGGCACGACGGTGCTTGATGGGGAGTTCTTTTCAACATGACCGTCATCTCCTTGAACACCCGGATGCTGTCGTACAAGTCGGCATTTCTGTATGGGATCAAACCCCGGCCCTTGCAGAGCGTCTCCGAATGGGCCGATGCCAACCGGACGCTCTCGTCGAAGTCTTCCGGGTCGCCTGGGCCATGGCGCACCAGCCGGACCCCATACTTGAAAGAAATCATGGACTGCCTTTCCCCCTCGTCGCCGGTGGAGCGGGTCGTGTTCATGAAAGGCGGGCAGATCGGCGGCACCGAGATTGGCCTGAACTGGATTGGCTATTCGATTGATCAATCCCCCGGTCCCATCATGATGGTACAGCCCACGGTGGAAACGGCCAAACGGGTCTCCCGGCAGCGGATCAGTTCATTGATTGAACTCTGTCCGGTGCTGAAATCCCTGGTGCAGCCGTCCAGGGCACGCGACAGCGGCAACACGCTCCTGAGCAAGGAGTTTCCGGGCGGCGTGCTGGTCATTACCGGGGCCAGTTCGGCGGTCGGCCTGCGCTCCATGCCAGTCTGCAACCTGTTCATGGACGAGATCGATGGCTATCTCGCCGATGTGGACGGCGAAGGGGATCCGGTGGATCTGGCCATGCAACGGACCACCAATTTTCCCAATCGCAAGATCTTTTTCGTCTCGACGCCGACAGTCAAGGGGTTCAGCCGGATCGAGGACGCCTACAAGGAGAGCGATCAACGGCGGTACTGGGTTCCCTGCCCGGATTGCAACGCCAAACAGGTGCTGATGTGGGAACACATCAAATTCCCGAAGCACCAACGGTACCTTGCCTTTTACCAATGCGAGCATTGTGGAGCGGGGATCCAGGATTATCAGAAAGGCTGGATGCTGGAGCGTGGCATCTGGATCCCGGACAACCCAGGCAGTCCCATCGCTGGGTTTCATTTGAGCAGCCTGTACAGCCCCCATGGTTGGGCGTCGTGGGCGGACATCGCCATTCAGCACGGCCAGGTTTACCGGGATCCGGTACGGCTCAAGGTGTGGACCAACACCAAACTGGGCCAAAGCTGGGAGGAGTCCTCCGAGAAACTGGATGGCGAGGGATTGATGATCCGCCGGGAGATCTTTGGCGACCTGCTTCCGGCGGGAGTCATCCTCCTGACCGCCGGAGTCGATGGCCAGGATGATCGTTTGGAAGTGGAGGTGGTCGGTTGGGGCCGGGACGAGGAGTCCTGGTCCGTGGGGTATTTCATTTTGCATGGCGATCCGGCGGGTCCGGCGGTGTGGGCCGAGTTGGACGAATTGCTGCTGCGGCCATTCCCCCATTCCCGGCAACTGCCGGATTTCCACATCCGCGCCGTCGGCATAGATACCGGCGGACACAATACCGTGCCAACCTACGATTTTTGCCGCACGAAGATCGCTCGCCGGGTGTGGGGCATCAAGGGGTTTGGCGGGATGGGCATTCCCATCTGGCCGCAACGAGCCAGTCTCAACAACAAGGGGCGCATCCCGTTGTACAAGGTCGGCGTGGACGCGGCCAAGGAGGCGACCTACGCCCGTCTGCGCATCAAGGAAGCCGGGCCGGGCTATTGCCACTTTCCCCATGATCGGGACGCCGAGTGGTTTCGCCAACTGACGGCAGAGAAAATTCGCACCAGGTACATCCGAGGGCGTCCTGTCCGCGAGTGGCACAAGAAAGACGGCGACCGCAACGAGGCTCTCGATTGTCGGGTGTACGCCCTGGCCGCCCTGCACGGGCTGATGTCCATTGGTCTCCAGTTGAACAAGGAAGCCGACCGGCGCGAGGCGTTCCCCATGAAAGATGGGCAGGAGATCCATTTGCCAACAATCATCATGCCGGAGACACCCAAGATCGTGCTGCCGGAGAAACCCAGGATGGTGGCAGAAAGAAACCGTGAATCGTGGTTGGGCAGCGCGCGTGACAGATGGCGGGAGGGACGCAGATGAGTTTCACCAATGCGGAATTGGACGCGCTGAAAGAGGCCTATGCTTCCGGTGCCCTGCGCATCGTCCATGAAGGTAAAACCGTGGAATACGGCTCGGAGGCGGACTTGCTGCGCCGGATCCGGGTAATCGAGCAGGCCATCTCCGGAGGTTCCGGTGCTACCCGCCCCAATCGTACCGTGCTTGGATTCTCCAGAGGATAACACCCGATGTCCAATTGGCTCGACAATCTGGCGGGATGGATCGCGCCGAAAAGAGCCTTGCGTCATGCCCAAACCAGAAACGCATTGCAAGCCCTGCGTCGCGGGTACGACGGGGCCAAGACCGGACGGTTGACCGGCGGGTGGATCACGGCTGGCACCGATGCCGATTCCGAGGTGGCCATCGCCTCTTTCCGCCTGCGGGATCGCGCCAGGGATCTGGTGCGCAACAATCCCTATGCGGCCAAGGCGGTGATGACCCATGCCTCCAGCATGATCGGCTCCGGCATCACCCCGCGTCCCAAAGCGGAAACCCAGGCCCTGGACGATCAGGTGACCAGCCTGTGGGACGAATTCTCGGAGAATTGCGACGCGGACGGTCGCACGACTTTCTACGGCATTCAGACCCTCATGGCCCGCAGCATGGTGGAGAGCGGTGAGTGCCTCCTGCAATTGGTGCGTCGGCCATCCTCGTTCGGCATGCGGGTGCCGTTGCAATTGCGGGTGCTGGAGTGCGACCACCTGGACAGCACCTCGGACCGGAATCTGTCCGGTGGTGGGTTCATCCAGCAGGGCATTGAGTTCAACGCCCTGGGCATGCGGGTGGCGTACTGGCTCTTCCCGCGTCATCCTGGATCCATGCGACAGGGCAGCATGGCCAAAAGCATCCGCGTTCCGGTCACGGACGTGCTGCATCTCTATGACCGTTTGCGTCCCGGCCAGAACCGGGGTGTCACCTGGTTCGCGCCTGCGTTGCTGCGGATGCGCGATCTGGATGATTACGATGTGGCGGAACTGGTGCGCAAGAAAATGGAGGCCTGCTTCACCGCGTTCGTCACGGGTGCCGAGGCCCCGGAGGACACCGGTGGTGACAAGGACGCCAGTGGCCGGACGATTGAAGGGTTGGAGCCTGGAGTGGTGGAGTACCTCAAGCCAGGCGAGGACATCAAATTCGGTCAACCCGCCTCGACCTCTGGATACGCCGAATATGCCCAGTTGCACAATCACGCCGTGGCGGCGGGGCTGGGTCTGACCTATGAACTGCTCACGGGGGATCTTTCCAAGGTCAACTACTCCTCCATTCGCGCCGGGCTGTTGGAGTTCCGTCGCCGGGTGGACGCCACCCAGAAGCATGTGCTGATTCCCCAGATCTGTCAGCCGGTGTGGAATCAATTCCTGACCACGGCCCAGGCCGCCGGATTGATCGGCAACGTGCCCATCCGGTTGCAGTGGACGCCACCGCGCTTCGAGTCGGTCGATCCGGTCAAGGACATCATGGCCGAAGTGCTGTCGGTGCGAAATGGGCTGATGTCGCCCCAGACGGCCATCTCTCGTCAAGGATACGACCCGGATGTCGTCATGGCGGAATTCAGCGAAATGTACAAAATTTGGGATCTGTTCAAGATCGTCACGGACATCGACGCGCGCCAGACCACCAAAAATGGCCAACCCAAACTGATGGAGAGTATCGATGCCGCATCAACAGGTTGATCTGCCGATGCAGATCCGGTCGGCGAGCTTTGTTCCAGAATCCGTGAACGCCGATGCCCGTACCGTGGAGATGGTCTGGTCCACCGGTGCAGTCGTGCGAAGACGGGACTGGATGTCCGGCCAGAGCTACGACGAAACCCTCTCCATGGATCCGGCTCATGTGGACCTGTCCCGCCTGAACGGCGGGGCCCCGCTCCTGGACAGCCACGACGCCAGCGCCCTGGAGGGCATTATCGGGGTGGTGGAGCGCGCATGGATTGTTGATGGGGTTGGCCGCGCCGTGGTGCGCTTCTCCAGTCGGGAGGACGTGGCCCCCATCTTCCAGGATGTCCAGGAGGGGATCCTGCGCAATGTCTCCGTGGGATACACCGTGCGCCGATACGAAATCACCGAGGAGACCGGAAAAGTTCCGCTTTGGCGGGCGGTGGATTGGACCCCCTTGGAATTGTCCGCCGTCCCGATTGGTGCCGACCCCGGCGCGGGGTTCCGATCAAAAGAGACCGCCACCCATCCCTGTCAGATGATTCACATCAGAGGAGCCGAAATGCCTGATCAAGCCAAACCCCATGCTGAACCGGCGACAGATCCTGTCGCCGATGTCGCCACCCGTCAAGCGACGCCTCCTCCTGTGAAAGTGGCAATAAAACCGGTTGATCCTGCCCAACTGACGAGAGAAACCACCCAGGAAGAGGCGGAAACCATGGCCCGACAGGCTGTCATCGCGGAGAGAAAACGGTCTGCGGATATTTACGACGCCCAGGAGAAACTGAAAGTGGACCGTGTCTTCGCCGACAAACTGGTGCAAGGTGGCATCACCCTGGACGATGCCCGCAGGAGCCTGATCGATGAGGCCGCCCGGCGTGCCAGCGGTTCCATCGCGATTCAGAATCATGTGGTCATGACCGGTCAGGATGAAAAAACCACCCGCAACGCGGCGGTGGAAAACGCCCTGCTGCACCGCTTCGATCCCACCTCTCACAAACTCTCCGACGCCGCTCGCGAGTGGCGTGGGTTGACCCTGGTGGAGATGGCCCGGACCTTTCTGGAAGCCGACGGCGGTCGCACCACCAAGGGGATGACACGCTACGATGTGGCCACCCGCGCGTTGCTGACCGGTTCCGATTTTCCCAATATCCTGGCCAACGTGGCCAACAAAACCCTGCGCAACGCCTATGACACCGCCCCGCGTACCTTTCAACCCTTCTGCCGCCAGGTGATCGCCAGCGACTTCAAGGCCATGACCCGTGTGCAACTGGGCGAGGCACCGGCCCTGGAAAAGGTCAACGAAGGTGGTGAATTCAAACGGGGACCGTTGGGCGAAGGCAAGGAGTCCTACCGGGTCGAAACCTATGGCAAGATCATCGCCATCTCCCGGCAGGTGCTGGTCAACGACGACCTGAACGCCTTCACCCGCATCCCGCAATTGTTTGGTGTTGCGGCGGCCAATCTGGAAAGCGACGTGGTGTGGGGCATCATCACCGCCAATCCGAACATGGGTGACGGCGTGTCCCTGTTCCACGCCGGTCACAAAAATTTGGCGGCGGCGGGTGCCGTGATCTCCGTCACCACCCTGGGCGCGGCCCGCAGGGCCATGGGCATTCAGACCGGGATTGACGGCCTGACCACCCTCAACGTGCGTCCTGCCTTCATCATCGTCCCCGCCGCTTTGGAGGTGACCGCCGAACAGTTGCTGGCGGTCAACATGATCCCGGCCAAATCTGCCGACGTGGTGCCTCAGTCTTTGCGCACCCTGACGGTGATCGCCGAACCTCGTCTGGACGCCGCCGTCAACGGCGACAAGGCATGGTACATGTCCGCCAACCCCGGCCAGATCGATACCATCGAATACGCCTACCTGGAAGGCCAAAACGGCGTCTATATCGAAACCCGCATCGGCTTCGATGTGGACGGGGTGGAGATCAAGGCCCGTCTGGATTTCGGAGCCAAGGCCATTGACTGGCGCGGCATGTACAAGAACCCTGGGGCGTAACATTCCCCGGCATTCGTCTCCCATGAAACCACCAAAAGGAATCGAACAATGAAGAATTTTATTCAGCCTGGCGACATCGTCACGGTGGCCGCGCCTGCCGCTGTGAGCAGTGGCGGAGGCGTGCTTGTCGGGACACTGTTCGGCGTGGCCGTCTCCGATGCCGCGTCTGGCGACAACCTGGAGATGATCACCGAAGGCGTGGTGGACCTGCCCAAGGCCGCCGTGGCCATCACCCAGGGGGCCAAGGTCTACTGGGACAACACCGCCAAAAACGTCACCACCACCGTTGGCACCAACACCCTGGTCGGTTGCGCCCTCGTGGCCGTCGCCGTTGGGGATGCCACCACCCGGGTGCGGTTGAACGGGGTGGTCTGATGGCCCGTTGGGACAGGTTGCTCGATCTCGTGAACCGGCCCTGCTTTGCCACCTTCGGAGTGCCGGTGATCTATATACCCTCCCTGGACGAACGACCGGAGTTTGCCGGAACCCCCATCGATCTGGTGGGGATTTTCGATGCCAAGCGGGAGATCGTCGCACTGGGTGGTCGTGACGGCCTGGACGCTGTCAGCCTCCATACGGTGGTGGAAATCAAGTTGGCCGACCTGATCATCACTGGGGATCTCATCGAACCCATGGCCGGGGATGATGTGACCGTTGCCGGGCTGCTGTATCGCGTTCTGGACGTGCAGCCCGATGGCAAAGGCTTGGCCATGCTGATTCTCAACCGAATCCAGGATCCGTTCGCTTTCTGACCCAGGGTTCAACCATCGCTCATCCATGACGCGCCCGGTGCGCGTTTTTTTACGCCCGGAGCGACCCATGACGCGGCCAACCAACAATTTCCAGTTCTACCGGGGAGACACCAAGGTCTTTTCCCTGTCGTTTGCCACCGTGGCCGGGCGTCCCATCGACATCACCGGCCATGAACTGTGGTTCACCATGAAACAGACGGCCTCGGATCCGGACAGTGCCGCCGTGCTGCAGAAACGGATCGTCTTTCCGGCAACGTCGGCCTCCGTGGCCGGGTCCGGGGCGCTTCTGCTGGACTCCACGGAGACCAGCGTGATCGAGCCGGGCATTTACCTCTACGACATGCAGAAGGTCATCCCCGGCATTCCAGGTGATCCGGGCACTCCACCGGTGGTGGCCACCTTCATCAGTGGCCGCATCCAGGTGTTGCCGGACATCACCCGCAGCAACGGCGCATAGCCATGGCCGACCAGAAGATCAACGTCACGGTAGGCGAGCAGCCCATCGTTGTGACGGTTGGCGATCAGCAACTCAATGTCGCGGTCACGGACGAATGGCTGCAATGCTCTTCACCAGTGGTTTTGCAAGCAACCGGAGGGTGGCCGTTCGGGGAGAACCCCAGGCGCGTGGACGGTATTGCCCGCGATATCCCGACGGTTGTGGATCAGGTAGCCATGCCAAGGCAGTACCGGCAGGTCAAGTGGCTGCTGACCATCTCGGACCCGGTCAATGGTCTGGGCGTCGGCAGCGAGATCAATGTGTTTACCAGAGGAGGATCCATCGCATTCACGGAATACGCCATCACGGGAGATGCGGACATCATCGTCTACGAGATCGCTTTCGTGGCCGACGGGGATGAAGTGCGGATGGTGTTCACGTCGCTTTATGACGGATTGCTGGACGTGAGCAGCATGAAGATCGGGATTTTTGCTTGAAGTCGTTGTGTGGCATTTCGCCAATCGTAGTCAAACAATTTGTATGGAGATTCAAATCATGGGTACTGTCGCTCCGTTTCGCATCAAGGGTGGGTTGGATCTGGATGGCAAGGTGCAATTCCAGGTTTTCCCTTCCGCCCCGTCTGGTGTCCAGGCTGACCTGCTGTCCGTGGGTTCCCTGGCCATCGCCCAGGATACCGGGCAGTGGTATCGCAAGACCACCATCGGGGCCGGTCCCGACAAGTGGGCCGCTTTGACCACCTCCATGGATCTGATCGGGATCGCCCCGACCTGGCTGCAACCGGTCAATGCAGTGGAAACCCGCAGCTTCAGCCTGAACGCGGCGCGGAGTTGGATGAACGAAAAAGGCATTGTCGGTGGCATTCAACTGCCCGGCAATGCGGTGAAGCGGGTCTTGTACACCCACACCATCG
>JADGBT010000069.1 GCA_015231375.1 Magnetococcales bacterium | reverse complement strand
CTCCGCCAGGTTCAATAAGCCCACCTTGTTCTTGATAATCTTCTCTTCGGCATTCATCGCTGACATCCTCCTTGGTTGGTTTGCGTCCATCCTACCATAAATGTCAGATTAAGTCTTGCCTAATACACGATGTCCAATTGGCTCGACAATCTGGCGGGATGGATCGCGCCAGGGCTACGATGGCGGCATAAAAGGGTTGATCACTGCAACACCAGTCGGTTCAAAATGTCGCACGTTTCGGGTTATCACGGTGAGACCGTGTTCCATGGCAGTGGCGGCAATCAGCAAGTCCGCGCTGCCATGACCCAACCTGGCACTCAATTGTCCCCATTGGCGGGCCACGGCAGTGTTTACCGTCAGGATACGATCCCCATAATGGCGCAGAACCGTTTCCAACCACTCAGCCAAATCAGCAGCAAATTCGGGATGATCACGTTTCTGGCGTGCAATGCCTCTTTCCACCTCGCCGATGGATATGACACTGAGGAAAAGGTCTGAGGCACGCACGGATCGCACCCACGTCACAACGCCTGGGTTGCGGTCTCGTTTTCTCAACTCCGATAGAATGACGGTATCAAGCAGATAACTCACAAGGCCACCTCTCGCGGCATGATGGTCAAACGCTCGAATTCTCCATCATCCATCGGCATCGCCAGGAGGTGTTCGTTGAATGAAGGCTGTAGCATTTTGTCAAGATGCTGCAGGCGTTCATATTCCTCAGCGGCAAGCACGACCACAGCGGGGATGCCACGCTTGGTGACAGTCTGTGGCGCACCTTGTCGCGCAGCCTCGACAACACTGCTGAATCGGTTTTTGGCGTCTTGCAGGGACCATTGGGTTTGGGGCATGGATCGAATCTCCAGGAAGAAGATCTAGCTTTAACATCTAGCCAGATATTGGACCGAACGTGTTTTCCCGTCAACACAAACCATTCAAAATAGTTTCCCAGAGGATAGACGATGTCCAATTGGCTCGACAACCTGGTTGGCTTGATTGCGCCAAGAAGGGCTTTGCGCCATGCCCAAACCAGAAATGCATTGCAAGCCCTGCGTCGCGGCTACGACGGTGCCAAGACCGGGCGGTTGACCGGCGGGTGGATCACGGCTGGTACCGATGCCGATTCCGAGGTGGCCATCGCCTCTTTCCGCCTGCGGGATCGCGCCAGGGATCTGGTGCGCAACAACCCCTATGCGGCCAAGGCGGTGATGACCCATGCCTCCAGCATGATCGGCTCCGGCATCACCCCGCGTCCCAAAGCGGAAACCCAGGCTCTGGACGATCAGGTGACCAGCCTGTGGGATGAATTCTCGGAGAATTGCGATGCGGACGGTCGCACGACCTTCTACGGCATTCAGACCCTCATGGCCCGCAGCATGGTGGAGAGCGGTGAGTGCCTTTTGCAATTGGTGCGTCGGCCATCCTCGTTCGGTCTGCGGGTGCCGCTGCAATTGCGGGTGCTGGAGTGTGACCACCTGGACAGCACCTCGGACCGAAATCTGCCCGACGGCGGCTTCATCCAGCAGGGCATCGAGTTCAACGCCCTCGGCATGCGGGTGGCGTACTGGCTTTTCCCGCGTCATCCGGGATCCATGCGACAGGGCAGCATGGCCAAAAGCATCCGCGTCCCGGTCACGGAGGTGCTGCATCTATACGACCGTTTGCGTCCCGGTCAGAACCGGGGCGTCACCTAGTTCGCGCCCGCACTGCTGAGGATGCGCGATCTGGACGATTACGACGTGGCGGAGTTGGTGCGCAAAAAAATGGAGGCCTGCTTCACCGCGTTCGTCACGGGTGCCGAGGCCCCGGAGGACACCGGCGGCGACAAGGACTCCAGTGGCCGGACGATTGAAGGGCTGGAGCCTGGCGTGGTGGAGTACCTCAAGCCCGGTGAGGACATCAAATTCGGCCAACCCGCCTCGACCTCCGGGTACGCCGAATACGCCCAGTTGCACAATCACGCCGTGGCAGCAGGGCTGGGTCTGACCTACGAACTACTTACGGGGGATCTTTCCAAGGTCAACTACTCCTCCATTCGTGCCGGGCTGCTGGAATTTCGTCGCCGGGTGGACGCCACCCAGAAACATGTGCTGATTCCCCAGATCTGTCAGCCGGTGTGGAATCAATTTCTGACCACAGCCCAGGCCGCCGGGTTGATCGGCAACGTACCGATCCGGTTGCAGTGGACCCCACCCCGCTTTGAGTCGGTCGATCCGGTCAAGGACATCATGGCCGAAGTGCTATCGGTGCGGAACGGCCTGATGTCGCCCCAGACGGCCATCTCCCGCCAGGGATACGACCCGGATGTCGTCATGGCCGAATTCAGCGAGATGTACAAGATTTGGGATCTGTTCAAGATCGTCACGGACATCGACGCACGCCAGACCAGCAAAAATGGACAACCAAAACAGATGGAGAGCGCGAATGCCAAAAATGGTTGAGATGCCGATGCAGATCCGGTCGGCAAACTTCGTCCCGGAGACCGTGGACAGCACGGCGCGGACCGTGGAGATGGTCTGGTCCACCGGCGCAGTCGTGCGAAGACGGGACTGGATGTCCGGCCAGAGCTACGACGAGGCCCTCTCCATGGATCCAGCCCATGTGGATCTGTCCCGCCTGAATGGTGGTGCGCCGCTCCTGGACAGCCATGACGCTTCGGCACTGGATGGCATCCTGGGTGTGGTGGAGCGCGCTTGGATTGTTGATGGGGTTGGCCGCGCCGTGGTGCGCTTCTCCAGTCGGGAGGACGTGGCCCCCATCTTCAAGGATGTCCAGGAGGGGATCCTGCGCAATGTCTCCGTGGGATACACCGTGCGCCGATACGAAATCACCGAGGAGACCGGAAAAGTTCCGCTTTGGCGGGCGGTGGATTGGACTCCCTTGGAATTGTCCGCCGTTCCGATCGGTGCCGATCCCGGCGCAGGGTTCCGATCAAAAGAGATCACCACCCATCCCTGTCAGATAATCCAAATCAGAGGAGCAGAAATGCCTGATCAAGCCAAACCCCATGTTGAACCGGCGACAGATCCTGCCGCCGAGATCGCCACCCGTCAGGCGACGACGTCACCCCAGGATGAAACGGTGGCGAAGCCGGTCGATACCGCCCCCAAAAGCCGGTCTATCCCCCAGGAAGATCCGGAAATCGCGATCCGGCAGGCGATCACCGCCGAACGGGAGCGGTCCGCCCAAAGTAAGTATCCCCCGGCAGAGCCGGGGGCTTTATTTTGTGAGCCGCTCAAAGCGGCTTGGTGAGGGGCGCTAACGCGCCCCCATTGCTTTTGCCGCCTGAAGGCGGCAGGCCGTGTCAGAATTGCAGCCTGAGTTGATCCAATCGGCGCTCTTCCGCTTCCTGCTGGCGGATATAGTTTCGGATCACAGCCTCATCCCGCCCTACCGTGGAGACAAAATATCCTCTTGCCCAGAAACTCTGCCCCGTAAAATTCCTCCTCTGCTCGCCATATATCCGTGCCAAGTGAATCGCACTCTTCCCCTTGTTGTACCCAACAACCTGCGATACCGCATACTTCGGCGGAATCGAAATCAACATATGCACATGGTCTGGAAGCAGGTGCCCCTCAACTATCTGGCTCTCCTTGTGCTGCGCCAGCCTTTTGAACATCTCTCCCAAGACCCGTCTCAACTGCACATACAAAGCTTTGCGGCGCCCCTTCGGGATGAAAACCACATGATATTTGCACTCCCATTTGGAGTGGTTTAGGCTCTCTGCTTGGTCCATCGGGATTCTCCTTTGTCGTATGCTTGGCGGCTCACGACTCTGAAGTGTCCCGGTGGACTCCTGTAAATGTCAAACTGCTACTGTCACCCCGGCAGAGCCGGGGGATTACCCATTGGATTTATAGCGTTTCTCCTGCGATCGCCATGGAATCGGCTTCCTGTCTGCCTTCTCCATCCATTTGCCGGGGGATTTGCTGTTTATGTTTGGTTTTGCAGATTTGTTGGACGCATGATACTGGTTTGCCGCTTTTCGTCACCCTGCACGGACCGATCCGGTCCGTGCAGCGGCCCTTTTGATCTATCGTTTGTTCGCGAGATTCCTTGTGTGTCCAATCTGTGGCTGTAGAATGGGATTCCGGTGAGGGGTCTCTTTTTTTTTTGACGGGTGAGGAAACATGTCTGTTGACCTGATGCAGCCGATTGCCTGGCGCGTGGATTTTTCGACCGGGGTCGGGATGATCGATGATCAGCACCGCGTGTTGATCAACATGCTCAATGACGCGGCCACCAAACTGACGGATCAGAGCAGTCTGGAAGAAGTGGGTCGGATTGTGCAGGGATTGGTGAATTATACTGATTATCATTTCAAGACCGAGGAACGGGCCATCTCGGAACAAGGATACGACACCGCCCGTCCTGTGGACGCGGAGGCGCATATCGGACAGCATCGGGATTTCGTCGATAAGGTCATTGCTGTGCGCGATCGGATCCGGAATGGTCATCGGGTTCCCAAGGATGAACTGGTGGCTTTCTTGTCGAGTTGGTTGACCACTCATATTCTCCATTCGGACAAGGCGTTGGGCGCTTTCATGCTGGACAGGAAGATGCGTGAATCCCGTTGATCTTTCGGCAGGCAGAGTCGAACCGGAGCTTGGAGCAGGGCATGCGTTTTGGTTTGCGTGAAAAGATGATGCTGTTTCTGGCCGGAGGCGTGCTTCTGATCGGGGGCGCGACGCTGGTCATGGTCTATTCCGTTCAGGAGCGCATTCAGCTTGAATTGATCCGGTATTCGGTGGAACGTTATGTGCTGTTGCATCGGGAAAAGACCCTGGGAGGGATTCAGGGGGATTTGATTCTGGCCAGGAAAATGGCCGATTCCGATGTATTGCGGCGTTGGGTGCTGGATCCGGCCAATGCCGAGGCCGCCGGACCGGCTGTGCGGGAGTTGAGCAGTCTGATCGACTTCTTTTCCACCCATGTGGCTTTTGTGGCCTCCCGGCCTGCGGGCCATTATTACTTTGTGGATGCCAAGACCATGGGAGCGGTCGGCAAGGCCGGATCCACCTTGCAACCGGTGAAACAGCTCAATACCACGGACAGAGAACACGAATGGTTTTATCAGACCCTGGCCAGACCGGAACCGTATCATTTCAATGTGGCCCACGACGAACAGTTGAACATGACGAAACTGTGGATCAATGTCGTCATGAAAGCGAACAATGAAGCGATCGGCGTGGTGGGAACCGGCATTGATATTACTCAGTTCATCGAATCGTTCGTCAAGGGCAGTGAACAAGGGGTGACGGGTCTGTTTGTCAACGAGTTCGGGGCCATTCAGGGTCATGCGGACCCCTCCCTGATTGCCTTGAACGCGCCCATCCAGTCGGAGCGGGCCTCTTCGACCATCTGGAAGCTGCTCGCCAATGATCAGGAGCGCTCCGAACTCAAATCGGCCATGGAGCGGGTTCGTCTGGGGGGGGGCAGCGACTGGGTTGGCTTGACCCTTCAGGGTACTCCCCGTGTGGCGGGAGTGGCCTATCTCGCGCCGCTGAAATGGTACACCATCGCGGTGTTCGACCGGTCCAGCGTGTTGGGAACCGGATATTTTCTGGTGGTGCTGATCGCCATGGTGGCGGCGATGCTGGCGTCGGTGCTGGCGGTGTTCGAGGTGGCCAACCGGTTGGTGGTGATCCCGTTGCGTCTTTTGGCCGACGGAACCCGTCGGGTCACGGAAGGGGATTTTTCGGTGCGCTTGCCGGATCATCACGCCGACGAGATCGGCGAGGTGATGAATGCCTTCAATCGAATGGCTTGTCAGATCGCCGAGTCGCGCCGTCTGCTGCAAACCAATGTGGCGACCATCACCGCAGCCTTGCAGCGGGCGGGCAGTCACGAACAGTTGGCGCGGATTTTTTTCAGCAATGTGGCGCCGCTGCTGGATCTGGGCCTGGGGGGGTTCCATCGGCTGGACAGCGCGCGCGGGGTGCTGGTGGCCTGTGGCGGTTATGCGCGGGCGATGGGCCCTGATGAGGTCACGGAGACTCCGTTGGGGTCTGGGCTGGTTGGCCAGTGCGCCATCGAACAACGGAGCATCGTGGTGGACGATCTGCCTGCGGATTATCCCGCCATCGGCTCGATGCTGGGTTCCGCCCCGCCGGAGGTGTTGCTGCTGGTGCCGATCATGCACGCCGGAACGCTGTTGGGGGTGATCGAGCTGGCGTCGTTCCGGCGTTTCCGGGAAGAGGAGTTGACGCTGCTGGATGGCCTGTTGACCGTGGTGGCCATGTGCATGGAGATCATCGAACGCAACGAGCGTGGCAAGAGTCAGTCCCTGGAGTCGTCGCGATGACCAGGATGGCGGCCTGGATGTCCCATCGTCCCCGGCGGGTGTGGGTGTTCATTCTGTTGTTGAGTGTCGCCGTGGCGTTTCTGGTGGATGAACGGTTGCGGATGCAACTGGAGAAGGACCGTCTCACGCTGCTCAACACGGATGTGGAACGCAGCGCCGTGGAACTGCTCGCCTTGACCTTGAGTGGCAACCTGATGGGATCGGTGGTCATGCTGGGTCTGATCGATCCGGATGTCAAACGCGACGCTCTGGCGCAAAGCCCCCTCAACGAACCGGAATTCTTGTCC
Organism: Magnetococcales bacterium; assembly: GCA_015231375.1. Taxonomy (GTDB): domain Bacteria; phylum Pseudomonadota; class Magnetococcia; order Magnetococcales; family Magnetaquicoccaceae; genus Magnetaquiglobus. The sequence continues at coordinate 7,614 of JADGBT010000069.1, read as the reverse complement.
ATGCTGGAGAGTGTGGGGAATTCCCATGACGCCGAAGGGGTCTTTGTGGTGGGGACGAATGGGGTGGTGCGCTCCAGTTGGGACAACTCGGGCAAGCCCTCAAGCGGGATCGATGTGAAGTTTCGTCCTTATTTTCAGATGGCCATGAAGGGCAAACAATCGGTTTACGCGGCGGTCAGTCTGGCCACGGGCCGCAGGGCGATCTATTTCGCGGCACCGGTGGTCAGCGAGTCGAGAGCCTCTTCGGCCAGGATCGGCGCCATGGTGGCGCGCACGGGTCCGGAGAGTATCGACCGCATGTTGACCAGCAAGTCGGATCTGGCGCTGCTGCTCTCTCCGCAGGGGGTGGTGTTTGCCAGCAGTCGCGCGGGCTGGGTGGGTTTTCTGGCGGGGGAGCCGACGCCGGAACGGTTGAAGTCGATTCGGGAGTTGAAACAGTTCGGCAAGCTGTTCGAGACCCGTCAGCCCGAGTCTTTGCCCATGGCGGTGGATCCGGGTTTCACCTGGTTCGAGGGACGCCATCACGCGGTGGCCAGTGTCCGGGTGCCCTGGAACGATCCCCACGGGGATTGGCGTCTGGTGCTGATGGAGGATTTGACCCGCACGGTTCCCTGGTCGGGTCGGGTTGGCAAGCTGATCGCCACGGGTCTGGCCGCGTTCTTGATGTGGACATTGCTCCTGAAGCTGTTGCGCAGCCATCACGCCCAGGAGGTGGCGGCGATGAAGTTGCAGGCCTATGCGGCCCGTCAGGAGGTGAGCGCGCGTCACAAATCCGCCTTGGCCGCCGCCTCGTTGCGCATGCAGCAGGCCAAGGGGGTCGAGGATCTGGGACGGATTTTCTTGCACGAGGCCCATGCCATTCTGGGCCTGTTGCAGGGTGTGGTATATGTGTATCCGAAACCGGGTTGCGACCCTATGCGTCTGGTGGCCTCTTTTGCCAGGGATCCGCAGCAGTCGGTGGAACTGATGTCGGGCCAGGGACTGCTGGGACAGTGCGCGCTCGAACGACGGGTGCTGATGTTGAATCCACCAGCCGGTTATCTTCGGACGATCCGGTCCGGATTGGGTGAGTGTGTCCCCGACTGTGTGATCATGTTGCCGATTCTGCTCAACGATGTGGTGCTGGGTGTGGTCGAGATGGCGATGTTCGGCGCCGGGGATGAGGAGGAGTCCGGGGGCATGCGGGAGGAGATGGTGGCCATGCTCGCCTTGAACCTGGAAATCCAGCGTCGCAACCGGGATGCCGAACAACTATTGAGCGCCACCGCCGAGGCGGAACGGATCAAGGCGGGTCAACTGGTGTTTCAGCAAGCTTTGGTGGATACCATCCCTTATCCGGTGTTTTACAAGGGGGTGGATACCCGTTTTCTGGGGTTCAACCGGGCCTACGAAGAGACGTTCAAAACCGAGCGGGAACAACTGATCGGCAAGCGGGTATTGGATCTGGACTATCTGCCGGAGGCGGATCGCGTGGCCTATCAGTCCGAAGACGAAATGGTGATCGCCACAGGCACCACGGTGCGGCGTGAGGTTCCCATGCCCTATGGGGATGGCTCCACGCGGGAAACGATCTATTACGCATCCGGTTTCCGTCTGCCGGACGGCCGTCCGGGAGGCATGGTCGGCACGTTCATCGACATCAGCGATCTGCGGAATGCCGAACGCAAATTGATGCGGATTTCGGATGTCGGTTTTCACAGTCTGGCCAAGAGCTGTGAGGAACAGATCCGCGCGCTCAAAATCGAAGTCAATGAATTGGCGATGGCCGCAGGTCGGGCAGCGCCTTATACCGTGGAGTCCGAGTCATGACGCTGCTGTTGACTCTGTTGGAACGACGTCAGTTGCACGGCAAGCTGACGTTGGGGTTTGTGGGATTTCTGGTGGTGACTCTGGGTCCGTTGTTGTTTTATCTTTATTCCGAGAACCTGTTGAGTCACCGGATGCCGTTCTGGCTGCTGGCCGGGGGGGGATGTTTCGGGACTCTGTTGGGTTGGTTCATCGGGATTTCGATCCGGCGTCCCACCGAGCGGCTGCGGGATGCGGTGGAACGGTTGGCCTCAGGGCAGTTGGATGTCGAGGTGCCCAACACCGACCATCCCAATGAGATCGGCGCGTTGGCCCGTTCCATCGCCGTGTTGCAGACCGGCGCGCGGGAGATGGAGGCCCAGCGCTGGGTCAAGGTCAATCAGGCGGCCATCTCCTCGGTGTTGCAGGAGGCCACCGACTTCGCGGAATTGGCCCGCAAGTTCTTGTCTGGAGTGGCGCCGTTGCTTCAGATCGGTCATGGCGCGTTTTATCTGCATGAGCAGGGGCGGTTGCGCCTGTTCGGGGGCTATGCCTTTCGGGAACGCAAAGGGTTCCATCCGGTGTTCGAGATCGGCGAAGGGCTGGTGGGGCAGTGCGCTCTGGAGAAAAGTCCCATTGTCATCATTCGGCCTCCGACGGATTATGTGCGGGTGGGTTCGGGGATCGGCGAGGCGGTACCCCGCTCCATCATGGTCTTGCCGGTGCAACGCAACGATCAGTTGCTGGCTGTGGTGGAACTGGCCGCTTTTCGTGGCTTCGACGTGCATCAACAGGCGTTGCTGGATGGGTTGATGCCCCTGCTGGCCATGAGCATCGAAATCCTGGATCGCAACCTGCGCACGCGCCAACTGCTGGAAGAGACCCGGCAACAGGCCCGCACCATGGAAGAGCAGGCTTCCCAACTGGCCGAGCAGACCGTGGAGTTGGAAGAGCGGCGCAACGCGTTGCAGGCGACCGAAGAGTGGTATCGGGGCATCATCGAGTCGGCCCCGGACGGCATGCTGGTGGCCGGGCAGGACGGGGTGATCATCCTGGCCAATCCGCGCATTCACGCCATGTTCGGCTACGCGGAGGGGGATCTGGTCGGACGACGCATCGAGGATCTGGTGCCCGACGCCCTCGGGGACGAGTCGCTGGTTCCCCGCGAGGTCTGCGCCATGCCGGGAGCGGTCGTTCGCCCGTCGGAGGTGGGAGGACGCGACTTCATGGGCATACACAAAGACAGCGGAGAGTTTCCGGTGGAACTCTCCCTCTCGCGGCTTCCGGCTTTGGGCGGGCGCGGGATCTGCATTTGTGCCTCGTTGCGCGACATCACCCAGCGCAAGGCCGCCGAGGCGGCGATCCGGGACAGCGAAGCCTACAACAAGATGCTGTTTCAGGAGTCGGCGCGTCCGATCGTCATCTACGATCCCGACGGGGAAGGATTCATCGACTGCAATCCGGCGGCGGTGCACATGTATGGGTATGCCAGCCGGGAAAACCTGCTGGGCAAGACCCCGGTCGATCTGTCGGCGCCGGTCCAGTATGACGGCACCGATTCCAGAACCGCCTTCGAGCAGTTCGATCTGACCGGGTTGAACAGTGGTCCTCAGGTGTTCGAGTGGCGTTATCGTCGTCCCAACGGGGAGATCTGGGACGCCCAGGTCCATTTGATGCTGTTTCAGTTCCGGGGTCGGCAGTTGTGGCAATTCACCCTGGACGACATCACCGAAAAGAAACGGGCCAGGGAGGAGATCGAACGTCAACGGGCCACCCTCGGCGCGTTGATCGATTCGATTCCGGATCTGATCTATTACAAGGATACCGAAGGCATCTATCTGGGCTGCAACATCGCCTTCGCCGAACGGCTTGGCAGACCTGTGGACGATATCGTCGGACGCAGCGATTATGACGTGTTCTCACCGGACGTGGCGTTTTCCATCCGTCAGGGGGACCACGAGGTGATGGAGTCTCTGGTGCGGCACTCCGTGGAGGAGTGGGTCGATTATTCGGATGGCAAACAGGTGTTGCTCGATACGGTCCGGGCGCCGTTTTACAATGGTCAGGGTCGTCTGCTGGGGCTTTTGGGCATCGGTCGGGATATCACCGAACGCAAGGCGGTGGAGCAGGCCATGGCCGAGGCCCGTCGGGCCGCCGAGGATGCCACCAAGGCCAAAAGCGATTTCCTGGCCAACATGAGCCACGAAATCCGCACTCCCATGAACGCCATCATCGGCATGTCCCATCTGGCGTTGCAGACCACGCTGGACAAGAAACAACGCAATTATATCGACAAGGTTCACCGTTCCGCCGAAAACTTGTTGGGTATTATCAACGATATCCTCGATTTTTCCAAGATCGAGGCCGGAAAGATGTCCATGGAGCAGATCGATTTCCGTCTGGAAGATGTCATGGACCATCTGGCCAATCTGGTGGGCATCAAGGCGGAACACAAGGGGCTGGAACTGCTGTTCGACGTGGCGTCCAACCTGCCCACGGCCTTGGTGGGGGATCCGTTGCGTCTTGGACAGGTGCTGATCAATCTGGGCAACAACGCGGTCAAGTTCACCGATACCGGCGAGATCGTCATCGGGGTGGAAAAGGTCGGCGAGGGGGATTTCGGGGCGGAGTTGCATTTCTGGGTCAAGGACTCCGGCATCGGCATGACCGAAGAACAGTTGGGCAAGATGTTCCAATCGTTCAGTCAGGCCGACTCTTCCACCACCCGCAAGTATGGAGGAACCGGTTTGGGGCTGGCCATCTCCAAGAATCTGGTGGAATTGATGCAGGGCCGGATCTGGGTCGAGAGCGTGGTGGGGCAGGGATCCAGTTTTCATTTTCACGCCCGGTTCGGTTTGCAGGCCAATCCCATGCCGCGCCGCATGTTCCGCGCCGATGAACTCACCGGATTGCGGGTGCTGGTGGTGGACGACAATGCCGCAGCGCGGGAGATTCTTTCCACCATGGCGCGCCATTTCGGCCTGGAGGTGGATGTGGCCTCGGATGGCCAGGAGGCATTGTCGCAGGTGGCCGGAGCGGAACTGAAAGGACTGCCGTATGATCTGGTGCTGATGGACTGGAAAATGCCGGTGATGGATGGGGTGGAGTGTGTACGCCGGGTGCAGAAGGAGGGAACCGTTCATCCCCCTTCGGTGATCATGGTGACCGCCTACGGCCGGGAGGAGGCTCTCAACGAGGCCCAGCGGCGTGGGGTGGAGGTGCGGTCCGTGGTGACCAAACCGGTCACTCCGTCCATGCTGCTGGAGACCATCGGCGAGGCGTTGGGACGGGGCACGGTCGTGGAGATCGGCGCCACCAACAAGCCGGATTCCCGTCAGGAGGCTGTGGCCAAACTGCGTGGCGCGCGGGTGTTGCTGGTGGAAGACAACGACATGAACCAGGAGTTGGCCACGGATCTCTTGAGCGGGGTGGGCATGGAAGTGGTGGTGGCCGGAAATGGGCAGGAGGCGCTGGATCGTCTGCACGCCGATGATCGTTTCGACGGGGTGTTGATGGACTGTCAGATGCCGGTGATGGATGGTTATACCGCCACGCGGGAGATTCGCAAGAATCCGGCCTGGGATCGTCTTCCGGTGATCGCCATGACCGCCAACGCCATGGCCGGGGATCGGGAAAAGGTGATCGAGGTGGGCATGTGCGATCACATCGCCAAGCCTCTGGATGTGGAGGAGATGTTTGTCATCTTGTCGAAGTGGATCACGCCGGCGGTGGCTGTTCCGGTTCCGGTTGCGGTAGCGGGCATCCGGGGGGGCGGAGAGGAGGAGATTCCTCAGGATATTCCGGGGTTGGATGTGCAATCCGGACTCAAGCGCATGGTGGGCAAGAAGGGGTTGTATCTGTCGATGCTGCGCAAGTTCGTGGCCGGACAGAAGGATGTTCCGGAGCGGATCCGGGAAGCCCTGACCGCACAAGACCGGGAGAGCGCCGAACGACTGGCCCATACCCTCAAAGGCACTGCCGGGAATATCGGCGCCAGTGGCGTGCAGACCGACGCGGCTTTGGTGGAAAACGCCATCCGGGAAAATCGGGATTCGTTGACCATTCTGGCGCTGTTGGATCCGCTGGAGAATCAATTGGACGCCTTGATCGGAGCCTTGGTGACGGCGTTGCCTCCGGAACCGGGGATGGCGATCGTTCCGGCGGTTCCTGTCGAAATCAATTGGGAAATGTTTGCAAGCACAGTATCTACATTGGCCCGATATCTCTCCGAGGACAACTCGGAGGCCACGGATCTTTGGGAAGAACATCTCGATGCGTTCCGGGAGGTTTTGCCCGAGCAGTGGCGTGCGATTGGAGAAGACATCCATGGTTTTGATTTCGAGAGTGCGTTGAATCGATTGCGTGTTGCGGTTGCGGTACGCGGATTGGAGCTGTGACCATGAGAACGTGTTGGTGAAAACGTATTGGCGTTCAGTCGCGTAACATCAAATTTTTCTTTGGGAATCCATACCATGAATCCTGATTCCGAACTGGTCACCCGCGCCACTGTGCTGGTGGTGGATGATACCCCGGACAACTTGTCTTTGATGAGCGGATTGCTCAAGGAACTTTACAAGGTCAAGGTGGCCAACAGTGGGGAACGGGCTTTGAAGATCGCTCTGTCCGACACTCCTCCCGACTTGATCTTGTTGGATATCATGATGCCCGGCATGGATGGCTACGAGGTGTGTCGTCGGCTCAAGGGGAATGTGGCCACGCGGGACATTCCGGTGATTTTTCTCACCGCCAAGGCCGAGGTGGAAGACGAACGGCGGGGATTGGAGCTTGGAGCGGTGGATTATCTCACCAAGCCGGTGAGTCCTCCGATTGTCATGGTACGGGTGAAGAATCATCTGGCCCTCAAGGCCTCGACGGATTATTTGCGCGACAAGAATGATTTTCTCGAACAGGAGGTCAGCAAGCGCACCCGCGAGGTGATGGCCATCCAGGATGTCACCATTCTGGCCATGGCCTCTCTGGCCGAGACCCGGGATTCGGACACCGGCAACCATATTCGACGCACCCAGTATTATGTCAAGTCACTGGCGGAGCGGTTGCGGGATCATCCCCGTTTTGTTTCGGTATTGAACGACGCCTCCATTCACATGTTGTTCAAGTCGGCTCCGTTGCACGACATCGGCAAGGTGGGGATTCCCGATCGGATCTTGTTGAAGCCGGGTCGTTTCACCCCGGACGAGTTTGAGGTGATGAAGACCCATACCACCCTGGGACGGGATGCGATCGATCATGCCGAGCGGCAATTGGGCATGAGCGTGGAGTTTCTCGCCATGGCCAAGGAGATCGCCTATTCCCATCAGGAGAAATGGGACGGCTCGGGTTATCCCCTGGCTCTGGTCGGCGACGCCATCCCCTGGACCGCCCGATTGATGGCCGTGGCCGATGTCTACGACGCTTTGATCAGCCGACGGGTTTACAAGGAGGGCATGCCCCACGAAAAGGCCGTGAGCATCATGCTGGAAGGACGCGGCACCCATTTCGACCCGGATGTGCTGGATGCGTTTGTGGCCCTTCAGGAGGAGTTCCGCGCCATCGCGCGACGTTTCGCGGATTCGGATTCCGATATGGCGCGCAAGAAAGAGCAATTGGAGCGGATTACGGGAGGGGGGGAATAGGGTTGAGGGAGGATCCCCCGCTTGGGCGGGGTGATTTATCATTAAATCTTCGTAACTATTCACCACCCCCTGGCTTGCGAAAATTCCTTGACATTGGGGTGCGAAATTTCTTGATACTCCTTGCGTCAATCCGATTCAAGGAGATTCCCGTTGAGAATCAACTCAGACGACATCCGCTCTCAAGTTGAGCAGGTTC
>JADGBT010000068.1 GCA_015231375.1 Magnetococcales bacterium | reverse complement strand
TGTTTTCCATCGATTCGGCCACGGGAGACGTCACCCTCAATGCCTCGGCGAATTACGAAAGCCGGTCCAGTTATGCCATCGATGTGACTGTGACCGATTCGGATGGGTTGACCGACAGCCAGAGCGTGACCGTCACGGTGGTCGATGTCAACGAAGATCCCGTTCACACCGCGTCCGGTGCCGGGAGTGTGTCGGAAAACGCGGTCATCGGCACCGTGGTCTATACCGCCACTGCCACGGATGTGGACTCCGGCGATACCCAGACCTTCAGTCTGAGTGGTACGGATGCGGCTTCTTTCGTTGTCGATTCGGCCACGGGCGCGGTGACCCTCAACGCCTCGGTGGATTACGAAAGCCAGTCCAGTTACACAATCGATGTGATCGTGAGCGACTCCGACGGTTTGACCGATACCCAGACCGTCGCAATCGGTGTGGTCGATGTCAACGAGACCCCGGTCTTCACTGCGTCGGCTTCCGGGAGCGTGGCGGAGAATGCCGCCACCTCCACGGTGGTCTATACCGCCACGGCCACGGATGTGGATGCGGGCGATACCCAGGTTTACAGCCTGAGCGGCACGGATGCGAGCCTGTTTTCCATCGATTCGGCCACGGGAGAGGTGACCCTCCATGCTTCGGCGGATTACGAGAGTCAATCCAGTTATGCGATTGATGTGATCGTGACCGATGCGGATGGCCTGACCGCCACTCAGGCGGTCACCATCGCCGTGAGCAATGTCTACGAAGCCCCGGTGGCCAGTGCGGGCAGTTTGAGCGTGACCGAGGATCAGACCGCCACCGGCACGCTGGTGGCCACCAGCCCGGAAGGCAATACTCTGACCTATTCCGTGGGCACCCAGGGTGCGTTGGGAACGGTCACCATCACCAATGCTGCCACCGGAGCCTATTCCTATACGCCCGGCGCCAATGCCTCGGGTTCGGACAGCTTCACTTTCACGGTGAACGATGGCGTTCAGGACTCCAGTGCCGCCACGGTCACCGTGACCCTTTCGGGGATGAACGATGCCCCGGTCAACACGGTTCCCGGCGCCCAGACCGTGAATGAAGATACCGATCTGGCCATCACCGGAATCTCCATCGCCGACGCGGATGATCTGGGCGGCAACATGCGGGTCACCCTGTCAGCGTTCGGCGGTGCGTTGACCCTGGCCACCATAACCGGTCTCACTTTCACCAGCGGAGATGGCACCGATGATGGCTCCATGGTTTTTTCCGGCACCAAAAGCGCGTTGAATGCCGCGTTGGCCACACTTACCTTTCTGGGCAACAGCGACACCTTCGGTGCGGCTTCCGTCACCGTGCTGACCAGCGATTTGGGGAACTCGGGCAGCGGAGGCACCTTGACGGATTCCGATTCGATTGCCGTGACGGTCACCTCGGTCAACGATGCGCCCTCCTTCAACACCCTGTCCACCCAAACCGCAGACGAAGAGACCAACAAGGGCATCACCGGCCTGACACTCGTCGATGTGGATGCGGGTACTGCCGCCATGCAAATCACCTTGAATTCCACCTTGGGGGTGGTTTCTTTGTCTTCCACCGTCGGGTTGACCTTTACCACCGGGGATGGAACCTTGGATTCCAGCATGGTTTTTTCCGGCACCCGGACCTCCATCAACACCGCCTTGTCCAACTTGATCTATCGGGGCAACACCAATACCAATGGCAGTGCCACCATCACCGTGCTGGCCAGTGACCAGGGCAACAGCGGCAGCGGTGGTACCCTGACCGGCAGCACCACGATCAACATCACTTTGGCCGGTATCAACGACACGCCCGTGGTCATCGCGCCTGGAGCCACGCAAACCTTCGCCAGTTCCACGGCCCTTTCCGACCATTTCAACCTCAGTTCACCCTACTCCGGCACTTTTACCTGGTCTGGCAGTGATGGGTTGGGCTCAGGCGCGGGGATTGCCGTCTCCTCAGGCTCGGAGCAGGTCTGGACCAGCAAGCAGGGTTTTGCCAGGGCAAGCGGCAATGTCTATTCCATCTCCACTTATTTTTTGAATCAATACAATTCCGGGTATGGCGCCCTCGGTTTTTCGATCCAGACGCCGGATTCCAATCTGGGCAGTTATGCGGCTCCGGGTGGCTCGCACCTGGGCATGATGTTTCACGGAGGCGGGGGTGCTTTTTTGAGCAATGGCTCGATTCTGGTCGATGGCTCTTCGGGGGGAGGCGCCAGTCCTCTCAGTTGGGGGGGCGATCTGGTCGCGGGCAACTGGTATCGGTTCGTTCTGACCGTGACCTCTTCTTTGAGCAACAGCAGTCGGTTCGATTTGAATCTCAAGATCTATGACTCCGACAGCAGTGGAACCCAGGGGTCTCTCCTGGTCGAATACACCATGACCGACGATACCGGTGATGCCACACGCGTTGGACCGGCGATCACCAACAGTCCGGTGGGACTGGCCAGCACGCTGTATGGTTTCGTGGCGGTGGAAGGCACACGCGTGACGGCCATGGACAATGTGCTCATGACCTTGAACGGGGCCAGCGCGACTTCGGCGATCTATACGGAAGGCGGTTCCAGCGTGGTCGTCAACGACGCCATCGTGTTGAGCGATATCGACGATACCCAGATTTCCAGTGCCACGGTTGCGATCAGTTCCGGGTTTACGTCCGGGGATGTGTTGTGGGTCGGCGCGCAGAACGGCATTACCGCCTTTTACAATACCAGTACCGGCCTGTTGACCCTGTCCGGTACCGCCACTTTGGCCGATTATCAAACCGCTTTGCGCACCGTGACCTTCTCTTCCACCAGCGAAGCCCCCACGGCTGCGTATTCCGGTCGGACCATCTCCTGGAATGTCACCGATGCCGATGCCGCCGGGTCGGGTGTCGAGACCAGCTCCACGGTGACTTCGAGCCTGGCCGTGGTGGGGGTCAACGATGCCCCGACCGCCGCCAATCAGACGGTATCGGTCAACGAAAACAGCGTGTCCATTCCAACGGCATCCAGCTTCGGATTCGCGGATGTGGACGGGGACTCTCTGGCGTCGATCACCATCACCAATCCGGGTTCGACCGGTTGCCTGGAGTATTACAACGGCAGTTCCTGGGTGGATGTCGCCGCCAGTCAGGTGATTACCTCCAGCACTCTTGCGAGCAATTATTTGCGCTTCAGCCCGACTGCCAATACCTATGGAACCGCCTATGATGTCGTCAGTTTCACGGTGAATGACGGTACGGCGAGCAGTACCGCCTCTTATACGATGACGTTCAACGTGATTCACGATATCGCCGCCAATACCAGCACCACCGCCACCATCGCCCTGGGCAGTTCGGTCAGTGGAACTCTGGATTATCTGGGGGATCATGACTGGTATGCAGTCTCCCTCACAGCGGGGAGCACCTATCGGTTCGATCTCAAGGGAGCGCCGTTTGGGGATGGCACGGTGGGCGATCCCTATTTGACTTTTTATGACAGCAATGGATCCGCGTTGGCCGCCAATGATGACTCTGGCAGTTTGAATTCGATGATTTCCTATACGATCGGGACCAGCGGAACCTATTATCTGGACGCAGCCGCGCTTTCGGACAGTTCTGCCGGTACCTATGTTCTGGTGGCTACCTGCACGTCGGGTGATCCGCTGGTTTTGGATCTGGATCACAACGGCATTCAGTTGACTTCCCGTGAGGATGGACCCCGTTTCGACATGAACAGCGATGGCATGCCGGACGCCACGGGTTGGATCACCCCGGGGGATGGATTGCTGGTCATGGATGTCAACGGGGATGGGCGGATTCAGGGGATCGGGGAGTTGGTTTCCGAATCTTTGGTCTCCGGAAGCTCCTCCAGTTTGCAATCCCTGGCCACCTTCGATGAGAACCATGATGGTCGGGTGGATGCCGAAGACGCGGCTTTCGGACAATTGCAGGTGTGGCAGGATGTCAACCGGGATGGGATTTCCGATGCCGGGGAGTTGCAGGGATTGACCCAACTGGGGATCGTCGCGTTGGGGGTGGTGCCGGACCCGGGCCAGGGCATCGAGATGCAGCAGGGCAATGCCATCACCGCGCATGCCACCTTTGAAAAGAGCGATGGCACGCAAGGGAGTATGGTCGAGGTGTCGTTCACCTTTACCGACGCGGCCATGCAGATGGAAGCGGTCAGCCTGTCGGCGTCATCCGTGGCGTCCGTGGCGGACAAGGCGACCACGCCCTGGGAATTCGCCCAGTCTGGGGTAAACATCCTCCGGAACATGGGGGTGGGTTCGACCCCTTGGGATGAAAGCTTCTTGGTTGAGGCGGAAGAGGGGGGCTTCGCGGATTGGCAGGGTCATTCCGGGGAGGTGTCCGGGAGTTGGGGAGTCGGGACGGAGTGGACGGACGCCGCCTGGTCGATGCCGGATGGGGATCCTGCGGGCGTGCTGACGACGGATCCGGCGCATCCTTTTTATCCTTGAACCCACCCTGTTGAGGGAGGTCAACTTTTGAGAAGAAAAGCGGAGGCTTGGGGGATTTTCTCCCAGGGGTCTGACTTTAAAAGTATAAAATAACTTATATTATAATTTTTTGGCGTTTTCCGATCTTGTTGACTTTACATTCCCCTATCTTATTTCTATCCTCGATCGCATTCCATTTCTGACAATCTTCTATCATGGAACAGTGAGGATTCACGATGTTTCGTTCACCTTGGGGAAAAATCGATAAAACCGATAGACCCGTGCGCCACCATTTGGCCCATCATGGCGCGGATGTGGCGGCGTGCTTCGAGGGAATCGTTACGCAACCGGTTGTGCGCAACCGGTTGGAGCGTGTGGCGGGCCGGGCGTTCACCGCAATCGATCTCAACCGTCTGGCCATGCTCGCTTTCTTGCACGATGTCGGCAAGTTGCATCCGGGTTTTCAGGCCAAGGGTTGGCCAGATGGTATCTGGCGGTATGCGAAGATGGGACATGTCGCTGCCGGCGCGGAGATTTTTTTCTCCGGCGTGGCGGACTGGAGCATCGCCAATCATTTGCACTGGGCAGCCTTGAGCCGCTGGGGCGTGAATGAACCTCTTCTCAGCGCCGTCTTTGCCCATCATGGCCGTCCGTTCCGGTCGAACGACGTCCGGTATTGGCAATCCGTATCGGGGTACGATCCGGTGGCCGCGTCGCAAGAGATGGGGGAGGCCATGTCTTGCTGGTTCGCGTCCGCCTTCGCTGAAGATGGCGCGACGTTGCCGGAAACGCCCGCTTTCCAGCATTTGTTATGCGGTCTGGTCACCCTGGCTGACTGGCTGGGATCCACGCGGGCGATCTTCGACTATCAGCCTGAACTCGACATGGATTACATGGAACAGGCCAGGGCCAAGGCGCGACGGGCACTGGTGGAGATCGGTCTGGATGTCGGGGCGTTGCGGCGGATCGGCGCCGGGCGGACGGATTTCGCCACCCTCACGGGCCGGTCGGATCCCCCCCGCCCGGCGCAACGACTCGTCGAGGACTGGCCGCTCGACGATGCGCTGATCATCCTCGAAGCCGAAACGGGATCGGGCAAGACGGAGGCTGCGCTCTGGCGTTTCGTGCGACTGTTCGAGGCGGGCAAGGTGGAAAGTCTCTATTTCGCCCTGCCCACGCGGGCGGCAGCCAGACAGATCCATGGCCGCGTGCAGCAGGCGATGCGGTGCGTGTTCGGCGATCAGGCGCCGGAGGTGGTGCTTGCCGTGCCGGGCTACCTCCAGGCCGGGGAGGTTTTGGGACGGGCATTGCCTGGCTGGGAGGTCCGCTGGGACGACGACGACGGCAAAGACGAACGGCAACGTCTGGCCCGCTGGGCAGCGGAAAACACCAAGCGATATCTGGCCGCCACTGTTGCCGTCGGCACGGTGGATCAGGTCATGCTGGCGGGACTTCAGGCCAAGCATGCCCATCTGCGAGGGGCTGCGCTTTCCCGGGCGCTGCTGGTGATTGACGAGGTTCACGCCTCCGACCCCTACATGAGCGTGATACAGAACCATCTTCTCAAGACGCATATCGGGCGCGGTGGCCATGCCATGCTGATGTCGGCGACCCTCGGTTCCGTGGCGCGCACCAGGTGGCTGACCCAGCGGGGGCGGGTGCCCGAGCCTGCCTTTCAGGAGGCGGTTGACGCGCCCTATCCGGCGGTCTGGGGGCTGGGTCGGTCGGAACCTCTGGGGGTGGAGCCGACGGGACGGGAAAAACGGGTGGCCATGACATTGGCATCCTCCTGGGAGGCCGGGGAGGTCGCGCAGCGTGCCATCGCCCCGGCGCGCGCCGGGGCGCGGGTGTTGGTCATCCGCAACACGGTCACGGCGGCTATGGGGAGCTTTCGCGCGGTCCGGGAGGCGGGAGGGGAGTCTTTGCTGTGGCAGGTGGCTGGCGGTCCGGCCCTGCATCACAGCCGGTTTGCCAGCGAAGATCGAATGCTTCTCGATCGGTCGCTGGAAGCGGCGCTCTCCCCGCATGGCGCGCGCGCGCCGAGAGGCGTGATCGTCATCGGAACGCAGACACTGGAACAAAGCCTCGATATCGACGCCGATCTGCTGATTACCGACGTGTGCCCTGTCGATGTGCTGTTGCAGCGCATCGGTCGATTGCATCGGCATGATCTGCCCCGACCCACGGGGTTCGAGAGGCCGGGTTGCGTGATCCTCGCGCCGCAGGAGGGGTTGGACCGCTTGGCCGCGCCGGGCTTTGACAACGGGTTGGGTTGTTTCCGGAACGGCGGTGGCGTCTACCGTAACCTGCATGCCTGTGAGTTGACGCGACGGCTCGTTTCTGACCATCCGGAGTGGGTGATTCCGGCCATGAACCGGTTCCTGGTCGAAAGCGCGACGCACCCGGATCGGATCGCGGCGCTCAATGCGGAAAAAGGGGCGGTCTGGGAGAGGTATTGGAACACGGTTTCCGGCAGCGAGATGGCCGAGAAGGGCGCGGCAAAACACCTACTTTTGCAAACGTGCCAGGAGTTTGCCGAGGTCTTGTTCCCCACGGATGAGGAGAAGATCCGTACACGGTTGGGCGCGGAAGGGGCGCGGATCTTCTTCGAGGAGCCCGTGGAAGGACCGTTCGGACAGACTATTGGCGGCGTGACGCTGCCGGCCCATTGGTCGCACGGACCGGTTTCGGAAAAAAAGTTGACAGCGCTTGTCAACGATGATCATATATGTTTCCATATCGATGATGAGAAGTTTATATACAGCAGAGAGGGGCTGGAAAGGGTGGGCAGATGACGGATCTTCAATACAATCTTCTTAATGAACCGCATATTCGGGTTGTGCCCCTGGGGGCGATGACCCTGCCCGGGCTGCTGGCCGCCCTGGCTCGGGATGAGGTGGAGGGCTTCCCGGCTCTGCGGCCACATCAGGTTCCGTTCTGGCACATGTTCCTGGTGCAACTGGCGGCGTTGGCGCTCCACGGCGCGGGCGAGACGGAAATACCCACCGATGAGCCGAACTGGACGCGCCTGTTGCGTCGTCTGACCAGGGATTTTCCCGATGACGAACCCTGGTGCCTGCTGGTGAAGGACTCAACGAAGCCCGCCTTCATGCAGCCGCCAGTGCCGGTGGGAGTCGAGTTGGGGAATGTCATTCCGTCGCCCGATGCCCTCGATTTGCTGATTACAGCGAAAAACCACGACCTCAAGCAGTCCATCGCCCGGGAAAGCGCGGTGGAGGATTGGGTCTGCGCGCTGGTTTCCCTGCAAACAGGGGAAGGTTATGGTGGGAAGGGCAACCAGGGCATTGCGCGCATGAACGGTGGCTCCTCCTCCCGTCCCATGCTGACCCTCGCGCCGCTGCCCGTACCCATGGACGGCGGTTTGCCTCCCCCCCGTGCGGGCGCGTGGTTCAGGCGGGATGTGCGGGCGCTGCTCGCGAAGCGGGACGATATCCTGGAACAGTCGCCTCTCGACTACCGTATGGATCATGGTCTGGGTCTGATCTGGCTGGCGCCATGGCCCGAAGGGAAACAGCTTCAGATCAACGAACTGGACATCTGGTTCATCGAGGTATGTCGCCGCGTGCGTCTGATCATGGCTGACGATGGGCGCATCACCGGGCGTAAAGGCACCTCCAAGGAGACGCGCATCCTTGCCAAACATCTCAAGGGTGCCTTGGGCGATCCCTATGCGCCGGTACACAAGACCGAGAACAAGAATTTCACCCTGTCCGGTGGCGATTTTGACTATCGTACCGTGACGGAGCTGTTCCTGTCGGGCGACTGGGTGCGTCCGCTGCTGGCAGAACCCGCCTCTTTTGAAAGCAACGGCGCGACATTGGTGCTCGTGGCAAGCGCTTTGGCGCGCGGCAACAGCAAGACCGAGGGTTTCAAGTCCCGGATGATTCCCGTGGGTGGCAAAATCTCCCGCGCCCTCGGTCCCAAGCGTGCCGAACTGCACCAACTGGCTCAGGAGCAGATGAAAACCATCGCGGCGTTCGACAAGGCACTGCGTGACGCGTTGGTGTTGGCAGCGGCAAAAGGCGAACGCGACAGGATCAAGCAAGCACTTTACACCTTCACCAACACCGCCCGCGCCCACCTCGACCGTTACGCCGACACCATCTTTTTCGAGCGGCTCTGGGCGCGGTTCGAGGCGCAAGAGATGGGGTCGGAGGCGTTGCGCGCCGAGGAGATGGAATTCACCCGTCTGCTCTGGGATTGCACGCGCACGATCTTTGACGAGGCGCTGCCCTCCATGCCTTGCGCCGGTCTGTTCCGCCACCGGGCCGAGGCGCGGGCGCGCCAGAAGCTCAACGTCGTGGTCCGCAACGCATACCCCGAGCTTTTCCCCCATGCAACCCCCCTGGACACGGATGAGGAGAACGCCAACCATGCCTCCTGATGACACTGTTTTCGGCCTGGGAGAGGCCGTCTTCAGAACCTCGTATGAGCTGCTGAGGCTCGACCCCGGTCCCCTGGCCCGTCTGCGGCGCATGGACGTCAATGGTCCCGGAGAGACCGATTTCTGGCAATTGGCCGGGAAGTGCGGGTTTCTGGCAGCGATCCAGGGGGATGGATGGCTGCGGCTGGTCAAGATCATGGCGCTTCTGACGCCGAAAGGCGACCCGGCGACCCGGGGCAGGCTGCACCAGAGTGAACGCGCCTTCGGGGCCGTGCTGTGCGACGGTGGCCAGCTTGACTGGTCGGGGGAGCGTGCGTTTCTTTCCGAAAGCCGTCTGGCGCGGTTTCTTTCCCTGCCCGTTGACAGGCGCGGGGAGGCGCTCGAAGGCATGGCGCGCATGCTGGCGGCCAGTCGCTCCCCGAATTCGGGTGTCAACTGCCTCGATATCGCCTGTCTGCTGTTCTCGAACGACGTGAAGCACACCCGCAAGCTGGCCAGTGCCTATTACCGCCGTCTCGATTTCACCCGCAACCCCAAGCAAAAGGAAAGCGTCGTATGATCGCTCCCAGATTCCTGCAAATCCACACGTTGCACTCCTACACCGCCGCCCTCTTGAACCGCGACGACAGCGGTCAGGCCAAGCGGCTGACCTATGGCGACACGCTGCGCACGCGCATCTCCTCGCAATGCCTGAAGCGCCACTGGCGCGTGGCCGATACCGATCCCCACGCCCTCCAGAAGCTGGCGGGTTATGTGGACTCCTTCCGCTCTCGCGAATTGGTGACGGAAAAGGTGATCGCGCCGCTCAAGGGGCGGTATCCAGAGGGGGTGGTGAAGGCGCTGGATCTGGCATTCCAGAAGCTGGTTTATGGCGAGAAGGGCGACACCAAGAAAAGTCGGCAGACCCTGCTGCTGGGCCAGCCGGAGCTGGCCTGGCTGGCCGCGCAAGCCGACAGGATCGCTGCCGCCTCAATCGACGCCAAGGGGGCGGAAAAGGCCGTTGCCGAATGGGCGAAGGATAAAAACTTCAAGGCCATGAGCGAGAATGCGGCCATGCCGGGCGGTCTGATCGCCGCTCTTTTCGGTCGCATGGTCACCTCCGACCCGGCTGCCAACATCGAGGCGCCCGTGCATGTCGCCCACGCCTTCACGGTCCACGCCGCAGAAGCCGAAGGCGATTACTTCACCGCCGTCGATGATCTCAAACGAGACGAAGACGACAGCGGCGCCGATACGATCCAGGAAACCGAACTCACCTGCGGTCTGTTCTACGGCTATACGGTGATCGATCTGCCCGGCCTCATCGGCAATTGCGGCGGTGATCGGGAGCTGGCCGCAGGCGTCGTCCACAATCTCGCCCACCTGATCGCGGAAATCTCTCCTGGCGCCAAGCTCGGCTCGACCGCGCCTTATGGCCGCGCCGAACTGATGCTGATCGAAGCGGGCGACCGGCAGCCACGTTCGTTGGCCACCGCCTATCGTCGGGCCATTGCGCACGATCTGGAACAGGCGGTCGCGCAGCTCGGCGGCCAACTCGCCCGCTACGACGATACTTACGCCACCGGCGAGGCGCGCCGTTACCTGTCCACGGCGACGACTCCCTTGAACAGCCCAGACGCGAGCGGATTGGAGAGGCTTTCGCTCAAGACTCTGGTCGAATGGGCCGCCAGTCAGGTCAGGGATTGCGCCGATGCCTGATCACCGCTGGCTTATCCTGACGCTGGAAGCCCCTCTGGTCGCCTTCGGTGGCGTGACCATCGACAATAGGGGCGTCACCCGCGATTTTCCTGCGCTCTCCATGCTGACCGGTCTGCTCGCCAACGCGTTGGGTTATGCCCGCACCGACTGGGGACAACACCAGCAGCTTCAGGATCGACTGGTCTTCGCAGCCCGTCGGGAGCGGGAGAATCCATCGGGTCTGCTGACGGATACCCAGAATGCCAAACTGGAGAAAAACGACAAGAGCTGGACCACATGGGGTGAACCCGAAGGCCGCAACGGGTCCAGCTACGGCGCTCCCCATCGTCGTTATCGGGAATACCACATGGATGCGCACGTCACGGTTGTCCTGCGCCTTGAGCCGGACCCGGGCGTTCCGGATCTCGATACGCTCTCGGCCCGTCTCGACCGTCCGGCCCGTCCGTTGTTCATCGGACGCAAGCCGTGTCTGCCCAGCGGTCCGTTGCGTCGGCATGAGTCCATTGCCGCGCCCACCGCCTACGCGGCCTTGCGACAGATGCCCGGAGGAGGGCGGTTGCGGGCGCTCTGGCCTTTAGGGGAGGGACCGGAGGTGGGTGATGAGGTGCTGCGCGTCATCGATCTGCCGGACATCCGCAACTGGCGCACCGGCCTGCATGGCGGTGCCCGTCGGGTCGTCGAAGGTTTTGTTCGTCCGGAGCAGGGAACATGAGTACACTCCACATGATCAGTCTGCCGCTGGATCTGCGCGCGTTGCGTCGTTGGTCCGCCGGTCGGAATCTGGCTGCCGATGAGGGCTGCGCCCTGCATCACCTGTTGAGCGAGACCTTCGGCAAGGGCGTTTTGCAACCCTTCCGCCTGATGGTGGCGCGGGAGGGGCGGGCCGGAACGCTGTACGCCTACACCGTCCAGGATGCGGTATCCTTGAGGGAAACCGCGTGCGAGACCGCCTGCCCGGAGTCCCTGGTGGTCTGCGATCCGGCGCGGTTGGCGGTCAAAGCCATGCCGGATGAGTGGCGCACGGGGCGACGGCTGGCCTTTGACATCCGCGTGCGCCCTGTGCGACGCCTGCTGCGACCAACGGGTGATTTCAAGCGTCAGGGGGCGGAGGTGGATGTGTTTCTCGTCGAGGCGCTGCGCCGCTTCCCCGACGCTTCGCCTGAGGAGGCCGGAATCGAACTGAAGCGCGATCAGGTCTATGCGCAATGGTTCGCCGAACGTCTGGGCAAGGCGGCGCATCTGGAAATCGTCCACATGACGGGCTTCGAGCGGACTCGTGTTTTGAGGCATGGCTCCGTGCTCGCGCAGGGACCGGATGTCTCGTTTCAGGGCGAACTGACGGTCACCGATGGCGCAAAATTCGCCGAAAAACTCGCCCGGGGGATCGGTCGGCATGCCGCCTATGGCTATGGCATGCTGCTCTTGCGCCCGGCGATGCAGAGGTAGCCATGCTGGTTGGTCGTCTTGGTCTTGAAAAGGCGCGTATTCCTTATTCCGACCGGCATGGCCTTGTCTGGCTGGAGCGGGGGCGTCTTGAGGTCGAGGATGGCTGCTTGCGTTTCGTGACTGGCGGCGGGGGAGAATGGGCCGCCGGAGACTATCAGATCCCGCACCAGTCCCTGGCGATTATTCTCTTGGGGCCGGGGTCGAGCGTCACTCATGACGCCTTGCGTCTGCTGGCACGGCATGGCTGCGCCCTGGCGGCCATCGGTGAGGGGGGTGTGCGCTTTTACACCGCACCCCCCTTGATGCCGGACAGTTCGGCCCTGGCCCGTGCCCAGGTGACGCTCTGGGCCAATCCGAAAACGCGCATGGAAGTGGCGCGGGCGATGTTTGCGATTCGCTTTGGCGAGATCGTGCGCACACGTGATATCGAGGTGCTGCGCGGACAGGAGGGAGCGCGTCTCAAACGCAGCTACCAGTTGGCCGCCGAACGGCACGGTATTCCCTGGAGTGGTCGCCATTACGACCACACCCATCCCACCGTTGGCGATCTTCCCAATCAGGCACTCAACCATGCCGCGAGCGCCATGCGGGCCGCCGCGAGTGTCGCCGTGGCCGCAGTGGGCGCCATTCCGCAATTGGGTTTTGTTCATGAAGATTCGGGTCTCTCCTTCGTGCTCGACATTGCCGATCTCTATCGGCACGACGTTACCCTGGATATTGCGTTCGGCGCTGCCAGGGAGGCCATCAAGACGGGCGAGTCCGTGGAGAGACTCGCGCGCCGACGCGCCGCACGGTTGTTGCGCCAGCGCGATGTCATTCCCATGATGATCGACAAGATCAAACTGCTGCTGAATGACCATCAAGAAGCGGAGGCTGGCTGATGCCGATGGTCGTGGTCATCACCCGTGATGTGGAAGGGCGCTATCGCGGCTTTCTCAGTTCAATCATGCTGGAACTCTCCCCCGGCGTGTACGCGCATCCACGCATCAGCGCTGGTGTGCGTTCGCGAATCTGGGGAGTCTTGAGCGATTGGCATCATCAATTGCATCAAGGCAGCATCGTCATGACCTGGGCCGACAGCGTCGCGAACGGCGGCCTTGGTCTGTCCACGCTGGGCGAACCTCCAAAAGAAATCGTCTCCCACGACGCCATGCTGCTGGTGCGTCGGGCACTGCCTGGAGCAAGCGGGCATGTTTGATCCCGTTTGGGCTTTGTCATTTTTGTTCTTTGACATTGTGTTTTAAAAACGTATAGTTATGTGCGAGAGGTTCCCCCGCATGTGCGGGGATAGACCCGGGTGGTTGGTGCGGAAAAGTGGTGCGAAAGCGGTTCCCCCGCATGTGCGGGGATAGACCCGCCAGAGGTTCCAGAATGTCAGCTCCCTGGTGGGTTCCCCCGCATGTGCGGGGATAGACCCAATCGACCGGAGGATGTGGGCTGCCAATCACGGGTTCCCCCGCATGTGCGGGGATAGACCCTCGGTGGCCGTCGATGGCGCTTGCCCGGTTCCGGTTCCCCCGCATGTGCGGGGATAGACCCACGCTCAAAGCCCACGATTTGTGCCGGAAGCGGGTTCCCCCGCATGTGCGGGGATAGACCCGGGGCGGGCCATTGCCGAGGGGATTAATGGTGGGTTCCCCCGCATGTGCGGGGATAGACCCTCTATCCCGGATCGAATACGGTTCCCGTTGGGGGTTCCCCCGCATGTGCGGGGATAGACCCCCTAGCTGGAATACTATGAATACGATCACGTAGGTTCCCCCGCATGTGCGGGGATAGACCCGATCGAGCCACCCGACCAGATCGTTCAGGATCGGTTCCCCCGCATGTGCGGGGATAGACCCCAAAGCGGAATCATCCCATCCCAATCGCCGTTGGTTCCCCCGCATGTGCGGGGATAGACCCTATTCCGGCAATCGCTGGATCATGCGGAAAATGGTTCCCCCGCATGTGCGGGGATAGACCCTTTGATCTTCCCGGTTCGCGGCAAAAACCCAGGGTTCCCCCGCATGTGCGGGGATAGACCCACCAGGATCCGGGAATGAAGATCCCCCTGGCCGGTTCCCCCGCATGTGCGGGGATAGACCCGCATCGACGGCAACTCCGCCGATTGTCCCGGTGGTTCCCCCGCATGTGCGGGGATAGACCCATCTCCGAGGCAACGGGGCGTGCCATTGCCGAGGTTCCCCCGCATGTGCGGGGATAGACCCTCTGACAATCTTGCCCGCCCACGGGCACCGCCGGTTCCCCC
>JADGBT010000067.1 GCA_015231375.1 Magnetococcales bacterium | reverse complement strand
TTGGGACACAAAGGAGCCGCCGACAACGATGCCGGATCCTGACTGGGCAAACGGATCGTGAAGAAAAAAAGACTGCCCTCCTGGGGAGCGCTTTCCACATGCATCTCTCCCCCCATCATGACGACCAGCCGTTTGCAGATGGTCAAACCCAGACCGGTTCCCCCGTAGCGGCGCGTGGTGGAGCCGTCCGCCTGGACGAACGGCTGAAACAGTCTGCCGACCTCATCCGGGGTCATGCCGATGCCCGTATCCCGCACCGAGCATTCCAGTTGCTCCGGCGTGATCCCGTCGCGTGCGCGCAGCAGACGGGCCACGATCGCAACCTCTCCGCTCGGGGTGAACTTCAAGGCGTTGGCGACCAGATTGATCAGAATCTGTTCCAACCGATAAGGATCCCCGATCAACCGGGGAGAGGGGGCGCCGATCCAATAAAAACGCAAGGATACGCCCTTTTCCTGCGCCTGCGTCCGAAACAGATCCAGCAGACGATCGAACACCTCGCGGGGCGAGAAAAAGAGATGCTCCACCTCCAGCTTGCCGGCCTCGATCTTGGAAAAATCCAGAATGTCGTTGATGATCCGCAACAATCGATGCGAGGAGTCGGCAATCTGCCGCAGATAGAAATGCGAACGGGGATCCGTGGGATGCTGCAAGCCCAGATCGGTCAAACCGATGATGGCATTCATCGGAGTACGGATCTCATGGCTCATGTTGGCCAGGAATTCGCTTTTGGTGCGGCTGGCGGCTTCGGCCTGCTCCTTGGCCTGTTCCAGGATGGTCAGGTTCTCCTTGAGAGCCAAATCCTTGAGATGCAGACTGGAAGCCATATGATTGAAAGCTTGACCCAACTCGGCGAACACGTCCCTGGATTCCAGGATGATGCGATGTTCCAGATGTCCCAGGGCGAACTGTTCGGCGCCCATGCGCAACGGCTGGATCCGCTCCTTGATGATTTTCTTCAGAAGCAACACAATCAGTCCAAACAGGACCAGCCCCTCCACGGAAAGCAGCATGAACAGCTTCAGGTTCCAGCTCCCGACCGTCATGACCTTCTCTTCGGTGCGTTTCAGATCCGCGCCGATCTCCTGTTTCATCGCCTCGATGGTGATTTCCAGATCCTGCCAGGCCCGGATGGTCTCCTGTTTCGCCCGTTCCGCCGGGTCGGACCGATAGTCGCCGGACTGCGCCTCCTCTTGATAACGCAGCAATCCGACCTGGAAGCGTTGCAGATCCCGATGCAATCCGTTCAATCGCTCCGGATCGGTCCATTCCATGGACGCGGCGACCTGCTGAAACTCCCGAAACCGAATGACGGCCTGTTCCAGCTCCCGGATCCCCTCTTCCAGCCCCGCCTCCGGTCTCATCAAGACGCCATGGGCCGCGCGCAGATGATCGTGCAGATGGTGCAGACGCTTGAGCTGGGGACCGTGGAAATGGATCAGGGCGTGGAGCGCTTCGTAGCTTTGACTGTTGTTGCGGTAGGCGCTCACCACCACCGAAACCAGAATCACAAACAACAGCGCGAAACCGATATTTTGGACCGCACCGTAGGGAAGCCGCCAAAGACGGGCGATCATGCGCACTCCGAAGTCGCGACGCGGGAGCCCATCATGGCGTTGGACGACCCGTTTCACAACTTCGACTGAATGATCTGGCAAATATCGTAAAAAGAGGTCATGGACTCCATTTCATCCACCTCCAGGGTCACGCCGAACTCCTGTTCCAGCGCCAGACACAAGTTGAGATGGTTGAACGAATCCCAGCCATCCACATCCTCCATGGCGGTGGAGTCGTCAATCCGGGCGGGATTCAGATTCAGCAGGTCAGCCATCAGTTGTTTGATCTGTTCTTCCATGGTCGGCTCCAATCCGGGTGATCCACGGCGGGGTGGTGACCTCGCCGCAGGCAAGATCCAGTTCCCAAAAGGTTTCGTCTTGATTGGCGTTCTCGGAGACCACGGACGCTCGGATGAATCCATGGTCCGGATACAACGTTTGCGCCGGGGCGTTCCGGGCCGTGGGAATGCAACAGCCCCGGATGCGCCGACGGTGCATGCGACGCGCGCCTTGGCACAGTTCGGCCAGCATGGCGGTTTCGATGGTGCGACCGATGACCCGGCAACTCAACAAAAAGGTCTCCACCTCCAGGGTCTCCTGGTCGTCCAGGGCTTTGGCCATCATCAGACCCACCACCCCGTTGTCCCCGAAGCGGTCGATCACCCGCACTCCGCACACCAGCCAATCCGGATCGTTCAAGCGTCTGGCCAGCTCCTCTTCGGAATGGCGCCGGGTGGTGAGGTTGAATTGATTGGTCTTCTGGGTCAACTGGGCCGCGCGGGCCACGGTGGCGGCGGTCACCGGAACCATCTCCACCCCCATTTCCAGACTGACATAATATTCCTGCAACGAACCGCTCGCCATTTTCAGCGCCTCGGCGCGATCCCGTTGCTCATAAAGGGCGCTGCGGTTGCGATCCTCCTCCGATACGGTCAAGGCGTCGAACCAGCCGGGTTCGAGAATGAGCTCCACCGCCTCTTCGGGCCGGGCCGGAAACACGATCACGGTCACCATCGGCAAGGCGGCGCGCACTTCGGCGCACTCCGCCGGGTTGTCATCCACAAAAACCAGATGTTCCAGGCCGATGTTAAGCCCCTGGGCAATGGCCCGCAAGGATTGGGACTTGGGTTGCCAATGGATCTCCTGTCGGGCGAAATGGTGGGGTTTGAGCAGCATGGCCGGATGGTCCCGGAACACCTCCGCCACATCCTGCGGGTTGTTCTTGCTGGCAATCGCCAACAAAACCCCCCGCTGGTGAAGCTGCAACAAAAGCCGCTGATAGGCCAGATGGGCGCTGCCCGGATAGGTCGGACCCAGCTTGAGACCATGGAGACCATCCTCCCCCACGATCCCCCCCCACAAGGTGTGGTCCAGGTCGGTGACCAGACATTTCCGGGTCAGACCCGCCACGGCCCGCAGATATTTCAGGTACTCCCCGGCCAACCGGGGCAGCATCGGGGCGGCGATGGGGGATTGGGCCAGATGGGCCATGCGCCGGTCGAACCACTGCCTGACGCCGTAACGCGCCACCAGACCGGAGTAGTCCACCACATGCAGACCCCGCACGCTCCGGGCGCGCTCCAGCAGGGCGGCACGCACCCCCTGGATCACCTCCGTGGCACCCGGCCCGTTCATCCCCTCCAGAATGCCCCAGGCCCGCTCCGGCGGTCCGACCAGATCGTGAATCAACAACAAGGCCCCGGAATGTTTTTTCAAGGCGGTGATCAAAGGATCGATCACCCCCATGGCTGCCGCGACTCCGCTTTCCACGGCGTTGACGGGCAGCGCGCCTGCTTCCGCGTACAGATGGGGCAACAGCCGTTCCCCCTCGATGGCGAGGATCACCACATCCGGCCGAAAGGCGTAAAGTCCGCTGTCGGGGTCGAGAATCTCCTGGTGGTACTGGGCAAAACCCGATACGTGCCACACCACCCGCAATCCATGGGCCAGGCCCAGGGCCAACAGGGCATCTTGAAGAAAATCAATCGCGAAGGAAGCCAGCACCGCGACCCGCAGAGTTTTGAGTCCCAACGCCCCTTCCGGCAGTTCCCGGACGACCCGGGCCACCACGCGCCAGCGTCCCGCCTCTTCTCCCCGGGTCAGGTAGTCCCAGGCGGCGTTGCGGGTTTCAAAAGCGCGGTTTTGCTCCAGAGCGCTCAGAAACGCCTGACGTGCTTCACGGATCATAACAATAGCGTCCTTGCGCCGCCATTTCGCTTAAAGTCGCCAGCACGTCGCGGGCGTCCAGGCACAGCAACTCCGCCCCGCCCAGACGGACATGACGCCACCCCCCGCGACGTTTGAGATCCGGCACCAGACGCGCGATGCGCCGTTTCCGGGAGACCTCCGGATCGAAAAGCCGGGTGACCGTCATCACCGTTCCGGATGGGGTGCGGGACGGCAATGAAAACGATTCACGGGTGAAAGGCGAAAAAGGCAGATGCGCTTCCAGGAGCGCCTCGGCAGCGTGAAAAAAGGTCATGGCTTCGATGGAGGCTCCCAGAAACAGGATCTTGCCATTTTCCGTCACCAATTCGGCATACGGGGAACCTTCTCCGCAGGGGGTGGAACAGTGGGGATGAGCGCGACAAAAGGCTTCCGCCCGCTCTCCCCAGGCCGCGACCGCGTGGGTGGGATGGAGGCTGCGCACCACTCCCGGAGAACGGCGGAACAGTTCGGTGAGCAGTCCGGAGCGGGAAGGCGTGGTCCGCGCGTCGAACAGGGCGCCGGAACGCGCCCACTCCAACGCCGTGCCGGAAAACGGCAACGTGGGCATGAGCAGCAATCCGGACGGTCCCACCACCTCTTGCAACACCCCAATGATGGCGCTGCTCTTTCCCGTGAAGGCTTCCAGGCGATCCAGGGAGGAGTGGACCAGCAGGCAATCCCCGGAGCGGATTCCCAGATCGGTCAGGGTCTGTTTCAGGGTGTCCGGACCGAATCCCAGCCAGCGACGCCGCCAGGACAGGCGCTGCTTTTTCCACGCTCCCTTGACGAACCGTTTGCAACGGGCCGCGATGGGACCGATCATGCCTGTCCCTCGATGATCCGGTCTTGCAGCAACAAGGCGTCCAGCAGATATTTGGTGGCCCAGTTGGGAAAACCAGCGGGCTGGTACTCTCCGAGCAGCATCGGAAACGATCCGGCCAGCGCCCCGCGCATGGGCGAGGCCGGAGAGCCGATCACCTGCAAGCCCTTGAGAAAATCCAACAGTCGATGTCCCGCCTCCAAAAAGGCGCCATCCCCCAGCACCTGGAACAGCCGATAGCAAACCACCGCCAATTGGGCATTGCCCGTGAGGCAGGAACTGAAAGAGGCGGGCGTCCAGTTCGCGTGGAACCGGCCCGGCAGAAATCCTTCCGGGGAGAGGGCGTCGAGGATCGGCAGCATGCCCCGGCGGGCGGATTCGATCAGGGCGGCATCTCCAGCCAGGACACCGGTCTCCAGCAATCCCTGAAGGGTGTAGCCGATGGTATGGGTCAACGGGGCTTCATCCCGTTCGAGGCAGTTGTGGGAAAACCAGCCATTGGCCCGTTGCATCCGCATGGAGGCCTGGGCGATGCGCAACGCGGCCTGCCGACACGCCGCGTCGTGGACCAGCTCGCCGAACTGGTACAATCCCCAGGCGCACAGACCGTTGTAGGTCTTGATGGGACGATCGGTGACACAGTGGCCATGAGTGCGCAAATGGCCATCCGCGCCCACGTCGGCGATGAGAAAATCGGCGGCGCGCCGGGCCGCCTGTTCGATGCGGGGATCGGGTTCGTGTTTCAAGATGGCGGCAAACCCCTGAAGCACCATGCCGGTATTGAACACCGCCGGACGTTGCCGGGCCGGAATGGTGATGACGCCGCTCTGCACCGCCCCGGAGGCCATCTGCACCTCGGCCTCCCAGTGGGCCATGGCCATGGTCCGCTCCCGCATCAACGCGTCGGAAAAGCGGATGGCGTAGTCGAGCAAAGAGACGATGATGTATCCGGTGGTTTCCGGATAGGAGGGTCGCCAGCCATTGCCCAGGGGGGAGCGTTCCACCGGATCGCAGGGGAAATATCCCATGGAGACCCCATCATCCGGGGTGCTTTCCCAGGCGCGGATCAGCCATTCGGCGGCGGCATGCGCTCTTTGGCGACAGGCTCCATCCACGGGTTGCACCCCGTTGGTCAGAAAACGCAGCTGATCTTTCCCGGCCAGGCGCGCGAACGCCGTCTGATCGGGAAGTCGTCCCAGACGCGCCAGATGTTCACAGAGCGCCCAGTAGTGCTCCTTGAACGGGCGGGCCCTGAGACGACTGAGCAGAATGCGTGGTATGGCGAGCGGTTGCATGAGCGGGCCGATAGTGGTGAGCGGGAGGTTCTTTTTAGTGCATGACCTGTCCACCGGTCAGGGGCAGGTCCACCCCTGTCAGGAAGGCGGCCCCTTCTCCGAGCAAAAACGCCACACTGCGGGCCACATCTTCTGGGGTTCCCAGACGACGCAACGGCGTGCGACCGATTTCGCTTTTGAAGACGCGTTCGTTGAGATGTTCGGTCATGTCGGTGCGGAGCAAGCCGGGAGAGACGGTGTTGACCCGGATGCCCTCTTCGGCCCATTCCACGGCCAGGGCCTTGGAGAACCCCTTGAGGGCGTATTTGGCCGCGACATAATCGGCCATCTGGGCGGGCGGGGCATCCCAGACCACCTGGGAGAGGATGTTGACCACGGCGCCGCCACTGTTTTTAAGATGCGGAAAAGCCTGACGGCAGACCTGATGAACCGCCTTGAGTTGAAAATCCAGGTGATGCATGAACTGGGACCATTCCAGATCCCGCATCGGGCGATGGAAGATCTCTCCGGAGGCGGCGTTGACCACCCCGTCGAGGCGGGAGAAGCGTTTGAGGGTGATCTGCAGCAACCGTTCCACGGCGTTGCCTTCCCGCAGGTCGGCCTGGATCGCAAACGACTCGCCACCGGATTCCCTGATTTTTTGAACCAGTCGCGCCGCTTTTTCCTCGTTTTGAAAATAGTGGACGCCTACCGCCCATCCGGAAGCGGCCAGCAAGGTGGCGATGGCCGATCCCACGCCGCCGGTGGCGCCGGTGATCAGCACGCACTTCTGGCCGTCGGGGAGGGGCAGGGGGTTCTCGGGGTCGGGATGGGGGGTGTCCGGGAGGAGGTCGTGGTCACGGACCTTGACCCGCGCCATGCCGCCGACCGCCACCTGATCCTCGGCGTTGCGAATTTCCGTGGCCAGGAGAATGGTCTGGGTGGTGGGATTTTTGCCGATGACGCGCGCCAAGGCGGTGACGCACTCCCCCACCCGCACCGGACGCCGAAAGGCCAAATCCTGGGCCAGATACAAGGCGCTGCGGCCCGGAACGCGCATGCCGATCAACTGGGAAAAAAGCGCGGCCAGCAGCATGCCGTGGACCACCCGTCCTTCGAATCCGGAAGCGACGGCATAGTCCGGATCCATGTGCAACGGACTGAAGTCACCGCTGACGTGCGCGAAACGGTCCACATCGTCGGCGGTGAAGGTCTTTTCCAGCCGAAAGGTGTCGCCCACTTGAATCTGATGGAAAGTCAATTCATCGCAAAGGTGCATGGCGTTCACGGGGCGGACCAATAATTCAGAGTCATTTCCAAGTTTTATATATTACCCTCTTTCCGATCCCTCCACCAAGGCTTTTTTCGCGCGCCCGGACGGGGAGTGGATGATTTTATGATGGCATCATTCTTGCTTTAATCCTTCCCGCAACCCATTGCGCCAATCTTCATCAATTTCAACGGGACCACCGTTGAAGGAATGGCCTGTCAACCCACCAACGATCCCAGGGAGATCCCCCATGTTTGAAAGTGCGGATCTGATGCGCATCAAGCTGGACCTGCTCAAAGGCATGCCCGCAGCCTACAGTTCACTCATGAGTCGTCTGCACCGGGAGGGACTGGCCGAAATGGAAGGGGTGGACGAGGCCCGTCAATCCCGGCTGTGCGGCATTCTGGACGACTATTACGATCAATACATCCTGCGCGCCTGACGTTTTTTTTCAACCCGATCACAACAGGCCCACGATCAGCAGATAGCGTCCGGCCTTGCCCGGCACGACCCAAAGGGAAAACCGCCAGAAAGGTACCCCGAACGCGCCGGCCACAAATGTGAGCGGATCGCCGACCACCGGCAACCAGGCGAACAGCAGACTCCACTCCCCCTGGGCGCGGAACCGTTCTCCGGCCTTGCGCAGCGTCTCGGGAGCGACGGGAAACCAGCGGCGATCCTGAAAGCGCAGACAATAGCGCCCCACTCCCCAATTGATCTGCGCCCCGAGCACATTGCCCAGGCTGGCCGCCCACCACAGTTGCCACGGATCGAATCGTCCCGAAAGCACCATGGCCGCCAGCACCGCCTCCGAGGAGAAAGGCAGGAGCGTGGCCGCCAACAGCGCCGCCAGAAACAGCGAGATCACTCCGGATTCCACACTCCCTCCTTCTCCCGGATCAAGGCGATGAAACGCCGAACCAGATGTGGATCCCACTGGCCCGCATCCTGTTCCCGCTCCAGGATGCCCAACGCCTTTTCGTGGGACATTCCCTTGCGATAAACCCGGTCTCCGGTCATGGCGTCCCAGGTGTCGGCGATGGAGACGATGCGGGCCAACAGCGGAATCTTCTCCCCGGCCAGACCATCCGGATAACCGCTGCCGTCCCAGTGTTCGTGGTGCCAGGCGGCGATTTCGAGAAACTCGTGGAAACGGTGCAACGGACGCATGATGGTCGCGGTATAACGGGCATGGCTGCGCATGATGACGAACTCGTCGTCGGTCAACGGCGCGGGCTTGTTGAGAATGGCGTCCGGAACGCCGATCTTGCCCAGGTCGTGCATCAAGGCGCCCTTGTTGAGCACCTTGAGCGTCGCTTCCGGCAATCCCAGATGTTTGCCCAGCATGACCGCATAACGGGAAACGCGCGCCGAATGGCTTTGGGTATAGGCGTCCTTGGCTTCCAGCGCCTTGCTCAGGGATTGCAGGGTCTGAAGATACCCCTCCTCCTGCTCGCGCATCAACTGACAGAGATTGTCCGCCATGCCATTGATGGAACGGCCCAACGCACCGATTTCATCGCTCGGCAGGGGCAACGGGATGCGCGCCTCCAGGGTGCCGGAACCAAACGCCGACATGACCTGGGAAAACCGAGTCACATGACGGATGGCCAACCGATGCAACAACCACCAGATGAACAGAAACAACAAGATCCCGGATGCCAGGGTCAACAGGACGATGCGCTTTTCATAGGCGTCGTCGTTGACCTTGATCTGACGCATCAGTTCCGCCATGTCCAACTCCGCCTCCAGACCGGCGTTGACCTGCGGATTGCCGCCCAACCGGACCGGAAGGATCACATCGATGGTGGGATGAGAGTCGAACGCCCGGTTTTCGATGGCCGTGGGCAGGTCGGAAGAGATGATCGACCGGCCTTCCCGGATCACCTGGCCATACACCCCGTCCAAAGGCTTGTCCGGATGCTCCCCCGGCTCGGTATGGCCCAGAATCCTGCCGTCGGCTGCGTACAGGTAGATTTCGTTCGGCGTGAACTGAAAATAAGGATGCCCCTCGCGGGACAAACCGGTCAGCAGAACCCGGCGATACTGCTCGGTGGTGGCATTGGCCGGCATGGACTCCATGTGCTGGGCCAGCCCGAACAGATAACTCTGGGCCTGTTTGTAGACCTGATCGAGCATGGCGCGCTCCAGTTGAGACTCGGAGACCATCACCAGCAGATGGATGTTGATCATGAAACCCAGAAAGGACCAGAACAACACCTTCTGGGTCAAGGAAAATCGAGACAAACGCGCCATGATTTCGCTCCCATTGGGACGACCGATCAAGATTACGGAATATCGAGCATAATCCTACTGGCCCACGTTTTCCACGGATGATCACGGTTCCCCGTTGCATTGGAGGGATCTTTACCGGCAAAATCTTTACGGTATATCGACACCCTCAAGCCATCAGACGCCGAATCATGCATGTAAAGGATCACCACCCTTGAGTTCATCTCCGGATTGGGAGGTCATCGTCCTGGGCGCGGGCGCCTCCGGCCTGATGTGCGCCGCCACCGCCGGTCGGCGGGGACGCCGGGTCATGGTGCTGGATCACGCCCGTCGCGCAGGCGAAAAAATCCGCGTATCCGGTGGCGGACGCTGCAATTTCACCCATCTGCACGCCGAAGCGCGCCATTATCTGTGCCACGATCCGGTTTTTCCCCAGGCTGCCCTGAAAAGCTTCCCCCCGCAAGCGTTTCTCGACCTGCTGACACGACACGGCATTGCCCATCACGCCAAAAAACCCGGACAACTGTTCTGCGACGACTCCGCCGAACGGGTGGTCGCCATGCTGCTGGCCGAATGCCAACGCCACCACGTCACCCTATTCACAAGCCAGACCCTTCGACAGGTGACCGCCCTGCCCTCCGGATTCCGGGTGCAAACAGCCCAGGGATCCTGGACCACCGCCTCGCTGGTGGTGGCGTTGGGGGGACGCTCCATGCCCAAACTCGGCGCCACCGCTTTGGGATACGACCTCGCCCGCCAGTTCGGACTCAAGATCGTACCCACGAAACCGGGGTTGACCCCGTTGAGCTTTGGCGGCGACCTCCGTGAAGGGTGCCGGGATCTGACCGGTCTTTCGGTGCCTGCCACGGTGTCATGCGCGACGGCCCGCTTCACCGACGATCTGCTGTTCACCCATCGGGGGTTGAGCGGTCCGGCGATCCTGCAAATCTCCTCCCATTGGCGTGGCGGAGAGGCCATCACCGTGGATCTCACCCCCGGAATCGATCTCTACCCGCGACTCAAAGAGGCCAGCGCGCGGGAACCCGGTTTGAATCTGCGCACCATCGTCTCCCGTTTTCTGCCGAAACGGCTGGCCCTGCAACGGATCGCCCTGGCGGGCGGGGATGGACGCATGGCGGAAATCGCCGACAAGCGTTTACGGCTCGTGGCCGAACAGATCAACCAGTGGCGCGTCGTTCCAAGCGGCACCGGAGGGTTCGACCGGGCCGAAGTGACCGTCGGAGGCGTGGACACCCGCGCCCTGGAGCCGCACACCCTGGCCTGCCGCACGGTTCCCGGCCTTCATTTCATCGGAGAGGTGGTAGATGTGACCGGATGGCTGGGAGGTTTCAATCTGCAATGGGCGTGGTCTTCAGGCCATGCCGCCGGATCGGTTGCATGAAACGCATCATGGCTCCACATCACCCCCGCCCGACCTTCGCTCCTTCCCTGCCGAACCGGCTTGCGACTCGGCTTGCGACCCTGCTGTGGGGGACGAACCTGATCATTCCGGCCACGCTTTGGGCCGCCGAACCGGATACGCTTCTGGAACGATGGTTGTTCAGTCATGGCGTGACCGTGGGGATGGCCACGCTGCTGATGGTGGCGATCGTGGTGTTCTGGAATCGCCGTTTGCAACGGGAGGTGAAACACCGCCAAGAGGTGGAAGAGAGCCTCAACGTGGCCATGGCCGGTGGCGAACTGGGATTCTGGGACGCGGATCCGAGTGCCGGAACCCTGCGGGTCAACGCCCGCTGGGCCAAGATGCTCGGCTACTCCCCGTCGGAAGTCGCCCTCATGACCCGCGCAGCCTGGGCCCAGACCATCCACCCGGATGACCGGGAGCGGGTGCTGCAATACGAACGCGCCTACCTGACCGGAGAGATCGCCCGTCATGACGTGGAGTATCGCGCCTTGACCGGTGACGGCGAAACGCGCTGGCTGCGGGTGCGTGGCGCCATCATGGCACGAGACGCCCAACGCAATCCCACCCGGTTTGTGGGCACCATCCAGGACATCACCCTGCGCAAGGCCATGGAAGAGGCCCTGACCGCCTCCGAGGAGCGCAGCCGATTGATTCTCGCCTCGGTGAGCGACGGCATCATCGGCATGGACTCCCTTGGGCAGGCCATTTTCGTCAATCCGGCGGCCTTGACCTTGTTGGGACACTCCCGGGAGGAGTTGACCCGACGGCCCATTCCCGCCACCGTGCTCCACACCCATCCGGACCAACCCTCCCGCCCCCCCGCCCCCCCGGAGTCCGAATCTCCCTTGTCGCGCGCCTGTCGGATGGGGGAATCGATCCAGGTGGAAGAGGCGTGGTTCCAACGCAAAGACGGCAGCCTCTTTCCCGTGGAATACACCGTCATGCCCATGCGTCACGAGGCAACGCTGGTGGGAGCGGTGCTGGTGTTCCGGGATATCCACGCGCGGCTACAGGCCCAGGAACGAATGCTCACGTTGTCCAACGCCGTGGAAAACAGTCCGGCCAGCGTGATCATCACCGCGTTGGACGGCACCATCGAATACGTCAATCCCCAGTTCGTCAGGACGAGCGGTTATCCCGCCGCAGAGGTTCTCGGCCTGGATTGGCGCCAATTCGCGGCCGGTGGTCTGCCGGAAGCACAAAACGTCGAGGATCTGTGGTCCACCGTGCGCGCCGGCCAGGTGTGGCGGGGAGAACTCGTCAACCGCAAGAAGAACGGCGAGATCTTCGTCGAGCAGGCAGCCATCTCCCCGATCCGGGACGCCAGAGGGGTGATCACCCATTGCGTGGCGGTCAAAGAGGACATCACCGAACGCAAACGGGCCGAAGAGAAGCTGCGGGAGAATCTTGTCCTGCGCGACCGGATGGCGGATGTGGAACGGTTCAACCGTCTGGCGTTGGGGCGGGAGAAAAGAATCATCGAGCTGAAGCGACTGGTCAATGCCCTGGCCATGGAACGGGGCCGCGCGGCGATTTTCCACGCTCCGATCCTGGCCGAACAGACCGAGATCGCCGAACTGGAACCGGACGAGCTGTTCCAGCAGCGTCTGGCCGCCTTGAGTCTCGCCGAAGACGCGGAACGGGCGCGGGTGGAGCTGGAAGCCTACAAGGAGCATCTGGAAGAGTTGGTGGACGAACGCACCCAGGAGTTGTCGGTGGCCATGGCCAAGGCCCAGGAGGCGGCCCAGGCCAAGAGCGATTTCTTGGCCAACATGAGCCACGAAATCCGCACCCCCATGAATGCCATCATCGGCATGACCCATCTGGCCTTGCGCACCGAGTTGAACGAAAAACAGCGCACCTACATCCAGAAAGTGGACGGAGCGGCCCGGAGTCTGCTGGGGATCATCAACGACATTCTGGACTTCTCCAAGATCGACGCCGGCAAGATGAGCTTTGAACGCACCGGTTTTTCCCTGAAGGCGGTTTTGAACCAACTGTCCGATCTGACCGTGATCAAGGCGCGGGAGAAAGGCCTGGGATTGCAGTTCAAGATCGGGCTTGATGTTCCCGACACCCTGGTGGGAGACGGCATGCGTCTGGGACAGGTGCTGATCAATCTGGTCAACAACGCCATCAAGTTCACCGAAAAGGGTCGGGTACTCATTTCCATCCAGAAAATGGACGCCCCGGAGGATGAGCAGGTCTTGCGGTTCGCCATCACCGATACCGGCATCGGCATCACCCCGGACCAGATCCACAAGCTGTTCACCGCCTTTTCCCAGGCCGACGGTTCCACCTCCCGCAAATACGGCGGGACCGGACTGGGATTGAGCATCAGCAAACGTCTGGTGGAGATGATGGGGGGAGAAATCGGCGTGGAGAGCACCCCCGGAACCGGCAGCACCTTTTATTTCACGGCGCGTTTCGGTGCGGGCGCGGAACCTGCGGAAACCGCCACGCCCCACGTCGACACCGACCCCTCCGCCGCTGAGCGCGAGGGCATTCCCGAAGCGTTCGCCCGGACCTTGCGGGGGGTGCGTCTGCTGTTGGTCGAGGATCATCCGGTCAATCAGGAAGTGGCCCTGGAACTCCTCAACGCGGCCGGGATCCGGGTGGATCTGGCCATGAACGGGGAAGAGGCCCTGCACAAGCTGCAAAAGAACCGCTACGACGGCGTGCTGATGGATTGTCAGATGCCGGTCATGGACGGGTTCGAGACGACCCGCCGGATCCGGAGCGATCCGGCCTGGCAGCATCTGCCGATTCTGGCCCTGACCGCCAACGCCTTGACCGACGACCGGGAGAAATGCCTGGAATGCGGCATGAACGACCACATCCCCAAGCCTTTGGAGGTGTCCGTGCTGTTCGACACCCTGGCGCGCTGGATCAAACCGGAATCGGGACACGAACAGGGGCCAGAACACGAACAGGGAGATGAACACACCCTGTCACCCAGCGCGCCGCAACCGCTCCCGGAAGCCGAAGCCGTGCGTGCCGCCGAAATGCCGGTGGTTCCCGGTTTGGATATGGTCATGGCCTTGCGGCGCATGGGAGGGAGCCTCAATCTGCTGCGTCGCATGCTGGCGCGTTTTTGCGAGAGTCAATCCGGCTTTCCGGTCCGGTTTCGAGCCGCGCTCGAACGTCGGGACCAGATCACCGCGCTGCGGGAGACCCATACCCTCAAGGGTCTCGCCGCCAACATGGGAGCCGGCGAACTGGCGGAAAGGGCCAGAGATGTGGAGGCCTTGCTCAGGCAGGGAAACACCACCCCCGGATTGGAAACGGCTGTGGACCGGCTGGAACAAGCCCACCTGACGATCCTGTCCGCCATCCACGCGGCCCTGACCGACGCGCCTTCGCCCCCGGTTCCGTCGACTCCGCCTCCGGTCCAGTCCGTGGACCGTCTGGCCCTTGCCCAGGAGATGCGGGAGTTGGCCCAGTTGTTGGGAGAATACGACTCCACCGCCTCCGGCAAGGTCAACGGGGTGGTGGAATCCCTGCTTCTGTTGGGACTGGAACACGAAGCCGGACAGATCAAACGCATGATCGCCCAATACGAATTTGAAGAGGCCCTGGAACTGCTGCGCAAAGCCGCCGAACACGCGGAAATCGCCTTGTGATCTTGGGATCCAAGGGTGGTCCCGCGTTGCTTGAGCGTAACACGAAGCGCTGATCCCGGCGCATGCCCTGCATGCTGCAAACCAAGAAAAACTCTTGCCCGCGCTCCGACGCTGCGATATGCTTCAAGCTCAAGGCCATCTGTCGGTCGAAGTCACTCCCACTCTCCTCCTGCGTTGCGAAAAATCCCCATGGAAGAAGAAAACAACGGCGACGAAAGACCGGAACGGGCCGAAGGTCCATCCAGGAAACCCGCTCCCCAGGACAGCGACAGCAGCAAGTCCAAAATGATCTCCGTGGTGGTGGGCGTGGTGGTGGTGCTGGTCGCCTTGTTGCAATTCACCCGCGCATCCCAACAACAAATGCGGGAGTTGGAGCTGGAACACACCCTGCAACAAAACCGCGCCCAGGAAGTGTTCCGGGAAAAGGCCCAGCAAAGACGCTTCGATACCATCGAAAACAACAAACAAGCCGAAATGCTGGAGTCCCAGTTCAAACCCATGGACCAGACCAATCACCCACGGGAACCTTAGCAGACCAATGGCTCAACTGAAACGTTTTTACTGATTCACGATAACCGCCTGTTCTCCTTACCATCAGGGGTGGAAACCAAGCAAGGAGCGCCAGAAATCAGAGCATCGCGGTTTCGATATAACATTATGAATCATGATCAGTCCAACAAATTAATATCTAAGTTAATTTGATATAAAATATTTTATACAATCATCTATAAATTGTTAACCATATTGCGTTTATTGTCTGGGCGATAGGGTTGCCTTCCGCATGAACAGCTCCAAGTAGGTGCTTCCAACAAAACGGCCCATGACTGACATCATTCACCCGCACGACCGTTTTTTGAAAGCTTTGCTCTCCAATCCGGAATCGGCGGGAACTCTGCTGCGGGAACGGTTGCCAAAGGAAGTGGTGGAGGCCTTATCCAACGATCCGCCGGAACTGGTGGAGGGGTCATTCGTCGATGAGGAGTTGCGCGCCCACCTGACGGACCGACTCTACCGAGTCAAGACGGTCACG
>JADGBT010000066.1 GCA_015231375.1 Magnetococcales bacterium | reverse complement strand
GCGTTTCCGCAACCCAGGCACTCAAAGACCTATTCCTGGGAAAATGGCCGGATTTCATGCGATCCTGATCTCCAAGCTCTTCCTCGACTCATCCACACAGTGAAGGGGGTGCTGAATAGTTACTTTTGTTTTTTGGATTGGTTGTCGCGCGCTTGCGCTTTTTTCGCTACGCGAAAAAAGCTTTTGTGAAAAGCGCGCGAAAGTCAAAATCAAGACCTTGGGGACTTCGTCCCCAACCCCCTACCGGGGACCGTGCCGGTCCCCGGACCCCTGCAATCACTCAACGCAATCACTCAATGGTCCAACCCACCCGGGCCTCCCGCAACGCCTGACTGCTCTGATTCAACCCCTCGGTCAACTGACCGGAAAGCCGAATGGTCTCGTGGAGGGTTTCGACATGATCCATGGCCTGAAGCATCATCTTTTGCACCTGGGCCGAAGCCACAAACATCGCCTCGGCCACGCTGCGCATAGATTCGGACCGCTCCCGCGCTCCCGCGCTCTCCAAAGCAACCCGTTCGGCGTGACTGGCCATCACCGTGGACGAATCAGCCACGTTCTGCGTGCCGGAAGCCGCCTCCTGGGCACGCCGCGCCACCTCCTCGGAGGCCAAACCCAACTCCCCGGAATTGCGGGTCACCTGCCGCGCCGACTCCGCGACCGCCTCCATGGATCGACCAATCTCCGCCACCGCCTGCCGCTGATGCGCCACCGATTCGGCAATCGCCTCGTTGCCATCATTGATCCGATCGATCAAAGATCCCATCTGACGAATGGCGTCCACCACCCGCCGGGTCCGGTCCTGAATATCCCCGGTCTTCTCCTCGATCAAACGGGTGGCGTCCGCCGTCTGACGGGCCAACTCCTTGACCTCTCCGGCCACCACGGCAAACCCCTTGCCGCTCTCCCCGGCCCCCGCCGCCTCGATGGCCGCGTTCAACGCCAACATGTGGGTCTGATCGGCGATGGAATGAATCAAATTGACCACCTCGACAATCTCGTCCGAAGAGACCGCCAATCCCTCGATGGAACTCAAAGTCTCGCTGGATGAACGGTCGGCCAACGCCGCGATCCCTTCCGCCGTGTCACACCGCTCCTTGATCCGGTCCGACAGGGCATTCACCTCCACCACCCGCTCCGCCACCCGGGCCACGGAGGCGGAAACCTCCTCCAGATGCACATTGACTTCAGCCAGATTGGCGGTCATCTGTTCAGCGGCGGCAGCCATGGCGTTCACGTTGGTGCTGGCCAACTCGGTGGCGACGGCACTCGACGCGACATTCTCCGACAGATCCTCCGCCGCCTTGGAAACCTGATCGATCCGCGCCACCGCCGCATCGATATCCCGCTTCAAGTGGGCCAGTTCGGAATCCAAACGGTTGTTCTCCTCCACCACCTCCCCGGACAAGGCATGCGTGGCGCTCGACTCCCGATCCAGATCCTGACGCAACGCGACAAAACGGGCCGACAAGCTCTCCACCGCTTCAGCCTCGGTATGCACGGTGCGCAGATTGGCCGCCATGGCCGTCGCCATCGTATTGATTCCATACGCGATCGCACCCAACTCATCCCGCGAGACGCCGACATCGATCCGACCAGTCAAATCCCCCCGTCCCAGCCGCTCCAGTCCTGCCAGGGTACAACGCAAGCGCCGCCCCACGGAGAGCATGCCCATCACCACCACCGTCAGCAGTCCACCCACCACCACCACCGTCCCGCACAAATAACTCCAGAAAGCCCGATCCGCCCGGTTTTTCATCTCCTGGGACAACCCTCCCAGATCCTGGGCCACCCGCTCTTCCACCTCTTTCAACCAGTCGATGCGCTTGGTGGCCGCCTGAAACCATACCCCCGGATCCAAACCGAATCCCCCGGTCAAAGCCTTGTCGAACACCAAAGCGCGAATCCGTTGCACCTCGGTTTCCACCGGCGAGGCCAGACCCTGCTGAAGCCGTTCGATCTGCCCAGGGGTGGCCAGACCCAGGAAACTCTTGATATAAACCGCCTGCCCCCCCACAAGGGTGGCGTACTGGGTCAATTTGCCCGCGTCGAAACGATCCGCCGTGAAAACCGCCATCATCAAGGCCCGCTCCTGACCCGCCAACTCCTTGCCGGACACCAGATGCGCATACGCCAACGCCCGGGCCGCCAGATCCACGCTGCGAGAGTGGGCCGGCAGATCCGCGATCAACTCCAACAACAAGGCCAACTCCCGGGTATATTTCGGCACCACCACCAAAGCGCTGCCCTTGTCGCCGTCCGCTTCCTGCCGGATGGCCTTCAGACGGGTAGCACTGTCTGCGGCCCGCTCCACCAAAGCCGCCAGGGAAGGCACGAAACGCCGCCAACGCTCACGGGCAAACCAGACGCGCCACGCCTCCACCACCCGATCCGTGACCACCCGCTGGGCCTCCAACTCCGGACGAAACCGCTTCTGGCCGCTGGACAGATACCCGGAGGTCAAACCCCGCTCCTTCTGGCCCTCGTGGATCACCGCACCGCTCAAAACCGCCAACTCCGCCAGATCCACATGCAAACCCGCTTCCCGGGACTGGGCCAATCGTTCCAACGTCGCGCCGCCGCTCAAACCCACGATCACCAGCAAGGCGCCCACCAGCAACACCAGCACCTTGAAACGAAGCTGCCCCCACATCCCCTCCATCGATCCCCCCCCTTTTTCCTTCGCCACTCATGCCCGATCACGCCGGACACCAAACCCCACCAGACTCCGCCAGACACCACCCAAGAAACGGGGGCCATCCCGCCAACGACCTAAAGATCGTCCAGCGTCCGTCCCTGGTCGAACAACTCCCGAATCCCCTCGGCAGAGACCGGCTTGCTGAAGAAATATCCCTGCAACTCATGACAACCATGCTCTTTGAGCAACAACATCTGCTCGCGGGTCTCCACCCCCTCGGCGACGATCTCCAGGTTCAACGCCCGCCCCATGGAGATGATCGCCAGCACAATGGCCAATCCCTCCCGGGTGTTGCCCAGATCCCGCACGAACGACTGATCGATCTTCAAGGTGTCGATGGGAAACCGCTTGAGATAATTCAAGGAAGAGTAGCCGGTGCCGAAATCGTCCACCGCCAGGGTCAAACCCAGCGCCTTCAGGTTGCGCATCCGCTCGATGGACTTTTCCACATTGCCCATGACCATGCTTTCGGTAATTTCCAACTCCAGCGCGCCGGCGGGCAGTCCGGTCTCCTCCAGCACGGAGCGCACCTCGTCCATCAGATCGCTTTTCTGGAACTGCAAAGCGGAAAGATTCACCGCCATGCGGATCTCCCGCCCTTCGTTCCGCCAGATGGCGGCCTGACCACAGGCATCCCGCAACACCTTGGCGCCCAGCGGCAGGATCAGGCCGGTCTCCTCGGCCACCGGAATGAACCGGGCCGGAGAGATCATCGGACCCTGGGGCGGAAACCAGCGCACCAACGATTCCATGCCGATGATGCGACCGCTGGCCAACGACACCTTGGGCTGGTAGTGAACCGAAAACTCCCCGTTGCGCAATCCGCTGCGCAACGCGCTTTCCATTTGCAGATGATTCTGCAACCCCGCGTTGATCGCCTCCTCGAAGAACTTGAATACCCCCCGACCGCTCTCCTTGGCCTTGTACATGGCGATGTCGGCGTGTTTGGTCAAGGTTTCGATCTCGTCCCCGTCCCCCGGAAATACGGAGATGCCGATGCTGGCGCCGATAAACACCTCGTGACCGTTCAACTGGAAGACATTTTTCAGGTTGTCGATGATCTTGCGGGCCACGGGCGCGGCGTCCCGGCCATTCTTCAAACCGGTGATGATGGCCGCGAACTCATCCCCTCCCAGACGGGCCACGGTATCGTATTTGCGCAGACAGACCCGAATGCGCTCCGCCACCTCCACCAGCAACTGATCCCCGGCGGAGTGACCCAGCGAATCGTTGACGTGCTTGAAACGGTCCAGATCGATGAACAAGACCGCCAGTTTCATGTCGTTGCGGCTTTTCTTGTCCAGCTCCTGCTGCAACCGGTCCCGGAACAACACCCGATTGGGCAGATGGGTGAGCGCGTCGAAATAGGCCATCTGCTCCAGGCGTTTTTCCGTCTCCTTGAGCTTGGTGATGTCGGAAAAGATGCCCACATAATGGGTCAGCTCATTGGCCGCGTTCCACACGGCGGTGATGGAGACCCGCTGGGGAAAGATCTCGCCGTTCTTGCGCCGGTTCCAAATCTCTCCAGACCAGGAGCCGGTCTCCCGGATGCCCTCCCACATCTGGGTGTAAAACGCCCGGTCGTGACGACCGGAACTCAACATGCTGGGATTGCGTCCCAGCACCTCCTCCTGGCCATAACCCGAAATGCCGGTGAAGGCCTGATTGCAGGTGATGATGCGTCCCGAAGCGTCGGTGATCAAAATCCCCTCGGTGGCGGTCTCGAACACCTTGGCCGCCAGGGTCAACCCCTGTTCGGCGCGGATGCGCTCGTCGATTTCGGCGAACAGTTGTTGATTGGTCTGTTCCAGCTCCGTGGTGCGCGCCCGCACCCGCTCTTCCAGATCGCTGTAGGCCCGATCCAAAGCGGCCTTGACCTGCTTGCGCTCGGTGATGTCCTTTAGAATCAGGGTGTAATGACGACTCCCACACCCCACCTCATAGCCTTTCAGGGAGACTTCCACCGGAAAGACGCCCGCATCCCGGCACTGTCCATCCATTTCCAGCGTCACATGCACCGCGCGCCCATCCCCTGCCGCCGACCGCGCGGACCCCTGCCCCCATTTGTTCTCCAGCACCGCGTGCAGCTCCGGCACCAGTTCGTCGATGGCGCAACCGTTCATCGAGCCGGGATAATAGCCGAACAGCTCCTCCCCCGCCGGATTGACCGACTCCACCCGACCGGACGCGTTCAAGGTAAGAATCGCATCCGGAGCGGTTTCGAGCATGGAACGGATCCGGCCTTCGGACTCTTCCAAGGCGCGCATGGTCTGCTGGTTGAGGCGGGTGGTGTGGTCCAGCCCCTCGACCATGCGGTTCATGGAGAGCGCGATCCGATCGAGTTCGTCCAGGGTGGCGCTTTCGGCCACCGGGATGCGGGCCTCCAGATCCCCCAGAGCGATCCGATGGTTCAAGGCCACGATCCGGTTGGCCTTGTCGCGCAACCGGCGCACCAGGGCAACGCCAAACCCCAACGAAAGGAACAGGATGGCCAACGTGAACAACCGGTATCCGAGCAGCCCCCTTCTAGCCTCCTGCTCCAGGATCCCGCCCCGCTCCTGAAGCTGTCCGGCCAGGCGATCCTCCCACCCCTTCAGGCTGTCGATGCGGGTGGCGATGATCTGAAACCATCGATCCGGATCGATGGCAAACCGCCCGACGCGGGTGGACTCCACCAGACGCCGGATCGCCTCGTCCGCCGGAAAATCGTCGATCTTGACTCCGGACTCCACATCCCGGTCGATCTCGTGCAAAGACTTGCCCTGATTCTGCAAGGCGATGATCACCTCCACACTGCGGTGATACGCCTCCACATTGGCCCAGACAATCTCCACATCCACACGCTGTTCC
Organism: Magnetococcales bacterium; assembly: GCA_015231375.1. Classification (GTDB taxonomy): domain Bacteria; phylum Pseudomonadota; class Magnetococcia; order Magnetococcales; family Magnetaquicoccaceae; genus Magnetaquiglobus. Next base: position 10,693 of record JADGBT010000066.1, on the reverse strand, counting down.
GGGGTCAATTCGGCGGAAGGCAAGGCGCGGATCTGCTCCACGATCTCCCGGATCGCCCGGTGATTGTGCTCGAACTGCTGCCGGTAATGGTTCTGCTGCTCCACCGGATCAAAAGTTCCCGGAGCGGCGCCGTACAACGATCCCCGAATCAGCAGATTCTTGATGGAGTGATAGGCCCCGCGCAACGCCATGTTCTGGTACAACTGCCCCAACAACACATAAAGAGAGCTGGCGTGTCCGATCTTGAAGATCTCCGTTTCCATCTGCGCCAGCACGCCGGAGGCCGGCGAGCGGGCATCGGCCTCGAACCGCTCCCGCTCGCCGGGGTCGGCCATGGCGCCGAAAATCCCGAACAGGGTCTCCCGCTCGGAGACCAGCGCGCTGAAACGACGATAGATGCCCGGCGCGAAACGCCCTGCGGTCAGGGTATCGACGATGATCGCCTGTTCCTGGCCGATCCGCTCCTTGCCTTGCAAAAAGGTGTTATAATTTCTGGTGAGGGTGGCCATCTCCACCGTGGCGGTCAGACCGGAGAGCCGGTCGATGGCCTGCAACAGACGCGCGTTGATCCCGGAGTAGTAGTCGATGGCATCTCCGCTGGACATCTCCAGGGCATCCATGCGACGCCGCAAAGGCTCCAGACGCCCGAACGGCTCCAAGGCGACGCGGATGAAACCGGTGGAAGACGCCTCCCGGATCGCGGCGCGCTGAAAGGTGGCGAGTCGTTGGGTCAGGCGTTCCAGGGAGTGGTCGGTGCGGGGTCGCTGACGGGTCAACTCCTCCCGGAAACGCTCGCCCCGACTGCCCAGAAAACCGGCGGTCACGCCCCGTTCCCGCTGCAGTTCGTGGACCAGATCGCTGATCTGCACCACCAGACCGGAAAGACGGTTCATCCGGTCCATCCGGTCGGCCAGGAGGCGTTTTTCCTCGACGCCAACGATTCCCAACCCCAAAATCCCGCTCAACGGAATGAGCAGGATCAGCAACAGCTTCGCCTGAAAAGAGAGGGACTCCAAAAATCTCATCCTCGTCCGACCCCCCCTAGCCTCCTTGGTTGCCCACCTCGCACCAGAAAAATCCCCGTCATCATGAGAAGTTTCGCAAACCGGAACAAACCGGTCAATCCCTTTTGGGAACGGAAGGCCACAATCAACGGATCACCGATCCGGCCAGAATCAGGAACATCACCCCGGCCAACCCGCCCAGCGTCAAGGCGCGCGCTTTGGGAAGGCCGAAAATCGAACGCAAACCCGCAGCGGTGAACAGGCTTTCCGCAGCCACGATGGTCACATGCCACGGAATGATCACCTCCGGTCCGCCAAACCCGAGCATGATCAGAAAACTGTCCACACACAGACTGGGCAGCCAGGGTCCGAAGAAACAAAACCCGAGCAGGGTCCAGGACTTGCGCATGGTCAACGGGCTGATGGTGGCATACGGCGCCCCGTGAACCCAAATCACGTAGGCCATGACCGTGATCATGAGCAATCCGTAGGGTCCATAAAGAAAAATCTCGACAAAACGATAGATCACCGGGTCGATGCCAAAAGGCACCGGCAGCAGCATGGCGCTGCGTTCGCGGTACAAGGTGACCATGGTGGTCAGGGCCGTGGACTCCCAGCGAATGAACTGCAACACAAAGGCCCATCGGAACAGATCATAAGCCCGCAGACGGGTGAACAGTCCCTCGGGCCGGAACAGCACAAAAAAAATCAAATTCCTGAGCATGGATCACACATCTCCGCGCTCGCGCAACGCCTTGCGCAACCGGATCACCTCGGCCACCAGCAGGCGGATGCGTTCGACCATTTTCAACAGGATGCGCAGGCTCAAGGTGGGATCATCCCCCAGCCAGCGCAGCAGCCCCCGCTTGTCCACGGTCATCACCCGCACCGGTCCCAAAGCCCGCACCGTGGCCACGCGCGGATAATCGGAAAACAGGGACATCTCGCCAAAGAAACCATCCTTTTCCAACACCGCCAGACGCAGAGGCTCCTCGCCCCCGTCATCCACCACCACCTCCGCCTGACCTTCCAGAATCACGTACAGGCAATCCCCGACATCCCCTTCGCGCAAGATCACCTCGCCGTCCGCGAACTCCCGGCCCAGGGAGGGTTTTTCCGAGTCGAACAACATGGAAGGTCTCCTTTGCCACCCATCCAAACAACCCAAACGTCCGTCAACGCCCCCGGCCAGCGGGCAACAACGAGCGCAGCATGGCCACGCACAGCCGCCACAAGACCAACGGATGAAACGCGCGCCGGAAAATATGGCGATAACTGGCGCTACCGGTGAAGGTGTCCCACATGGCGGAACTCAACCGGCGGGGATCGTCGGTCCGGGACTGCTCTTCCCGGATGACCGTCACCATGGCCCAGCGGAAAAACGACAGATGACGCATCAGGCCATCCATGGAAAACAGCATATGGCCCAAACGGTTGTCCCGATCCATCTCCTGGCAGGCGGGCCAGTAGCCCTGCCGGAAATCCTCGGCGGCGATGCCCCGGGTCACGGCGGTCAGGGCGCACACCTTGGCCATGCGATAGGCGGCGCCGATGCCATCCTTGTAGAGACGGGAGCTGGCGCAATCCCCCACCAGCACCACCCGGTCGCCGAACGGATGGACCGGCGGCCCAATGTTGATCCGGGGCTGACACCGGCAAGGACGCACCGGAGTCTCCCACCCTTCGGGAAACAGCTCGCGGACATGCGGGGAGAGGCAAACCTGTCTGGCCAACTCCTCGTTGACATCATCCCCCAGAATGATGAAGGTGGCATAATGGCCCTTGGGGGTCAGGGCAGCGAATTTCATGCCAGGGATATCCAGCAAGAAAATGTGCATGGCGTGGCCAAGCCGCCGGTGGACCTCTTCGGCCCCCATGTAGAACTCCGCCACCCAGGCCCGATCGGTTTTGGGGGGCTGATAGCCAAAATCCAGCTCCTCGAAAAGCCGCACCCCGGCCCCGTTCAACCCCACGCAGCCGATCAGGAAATCATACACCCCATACGGCTCTTCCGGCTCATCCGACTCCCCCCTGGCCGGTTGAAGATGAACCTCCAGCCTGCCCTCCGCATCCCGGACCAGTTGACGCACCCTCCGGGGCACATGACGCGCGCCCAGCCCCTGGGCCAGTTGCATCAGGTGTTGATCGAAACTGCTCCAGGGCAACGGACTTTGGCTTTCCGCCCCCTGGGGACCGGCCCCCCGAAAGATCGAGGCGATGCGCATCTCCTCTTGCAAGGGCCGGATGGCCGCCGCGCCGGAATCGGTGTGCAACACATACGAATCGATGGCGTCGAGCAGCAGTTCCTTGGGCAGGGAGATCCCCTCGGCGGCCATTTTCTGCATGAGCGACTCGGAGATCACCCCGCCGCACATGTTGCAGCCCGGCGGACCGGTCTGGTTGAAATCCCTCGGCTCGAACAGGTCCACCTGAAAGGTCAGACCGGTCTGCCGGGCCAGATCCAACAGAAAATAGGCGCTCAGGGAACCGGCAGGCCCGCCGCCGATCACAGCCACACGGGCCCCGGAGGTCAGCTCCATCACCCCGCCGCCCGCCGCAACGCCCGTTCCCGCCAGATCGCCAACCCCTGGGCGTTCAGGTTCAAGTCCATGGCGAACATCTCCCAGTCCGGCACCTCCGGCATGCCGATGCGCTGGCCATGGGCCTTGGTGAGAGCGGCCAAAGCGGCGGTCAAAGCGGGAATCGACAGATCCGCTCCCGCCTGTTCCGCCACCTGTTGATAGCCGGCCAACTGGGCATCCAGATCGTCGGCCAATCCGGACTCGAACCGCAACGGTCCGAAGTGGGTCAGATAGAGCCAGTCGGGTTGCAAGGCGGCCAGACGGCGCACCGTGGCGCGCGACTGGTCGATGTCGAACTGGGTGGGAGTGGTGGCGGGAATGATCAAAGGCCGAATTCCCCCATCGAACACCCGATAGGACAGCCCGAAGGCATCCCCGGTGAACAGTCCGTTGGAACGGGTATCCAGCACGCACAAATGGTTCAGGGAGTGTCCCGGGGTATCCAGAAACACCAAAGATCGCCCCGCCAGATCCATCGACTCCCCATCCACCGGGGTATGCATGCGGGCCGGATCGATGGGCACCGCCCCTCCCAGCGTGGCCAGAAAACGCTCCTCCCCATACACCACCTTGGCCCCTTCCACCAGCCGGGAGGGATCCGTCAGATGCTTGACCCCCTGGGCGTGCAGATAGAGCGTCGCGTTCGGCAGATGACGCAACAGCTCCCCCGCCGCCCCCGCGTGATCCAGATGGACATGGGTGACGATCACCGCGCTCACCGCCTCGGGAGTCAACCCTTGACGGGTCAACGCCTCCAGCAGGATCGGCACCGATGGCAAAGGCCCGGTCTCCACAAAAGCGGCCCGCTCCCCCTCGCGGATCAGCCAGGCTGCCGCGAATCCGCTCCGGGTGTACTCCACATCGATCCGCGTGATACCCGCATGGATCTCCTCAAATCTTGATATCATGATGATTCTCGCGCTCCTTCCCTGGTCGGTGTCCCAACGATAGGTTTGTCATTCTACGGCATTCCCGCCCGTCTGACGAGTCTCTCTTCTAAAAACAGGACCATTCTCGACCGAAAACCACCCTCCCCCCAACGCACGGACCCACCAGCCACAGCCCTGTTTTCCTGGTCCCTCTTGACGACCGACCCGTTTGAACGTTATTGAAAATATGGAAACCGACATCCATACCCGGGCCGCGCACGCCAACGGAAATCGGCCAAAAAAAACGCCTCTTCGGATCCAACCGACCCTGCGGAACGTTGTCGACATGATTACACTGGAACGCTGGCTTCACGCCTCGGCACGCTGGATCGGAGAGACCTGGAACCGGCTCGCCGCACAGACCGGCGACGCCACCTCGGGCAGACGCGACACCCCGACCGAACCCGAACCAAGCCGTTGGTCGCTGCGGGCGTTTCGCGTCTCCTTGTCGCGGCGGGGAGAGACCCTGGCCCGTTTGATGGGACAGCGTGTGACGCCGGAGCGCAATCCGGCAACCGATGGCGAGATCGTGTATGAAAAACAGGGGAAGTTGAAACGACTGGAGGTATCGCACCGCTCCACAGGCTGGTCCACGCCTCCAGACCGCAAGGGGCAGTGGACCACACCGGCGTTCCGGGTGGAACTGTCACCCCCCGGACGGGTGGCGGGAGGCGCCTTGGCCAGTGTCCACGCCGCGCCGGGAGAGCTGGATCGCTTTGTGGAACGAATCCGGGATGAGCGTCGCGCCGGACTCTACCCTCCCCGTGTGTTTCAACAGGCCCGGGAACTGTTGAAACACTCCGCCGACACGGAAACGATGGGCGGGATGATCAGCGGCGCAGCAAGGAGTCCCGGAAGGTAAGAAGCGCTTCCTGGATCAACAGATTGCACTCGTCGGCGGTGAGGGCGCCACTCCGTTCCACGATGAGCAGACGGTCCCAGGCATCCAGGGGGGTTCCCATCCACAGATGCCAAAACCGGTGTTGCTGTCGCCAATGACGAATGCGTGGCACACTCCCTTCCATCAACCCCCGGACCATCTCTTCCAGCTCCTGACACGCATTCTTGGGAGCCAAACACAGTAAATGACTTTTGCGTTGACGGGGATTCCAGTAAGCTACCATCTCCACGGGCAGGGTCTGATTCAGCCAGTGGGCGAGTTTTCCCATGACCACCGCGAGCTCTTCCTCGGGCGCGGCGGGAGGGTCCGGGTCCACCACTGGGTTTGGCGTCTCCCGCAGGCTCAAATCGGGGAAGGAGGTCATGTCCATAAAGGTCTCGCACCGTGAAAGCGACAAACGGTTGACAGCCCAATTCCGGCTATTATTCCACATCTGTAAAATGCGAAATTCATGCCAATGACAAATCTTTCGAGACACTCCTGGTTGCACCACCCCCTGACCCGCCGGGGAGTGGTGATGGTCTGCGCCCTGGGTCTGGGATGGTGCGCGCAACGGGCCGAGGCCGCCGAAGCGGTCAAGCCCACCGATCCCCCCCAGGGGGTCAAGACGGTCAAGACGACCCCGCCTCCCCAGACGGCTCCGACCACCACCCAGGAAGCCAAGGCGACCCCAAAAGAGACACCCCCGGAAGTGAAACGGTTGCAGGCCTTCATGGATCGGCTGAAAAGCGTGGAGGCGGAGTTTGAACAGCGTCTGCTGGACGCCGAGGCCGGAGAACCCCAGGAGAGCCGGGGACAATTTTCCGCCAGTCGTCCCGGAAAGTTCCGCTGGGACTACTCCGCGCCTTACAAGCAGGTGATCGTGTCGGATGGCCGCATGGTCTGGTTTTACGAACCAGACCTCAAGCAGGTGACCCGCTCCCCGGCAGGCCGACTGGAAAAAACCCCGGCGGGTTTTCTGACCTCCGGCAAAAAGCTGGAAGAAATCTTCACCTGGGAGGTGACGCCCAGTCCCAAGGCGGGTCAGATGGCGGTGCTGCTGCGGCCCATCCACGAAGGCTCGATCCACTGGATCGCCATCAGCCTCCACCCCCAGAAGGATGAGATCGACGATTTCGTGGTCGAAGACTCCCTCAAGCATCGCTCGCGGATCCGCTTCGTGAATTGGCGCGCCAATGGGGAAGTGCCCCCGGAACGTTTCCGCTTCGAGGTGCCCAAGGATGTGGACATCATCGAGAATCATGACAAGAACGACAAGAACGACAAGAACGACAAGAACGCGCACTAAGCATAACGAAACGGGGAGAACGGGCAATGCCATCATTCGACGTGGTTTCCGAGGTGGATTTGCAGGAAGTGGACAACGCGGTCAATCAGGTGACCAAAGAGATTGCCACGCGCTATGATTTTCGCGGATCCAAGTGCAAGGTGGAGCGGGAGGAGGCCATTCTCAAAGTGACTGCGGACGACGACTACAAGCTCGCCCAGGTGCTGGATGTGCTGAAAGAAAAGCTGGTACGCCGCAAGGTGGATCTCAAGGTGTTGGACTACGGCACCGTGGAGGCGGCCTCGCTGGGCTCGAAGCGTCAGCAGATCACGGTGCGTCAGGGGCTGGATTCGGAACTGGCCAAAAAGGTCGTGGCCGGGATCAAGGCCGCCAAACTCAAGGTGCAGGCGTCCATTCAGGGCGAGCAGGTGCGGGTGACGGGCAAAAAACGCGACGACCTGCAAGAGGCCATTGCCAGCATCAAGGCCGCCGGGTACGAACTGCCGCTACAATTCACCAATTTCCGGGAGTAGAACGTGGCCGGCAACTGGAAGAAACGCCTCAAAAAACCCCGCGCCAAACGGGTGGGACTGATCTCTTTGGGGTGTCCGAAAAACGTGGTGGACGCGGAACGTCTGCTGGGTCGTTTTCTGGATGGGGGATACGAACCCACCTCCAACCCGCTGGAAGCGGATGTGCTGCTGGTCAACACCTGCGGCTTCAAGGCGGACGCGGAAGCCGAATCCCGGGAGGCGATCCTGGAGATGTCGGCCCTCAAGGCGGCCTATCCGGGCAAGCGCCTGGTGGTCACCGGCTGTCTGGCGCAGCGTTACGGGGATCGACTGATCGCCGAGATGCCCGGCATCGATCTGTTGGCCGGCACCACCGGGCACGATCAGGTCCTGGAGCGGCTCGCCATCCCCATCACCCCCATGCCGGAGGCGGATTTCAAGAACGCCTCGGAGCTGGCCCCGCGTCTGTTGACCACCCCCTCCCACTCCGCCTATCTGAAAATCGCCGAAGGGTGCAACAACCCCTGCACGTTCTGCATCATTCCCCGGTTGCGGGGTCCATTCCGCTCCCGTCCTTTGGATGAAATCGTCGCCGAGGCCGAAGCCCTGGCGGCGGGAGGAGTCAAGGAGCTGATCGTGGTCTCCCAGGATACCACCCTGTACGGTCGCGATCTGCATCCGCGCTTGAGTCTGGTGGAGTTGCTGACCCGGCTGGAGCGGGTGCGCGGGGTGAAATGGATCCGGTTGATGTATCTGTATCCCACCATGATCACCGACGCGCTGCTCGATCACATCGCCGCATCCAGCAAGGTGCTGCCCTATTTCGACCTGCCGTTGCAGCACGCCCACGAAGCGGTATTGCGGCGCATGAAACGGGCGGAGCGTCCCGACGATCTGGTGGAACTGGTACAACGCATTCGTCGGCGCATGCCGGAGGCGGTGTTGCGCTCGGTGTTCATCGTGGGTTTTCCCGGCGAAACCGACGCGGAATTCGCCAGCTTGCAAGCCTTTGTGGAGCGGAGCCGTTTCGATCATGTCGGGGTGTTCACCTATTCCGACGAACCGGAGGCCGAAGCGTCGCAACTGCCGGACAAGGTTCCCCCGGAAGTGGCCGAGGCGCGACGCGACGTGTTGATGACCCTGCAACAGGCCATCAGCCGGGAAAAACTGGCGGAACTGGTGGGCAAAAGCCGGGTGATGATGGTGGACGGGGGAGAAAACGGCGTCTCGGTGGGACGCACCACCGGTCAGGCCCCGGAGATCGACGGGGTGACCCGTGTCTCCGGTCGTCCGATGCTCAAGGTGGGCAGTCTGGTTCCGGTGGTGATCACCGCATCCTCCGAATACGACCTGAAAGCCCGCATCGCCGGTCTGCCGCTCCAATAACAGCCCATCCAAACTGGTGAAAAAAAAGAGAGGGCCTGGGGGATTCATCCCCCAGGGTTTTGACTTGATTCTTCCAGACAACAGGACTTCCCAATGTATCTAAAGTCCATTCACTTCAAAAACATAAAACTCTTCAAAGATATTGAACTTGATTTTGAACGTCCTGATGGCACGTTTGCAGGCTGGACGGTATTTATGGGTGGGAACACTTCCGGAAAGACAACACTGCTGCAAGGAATCGCGCTGACTCTTCTGTCTCCATACAGAGACGAAATGCAATTAATTTCGAAATCCGGATGGTTACGGAGAAATACTAACAGTGGAGAAATCAACTCACTCTTACAGCTTAATTATCAAGATGACCATGCTATCAATCAATCTAATCCAGACACATTCACAGAGGAATTCGGTATAAAAATATTATTTGATATGAATAGTCCATATATTATAAACAGTATTACTGATGCAACAACAAATAAAACACCACTTAGACCTTACAAATATCATAATACATTAGGGTGGTTTGCCTCTGGATATGGTCCAATGCGCCGGCTATCTGGCAGTTCTCAGGAATCATCTCAAATTCTGTCACAAAGCATCCGTGATAAACATTTCATCACCTTGTTTCGAGAAGATGCCTCACTCAGCGAAAGTCACACCCGCCTGATGACCCTGCGCGCACTTTCGTTGGAATATCCTAATGAAATGAAACATAAGGAACTGATGAACGGCATCCGGGATATGCTCAATGACGGATTATTTCCCCACGGCATGACAATTTCCAAAATCACCGTGGATCAGGTATTCATCCAGGACAAAAACGGCCTGGAGTTGCCCATGCACGAGTTGAGCGATGGATACCGGGGGGTGTATGCCCTGGTGCTGGATTTGATCCAGGCCATGGCCGACTCTTATGGGGTGGAAGGATTGTTCGTGCGTCGGGATGATGGACATGATGATGGACATGTGGTCATCAAGCGGTCCGGAGTGGTGTTGATCGATGAGGTTGAAGCCCATCTCCATCCCACTTGGCAACAACAACTGCCAGAATGGTTGAAAAACCACTTTCCCGGTCTGCAATTCCTGGTCACGACCCACAGCCCTCTGGTGGCCCAAGCCGCCGACCCCAATGGTGTGTTCGTTCTGCCTTCCCCGGATGATCCGCAGCGGGAAATCCGCCGTTTGACAGGCAGCGAATACGATCAAATCCGCCTGGGCCGCGCGGAAAAAACGCTGCTGGGCGCAGCCTTCGGCTTGAAAACCGTCCGCTCCCGGTGGGCCAACCAGGAAATCAAACAATGGAAACGCCTTGACGCCAAAAAACACGCCAAGGTTCCCCTCACGGAGTCAGAAATCCAAGAGCATGCCCGACTGCGCGCAGAAATGGCGATTGCCTTTGACCTGGTACGCGAAAACGAGGTGCCATAATGCGACGCCTTCCCCCCCGCCCCGATTTGTCAGCGGACACCAGGCAACGTCTGCGGACAGAAACCGAGACCATTAAATCATCCGCAGACTCCAAACAGACTGCGGAAACACTCTACACAAAGGCCAGAAAGAGTGACTGGTTCAAAGACACCGTGGTTAAAACGCTTAAGAAAATGAGTGGTCCCGGCGAACGATGCATGTACTGTAGCGGCTCGGAGGCATCCCAGGTGGAACATTTCCGGCCCAAGTCGATCTTCCCGGAGTTGGCCATGGACTGGAACAACTTCTTGTGGGTCTGCGGGGTGTGCAACCAATCCAAGGGGGACCGATTTCCCCCGAAGACCGAACCCGGAGCCTCTGTGATCGATCCGGGCAGCGAGAATCCCTGGAATTTTTTCTTCATCGACGACTTCGGCAATCTCAATGCGCGTTGGGATACACTCCTGGACGCGCCCAATCCCAGAGCCGAAAACACCATCCGTCTGCTCGCCCTCGATCGGGATCCCCTGCAACAGGCCCGTCACCGGCGCCTGGAAGATCTGAAAATCGCCATTCAGGAGCCTGTCGCAAAATGGACTGACCAGTTGGTTTCGGCGGTCAGTTGACCGAAATCTGGCCCTGGTAGCCCGGTTTCACCGACAAAAAAGCGGAAATCCCGCTTCAATGGAGCCATTTGGCCCCTTT
>JADGBT010000065.1 GCA_015231375.1 Magnetococcales bacterium | reverse complement strand
AGTTCAGACGCATTGCAACTCGTTATGAGAAGTTAGATAAATGCTTTAACGCTATGATTGGTTTGGTTTGCACTATGATTTGGCTTGAATAGGAATGATTAATTTATTGAATGTCAACACGCCCTAGAAGAGAACCATCATGACCGCCAGCCTCTTGGGGGGCGCCACGCCCCGGCTGGCCCAAATTTACACCACTCCCTGGGACACTACTTGGGCTTCGACTGTTCTTGATCTTCCTTGACTGACGCGTGTGGAGGCTGTCATGATTATCAACGGCAAATTATCGAAATAATATAAGTGATGGTGGTGGTGTCAGGTCGATTCCAACGTCGCCATCAAGGCTGGACAGGGTTCATCCGCTTCAAGCAGCCGTTGTTCTTCCGGCCTTCGTGCGGCCCAGATCGCGGCGTGTGATGAATGGTGGCATGGCGGTCTCTCCCCGGCCGGGTCTTCCGTCATTTTGCATGAACGCGGTGGTGACCATTTTTTGGATTGCGGCTCTGCCGCGTTGGGGGGTGCAAGGTTTCGTTATGTGTGGCATTGGCGGCATCATCGGACCGGAGTGCCAGATTCCGGAAACCACCCGTATTCTCAACCGCATGATGCAGTCATTGGCCCATCGTGGTCCCGATGGCGCCGGCATCCATGGAAGCGCGCACCATCTGTTCGGTCACCGGCGTCTGGCGATCATCGATCTTGAGCATGGGCATCAACCCATGGTCTCGGAAAATGGCCATTTGATCCTGATCTTCAACGGAGAGATCTACAACCACATCGAGTTGCGCCAGCAACTGTCCCGCAAAGGACATCGATTCCACACCTTCTCCGACACGGAGGTGCTGATGAAGATGTTCGAAACCTATGGACCCGCCTGTCTGAACAAACTCAATGGCATGTTTGCTTTCGCGGTGTTCGATCAACGGGAACAGCATCTGTTTTGCGCGCGCGATCCGTTCGGCATCAAACCGTTCTATTATACCATCACCCCGACAGGCGCTCTGCTGTTCGCTTCCGAGATCAAGGCGCTGCTGCGGCATCCCGATGTCGTGGCCCGACTGCACCAGGGTGCCCTGTTTGAATATCTGACCTTCCAGTTTTGTCTGAACGGGCAAACCCTCTTTGCCGACATTCACGCCTTGAAACCCGGACACAGCCTGGAATGGCGTCATGGCTGGCATCAGCCGCGCATTCGGCGTTATTGGCAGTTGGATTACACCATCGAGGAGGCATCGGAGGCCAGTTTTCAGGATCGGCTGCTGCTGCTGTTGCAGGACGCGGTTCGACAACAGATGGTCAGTGACGTGCCATTGGGCTGTTATCTCTCCGGCGGACTGGATTCCGGCGTGGTCACGACTCTGGCGGCCCGGCTCAGCACCGAACCGCTGCACGTTTTCAATGGCTGCTTTGCCGAAGGCCCGGCCTACGACGAAAGCGCCCACGCGCGCGTCATCGCCGAGCAGAATCAATGTCTGCTGCATACCATCACACCCACGGCCCAACAGTTCGTCTCGCTGCTGCCCGGCCTGATCTACGCGATGGATGAACCGGCCGCCGGTCCCGGCCTGTTTCCCCAATATCTGGTTTCAAAAGCGGCCCGGGAGCAGGTGACGGTGGTGTTGAGCGGTCTGGGGGGCGATGAACTTTTTGGTGGTTACGCCCGCTATCTGGTGGCCTATCTGGAACAGTGCCTCAAGGGGGCCATCTTCGAGACCCGGGAAGAGGGCAGGCATATCCTGACGCTCGAATCCATCATTTCGAATCTGCCTCTTCTGAAATCCTATGTGCCGATGCTGCAATCCTTTTGGCAGGAAGGGCTCTTCGACTCCATGGATCGGCGTTATTTTCGTCTGGTGGACCGGTGTCATCTGCTCGGTTCGCTGCTGCACGCCGACCTGATGCGCCAATACGATCCCGAAGCGATTTTCGGAAGTTTCCGCGAGATTTTCCACGAAGCCGATACCGGATCCTATCTCAATAAAATGACCGCATTCGATCAGAAAACCCTGCTGCCGGCCCTGTTGCAGGTGGAAGATCGCGTGAGCATGGCCGTATCCCTGGAATCCAGAGTGCCGCTTCTGGATACGCGCCTGGCCGCGCTGGCCGCACGCATTCCGCCGCGTATCAAATATAAACATGGGGAAATGAAGGCTATTTTTCGTGGGACGGCACGAAGTTTGCTTCCTGAATCCATACTGAATCGCAAGGACAAAATGGGCTTTCCCGTTCCCCTGCACGAATGGTGGCAATCCGGCATTTTGCGGGAGTTCACCCTGGACACATTGCTTTCCGAACGTTGTTTGGGACGCGGCCTTTTCGACCGCGACGCCTTGACCGCCACCCTGAACAACAAACAGTTCCGTTTCGATCGGCAGGCCTGGGGAGTGCTGAGTCTGGAAATCTGGTTTCGACAATTCTTTGATGATGCCACCCCGAACCCTCTCCACACAACCAGCGAGATTTGAAGCTCATGCCTCAACCCGATGACGACCGTCACCAAATCGCCACCATCACAGGCAAACTCTACGCATCGATCTGGGATCGTTTTTCCAAAGAGGAGTGGGAACGCTTTTCAAACGATCATTTCTATCGGTGGTCTCCTCTGCCTGTGCCTGCCGGGTTCTTTCGGAACAAGATCTGTCTGGACGCTGGTTGCGGCAGTGGACGGGCGGTGCGCACGCTTTTGCTGGAAGGGGCGGGAAAAGTCTGTGCCATCGATGCCGGATCCGGCTGCATCCGCAACACCCGCGAGCGTAACGCCGATCATTCGGACCGTCTGGAAGTCCAACTGGCCTCGGTCCTGGATATTCCCTACCCGGACCACACGTTCGATTTTGTGCATTGCGATGGGGTGTTGCATCACACCACCGATCCGCATCAGGGGTTCCGGGAGTTGCACCGGGTGCTCAAGCCCGGTGGTACGATGGTCATCGCCGTCTACGGCAAGGGAGGGTTGATGAATCTGGCCATCTACAGCGCCCGTCTGTTCCGACACGTGATCCCGGAGTCGTGGACCTGGGCGATCTGCAAACGCCTAAGCCGCAATCCGGTCACTTGGTATGCCATCATGGATTGCATGTATGTTCCGATTCGTGAAAATTATCGCGATTCGGACATTCGCGCCTGGTTTGCGGCATTCGGCTATCCGGATGTGCAGCGTCTGGATTCGACCTGGGGCCCCTACGGCATGAGTCGGTGGATGAAGGGGGAAGGGTATCTCAAATTTCTGGCCAGAAAACCGCAATGAACAGGCGCCACTCTGTTCACTCTTTCCATGCCGTCCACTTCTTTCCGACCCGCCGGTCTGATCGCATCCGACGGGCCCCGAACCCCATCTGTCTCCGCCATGAACACCTCTGAGCCAACCCGGCCGGATCTCTCCTTGATCGTGGCCGCCTATAACGAAGCGGGCCTCATCGCCAATAACATCGTTCGTCTCGTGCAGGTGCTCGCGCAACGTCCGGAAGTCCAATGGGAGTTGCTCTTGATCAACGACGGCAGCCAGGACGCCACCGGCGCGCTCATGGACGAGGCCGCACGTCGGGATCCGCGCATCCGGGTGCATCACCATCCCCGCAACCTGGGACAAGGCCGGGCCTTGCGTCATGGCTTTGCCATGGCCCAAGGAGCCACGGTGCTCACCTGGGATGCGGATCTGAGCTATCATCCGGACTATATCTGGCCCCTTCACGATGTTTTGCATGAGCAGGATGCCGATATCGTCCTGGCCTCCCCTTATGCTCCTGGCGGCCAGGTTCGCAAGGTTCCCGCCTTGCGGCATTTCCTGAGCCGATGGGGCAACCGTTTCCTGGCGCACATGAGTCCGTTCGACGTGCATACCATCACCTGCGTCGTCCGGGCCTATCGCCGTTCCATTCTGCCGGAATTGTTCCTCTCCTCCGATGGCATGGAATTGCAGTTGGAAATCATCATGAAGGCCGGCATTCACCATCTGCGCGTGTGCGAAATTCCGGCCATTCTCGAATGGGATCAGGAGAAATTTCAACAAGGCGGCATTCTGCGTGTCTCCAAGATGCGCATCTTGCGCAACATCCGGGTTTATCTGCAACTGGGCTGGCTGTTTCGGCCATCGATCATCTTCATGATGCTGGGCAGCGCGCTGCTGTTGTCTGGCGTCTACATGGCCGGATGGTTTTTCTACCGCATCTTAAGCCGCACCGTACACTACCTGGACATGGACCATCCCTTGCGTCACGCCTTGTCGTCGGGATTGGGAGACAGTTTCGGTCAATACCCCCAGACGGTGTTGATAGGCGGCAGCCTGATCCTGTCCGGATTGATCATCGTGTTGTTCTCTCTGGTCTTCACGCAGAATCATTTCCATTTTTCGGAGTTGTTGCGTCAGAACCGTCAACTGCACCACCGGTTGGCAGCGCTGGAACAGCGGCGTACCCGGGAACAAGAACCCTCATGAACCCTTCGGTTCCAGACCAGGCGCGCCTAGCGATTGCCTTCGTCCGCCCCGACTCCCCGGACGATGATCGTTTGCAAGCCACTCTCAACCGGTTTCATTTTCGTAGACTGCGGCTCGTTTCGCCCGCCCGGAGCAGTCGCTGGCAACTGGTGCTCGATCGACACGGAGAGTTGACCACTGTCAACGAGGAGGGCGCCGCAGTGCCCCTCTCCCGGCGCTACTGGCCGGAAGCGCGCGCCTGGCTTGCCCCTTACGTGGAAGCCGACGGACCGATCAAAAACCTTTTTCCCACCCGCGACCCGCGCATGCCCGGTCTCGATCAACTCGCTGACGCCTTAGAAACGGAGTTGATCACACGTTTTCAGTTGTCGTCTCGTCCCGCTTCAGCCTCTTTTGGCGTGGTCATGAGCCATGATGTGGACGGCGTGGGCCACTATTGGCGCGCCCATTTCAAAAGCGGCGCCATTTTTCTGGCCAATGCCCTGCGCACCGCGACCCAAGGCGGAATCAGCCGCTACTGTCTTTATCACGGATGGCGTTTTTTGACCGGTCAGGTCCGTTATCACGGGTTTGATCACATCCTGACCAGGGCCGATACACTCGGATTCAGGCCCACCTTCTTTTTTTATGCGCGCCTGCCCGACCGCAACAAGTTGACACGATTCCAGCACCTTTATGGGTTCAATCCGAATTACGATCTGGAATCTCCGTACATGCGCGCCGTCTTGCGCAAGCTGGTGGAAGGCGGCGCCAGGATCGGTCTGCATGGCAGCTACGCCTCGGCCAACGATCCCGAGTTGCTCGCCCGAGAGTGGCGGCAACTGCAACGCGTGATCGGACAGCCTGTTCACTGTACCCGGCAGCACTACCTGAATTTCGAGGGGCGCGCCACGCTGCGGATGTATCAGGATCTTGGCCTGACCATCGATTCGACCTGCGGCTATACCTTTGCCAACGGGTTTTTGTGCGGCACCACCCGTCCTTTCTACGGATGCCTGCCTGTTGCCGGAAAACCGGCGGTGGTGGTGGTGCCCATGGCATTCATGGATGCCATCCCGCTGTATTATCGGCCGACCCTGCCGGAACAGATTTTCGAGCAGGAACTCCGGCCCCTGTTGGAACAGATCAGGCAATACGGAGGTATGGCGTCTTTCAATCTGCATCAACGCATGTTTGGAGTTTTCCCAGGCTTTCGGGAGTTGTACGAAGAGATTGCCTGGAAGATACGCGCGATGAACGGCCATCTGGTTTCGTTTCAGGATATCGATACCTTCTACCCGGACAGTGAATTCCACCATGAGCGTTAATCCGTCAGACCCGAATCTTGAGACCCGCCTGAACAGCAACGGTTGGGCGGAAGGTTATCTGGCCGTCACCGGAAACAAAGGGATCAGCACAATCCGGAGATCCTATCAATTGCGCGTATTTGATACGTTCGTGAAGGACCGGTCGCTCAGGATTCTGGATGTCGGTTGCGGAAACGGGACTTTCTTGCATCATCTGCATCAATCGGGATTTCACCATATCGCGGGCATCGAACCCCACGAAACGCTGCTGTACGATCTTGCCAGACGCCATCCGGAATTGAACGGCAAGGTTGTGCCGGGTACGGCCTCCCCGCTGCCGTTCACCGATCACTCTTTCGATTGCATCTATTTCTTCAACGTGTTACATCATCTCACGGGGCCCAGGGAGTATGACCGGGCGTTTGACGAAGTGTTGCGTTGTCTGTCCCCCGGAGGACAAGTGATCTTCGTGGAGCCGTGCAGGAAATGGATCTACGCGTCCAAACGGTGGATGGCGGGTCGATTGGGCCGTTTCTTTCCGTTTTTTCGTCAGATGCATGCCTTCATGATGGAAGAACGCGACCTCATGAATCAATTCATGGATCATCAATCCTACATCCGGAACGCACTGCGCCAAAGAGAACTGGAACGGGTGCATGATCAACAATTCCTGCATCAATGGACAGTCGTCGCCAGAAAAAGGCCAGGGCATGCCAACAGAGATTGAACATACCTATGCTGTGCCTTTGGAGATCGCCAGATCCCATCTTCAGATCCTGCTGGAAAACGCGGTGGACCTGACCGGAAAGAGTGTCCTGGATTTTGGCTGCGGCACCGGGAGTCACAGTCGGGTCATGGCAGAGTCCGGCGCGCGCCAGGTGACCGGTGTGGACATTCTGGATACCAACATCCGTCTGGCCAGACAGACCCACGAGGATCTGTCCAATCTGCATTTTGCCACTCTGGATGAGGCATGGTCTTCTTTATCTTCCTTGACGCAGCCTGTGGATTTCATCTTGCTGCGTTGCGTCGTACCCTATTTTCCGGATCCCGTGACGCACCTGACCCGTCTGTTGCGCTACCTGAAGCCGGGTGGCCAGATCTATCTCACCTTGTTGGACGACTCCATCAAGTCCAGAATGATCAACGCCATCAAGAGCGCATTGGCGCACACCCCCTCCCGGCTCCGACCCGTGGTGCGGGATTTTCTGACCCTGCTTTTTTATCTCTCTCCCATCGCCGACAGAGACGCACGGGACCGGTTCGACATTCTGCGCGCCAAAATGAATACGATGTTTTTTCCCGTACACCATCTGATTCCGGTCGATCAGGGGCTCGACCTCATGAATCAGCTCGGTCTCAAGGTCGTGCGGAAGTTGCATCATGTCACCCATCCCATGAAATCGGATTACGGACTCCTATGTCAGAAAGATGTTTAGGTCAGGGTGGCGACCCGGTGTCTTCTCGGCTTTGTCGGCCATCACCCGGCAGCACGGATCGGGTGACCGATCCATGACCCGTCCCGCTGTGCTGACCTTCGACATGGATGACCTGGATGTTTTGGCCGAAGGCTATGGCCTGCGGGAGTCGCATCCGCTGCGCGTTTATAGCCATGGCATTCCCCGTGTGCTGGCCTTTCTCGACGAGATGGATGCCAAAGCCACCTTTTTCGTCATTGCCGACCGGTTGCGCGATCCGGAGGTGCGGGCGGCGGTACGCGAAATGGCCGCCTGTGGTCATGAGATCGCCAATCATTCGTTGCATCATCGTCATCTGATCCATTTGAGCCACGCCGAATCCCTGGAAGATACCCGACACAGCACCGCGTTGCTGGAGGAAACGACCGGACAGAAGGTCATCGGT
Organism: Magnetococcales bacterium; assembly: GCA_015231375.1. Classification (GTDB taxonomy): domain Bacteria; phylum Pseudomonadota; class Magnetococcia; order Magnetococcales; family Magnetaquicoccaceae; genus Magnetaquiglobus. Next base: position 9,304 of record JADGBT010000065.1, on the reverse strand, counting down.
TATCGGGGACCATCCCTGACCACCAATCCCCACATGCCCGCGATTCTGACGGAACTGGGATATCGGTACGACTCGACCATCAATCCCACCCATCTGTTTATTTTTGAATGGATCTATCTGTCACTGCACCACGCCAGCCGACGCAACCGTCCGGAACTGTTCTATTTTCGGCACATGTTCGCCCCTTCCGCGCCCTATTTCTGCGCCGGAGACTCCCTGTTCCGGCGCGATCCGCAAGGAGCGTTGCTGGAGATTCCGGTCAGCACGGTTCCCTGGTTGCGGGTGCCGTTTTATCCAACCTTCCATTTTCTGTTTCCCTTTTCGTTTTCCTGGTTCAAGTCGCTTTATCTGCGCAACACTCCGCCCGTGTTGATTGCGCATGTTCTGGACTTCTTGGATCTGCAAACGGACAACCTTCCACAAGGCTTTGCCAAACATCCCGGACTCGACCGTTCCTGGAGCGAGAAGCGTCGTTATTTCATGCGCTTCTTCCATCTGCTCCAACACAGACACGGCGGCATCCGCAGTGCAGGAACCCTGGCCCAACACCTCCATCACACAAGGAACTCCGCCAATGCGTAGAATCTTGTTGCCGGCCAACCTCACCAATACCTTTTCCACCGCCATGCGCATCCTCGGCAGCGGCAATCGCATCGGTCTGTTTCAAATCGTCCTGAACGGTTCCGCACTGCTGCTGTTTCCCCTGGACCGGCTGCTGGGATGGATTCAGAACCGTCCCATCGATCCCCGCACGCCCTGTCGTCTGCCGATCATCTTTCTGACCGGTTACAGCCGTTCCGGCACCACGGTGATTTATCAGGCCCTGACCCGCGTCTGGCGCGAGGTGGAATACTGCAACAATCTGGTCATTCCCTTTCCTCGCGCCTATCCCCTGGTCAACTCCTGGTATCGCCGCTTCACCAATCGTCGTGACGCCTCCCTGGAAAGCTTTTTTGGTCGCACCATGGGATTTTGCGGCACCAACGATGGTCCGGAACTCTTTCAGCACTGGTTTCTGGGCGACGAGATGACCAACCGGACCGCGCTTTCCGAAGAGAGCCGACGCCTGATCAAAACCTTTCATGTGGCGCACGAGCACTATCTGCAACACCCTTTCATGATCAAGAATTGCACCTTGTATCTCCACTACAGCCAACTGGCCGAAGTGCTGCCCAACGCCCACTTCATTTTCATCCGGCGCAATCCCGCCAACATCATCGATTCCATCATCCGCAGTCGGGAATTCATCCAGGGAGACAAACGCAAAAGTTGGGAGGTGTCGATCCATCGACAGCCGGGAGAGGAGTTGGTCAACGATCCGATCACCGAAATCGCTCTCAACGTCCGTCACAGCCTCGCGCTCACCGAGAGTTTCCGCGATTCGCCGCACGGAAAGCAGTTGTCCATCATCGATTATGAAGCCTTCTGCGCTGATCCGGCCGGTTGCGTGGAGTCTTTGACCCGCACGATCTTTCAACGTTCACTGGATGACGCGGGACGACAAAGCCTGCCGGATGCGCTTCCTCCGCAGCAGACGCTGCGTTCCTCGCCCGCAGATCAGGCCACCATTCACGCCACCGTGGCACGATGGTTCCCGGATGACCAGACCAGTCGGCAACAGGGCGCACCGTCGCAACACGAGGAGATCCACCCATCATGAGAATCGCCCTGGTCCACTACAACGTCAACCGTATCGCCAACGAACCCGGCAACAAGACGGTCATGAAGCATTTCGGGCACATGCCCAACATCCAACTGCTGTATGTCGCGGCGGTTCTCGAACGGTTGGATGTGGAGATCGAATACTACGACATGGTGGGCATGCGAATCGATGAAGCCGAGTTGGCGGTTCGCCTGAAGAAATTTGATCCGCAGATCATCGGGTTGTCGGTTTACACCTCGCATTTTCATCAGGCCATCTCCTACGCCGGTTTTTTCAAGACGCTGCTGCCCAACGTCAAGATCCTGTTTGGCGGCGTACACATGGCGATCTTCCCTCTGGAAACCCTGCGCTATGGTCCGACCGTGGATTTCGGTTGCGTCGGCGAGGCGGAAATGGTGTTGCCCGAATTCATCCGTCGTCTCCATTCCAATGCGTCCCTCGAAGGTCTGCCGGGACTGGTGTGGCGCGATGGCGAGCATATTCGCTTCGCCGGCCCGGCTCCCAAGAATCTCAATCTGGATGCCACCCCGTTTCCGGCCCGACACCGTGTCCCCAATGAGGTCTATTTCAATTTTATCAGCACGTATCGCAACTATACGGTGTTCAACTCCAGTCGCGGCTGTCCGTATCCGTGCATTTTCTGCGAATCGGCTCAAACCCAGTGGCGTTCGCGCAGTGCCGAGAATGTGGTGGCAGAGTTTGAACTGTGCTACGAAAACTTTGGCATCCGCGAGGTGGACATCTTCGACTCCAGCTTCACGGTTGAAAAACAGCGTGTTCTGGAAATCTGTCGGCTGCTGATCGCCAAGGGACTCCACAAGAAGATGGTCTGGAACGTGCGCAGCACCATCAAGATGATGAATGATGAACTCCTGGAAGCCTTGCGCGAGGCGGGTTGTTATCGGATCTTTTATGGCGTGGAGTCGGGCAACGAGGAGATTCTCAAAGGATTGCGCAAACCGGTGAAACTGGAGCGGGCGGAGCGGATCATCAAGAAAACTCATGATGTCGGAATTAGCACTTTTGGTTATTTTCTTATCGGCGCACCCGGAGAAACCCTGGAAACCGCACGTCAGACCATCGATTTCGCCAAACGTCTGCCACTGGATTTCGCCATTTTCAACACGCTGATCGCCTTTCCCGAGACGGCTTTGTACAAGCAACACTATCTGCCCCACGTTCAAACGGACTTCTGGGCGGATTACCTGACACAGCCCAAGGCCGTGACGGATTTCATGGGACGGCCCTGGACGGAAATGGCAGACGACGAAATGGGCCGACTGTGCCACAAGGCCATGAACGAATTCTATTTCCGTCCCATCCAGATCTGGCGGGCCCTCAGAAGCGTGCGTTCCCTGGATCAGGTGAAGCGCTATTCCCATGCCGGGGTGGACATGCTGGTCGATTATGCCCTGAAACGCAACGCCCGTTAAGGATTGAGCACCCCGTGTCCCAGAAAGAAGATTGGAAATTTCTGCTCGTTTTGGTGCTGACCGGAGGAGGGCTGTTCGAGTTGTTGTCCATGGCCTGGCCGGTGGGGCCTGGAGTGGACTTTCAAGCCTATCTGTACAGTTATTGGCGCCTGACCCCGGAAAGCGTGCTGTTTCGCGCGGTCGGAGCCGCCACGCTCATCGGTTGGCTTGCCGAAGCCGGTCTGGTTTGGATGCATGTCATCTTGTTGTCGAGCTACCTGCTGACCATCGTGGCCGTGCATCGCATCGGCTGCTTTTACAGTCCCATGGTGGCGCGTACCGTCACCTTCTTGTATGTGCTGCATGTCCAGGTGAGCCATCGCCTGCATCACCTGGATGCCGACTCTCTGCTGATCCCCGCCATGATCTTATGGGTGCTCACCGTCTTGACCACCGAACGGTTGCGTCACGTCGCGGCGACCTTGATCCCGGGGGTCATGGTGGCGGCCATGGCGGCCATCAAACCCAACATGGTGATCTTCGGCATCAGCGCGATTTATCCGGTGGTGTGCGACGGCTGGAATCGTCGCAATCTGCTGCGGGTCTTGTACTTCCTGATCGGTTTCGGCTGCGGGATCGGCGGTCTGCTGGGATACAACCACAGCGTTTCCGGACAGTGGCTGTTGGTCGCGGACGCCAACCACTTGTTCCCCGGTTTCAATGTGTTCATGGTCAATCCCATGCTGTCGCGGGAACAGGGTCCGGAAAACCGCACACTCTACGCCCTCGTCGAGCAACAGGTGCTCTCCCGCAAGCCCTATGTGGAGCTCGGCATCACGGCCGATCAGTTTTTCACCGCCCAGGATCCGCGCATGTGGCCGGATCTGGAGTATGTCGATTGGGTCCACGCCCCGGGCATCATCAAACGCGCCTCCTGGGAAGCCATCGCCGCCCAACCCAAGAGATTTCTGATCTGGTCGGTTCTGTCTGGACATTACAGGACGCTCACCCATTCGCACATCGTTCCTCTGGAATCCAAAACCGCCTACGGCGCCAACAGCGGTCAGGCCTCCACACCAGCGGAGAGCGGCGGCCCCACGTCCAGCGTCGCGTCCACTCCAACCCCGACAGCACAGATCAGGATTCCCTACTCCTTCTCCTCCACCCGGGAGATGCTCTCCTTTTACGGTGGACCACGCTCGACCAAAGATGAGGAGCGGATAGCCGCCATTCGAGAAAAGGTCAAGAAACGGATCCTGGACTTGACCACATCCGTCAACCGGGAGCGGGCCTTTTACCCGGCCCTGCTGACCAACGATCTGTTGAGCCGACTGGTCCCTCCGATGCTGTTTTTCGCACTGCTTGCCACCGGTCTGCTGATACGCATCAAACACAAAGAGATCCGCCTGTTGATCTGTCTGCTGATGCCTGCGTTGGGGGTCGTCTTCTCTTCTGCGCTGCTGAGACCGCAGGCCCGCTATCGGCTGCCATTTGACTTTCTTCTGATTCTTTCGGGCGTGATCGCCCTGATCGGCACATCTTCCACTCCCATGAAAAAGGTGCGACATGACCCAGCCTAGTCCTGTTCCAATCCGATCCACAGACTCCGGCAGGCCCTGCGTTGCCGTGGTTGGCGCCGGGTACTGGGGCAAGAATCTGGTGCGCAATTTTCATCAACTCGGTGCGCTCCAGGCCATCTGCGACGAGGATCCGGACAATCTGGCGGCGCTCACGCGTCAGTATCCGGGGGTCGGAGGCCATTTGGCCTACAGCGAAATCCTCGCCAATCCGGAAATTCAGGGGGTGGTGATCGCCACGCCGGCTACCACCCATGCCCAGATGGTCCAGAACGCCTTGCTCGCCGACAAGGATGTCTTTGTGGAAAAACCGCTCTGCCTGTCGGAGACCGAAGGGGCGAAACTCAATCAACTGGCCATCGATCGGGGTCGGATCCTGATGGTCGGTCATCTGCTTTGGTATCATCCGGCGGTTTTGAAACTGAAGGAACTGGTGAATGACGGCGAACTGGGACAACTGCGCACCATCTATTCCAACCGTCTGAACATGGGCAAGCTGCGGCGCGAGGAGAATGTCTTGTGGTCCTTCGCTCCCCACGACATCTCGATCATCCTGGGTCTGACCGAAGAGATGCCCACCACCGTGATCGCGCGCGGAGGCAATTATCTGCACAGGCAGATCGCCGACAGCACGGTTTCGCTTTTGAGCTTTGCCAGTGGCATTCAGGCGCATGTTTTCGTTTCCTGGTTGCATCCTTTCAAGGAGCAGAAGCTGGTCGTGGTGGGCGAACGTCAAATGGCGGTCTTCGACGATACTGCGGAGTGGTCGGAAAAACTGCGTTTGTATTCTCATTCGGTCCAGTGGACCAATCAGGTGCCGGTCGCGATCAAGGATGCAGGCCGCAGCGTCGAGTTGCCCCGCGCAGAGCCCATGCAGGTCGAATGTCTGCATTTTCTCGAATGCATGACAACCCGACGCGCGCCGCGCACCGACGGTTCGGAAGGACTGCGGGTGCTGACCGTGCTCAACGCCTGTCAGAAATCCATGGAGAACAAAAGCGAGGAGCCGATCTGTCCGGCGCCGGCGTCGGAGTTGCCCTACTTTGTCCACCAGACCGCGCTGCTGGATGAACCGGTCGAAATCGGCGCAGGAAGCAAAATCTGGCATTTCAGCCACCTTCTGCCGCACACCCGCATCGGCAAGGGGGTGAGCATCGGTCAGAATGTCATGATCGGACCCAAAGTCACGGTGGGCGATGGATGCAAGATACAAAACAACGTCTCCATCTACGAAGGCGTCACGCTCGAAGAAGATGTCTTCTGCGGGCCCAGCATGGTTTTTACCAATGTGTCCACACCGCGCGCGCATGTGTCGCGCAAACACGCCTTTGCCGCCACGCGGGTTGGCCGTGGCGCTACCATCGGCGCCAATGCCACAATCGTGTGTGGCATACGCCTTGGTCAATGGTGCCTGATCGGCGCCGGAACCGTGGTGATTCGCGATGTTCCCGATTTTGCCATCATGGTTGGCAATCCGGCCAGACGCATCGGCTGGACCAGTCGACACGGGGAGAAACTCGCTCTGCCCGTCTCCGGCAAGGCCAGCGCCCGATGCCCGGTCACCGGAGAGTGTTACGAACTGGACGGCGACCAGGTGCGTCTGGTCTGAGACCACGCGCTTTTTTCACCTTTCACGTCAGGATCACGAGCGTCCCATGGATATCGTACTCAACGCCGACATCATTCTGGATCTCTGTCTGGAGGCGCAACCCGGCCATGCCGTGGCCGGACAGGCGGTGAAGAAACATCTGGCCCGTCGTGAACGGGTATGGGCCTACGTCGGGGACAGCCGCTGGCTGCTCGACACCCTGGCCGCCTGCGTGAGCGGCCCGGACCTCGCCACCCGGCGACGTACCGCCGCAACTCTGCTCGCCGAACAGACCCAGGCCTGCCAATGGCTCGCCGCGCTCTCTGCGGAAGGACCGGTGTTTGCTGCGGAAAATCCGGAACTGGAACGTCTGCTCCGCGCCTGTTCCCGTCTGCCCGAGACCGCCCGCTTGCTGACGCGTGATCCGGAACTGCTGGCCCATCATCCCAAGGCCATGCATCCCGAACAGTATCTCGCCCTGCCGGATGCGCAGCCGACTGTTCCCTTCATCGATCTGTCCGTCCAACAAGACCACCTGCGCCCCATCCTGGAACACAACCTTCATACGGTCTTGCATCATGGCGGATACATCATGGGGCCGGAAGTCAAGAAACTGGAACGCTCCCTGGCCGAATATGCCGGCATGGGGCACTGCATCAGTTGCGCCAGCGGCACCGATGCCTTGCAACTGGCCCTCATGGCCTTGGCCATCGGTCCGGGCGATGCCGTCTTCGTTCCGGCTTTCACCTTCATGGCCAGCGCCGAGGTGGTCTCCTTGCTGGGCGCCGAACCGCGCTTCGTGGATATCGATCCTTTGACCTTCAACATGGATCCGCGCTGTCTGGAGTCGGCAATCCTGGAGTGCCTGCAAGAAGGAAAGGTCAAACCCCGTTGCGTGATGCCCGTGGACCTGTTCGGTCTGCCCGCCGACTATCCCGCCTTGCGCGCGTTGGCCGACCGGTTCGGTCTGACGATCCTGGCCGATTCCGCCCAAGGATTCGGTGCAACCATGAACGGCGTCATGGCCTGTCAACTGGCCCACATCACCGCCACCAGTTTCTTTCCATCCAAGCCTTTGGGGTGTTACGGAGATGGCGGGGCCATTTTCACCTCGGATGCCAACCTCGCCGAAACCATGGCCTCGCTTCGGGTGCATGGCAAAGGTGCGGACAAATACGACAATGTTCGCATCGGGATCAACTCCAGACTGGATACGATCCAGGCTGCCGTTCTGCAAGCCAAGCTGACACGTTTTCCCCAGGAGTTGACTCTGCGTCGTCAGGTGGCGGCACAGTACTCCGCCCGACTCGCACCGCACGCCAGGACTCCGTACACGCCTTCCGGTCTTGAGAGTACCTGGGCACAATACGGCATTGTGCTCAAACAGCGCGACCAGGTGGAGAAACAGTTGCGCGCCCGACGGATTCCCACAGCCGTGTATTATCCCAAAGCGTTGCCTTTTCAAACCGCCTACGCGCACCTGGGAGATCCGGCGGGTCGGTTTCCCGTGGCCGAAGAGGTCAGCCGACAGATTCTGCATCTTCCCATGCATGCGGATCTGGTTCCGGAGGAGATCGAGCGCATCAGCGTGGAGGTCATCCAGGCCATCCAGACCTGTCAACAGGGCTGAATCCCGTGAAAGCGCCCATGCATTGGATTACCATCGTCGGCGCCCGGCCTCAATTCGTGAAGGCCGCCGCCGTTTCACGGGCCATTGCGCGCCATAATCACGCGCATCCCGATCATCCCATTCGTGACGGGATCGTACACAGCGGTCAACATCACGATGTCAACATGTCGGATGTTTTCTTTCGGGAGATGGAGATTCCGGCGCCTGACCATGCCCTGGGGATTCACGGTCTCGACCATGGCGCCATGACCGGGCGCATGCTGGAGCAAATCGAAGCGTTGTTGCGTGTCCACCGTCCCCAGGTCGTGCTGGTGTATGGAGACACCAACACCACATTGGCGGGCGCACTGGCCGCCGTGAAACAGCACATTCCGGTTGCACACGTGGAGGCCGGATTGCGCTCATTCAACCGTGCCATGCCCGAAGAGATCAACCGCATTCTGACCGACCACTGCGCCACTTGGTTGTTCTGTCCCACGGCCCTGGCAGTGGACAATCTCTGCCGCGAGGGGTTGGGCGACCGCGCCGGAGTCGTCATTCACCCTTGCGGCGATGTCATGTACGATACCTTGTTGCACTTCGCGCCCAGGGCCGAGGGGCGTTCGGCCTCTCATCGACGCGATCTGGACGACGGTTATTGGCTTGTCACGCTGCATCGCGCCGAACTGACCGATCACGATGCCCGGTTGCGTCAGGTGTTCTCCACCCTGAATGAACTGGCCCGCCATCAGCCGGTCCTGATGCCCCTGCATCCCCGCACCCGACAGGCTCTGCAACGTCTGGGAATGCGACTGGACACGGCGTATTTGCGGATGATCGAACCCGTGGGATACCTGGAAATGCTGGATCTGCTGGCGCATGCCGGTTTGGTGCTCACCGACAGCGGCGGTTTGCAAAAGGAGGCCTATTTCATGGGCAAGGGATGTGTCACCTTGAGAGAAGAGACCGAATGGCGCGAACTGGTGGAGGCCGGTTGCAATCGTCTGGCTGGCTACGACCCGCACACCATTCGTGATGCCATAGAACAGATGCGTCATCGGACGGTGGACCCGCAAGGCGCTTTGTATGGCCATGGGAATGCGAGCGATCAGATCATCGCGCGGTTGACCGGATGTCCTGCCCCTTCCCGACACCCGATGGGGTAGGATCTTCTTTTGTCGATGGCCCGTTGGGAGTAAGCGTCCATTCTACCACAGGGTTCACAAATTTTGCTGAATGCCGCACCATCACCGCCATCTGAAATTTTTCCCAGGAGGGCAACAGAATGGATGCGGGACCAAAAAGGGTGCGTCATGGGGAAGCGTTTTGGAGCCTGTCGCAAAATGGACTGACCAGTTGGTTTCGGCGGTCAGTTGACCGAAATCTGGCCCTGGTAGCCCGGTTTCACCGACAAAAAAGCGGAAATCCCGCTTCAATGGAGCCATTTGGCCCCTT
>JADGBT010000064.1 GCA_015231375.1 Magnetococcales bacterium | reverse complement strand
GTGGCCAATGTCAACGATCCTTTGACGGGCAGTGTCACCATCAGCGGCACCGCCACCCAGGGCCAGACCCTGACCGCCTCTCACACGCTGGCGGATGCGGATGGTCTGGGGACGGTGGCGTATCAATGGAAGGCCAATGGTGCGGTGATCACGGGGGCGACCGCTGGCACTCTGGTGTTGGCCGAAGCCCAGGTGGGCAAGGTGATCACGGTGACGGCGAGTTATGCCGATGGTCATGGCACGGCGGAGAGCGCTACCAGCAGCGCCACTGCCAGTGTGGCCAATGTCAACGATCCTTTGACGGGCAGTGTCACCATCAGCGGCACCGCCACTCAGGGTCAGACCCTGACCGCCGCCCACACGTTGACGGATGCGGATGGTCTGGGGACGGTGAGTTACCAATGGAAGGCGGGAGGCGTGGCGATTGCGGGCGCCACGGGTTCCACCTTGGTGCTGGCCGAAGCCCAGGTGGGCAAGGCGATCACGGTGACGACCAGTTATACCGACGGTCATGGCACGGCGGAGAGCGCCACCAGCAGCGCCACCGCCAGTGTGGCCAACCTCAACGATGCTCCGACCGGCAGTGTGCTCATTTTCGGAAGTCCGTATGTGGGTTACACCCTGACCGCTTCCAACACCCTGGCGGATGTCGATGGCATGAATACCGTCAGCTATCAATGGCAGGCCAACGGATCCAACGTCGGCACCGGCAGCACTCTGGCGGTCACTTCGTCGTATACCGGAAAGACCATCACCGTGACCGCCAGTTACACGGATGGTCACGGCACGGCGGAAAGTGTCGCCAGCAGCGCGACGGCAGCGGTCGCTACGGAGATCCAGAACAATACCAGTACGGCGGCCATGACCAAACCGGGCAGCGCGGTTACAGGCAGTGTGAATTCCAGCGGGGATGCGGACTGGTTCCGGGTGACGTTGCAAAGCGGCAGTCAGTACCGGTTTGATCTGGAAGGTCAGCCAACCGGCAAGGGAACAATCAGCGATCCTTATTTCTATTTTTATAATAGTTCCGGCATTTCATTGGGATCCGATGATGATGGGGGAGACGGGTTGAATTCCAGACTCACGCATACGGCGTCTTACACCGGCACCTATTATGTGTCCGCCGCAGGTTATGGCAGTTCAACGGGCACTTACACCCTCACCGTGACCTGTTTGTCCGGGGATCCTCTGGTGCTGGATCTGGATCATGACGGGGTGCAACTGACCTCGCGCGATTCGGGAGTGGCGTTCGATATGAACGCCGATGGTTTGACCGATCGGACGGGGTGGGTGGCGTCGGGTGACGGACTGCTGGTGATGGATGTGGATGGTGATGGCCGGATCGGCGGCATCGGGGAGTTGGTTTCGGAGTATCTGGTGGCGGGCGCGACTTCCAGTTTGAGTGCCTTGTCCACTCTGGACGGAAACCGGGATGGCCGGGTGGATGGGGCGGATGAGGCGTTCGACCGGTTGCAGGTGTGGCGTGACGCCGATCAGAACGGGGTCAGCGCCGAAGAGGAGTTGCAGGGTCTGGGTGAGTGGGGGATCGTCTCTTTGGGCCTGGCGGGCAGTCGTCCCGAGGTGACGGAATCGCATGGGAATCAGGTGACGGCCAACGCCACTTTCCAGACCGTGGATGGGACGGTCGGGACCATGGCGGAGGTGGTGTTTGCTTTTTACGATTCCAGCGAATGGGCGTCATCCGGGAGTGCCTGGACCGGGTCGCTGCCCGAGGGCGTCGCGCCGGAGGAGTCCCGTGTCGATGTGCATCCGGTGGAGGCGATCAAGGTGGATTTCGGCGCGTTGATTCTGGGCGAGACGCAGGAGCTTTGGGAAGGGGATACGCTGGTGGCGGGCGCTGATCGGGTGGAGGTGGACGTGTCGGGTGAGGAGGAGAACCGGCTGTCCGCCGATGAGGCGACGGATCCTGATCCGGAGGATGATCTTGTATTGCATCCGGTCTGGTCGGAGTTTCTGTTTCAGCCGGAGACGATTCATTCCACCGGGTAGGCAGGATGAGGCCGGGCAGGAGGGAGGCGAGACAGGGTGCAGGGAGGAGGATTCGTTCAGAGCCGGAGCGTTTCAGGCCCGACAGGGATTCTTGCCCTCCGCCAACTGACTGATGGCATCGCCGTGCAGCCACAACGGTTCGGCTTCGGCGTCGAACACCTCGACCACTTCCAACATTTTGTGATCGTATTCGCGGCGACCGAGTTTGCGCATGTCCAGGTTGCCGGTGGCGTCTTTTTGCATGTGGACCATTTGCAACATCTTGAGTTTGGTCAGGTACAAGGCGAAAGAGTGGTCGGTGGGACCGTAGCCCCGTTTGTAGACAGCCTGGCCGATGATGTCGCGGATCTTGCGTGCCGAGGAGTAACGGTTTTCCCGTCTGTATTCCATCATGGTCATGACGATCGCGGAGATCTCCTCGTCCACCCCTTTGGCGATCTGATGGGGGGGAATGAGCGGCCGTTTCTGGAATTCGGCGATGGTGTCGGCGATTTTCTCCTTGCGCACCAGATTGAATCCGGGAATCCGGTTGGGATTGATGCCGGTGAGCAGTTGATAGATGATCACGCCGAGGCTGTAGAAATCCACCGTGAAATCCACCGAGTTGTGCAGGATCAGTTCCGGGGCCATGTAGGTGGGTTTGCCGAGGAAATAGCCTTTGGCGATTTTGACGCGCAGGTCTTCGAGGGTGCTGGCAATGCCGAAGTCGGAGATTTTGATCAGTCCGAACTGGGAGTTGATCAGGATGTTGCCGGGGGAGAGGTCCAGATGGGCGATGCCACGGGAACCGTTCGAGAACCGGAAGGTGTGGGCGTGATGCAGGGCGTTGGCCACCCGAAACAGAATGAATCCCACAAATTCGTTGGGAATCATCAGGGCCTTGCCGGCCACGATGTTTTTGTTGGTGATGCGGTGCAGAGCCATGAACTGCTTGAGGTCAAAGCCGTGGACATACTCCATCACGAAGTAAAGATCCTTGGCATGGGTGGATCCTTCCATGATGTCGGCCCCACGGAATCCCACGATGTTGGGGTGTCCGTTGAGTTCGGCGATGATGGAGGTTTCGCGACGAAACCGTTCCAGCATGTCGTGCTGGTCCTCCCCGTGGGAAAAGGCCAGATCGGTACGGATTTTCTTCAAGGCCACCTGTTCGGAGGTGCCGAGATTGGTCAGCAGGTTGGCCTTGTAGACCTCTCCCATGCCGCCCGTGCCGATTTTGGTATCCAGTTCGTAGGTGATGGAGGACTGGATGCGTTGACCGGGAGTGAGCGGCGCGCTTTCGTCGGGCGGGGAGATGGTCCGCGTGATCGGTCGGATCGGAGCGGCGAGAATGGTTTCTGGCAGAGTGTCGTCGTTGTTGGGCATGGTGACCCTCGTCCATGGCGCAGGAAAGGAAGATCAGAGGCTTCGTGTCCGTCAGGTCAACGCGAGGATCATGCCGAGTCGGAATTTGACACTGGTGGGGATGTCGCTGGCGTGATCCTGGAGATATTCCAGCAGGGCAATTTCGTTGGGATCGTATTGTTTATCCCGTTCGATCATGGAGATCAGCCAGATGGCCTCTTTTTCGTCGATCACCTCTTCCGAGGATTCGTCCTGGAAGACGTGGGCGGCCACGGCGGAGATGAAAAAGCTTTTCCAGGTTTCGTCGTTGCGGTGACCGATGGTGCCTTCGTTGAGCGCGAACAGGAGTTCGATTTCCGAACGCAACACCGCGCGGGAGGTGCCTGGACGGGTTTTCAGAACCATGTCGCGCAGAATGGCCACTTCGTCGTCGTCGATGGCGCCATCGGCGAGGATCAGGTCTTTCATGGCGTTCAAACGATCCTGATCCATGTGGCCGACGGAGATCTGTTCGGCGGCCAGTCGTTTCAGCTCTTCGGTGGTATGATCAGACATGTGCATTCCCCTTCGTGGAAATTTCTGGATTGAACAGGATGCGTCTGTTGTTTAAAGAAGCACCCTTGAAACCCAAGTAAGTAAGTTAAGCTTAACGCTCGCGCAAGGCGTTGTCCATGGACGCGAACCAGGGACCGAACAGATAGGCCAAAATGGTGCGTGTGCCGGTGACGATGGCGCACTGCACCCGCATGCCCGGCAACAGCGGGTGATGGAGGCCATCCTGGCTGGTGAAGTGGTCCCGGTCGGTTTGAATGCGCGCCAGATAATAGGGCATGCCCTTTTTGTCCACCAGCGAGTCCGGGCTGACGTGGATGACCGTGCCGATCAGCGTGTCGAAGCCGCTGCTGCCCATGGAGTCCAGCCGGATGATCGCGGTTTGGCCTGCGACCACGAAGCCGATCTCCTGAATGGGCAGTTGGGCCTGGATCACCAGCAGATCGTTGGAAGGCACCAGTTCCAGCAGCGAGCCGCCCGGCATGACCACCTCGCCGATGGTGTGGACATGAATGGTCTTGATCACGCCGTCCACCGGGGCTTTCAACACGGTGCGGCGCAGGGCGTCATCGAGTTTGTCGCGCCGCTGGGTCAACTCCTGGAGGGTGCCGGTGACCATGGTCAGCTCTTTGCCCGCCTCTTCCAGAAAGGTGGTATGAATGGTGGACAGGCGTTGCGTCCCTTCGAGCAACGCGCCCTGAAGCCGTTTCTGACGGGCTTCGGCTTCGGCGATCACCCCTTTGAGCCGTGTGGACTCCTTGAGCAGTTCCAGATGTTTCATCCGGTTGGACAGATCCTTTTGCAGCAGTTGTTCGCTGATGCCGATCTGTTCGGCCAAGTGTTTGAGAAGTTCCTGACTGGCGTGGGTCTGTGAGCGGGCCTCGTTGAATTCTTGTTCCCGTTGGATGATCCAGGCGCGTTGCATGGCCTGTTGTTCCAGGAGTCGTTTTTGGCGGGTGGTGAAATGGTTGCGCATCTCCCCGGTTTCCCGTGGAAAGCGTTGCGCCAACGATTCCGGAATCTCCAGCACCGCTTCCGCGTCGGGAGGGGTGGCCAGTTCGGTGCGCAGACGGAGCGCCTGAATCTCCAGCGCGGTGATGCGGGCCTGCAACTCCTTGACTTCCGATTCGTTGCGAACCGCTTCTAAAACCACCAACTCCTCTCCGGCTTTGACCCGATCCCCTTCGCGCACCCGCACGGAGCGCACGATGCCCCCTTCGAGATGTTGCAGACTTTTGATCTGGGTCGAGGGGATGACCTCGCCGACGGCAAGGCTGATGATGTCCAGGGTGCCGATGGTCGCCCAGACAAAAAAAGCGCTCACACCGACGATGCAGCTCCAAAGAAACATCCGGGTGCCCGAATCCGTGGAAGAGGCGGAAAGCGTGGGAGGCACGGGAGGCGTGGAAAGCATGGGAGGCGCGGAGACGGGGGTGGTCATGCAAGCTCCGGGGGCGGGTCGGGGGGAAGATCTGCGGCGACCCGGTTGATCAGCCTGGGTTTGGGTTTCTGGTTCAAGTCCAGCACCAGCGAGGCGGCCCGCAGCAGGGTGGGGTCGTTGGTCAGCACGATCAGGGTGGTGCCCTCCAGCGACAGTTGACGCAGCAGGGCGTAGAGCCTCAGCACCCCCTTGGCGGTGAGGTGTTCCGTGGGTTCGTCGAGGATCGCCAGTCGGCCCCGGACGATCAGGGCGCGGGCCAGCGCGAGCTGTTTGCGCAGATCCGGCGCGAGCGCATGGCCGCCATCCGCCAGTGGGGTCTCCAGTCCTCCCGGGCTTGCGTCGAGCCACGCGGCGAGTCCGGCGTCGGTGATGGCGCGATTCAACGCCTCGGGGGTGGCTTCCGGATCCAGGCGGGTGAGATTTTCCCGTATCGTGCCGTCGAGAAACTCCGGGTCTCTGGGAAGATAGATCAGTTGCCGACGCCACCAGGAGGGACTCAACTGCGCGATGTCCACCCCATCGGCCAGAATCTGTCCCCGATCCGGGTCGGTCAGTCCCGCCAGCAGACGGGCCAGCACGGTCTTGCCGGCCCCGTCGTCTCCGGAAACCGCCAGCACGCCACCGGGCGGCAGGGTCAGACTCAGCGACTCGAATACCGGAAGCGAAGCGGGAGGCAGACTCTTGGCCAGATCCTTGAGTTCCAGCCCGCCCCGGTACGCCTTGAGAACCGATCCGGAATCCCGTTCCACGGCCAAGGCGGCGAACTGTTCCAGTTGGGCCAGCGCCTGTTCGGCGCGGATCAGCAGATCGCTCAGCGGGGTCAGCCTCAGCAGTGGCCCCATGGCGCGGGCGGCGAGAATGTTGGCGCCGATCAGAGTGCCCACTTGCAACTCCCCGGCCACCGCCAGCGTGGCCCCCACGGCGATGATGGCCACGGACATCATCGCTTGCAGGGCATTCTGGATCCCCAGGGAGAGACCCTGACGCCGTTCCAGATGATGCCGCAGGCTCTCTTCTTCTTCCTGCAACGCCAGCCACCGTTGTCGCGCCCAGGTCACGCCGCCAAAGGCGCGCAGGGTGTCGATCCGCCCGCAGAGGGTGTGGGTGGCGGCCTCCTTTTGCACGTTGAGCTCCTGCAAGCGCTGCAACGGCTTGCGGGTGAGCCGGTTGCGGACCGCGCCGAAGATCAACAAGGCGCTCACGAACGCGATCGCGATCAGACCCAGCGGCGGACTCAGGAGCGTCAACACCCCCAGATACAGCAGGGAAAACGGAGCATCCAGCAGCGTCACCAGATTGGAGGCGGAACAGGCGTTGCGCAAGGTGGCCAGCGCGCGGATGATCTCACGGCGGCGCGCGGCGGGTCGGGCGAGCAGGGCGTCGGCGCGGGCGGTGGTCAGAATGCCCAGCGCGCCGGCGGTCAGATCCCGATCCCGTTGCACCCCCACCGACAGGGCCAGTCGCAGACGCGCCTGACGGAATCCGAGTTCCAGCCCGATGGCCAGAATCACTCCGGCTGTCATGGTGATGAGGGTGGCGTCCACGCCGCTGGCCACATAGCGGTTCAACACCTGGGTGACGAACAACGGCGAGGCCAGCGCCAGTCCATTGGCCAACAGGGAGGCCAGACCCAGTTCCACGGCGAGCAGGGGATGGGCGAACAAACGTCGCAGCAGTTCTTTCACGACTCTCCCGGCCGGTCACGGTTCATGGTTTGGGTTCATGGTTCGGGTTCATGGGGAAGGGACGGGGGCAGGGGCTGTCGTGGTGGAAGTCGTGGCGGGAGTCACGGCGGAAAACAGCCCCAGATGCAACTGCCCGGTGCTTTTGAGCAGACTGATCATGCCGATCAGCACATCGATTCTGGCCGAGGCCGCGTCGCTTTGGGCGTTGATCAGCGAGGTCTCCCCGGACAGGACATCCAGCAAGGACCGGTTGCCCAGTTTGCGTTCCTCGCGGGCCAGTTCCAGGAAGCCTTCCGAAATCTTCGCCTGACGTTCCAGGGTGACGGCAATGGCCCGCAGGGTGATCAACTCCTGCCAGGCGTTGCGTACCTCCTCTTCGGTGGAGTTGAGCGTATCGTTCCACTGGTTTTCCGCAGCGACCAGTTCCAGACGGCTGGCCTCCACCGAATTGATGGCGGTCAGGCCCAGATTCAGGGGCATGTTCAGCTTGACCCCGGCGGTCGAGACGTTTTTGCGTCCCTCGATGCCCGCCATGTTGTCCTGCCATTTGTGTTCCATCTCGAAGTTCATGGACGGGAAGTATTTCTCCCCACGGGTCTGACTCAACTCCTCGCGGGCGATCTGCACGTCGATGCGGGCCGCGCGGCTTTCGGCGTTTCTGGTCAGGGCGGTCTGGATGGCCTCCGGCAGATCCTTGGGCTGGATCTCGGTCAGATGGGGTTTTAGACCGTCCAGGGAGAGCGGCGTGTTCATCTCGCGTTTGAACAGCTTGCGGAATTCGTTTTCCGCCTTCACCAACGCCCCTTCGGCGCGAATGGTGCGGGTTTCGGCGGCGGCGTGCTGGGCATTGGCCTGCAACAGGTCCGTGCCCATGCCCGCGCCGGCGGCGATCAGTTTTTTTTCCAGTTGGGCCTGATTCAGGATGTTCTGCTCCGCCTTTTTGGCCAGTTGCAGCGCTTCGCGGTGCTTGACCACATTCAAGGCCGCCTTGGCCCCGTCGAGAATCAGCTTGATCAGGGCCGCTTCGTGGTTGGCTTTGGCCTTTTCCAGCGCCTGGGCCGCCTTGTTGACCTTGCTGTCGGTCTTGCCGGCATCCCACAGCCGTTGGGTCAGTTTGACATCCGCTTCCCGGTAGCGCAGCGAGGTGTCCTCCGTGCCCTCCTTGAGTTGACGCTCGCCACCGGTGGAGGTGGTGAAATCCAATGATGGAAACCAGTCCCCCACAGCTTCGCGGGCGCGATGTTCCGCCGCTTCCAGTTTGGCTTTGGTCTTGAGGACGCGTTCGTGTTGCGAAGTCACCTCGTGCAGCAGCGGGGCCAGACCGGACTCCCGTTGCCGGGGTTGACCCGTGGCGGTCGGTGGTTGTTCCGCCGCCGGGGCGGATAGCGGCAGGGTCGCGCACAGACAGGCCGCCAGCAGCGCGAGCATCCGGGAACGGTACGGGTGGGAGGCTCTGTCGCGCCTGTCATCCCGGATTGTTTTTGGAGTCCGCATCCGTTGAATCCTCCTCCTTTTGTTGTTGCAGATCGTCCGAATCTCTGTTTTCCCGGCGGTCGTCGGATTCGTCCGCGTCGTCCTGGGGGGCTTTGGTTTGTTCTTGCAGCAAGGCGTGCAGGAGACCGGGCGACACCGGAGGGGCGGTCTCGGGAGCCAGGGAAACGCCATGCCGCCGGAAGAGTTTCCAGATCAACTCCCAGATTTCGGCTTCGGTCTTGTCCACGGAAGCGTAATCCTTGACCCAGAAAATGGCTTCGTATTTGGCCACCCATCGGCTCAGATGATTGACGATGCCGTGGAACTCGACATCCGGCATCCGGTCGGCGCGCAACTGGGATTCCACCATGGCCCGGATCAGCAACTCCTTGATTCGTTGCGGATCGTGGGTCGGAGAGACATGAATCACCAGAATCCGTTCCGCCTCCCTGGAGTGGCTGTAGTTGATGATGAGCATCTCCGTGGCCTTGGCGTTGGGGATGCTCAAGATCAGTCCGGATCGGGTGCGCAGTCGCATGGTACGCCAGGTGATGTCCACGAGTTGGGCATCTTCGTTGGGTCCGATTTTCAGCCAGTCGCCCACGGAAAAAG
This sequence comes from Magnetococcales bacterium, assembly GCA_015231375.1. GTDB lineage: Bacteria > Pseudomonadota > Magnetococcia > Magnetococcales > Magnetaquicoccaceae > Magnetaquiglobus. The sequence goes on along the minus strand of JADGBT010000064.1, from coordinate 7,917 downwards.
GGCGTTCCACGTTGACGGCGATACCGGAAAAGATGTTGGCGATGTTGGATTGCACCGCCAGACCGATGATCATGGTGATCAGACCGCTGGTGGCCAGCAGACTGGTGAGTTTCTCGTCGAAGACAAACGCCGTCACTCCGAATCCGGCCAGCAGGTAGACCAGAAAGGCTCCGATGTTGCGGACCACCTTGGGAATGGCCTGATGGGCGTGTCGTTCCAGGGGTTCCCACAAGAAGCGTTCCAGGGCCATGGTGGTCAGCATGGCCGGAATGAGCCACCAGAGCACTTTGTAGCTTAACAGGAAATACTCCGTCATGTGCGGCGAGAGCTGTTGATAGGCGTAGTCGAGAAACAGGTTTCCGAACGAGATCAGGAAAATGGGCCAGAAGATGACCCGCAGGGACCAGGAGGTGATTTTCCAGAACGCGCCTTGGGTGTTGGCGTCGATTCCCAGAGCGAAGATCAATCCGATCAGACCGAAGATGCCCAGATAGATGAAATACTCGTAAGGAATGAAATCGCGTGCCGCAAACTCTTCTTTGCTGACGATCATGCCCAGATCGATGCGGGAGAATTCCGGTTCGGCGGTGCCGAATCCCACATAGGCCGGTTTGCCAAGAGAACTGGTTAGGAATCGTTCCTGGGAGACCCAGGCCTGATCGATCTTCCAGCCCATGTTGGGATTGATGACCTGGGGCGTTGCCACCATGTCGAGGACGGTTTTGTTGGCTTCCAGCCCCATGCCCAGGATGTCCACCACGAACAGGGCGTTGTTGCGGTTGAGGGTCTTGTGGCGGAAGGAGGTGCCGATGACATGGCTGCCGAAGGGACGTTTGGTGTCGAGGTGGTCGATGACGAATTTCCCTTTCAGCTTGAACAGCTTGAAGGAAAGATCATCCTTGATGACCGACTCCGCCGGTTCTTTGAGTTCAAGGGGCTCGATGGCGTTGGCGAATTCGATGGCTTCGGGATTGAAGCTCCCGCGATAGCGGAACCACACGAAGAACTCCATGGAGAAAGAGTTCTTCTCCAGGTCCAGATCGGAGATTTCCGTGACCTCGAATCCGGTGTAGACCACGTTGGTCTTGTACATGAAGCGGTCGTTGACGAAGAGCATGCGTCCATGTTGCAGTTCTTCGAGGTAATTGGTGGTGCCGCTGCGCTGGATCGATTCCTTGATGGGATGGAGTTGGGTCAGGGCCGAGACCAGATTTTCGCCGCTGTAGCGTCCCACGAGAATGGGCTTGGTGTTTTTGCCCTGTCCGCCGAACAGATTGCCATCGGTGAGGCTCAACTTGTCGTTGGAAAGGCCGAAAATGGAGGAGAGCGCTATGGAAATTTTCTGGCGGTCGGTTGTGGTGTTGACCTGGGCTTCGGGATTCCAGCTTTCCGCCACGGTGTTGAGCAGGGCTTGCGTGGTTTCGTAGGCGTAGGCGCTCACCCAGTCGGCGGATTTGCCGCCGTTGCGGGCGCTGAACTGGTTCTTGAACCGCTGCGCGGCCTGGTTGGCGGTGTCGAAGAGCAGTGGGGCGGAGACGATGAGCTGATTGGTATAATCCGCCGTGGTCAGTTGCGAGCCGCCGGTTTGTTGCAGCGTGGCGCGGAAGGCGTGTGTGGCGAGCAGATCGGGTCCGATGACCAGATTGCGCGCTTTGCGATCCCGAAGTTTTTTCAAGAAGAGCGCGGCATCTTTCATGTTGAGGCCCAGCACGAGGGCGCTTCCGTCTTGACTCTCCTTGATTTCCTTGGCGAACTGGTCGAAAAGCGCCTCCTTGTCCGGGGTGTCGCCGGGAACGGAGAGCTTTTTGTGGATTTTGGTTCCGAAGAGCAGATAGATCTTTTCAAAGTTTTCCACCATGGCCTGACCGAAGCTGGAGTCGTCATGGAGGATGGTGACAATCTTTTCACCCATCACGTTGCGGGCGTAGTTGCCCAGGAACTGGGCTTGGTTTTCCACCGTGGGCACCATGCGAAACAGCCATTGGCGTTCCTCGGCGTCGGTGAGGTGTTCCGAGGAGAGGGAAACCACGGGAATGTTGGCCTGGGCGAAGACCGGTCCCATGGCCTTGAGAATGGGCGCGGGCCAATGGCCGATCACCACGGCGGCCTTGTTTTGTTCCGCGATCTCCTGGGCCGCCTTCCGGGCCGATTCCGGCGTGTCGAAACCGGTTTTTTGCTCCAGGATGACCTGGCGTCCAGGCATGCGCGACAACTGTCCGAAATGCTCGATGGCCAACTCCGCCGCGTTGCGCATGGAATCCATCAAAGGATCGGATGCGTGAGCGGTGGTGTTTCCCGCCACCGTGATATAAAGTGGAGGCTGTTTGCTGCTGGCCGTTAGGTGGTGTCGGGCGAAATAGGTGCCGATCAGACTCAGAATGCAGATCGTGCCCAGAATGATAAGCAGCTTGTTGGTTTTGCGCATGGTATAAGTGACTGGCCAACGGTGACGTGTGGATGACGGTGCGCCGGAGGATGCGGATGGAAATCCTCCTGGAATTCAAGCGGTTCGGATGATGTGGATCATCATTCACATAGAATAATCGAATGAGGCATGGATTTTCAATGTTAAAAGCACACCGCCAGGGGTCGCTTGCGGCGGGGAAACGGTCGGGCATGCCCTTGGGAGGCGTTGGATGTCGATGAAAAGCTTCGGTATGAGGTTTCCATTGGTCGCGTTGACGACGGCGGGAGCGGTCTCGTTGGGTCTGGTCGGCTGTTCCGGGATGTCCCACCTGGAGGAACCCCGCGCGGAGGGGCCGGTCGCCGTGTTGGCGTCCATGGCCCAGGGAGCGCCCTGTTATCATCGGGGAGCGGTGGATTTTTGTACGGACTTGAACGATGCGGACAACGACGGGGTGAAGGATCCTTTGGACCGTTGTCCCGCCACGCCCAGAGGAATCCCGGTGGACCCGAAGGGGTGTCCTCTCGACAGCGACGGGGATGGGGTCACGGATGATCTGGATCGGTGTCCCAACACCCCCCACGGGATGCCGGTGGATGAGAAAGGCTGTCTTCTCGACGCGGATGGGGATGGGGTGACCGATGACTCCGACCAGTGCCCCGACACCCCGAAAGGCGCCCAGGTGAACGCCGCCGGGTGCTGGGTGCTGGAAAACCTGTTGTTCCGCTTCAACCATCACGAACTGGATCCGCTCTCGCATTTGGAACTGAAAGCCGTGGCGCGGGTGCTGCTCGACAATCCCGGGGTGCGCATCGCCATTCAGGGTCATACCGACGCGATCGGTTCTCCGGACTACAACCGCACGTTGTCGAAGAAACGGGCGCAATCGGTGTTGGAATATCTGGCGGGAGAGGGCATCGTCACCGGGCGGATGACGGCCATCGGACTGGGCATGAGCCAACCGGTGGCCTCCAACGACAGCGAAGCCGGACGGGCGAAGAATCGACGGGTGGTCCTGCAACCTGTGCCGTAACGCGGATGGTCGCGGCAATCGGTCTGGTCAGGCCGGGAGTCGGATCGGACCGGCCGGGAGTCGAGAGTGTTTTGGGGTGGTCTGGTGACGGAGTCGGTGACGGGTCCGGCGACCGGAACCTTTTTTCTTTGGTGTCGGTTCTTTTTGGAGAGATGCAGCATGCTCAAGGTGAATGAATATTTTGGTGGTCAGGTCAAGTCGATCGGATTCCAGAGCGCAACCCTGCCGGCGACCGTGGGCGTGATGGTGCCCGGCGAGTACGAGTTCGGCACCAGCCAGTTGGAGACCATGACCGTGGTGAGCGGCGCGTTGACGGTGAAACTGCCGGGTCGCGACGATTGGCAGACCTTTCAACCCTTTGAGAGTTTTGTGGTCGAGGCTCATGCCAAATTCCAGCTCAAGGTGGCGGTGGATACGGCCTATCTGTGCACGTATGCCTGAGTGGTGAAGGTCCGGTTTCAAAAACCGGTTTCGCGGATCAGGATTTCCAACGCCAGACGCCACATGCGCGCCAGCAGACTGGCGGCGGCGTGACTGTCCACAAAGAGCGTGCCCCGCAACTGGTGGGGAGGGGGAGAAAACGCCTGTTGCGGATGCCATTCGATCCGGTACATGGCGTTGGTGGGCACCCAGCGTCCCTGCGCGTCGCGACGCACCGGAATCGTGCCACCGTGCTGGGTGAACAATGGAGCTTCATCCAGCACGCTGGTACCCGTGGCGGTCACGGAGGTGATCTGGCCGCTGATCGGTTCCCAGTCGATGCCCTCGGGAATGAACAGCCCCGAAGCGCCCAACCGGATCCGGGGCAGATCGATCTCGCGCACATAAGCCACCACCCGCCATGACGATGGATCGGTCAACGCCAGCAGCGCCTCTCCGGCGGCCACCCAGACTTCGGGCTGGATCTCCCGGTCCGCGCGGGCGATCCAGCCGTCGAAGGGCGCCGTGATGTCCAATTGTTGATGCTGACGGGCCAACTCCCGCCAATGGGTCCATTCGATGGCCAACTCCCGGTCGTGCATGGGGGAGCGTCTCAGCAGATCGGGTGTTCCTCCCCGGAAGGCCAGTTTCCACGACAACAGATCGATGCGGGACTGGTTGACGCGTCGCTGATTCTCCAGATCCGCAGAGACCAGACGTATCAGCAGTTCTCCCTGTTTGACCCGATCCCCTTCCTGAACCCGACGTTCGGCCACCTGCGCGGCCATCGGGGCGTGCAAGGTGACATGCCGCGCCCGTTGCAGCAGCGCGGGAGCGTGGATCGAATCCGTCCAGGGAATCAGCATCAGGCCGATCACCCCGGCCACCATCACCCCGAAAAGCAGCACATGGGCATTCCAGCGCACGCGCGTTTCCGGCTTTGCCCAGGCGCGCAACTCTCCCCAGATCGGCCTGACCAGAAACCAGCCGATCTCAACGGTCATGAGAATGATCCCAAGGAGCTTGAAAAACAGGTGATAGACCGCCAGGGCAATGCCAAGATAGAGGAAGAACCGGTAGATCCAGGTTACCCATGCGAACAGGATCAGGAAAACACGGCGATCATACAGCGCGGCATCCGGAAAGGGCGCCCCCAGACCCAACAGCCATTCCCGCAATTTCCATCGTCCCAGGCGTCCAGACCGTTCGTGAAGATTCTCGATCTCCAGCCAGTCGGACAGCAGATAATACCCGTCGAAGCGCAGAAACGGACTGGCGTTCAGGATCAAGGTCGAAATCCAACTGACCGTGGCAATGAAGAAAATCGCATCCTTGGTTCCGCCCAGCGGCAGCATTCCCCAAATCAATGAGGCCCAGGCGGTCAACACCAGTTCGGAGACGATGCCCGCCGAGGCGATCACCAGCCGTTGTCGTCTGGAAGCCAATTTCCAGGCTTCGCTGGTATCGGTGTACAACACCGGCAGCAGCATCAGAAAGGCCACGCCGATGGTGGGCACGCGGCATCCATGCCGGACTGCGGCAAAGGCGTGTCCCAGTTCGTGAATGGCCTTGGTCAGGATCATGGCCAGTGAAATGAACATCACCTCGGTCAGCAGATCGGTCTCGCTGAAAGTGGCCATGGCGATTTCCCACTGCCGGGTGATGAAATGCAGACCGATCACCCCGGCCACGCCGCTGGCCACAAAAAATGGACGCGAAAAGGCCCAGCGCACCCAGGGCAGACCTTTTCTCAACATCCGATCCGGATTGAACAGCGGAATCCTGAAAAACAGATAGGCGTGCAGCAGATTCTGAAACCAGGAGAGCCGGGAGGAGACCACCTGTTGATTCAGTCGCGTCAGTCCCCGTTCCCCCTGGGGACGGAGCAGATGGGCGCCAAGCAGAAACCGAACCAGTTCCTGGACATCCTCGGTGGTGGTTTCCAGGGTGGTCTCCGCCGTGACCAGTTCCGCGATGCGCGCCGGCGCGCCGCGTCGCCAGCGACACAAGATCTCGAACTCCCGCCAGCCGATCCGGAAGAATTGATTGGTGGCCGGATCCTGCAAGGTCCAGGTGGGAGAGCCGTCTTTGGACATGGGACCGGGAAACAGATGCAGCTCCTCGCGCAATGGCGGTGGGCGGCCACTGTCTGGCGCGGGATCGATCACAGCCCCAACCGTTGCCGCAACAGCGTGAGCGGATGCCGGAACAGATAATAAAACACGGTGGTCTTTTGTCCCTGGATCTTGGCGGTGCCTCGCATGCCGATCCGGGGTGGGGCCGTGTCCGGGTCAAACCGGGCCTTGATGGCATGACACAAGATCCCTTCCAACTCGCGCGCCTCGTAGGCGATCCGGGTGACTTTGCCACTCCAGGTGGTCAAGGGGTCGAGATTGGGATACAAGGTGACCACGGCCTCCGGTTCCATGGCCATGGCGTCTCCGACCGGCAGTCGGATCTCCAGTTCCGAGGCGGCGGGATCGGCGATCTCCATGATCGGTTCGCCCACCTGCACCGGCTTGCCCTGCCAACTGTGGACATCGTTGAACAAGGCCACCCCGTCCCGGAAGGCGTGAACCTCCAGCCGTTGCAGTTGCAGACGGACACCATGGGCTTCGGCGTTCTGTTTTTCCAGACTCTTTTCCAGGATCCGTTTCTGAACCCGGCTTTCCGGATCCGAAACCGCCATTTTCAGGATCTGTCTGAACTCCTCTTCCAGCATGGCCAGGGTCCGTTCTTCCACCTCCAGCCGACTCCGCAGGATCGCGCCATCCAGCGAAAAGAGCCGATCCCCTTTTTTGACCTCCTGGTTGGGCGTGACGTGAATGCGTTCCACCACCCCGTCCAGCGGTGCGCGCACCACAGCGGGATCCACGGCGATCACCGTGGCCGGAGCCAGCGCCGATTGCCGTACCGGCAGAAAGAAAATCAGGACCACCCCCGCAGCCAGCGCCCATCGGAACCAATCCGGTCGCGATCCGGCCAGCCGCTGCCACACTCGGCCACGGCTCTGGGCGCGTTTGCAGACGAGTTCCCAGGCGTGGGCGTAGGAGTCCGCCAGTTTGGCGAGCAGTTTGATTTCCGGATCGGTCCAGGGAACCGATTTGACCAGCAGCAATCCGCCCAGTCGATCCGCGAGTCCGGTGATCAGGGGAACCCAGATGGCGTGCGCCGGAAACCACTGTTCCCACGCCTCCCCATCCTCGCCCGGGATGTCGGCGGCGGTCAGGCGGATCGGAGTCTTGTGTTTTTGGATGGATGCGTCATTGAGAACGCGGGTGAGCCAGGAGATGTAAGGCGCGCGGGTATTGGCTTCCGGGGATCCCGACACCGCCACCACCGTGCCTGTGCCCTTTTCGGCGTGACGCCAGAGTACCGCCTGTCGATACGGGGTCATCAGATGGGTTTCGTTGACCACCAGAAACGCCAAGGCGGTTTCGTTTTCCGCCGCGAAGGCCCGTTTGCCCAGTTGCAGCAGGGCGCTGAGACCCAGAATCAGTTTTTCCCCTTGAACCGGCATGTCAGTCGGCTCGTTGCGTCTTGGGTGGAAGCGTGGCGCCCGCCGCAGGCGAGAACAGGGCGACACCACTCATGCCTGGCAACAGCTCCGGATGCTCCCCGACGGTCTCCCCGACGATCTTGATGGTCTGACTGACCGGATCCGCCTCGGCCCCGAGTCGGATGACCGCAGCCGGATAGCTTTTGCCGGTTTCATCGATGCGAATCGTGAAACGGTCCTTGATCTGGAGCCAAAGCAGCCAGCGGGAGGGAACCACCATCTCCATTTCCAGATGGCGATGGTCGAGAATTTTCATCAACTGGTGCCCGGGCGTCACATATTGATGCTCGCGCGCCAACAAGTTGGCAACCTTGCCGGAAAAGGGAGCCTGAATGCGGCATCCGCGTAAACGGGACTCCTGAAACTTGATATCCGCCACAGCGGTGGATTCCGCGCTCTCTTTGGCCGATGTGGATGATGATTTCATCAGTGGGGCCACGGTCCAGATCACCGGGAATTATCTCGCCGGGGAAGATGTGCTGGCCTTTGTCGATCAATCCG
>JADGBT010000063.1 GCA_015231375.1 Magnetococcales bacterium | reverse complement strand
CTGACCGCCAAAACCGGCTCCGCCGGCGGCCAGTGCTGCCGATGGTATTCAGGGGCATCACCCCATCTCAAAGGTCGTTCGTCCATTTATATTCCCGGGAGCTACCCACGTGAAACAGCGAGGAGCCTGTTGATATCTCCATCATGGCACATTTTGATGCCGTTGGGAGCGGGGCGGACCATACCATTAGACCCCCTCTTTTTTTTCAATGGTTTTCCATCGCGCAAGCCGCCTTGAACCGCTCATAGGCCCGGATCTCCTCATCCCGGTCCCGCACACGCCGCACATGCCGCAACGGATTGGCCGCATCGCTCATGTCAAACCGGACCAGACCATCCCACTCGAACGTGGCATTGCCCGCGAGCAATCCGGAATGACCGCCCGCCTCACCACCCCACAACGCGGTGCAGATCACCCGCCCCCCGGCGTTGAACACCCGCACCGGACGCCCAAAGGCAAACACTCCATCCAGACAGGCGGCGAAGGTCGAAGCGGTCATGGCCGTGCCACAGGAATGGGTCCACCCCACCCCCCGCTCATAGGTGGCCACGAACAAAGCATCCTCGCCCATCACCCGACGCAGACTCACGTTGACCCCATCGGGAAACAACGGATGATCCCCATTGGCCAGACGCCCGACCCATACCAAATCCTCGCGATCCACCTCCTCCACCACCGCGCTGATATGAGGATTGGGGGCCGACAGGGCCGTGAACCGCCAGGTGGACGACAACGCGGGCAGAATCTCTCCCACCACCTGCCGACCGGGCCAGACCATGGGCAACGTGCCGGGATCCAGGGAAATCGGCCCGATTTCGGTTTCGCAAGCCTCCACGCCCGGAAAGAAATCCTCCACCCGTCGCACCCGCAACACCCCCTGCATCACCGCGATCACCACCTCGGAGCGACCGGTCTTTTCCAGGGTATAACGTCCCAGACAGCGAATGCCATTGCCACACATGCGGGCCTCGGAGCCGTCCGCGTTGAAAATCCGCATGCGGGCATCGGCTCCCGGCGTCGCCTGATGAAACAACACCCCGTCCGCCCCGATCCCGGAATCCCGACGACACATGGCCACCACCAGTCCACTCCGCCCCGCCTCATCCAGGGTCAAGGGGGTTTCCATCTCGTCGATCAACAAGAAGTCGTTGCCCGATCCGTGACATTTGATGAATGGCAATTCCATGATCCACTCTCCGGATTTCATAAAATATAACGGGAAAGATCCTCGTTTTCGGACAGATCCTTCAATTGCTTCTGCACGAACGCCGCGTCGATCACCAACCGCTCCCCGCGCCGGTCCGGGGCGGTGAAGGAGATTTCATCCAACAGCTTCTCCATGACCGTATGCAACCGACGGGCGCCGATGTTTTCGGTGGTCTCGTTGACCTTGGCGGCAATCTCGGCCAAAGCCCGCACCCCGTCTTCGGCAAACACCAGCTCCACCTCCTCGGTGGCCAGCAAGGCCGCGTATTGACGGGTCAAGGCGTTCTCCGGCTCGGTGAGAATGCGCAAAAACTCCTCCACTCCCAGACTCTTCAACTCCACCCGAATAGGCAGACGCCCCTGCAACTCCGGCAGCAGATCCGAAGGCTTGGCCAACTGAAACGCCCCGGAGGCGATGAACAAAATATGATCGGTCTTCACCATGCCATGTTTGGTGCTCACCGTGGTGCCTTCCACCAAAGGCAACAGGTCACGCTGCACCCCTTCGCGCGAGACATCCGCCCCGCCCCGCATCTCTCCGTTGCGGGCACATACCTTGTCCAATTCGTCCAGAAACACGATCCCGGACTGCTCGACCCGCTCCAGGGCGCTGCGCTTGGCCTTGTCCTTGTCCACCAGCTTGCCCGCCTCCTCGTCCATCAACAGCTTGAAGGCCTCCTTGACCGTCAACTTGCGCCGGGTGGATCGCATCCCCCCCAGCACGGACCCCAGCATCTCCTGAATGTTGATCCCCTCCATGCCCTGCGGGGTGAACACCTCCAGCGTGGGACCGTTGCGGGCCTCCCGCAGATCGATTTCGATCTCCCGTTCGTCCAGTTTGCCTTCGCGCAACATCTTGCGAAACTTCTGCCGGGTGCCGGAATCCCCAGGTCCAGGGGGCAACAGATCCGTGGAGGCGTAAGAGGAGGGCGCGGGGGTGGGCAGCAGGACATCCAACACCCGCTCCTCCGCCGCGTCCTCGGCCTGACGCCGCACCTCATGCTTGGCCCGTTCCAGCGACATCTTGACCGCCATGTCGGTCAAATCCCGGATGATCGACTCCACATCCCGCCCCACATACCCCACCTCGGTGAACTTGGTGGCCTCCACCTTGAGGAAAGGAGCGTCGGAGAGTTTGGCCAGTCGCCGGGCGATTTCGGTCTTGCCCACTCCGGTGGGACCGATCATCAGAATGTTCTTGGGATAGACCTCCTCCCGCATGGCCGGATCCAGCCGCTGCCGTCGCCAACGGTTGCGCAGGGCGATGGCCACAGCCCGTTTGGCGTCATCCTGACCGATGATGAAACGGTCCAGTTCGGATACAGTCTCGCGCGGCGTGAATTCGGACATTTACAACTCTTCAATTATCAGGTTTGAATTGGTATAAACACAGATCTCGGACGCGATGGCCATGGAACGCTCGGCAATCTCGCGGGCCGACAGATCGGTGTGACGCAACAACGCACGCGCGGCGGACAGCGCATAGGGAGAGCCTGAACCGATGGCAAGAATTCCCTCTTCCGGTTCCAGCACGTCGCCGGTCCCGGAGATCAGCAGACTGGCCGAAGAGTCGGCCACGGCCAACATGGCCTCCAGACGACGCAACATGCGATCGGTGCGCCAGTCCTTGGCCAGTTCGACGGCCGCGCGGGTCAGGATGCCGCCGTGCTTGGCGAGTTTGGCCTCGAAACGCTCGAACAAGGTGAAAGCGTCGGCGGTGGAACCGGCGAATCCCGCCAGGGCATGTCCTTCTTTCAGGAAACGAACCTTGCGGGCATTGGCCTTGATCACCATGGCGCCCAAAGTCACTTGTCCGTCACCGGCCATGACCACGGAAGATCCACGTCGCACCGACAGTATGGTGGTTCCTTTGAACATGATTCTCCTTCCTTTGAAAAAAAGAAAACATGGTGCGATCTTTCCGGACGGATTGCAAGGTGGCGAGGCATGACCGGCGCCCCCCCCCTGTCCGCTGATCGTCTGACCCTGGAGTTGATCTTGAGTCCGCCCCATCCTTGCGGCTATCTGCCCGATCCCGTGGCCCAGACCCTGCATGTCCATCCACTCTTTCCCATGGACATCGGACAATTCGAATATCTGCTGTCCAGCGGATTCCGGCGCAGCGGCAATCTGGTCTACCGCCCCTGGTGCGCCGGATGCGCCGCTTGCGTGCCGGTGCGGGTGCGGGTGGCCGAATTCCAGACCAGTCGCGCCATGCGCCGGGTGATCCGCCGCAACCGGGATCTGACCATCCAGTCCGGAGGCCCCACCTTTTCGGCGGAACATTTCGACTTGTACCGACGCTATCTGAACAGCCGTCATGGAGACGGTCCCATGGCCGAACCCCAATTCGAGGAGTTCCTGGATTTTCTCCACTCCGACTGGTGCGCGGTGCGGTTCGTCGACTTCCGCCTGCAGGGAAGACTGCTGCAAACGGCGGTGGTGGATCTGCTCAACCACAGTCTGTCGGCGGTCTACACCTTTTACGATCCAAACGAAGCGGCCCGCAGTCTCGGCACCATGGCCATCTTGTGGGAAATCGAGTTGGCCCGACAGATGGAACTGGAATGGGTCTATCTGGGCTACTGGATCGCCGACTGTCCCAAGATGCGCTACAAGTCCCGTTTTCAGCCCCTGGAAGCCTACATCAACCGCCGCTGGATCCCTTTGCCCGAGGAGCCGGAGTGACCATCACGCCCCACGACGCCTATCGCGCCTTCACCCAGAACGCGGCCCGCGCCGGTCAGACCCGCACCCTGATTCCCATGCTGCCGGCCCCGGAGGGCCGCGTCTTCAAGCAAGGACACACCCTGATCAATTTTTCGTCCAACAACTATCTGGGGTTGGCCGATCATCCCGCCTTGATCGCCCGATCCCGGGAGTGGACCGCCCGCTGGGGATGCGGCGCCACGGCCTCGCGACTGGTGTGCGGCAATCTGGAGCCTTTTGATCGGGTCGAAGCCAGACTGGCTGCCGGAAAAGGCAGCGGCGCCGCCCTGGTGTTCAACGCCGGCTTTCAGGCCAACGCCACCGTGCTGCCCGCGCTGCTGGACGCCCGGGTGCTGGGTGGCGCGCCGGAGGTCTATTGCGACCGCCTCAATCACGCCAGTCTGCATCACGGTTGCCACGCCGCCGGGGTGCGTCAAATCCGCTACCGCCACAACGACTTGAACCACCTGGAATCCCTGCTCAAATCCCGCGCCCATCGTCCCGGCATTCGCTTCATCGTCACCGAAAGCCTGTTCAGCATGGACGGCGACCCGGTGGATCTGGACGGCCTGATCCAGTTGAAAGAGCGCTTCGGAGCCTTTTTGTATCTGGACGAAGCCCACGCCACCGGGGTTTTCGGTCCCGACGGATTCGGACTGGCCGCGACCCATCCCGGAGCCGTGGATCTGATTCTGGGCACCTTCAGCAAAGGATTGGGGGGATTCGGCGCCTATGTGGCCTGCTCGGCGGAGATCCGGGATTTTCTGATTCACCACTGCGCCGGATTGATCTACTCCACCGCCTTGCCGCCGGGGGTGCTCGGGGCCATGGACGCCGCCCTGGAACTGCTGCCCACGCTCCACGCCTCCCGTCAACGCCTGCTGGCCAACGCCCACACCCTGCGCCAGCGGCTCAACGCGCTGGGACTGGACACCGGCGCGTCGCGCAGCCAGATCATTCCGGTCATTCTGGGAGAGAGCGCCACCGCCCTTCGGGCCAGCCGACGGCTGGAAGACGAACACGCCATCCTGGCCATGGCCATCCGGCCACCCACGGTCCCGGCGGGCACCGCCCGGCTGCGCCTGTCGTTGAACGCCACACACCGTCTGGAGGATCTGGAACGGCTGATCCAGGCCATGGAACCGCCTTAACGCCGCGCGCCCCTCTTCTGACGGGCGCGCAGATGGGATTGAATCGCCTTGAGCGTCACCTCCGGCGAGTGATCCAGGGTGCCGCACTCCAGAAACAGCACATGTTTGCCCCGCAATCGACAGGTCAGGTGCAACATCCCGGACCAGAGGGTCTCCACGCCAGCGGGTTCGTAATCGGCATGCAGCTTCAACACCACGCCGGGCAACAGATAACGCAACATCCCCGGAGGACGCTGGGCATCCACGATGAAGGACCAGCGGATCGGCGCATTGACCAGCCGCACATCGGTGATGCCACCAAAATTGATCCGCAACAAGGGCTTGCATCCAGGCGTGAGCAGACGACGCGCCGCCGCCAGCGCCAGAATCGTCCCGATGACCAGCAAAAGGGGTCGCAACAGCACCCCTGTCCACCCCTCCTCGGAGAAGAAATCCCCCCAGCCCATCCAGTCGCCAACGGCCATGCCCAGCATGATCCCGCCGACCACCAGCACCATGCCCACCCGGTTGTCATTGGAGAGCAACTCCATGTTCACCGGAATCTCTTCATGCCCGCCACCCTTCATGCGCCAGCTCCACGGGTCGTTCCGCCAGGGGACAAAATTTTTGATGACTCACGAAAAATACTTGACGCCAAGTGCCATTCCATTTACTCTTGCGTCCATGTTGCATCGCAACATAACCGGAATCCAACCTGCAATGCCACCGTACCCAACTCCATCCAAACGAGGCCACGGACATGAATAGCGACAAAATCACCAAAAAAATGACCGACATGACCCGGTTGATGCTCGATTCGATCACCGAGTTGCAAAAAATCAACGACAACACGGTGCGTGAACTGGCCAAACATCAACTGGATGCCATCGAAGAGTTCAACACCTCCGGCGCCCGTCAGCTCGACCACTTGGCCGGTGCCAAATCCCCCAAGGATCTGCTGGCCGCCCAGACCGAAATCGCCTCCGAAATGGCCAAGGATATGCGCACCAACACCATGCGCGCCATGGAGATTCTCACCCAGGGCCAGAAAGAGTTGAAATCCTTTCTTGAGAAGAACGTACAGCAATTCATCGAGAAAACCAAGACCAAACCCTGATGGTGGCATCGCTTTATTTTTGTCTCCTGATCTGACCGCCACATGGCCCGACCACGCGCTCGGGCTGTGTGGAATCACCTCCTCCCCCACCTTTAAACAGCCTCGCAGAAAAATTCATCCTCCCTCCTTGCAACGATTCGGTCTGCTCCTTACCTGATGATCACAATGGAACGAATGGTCATCAGACCTGGGAAAACGAACAATCAATATCACTGCGATGGAGGATAACAATGGCCACTTTGATCAACTACGATCCCTTCCGTACTTTCCGTTCGCTCCAAAGCGACATCAACCGTCTGTTCGAGCGGGATCTGGACGAATCCAACGGCATGATGACCCAATGGCCGTTGCGCGTGGACATCCGCGAGGATGAACAGCACATCCTGATCAAGGCGGACGTGCCCGGCATGGAACAAAAAGATATCAACGTCAACGTGGACAATGGTCGCCTGACCCTCTCCGGAGAACGGAAGTTCGAAGATGAAAAACACCAGGACAACTACCATCGGGTCGAGCGGGCCTATGGTCGCTTCAGCCGGTCGTTCCAGTTGCCCAACACCACGGATGTCAACAACATTCAGGCCTCCTACAAAAACGGTGTGCTCGAAGTGATGCTGCCCAAACGGGAAGAGGCCAAACCACGGGCGATTCAGGTCAAGGTCGCATAACCGCCACAACACCTGGCTCCCCCTTCTGCTCTTGACTGTCTGGGCCACAGGGTCCGGGAGCGATCCCGGACCTTGCGGATTTCCCTTAATTCCTTGCGCGTCGGAAATGGACACAGGCGTTGAAAGTCTCTATAATCATGGCAAAGCGGCACTTCTCCTAAAGGCCATGACCCAACCCAAGATCCTGTGAACCAAACCCAGCCCCCCCCAAAAAACCGCATCAATCCCTGGACGCTTGCCGCATCCATCCGGGAACCGGTGGTCATGCCCACCCGGATCGGCGACAGGATCGACCAACCCCCACGTCCGCCACCCATCGAGGCCGGATCCCTGCCCTACCCCTGGAACAACTGGAACCAGGAGCCGAGTCGCTCCCCACCCACTGCGGTCGAGCCTCCCATCCAGACGCTTCTGCCAGCGGTCACAACCTTTCCGGAAGCCCTTCCCCATATTCCGGAACCGGCGGTCTCTCCCGACCCGACCCCCCAACCGCTCTTGCGACCGGTTGATCCCGTACCCGTGTTCGAGGTGCTGTCCTCCCCCGCGCCACTGCCCGGATACCTTCCTCCCCCCCTGGCCCCGGAATCCGCGAGCCTGCCCCTTGAGGTGGATCTTCCCGCGCTGCTCGCCCTGCCGGTGACCGGGCCGGAATCCCTGCCCCCACCGCCACAGCCCGTGATCATGCCGGAGATTCTGCTGCCCGCACCGGAGCCGGAATCGGAGCCGAAGCCAGAATCGGTACGGGAGCCGGAATCGGAGCCGAAGCCAGAATCGAAATCGGTACGGGAGCCGGGATCGAAGCAGAAGCCAGAATCGAAATCGGTACGGGAGCCGGGATCGGAGCAGAAGCCAGAATCGGAATCGGTACGGGAGCCGGGATCGGAGCAGAAACCGGAACCGGTGCCGGAGCCTGAACCCGCCTCCGAATCCACTCCTGAGCCGCTTCAAAAACCGCTGACCGCGCCGGAACCCGCACCGCCTCAAAAACCGCTGACCGCGCCGGAATCCAGCGCTGTTCCGATTCCATTCCGTCCGGCTCTCGCACCGTTTCAAAAGCGACTGCCCGCACCCGTTCCGGAACCGGTCGGCACGACGGACTGTTTCGCAAAACAGTCGGAAGCGGTGGAGCAGAAACCCAGCCAGACCGTTCGAGAATCCCGCGAGCTTTCAGGCTGGTGGAAAGCTGGAGTGGCCACACTGCTTGTGTTTGGCGTGGCTCAGGCCATGTGGGGAGATGGACTCAGGCAGTGGTTTCAAAGCTCCCGGGAAAGCGCGTCCCAGGAAAAACCGCCTCTTGCCAGCCAGGAAAGCCCAACCACGGTTGTCACGGCTTTGGTGGAGAGCACCACCACCTCTTCCATCGAACCGACCGTCTCTTCGGTGGAAGGCAGCACGGTCTCCGATGCGCCCACTCCGGTCGATGTCGCCCCTTCTCCAGAGACGGTCCACGCTCCATCGTCCAGCGTGTCTGCTCCTGTCGGGGTTTCCGAGGCGCTCTCCCCCACTCCGGCCACCCAGTCGGACCAGGCTGAACAGACCGGAAACCGAACCGTGCAACCTGAAAAAAATCCACCCGAACCCCGTTTCCAGGCAACGAACGCGACCCCCCGGAAGAAAACCTCCAAAAGAAAGACCGTGGCCCGCCATGCCAAACACTCCCCGGCAAGCCGCCAATCCCCGACGCAGACTCGTGTCGGCAAGGTGGCCTCACCGCCGGTGACAGTCCCTGCGAACGACAACAGAGCGGATGCGACCGCGCCTTTCATGGCCGCCGCCCCTCAAGAAGAGCCAGTCCATTTTGTGGTGTCGTATGGGTGTTTTTCCAGCCTGAAAGAGGTGGAAGGACGTCAGGAGAAAATCAAGGCCAAGGGTTGGCCGACCACCTTGAGTCATTATCCGGTGGGGCAGACGATGATGAACTGTCTGTACGGTGGTCCATTCCGCTCGGTCCGAGAGGCGGATCAGGCCACGGAGTTGTTCGAAGAAAAAGGCTGCCTGCAACTGCCCAAGATCCCGTTGCGCACCCCGTGACCAGACCAACCATTAAAAGAAAAGAGGTGGCCTGAAGGATTCATCCTCCAGGATTTTGACTTTGAAAATAATAAATTTTATTTTTTAAAAGATTGAAAAATTTTTAATTTTAAAAGACGAAAAGTCAAATTCCTGGGAGATGAATCTCCCAGACCCTCTCTTTTTTTTCAATAGTTTCTGCGTACCGGGCGTTCGCCGACGCAGCGATCCAGATACTCCATGATCTGCGCCATGTTTTTGTGTGATCCCTCCACCACGGAACCATCCCCCCCCGCCTGCACCCGGATCGACTCCACCGACCCGACCAACTCCGCCTTGCGGGTACAACCGAACAACGACAACTCCACCTGCTGTCCATCAGCCACCAAACGACGCAACAAACACTCCGAAATCAACTTGTAATCCCGACCAGGCACCACAACCTGCCGCGATCCCGGCCCCGCTTCCCCCCCGGAAGAGACGACCTCCACCCCGGACAATGCCCCGCACCCGGCCAACAAGCACGCCATCAGACCACCCAAGCAGCGCATTCCGCCCATCATTTTTCAATCCCCGGCTGATATCCCGGACTCGGCAGATAACCGGAGGCTGGTGCAGAAGTCACACCGGTCGATACCGCTCCACTCCGCATCTCCTCCTGATTGGCCATCCCCTCCTGATTGGGATGGATCACGCACACCGTCCGCAACACCGCCGCCCGCTGCTCGCAGGCAATCCGATCCGGATAAATACAATGGGTGCGCCAACTCTCCACCAGACAAAACGGAGCGCCTCCCGTGGGCTTGACCAACGCGGCCACATTCAACGCACATCCCCCCTGCCGACCCGCCGCCCGCCGACAGGACTCCACATCCGCATAAGAACAACGCTGACCAGAAAAATCCGTCACGCAAAACAGTCCGGCCCACCCCTCGCCAACCCACAAACACCCCCACAACAACCCGATCCATCCGCTCACCCGCAACCGGGCGCCTGGCCTCATGAGCGCCCACTCTCCGGCCGATAGACCACAGCCTCCATCTCCACCCGCGCCCCCCGAGGCAACGCCGCCACGCCCACCGTGGCCCGCGCCGGAAACGGCACCTGGAAATAACGGGCATAAACGCCATTCACCGCTGCAAAATCATTCAGATCCACCAGATAAAGCGTGGTCTTGACCACATCCCCAAACTCCGCGCCCGCTGCGGCCAGGATGGCCCCCACACTCTCCATCACCCGCTCCATCTGACACACCACATCCCCATCCACCAACTGTCCAGTGGCCGGATCCAATGGAATCTGCCCGGAGAGATACCACCAATCCCCCACCCGTACCGCCTGACTGTAAGGCCCGATGGCCTCGGGAGCCCCGCCACACGCCACCACCTGACGCACATTCGCCATGACTGTCACCCTCCCCGGATCCGATCCACGTTGAAAACCTCTTTCAAGGCGCGCAAATGGTTCATGGCCTGTTCCAGCTCCTCCACCCCGGAGACCTCCACCAGCATGATCAGGACACACGGATCCCGATCCCGGTCCCACACATGCACACTGGCCACTCCCCCCTTGGCAGCGGTCACCGCCTGAGTGACCAACGTGATGATCTCACGCCGGTTGCGCGCCATGACCCGCAAACGGGTCCGATAACGGGCATCCTTTTCAGCCGGCCAGACCAGATCATCCATCCAGCGCTCGGGCTGGGCCACCAACGGCGCCAGATTGGGACACCCCACCCCGTGAATCACGATCCCGCGTCCCGTGGTGATGATCCCGACAATGGGATCTCCCGGCACCGGACCACAACACCGGGCGGCGCGCACCTCGGTCCGCGACGGCAACGCCTTGAGCCGTACCTCTTCGGGTGGACGCTCGACGAGCGTGCCGACGCCATCCTTCTCGCGCTCCAGGGTGGCTGGAGGAAACAACGCCAACGCCACCTGCATCGACGACAACCGGGAACGGGCGATCCGGGCCATCAATTCGGATTCGTCCGTCAGATGGAACACCTCCATGGCCTTGCGGATCAGCTTTTCGCTCAAACCCGCGCCACGACCCACCTTGCGCACCTCGCGCTCCAGCATCGCCCGGCCCAAAGCGACATCCCGCTCGCGCTCCTGCACCTTGAGCCAACGGTTGATGCGATACTTGGCGCGGGTGGTCACCACAAACCGCAACCACGCCCCATTGGGCCGCTGGGTCTTGGCGGTGAGAATCACCACCTGATCGCCAGTGTGCAACATGGTGTGCAACGGCACCATGCGGCCGTTCACCTTGGCCCCCTGACAGTGATCCCCCACCTCCGAATGGACCGCGTAGGCGAAATCCACCGGCGTCGCCCCAACCGGCAACGTGATCACATCCCCGGCCGGAGTGAACAGATAAATCTCGTTGGGAAACAGATCGATCTTGACGTTTTCGACAAACTTGCCAACATCGTCTTCCTTCTTGTGGTTTTCCAGCATGCGCTGCAACCACTCATACCCCGTGGTGCCGGCGTGCTTGCGCTCCACCAGCCCCCCCCGCTCCTTGTAGGTCCAATGGGCGGCGACTCCGCTTTCGGCCACCTGATGCATCTTTTCGTTGCGAATCTGCACCTCGATCCGCTCCCCGAACGGACCGATCACCACCGTGTGCAACGATTGATAACCGTTGCTCTTCGGCAGAGCGATGTAATCCTTGAAACGTCCGGGAACCGGCGGAAACTCGCCGTGAATCATGCCCAACACCCGGTAACAATCGGCCTTCTTCTTGACGATGATCCGATAGCCGATAATGTCGTACATCTCATCGAGGGTGATGTTCTTTTGCAAAAGCTTGTGGTGGATCGACCACAAATGCTTCTCCCGCCCCAACACCTGACCGGTGATGCCATGCTTGCGCAGATGTTTCTTCAACAAACCCACCACCTGCTGCACCAGATCGGCCCCGCCCTTGCGACGTTTCAGCACCTCTTTCTTCAACGACTCGTAGGCGTCGAAATCCAACAGGCGAAAAGCCAGATCCTCCAGTTCGTTCTTGATCCAATAGATGCCCAACCGGTGGGCAATGGGCGCCTGGATTTCAACGATGTCTTGTATGGCCTGACGGGGAACCGGCAACGGGGCGGGAGCGCGCGCGGCCAGATGCCGCATGCGCCAGACACAAATGGCCAAACGTACCAAAATGACCCGAATGTCCTTGGCCATGGACAGGATCATCTTGCGGAACTCTTCGGCCTGGGAGGTATTCTTGGGTCTGGAGGGCAGCAGAGAGATCCGGGAGACCCGCTCCACCAAAAACGCCACATCCTCGCCGAAATCATCACGAATCTGTTGCAGAGTCATCCAACCGGCGGACATGGCATCCACCAGCAAACCGGCGGCGATCGACGCCACATCCAGACGCAAATCCACCAGAATGCCGGCCACGGCCAGCGGCTCGAAGGGGGTATCCAGTTCTCCGACCCGACAGGCGTAATGCTCCTTATCCGATACCCCTTCCAAAAACAGACGCAAACGCTCCAACAGCGCCTGATCAGCGCCCGGATGATACCCTAAAATCCGGTCCACCAACACCGCCCACTGTTCCACGTTCACCTCTCCCCCACCTTCTCGCCTACAGGCTCAAGGGGTCAAACGGCACAGATGCGACCCGATCAGCCGTCATCCTCGTCGATCATCAGACCATCCACCGATCCCAACCCGGAATAGCGCTCCTCGTCCACACCGGGAATACGCATATCCTCGGCCATCAGCGCGCGCGCATCCGAATCCGGATCCAGATCATCCTCATCATCCCCCAACACATCCATGGCCGTGGCCAACAGATCCAGATCCTCGTCGCCCTCTTCCAACTCCTCGTCTTCCTCGTCGCCGGAATCGTCGTCATCCCCCACCAGGGAACGGGCCATGGCCAAGGTCTCTTCCGGAACCAACAGCAACTCCTCCTCCGGCTCCTGAACCAGCAATTTTTCCTCTTCGGCCATCAATTTTTCCAGGTCGAGGACTCCCGCCGCGATTTCACGCAACGCCAACACCGTGTTCTTGTCATTCTCCCTGGGCAGCACCGACTCCCCACCGGCCGTCAATTGACGCGCACGCTTCGCCGCCATGATCACCAGATCAAACCGGTTGCCAACGTGATTCAGACAATCCTCCACCGTTACCCGAGCCATGCTCTCAATCCTCCACCCACTCGATTGAACATCTGATCACAAACCAAAGGTTTCCAGAATGCCCCGCAGGGGCAACGCCACCCGCGAACGCCGCAACCGCTCCGCCGTCACGATGGCCGCCAACGCCTCCCCGGCGCGCTCCAGATCGTCGTTGATGACGGTGTAATCATACTCCTCCCAATGAGAAACCTCGGCGGAAGCCGCCTTCATGCGCCGGTCGATCACCTCCAGGGCATCCTGTCCCCGCGACTGCAAACGACTGCACAGATGATCACGGGAAGGCGGCATGATGAACACACTCACCACATCCTCTCCCCCCATGTTGCCCCGCACCTGTCGGGCACCCTGCCAGTCGATGTCCAACACCACCACCCGACCACGGTTCACCGCCTCGGCGACAAATCCACGCGAGGTGCCGTAATGGTTGCCGAACACCTGGGCCCACTCCAGAAATTCACCCGCCGCGATCCGCTCCTGGAAGGTGGCCTCGTCCACGAAAAAATAAGCCTCCCCCTCCCGTTCTCCCGGACGCGGCGCCCGGGTGGTGGTGGAGACCGAGGTCAACAGACCCTGGCCACGCTCCATCAGCAACCGCGCCAGGGTGCTCTTCCCCGCGCCCGATGGCGCGGACAGAATCAAAACGAATCCCTTGCCCACGTGTTCCATCATTCCAGATTCCGCGCCTGTTCCCGTAATTGTTCCACCATCACCTTGATCTCTACGCCCAGCCGGGACAACTCCCGATCCTGAGCCTTGGAGCACAACGTATTCGCTTCGCGGTTCAACTCCTGACACAAGAAATCCAGACGCAATCCCACCGGTTCCTCACCGTCCAGCAGCGCTCCCATCTCGCGGATATGCACCCCCAGACGGTCCGCCTCCTCGGCGATATCGATCCGGTTGAACAGATAAGCCAATTCCCGCGCCAGGCCTTCGTCCATCCCGGACCCGGAACCCATAAATCCGGCCACCCGCTCCCGCAATCGCGTCTCCAAGGCATGACGCACACGAGGAATGGCGGATACCGCCTCGACCACCCGCGCCGCCAACTCCTCCAGGAGACGCTTCATCACCACGACCAACGCGCGTCCCTCTTCGGCGCGCGCCCGGTCCAAGGTGTCGCAGGTCTGATCCAGCAAGGCCAACACCGCCTCGTGACCCGCCTCGGTTTCCAGAATCTCTCCGCTCCGACGCTCCCGCACCATGCCCGGCCAGCCCAACAGACGATCCATGCCCATCGGAGCCCGTCCGACCCCATCGGGATGAACGCGCACCCGCTGCTCCAACGCCATCACCGCCGCCAGCAAGGCCTCGTCCACTTCCAGCTTCCGGGAGGCGGGAGCCTCCGCGCCCGCAGAAAGCGCACACTCCAGATGTCCCCGGACAAACCGCTCCTTGAGCCGCCGGGCGGCCAGCAATTCCAACGCATCGCACCCTTCCGGCAGGCGCATGGCCACATCCAGAAAACGATGATTCACCGACTTGACGCGCCATACCAGACGCATCTCGCCCAACACCCCTTCCCCACTGGCAAATCCGGTCATGCTGCGCGGCATGTCACTCTTCCCGGCCACGGTATGGCTTGCGCCTTCCAGCCTTTTTCATGAAAAAAGGGGCGCACTTGAGTCCAGATACGCCCCTTCTCCCTCCCGCGACACTTGCCATCACCGCGCCTCGCGGCGAGGCAAACATCAACAACGCCCCATCAACTGTTGTGAATGGCGTCGTATTTGGCTTGCAGGGCATCCTTGGACTCTTCGTGATCCGGATCCGGCTCGATGCACTCCACCGGGCACACTTCGACGCACTGGGGTTCGTCAAAAGCGCCCACACACTCGGTGCACAGATCGGGATGGATGAAATAGATGTCGCGATCCACATCCGATCCATCGGTAATCGCTTCGTTGGGACACTCGGGCAAACACACGTCGCAGTTCGTGCAATCCTCACTGATGATCAATGCCATTTGAAAACTCCTTCTGAATGGTTCCTATACCCAGACTACACCGGAAATCCACCGGAAAGTAAAGCTTGTTAGCAGACTTTTTCCCGCATGGCAAGCAAAACCACTCCGGCACGCCCATCGGCGGTCACGGAAAGAGCGGCAATTGCTCCAGACCCGCCGATTCGTCCACCCCCATCAGGAGGTTCATGTTCTGCACAGCCTGCCCGGAGGCGCCCTTGACCAGATTGTCGATCACCGACATCACCATCAGCCATCCGGTCCGCTCGTCCAGCGCCACGGAGAGAACCGCGTGATTGGAACCCCGCACCTGAAGGGTCGAAGGAAACTGCCCCACAGGCAACACCCGGACAAACGGCTCATCCTGATAATGCGACGCCAACAGGTCGCGCCACTCTTTTTCCATCAGGGGAAGACGGGGCCGCACGTAACAGGTGGACAGAATGCCTCGGCTTTGCGGCAGCAGATGAGGGGCGAAACGCACCTGCACCGGCGCGCCCGCCAGACGACTCAACTCCTGTTCGATCTCCGGGGTGTGACGATGGCCGACGCTCTTGTAGGCGCGAAACCCCTCGGCCACTTCGGCATAAAGCGATCCCTGGACCGCAGAACGCCCGGCGCCACTGACCCCGGACTTGCTGTCGATCACCAGCGAAGAGAGCTCCACCGCGTTTTCTTTCAACAAGGGCGCCAGCGCCAACAGGATCGAGGTGGGATAACAGCCGGGATTGGCGATGAGCCGGGCCTGACGAATCTCCTCCCGCAGACCCAGTTCGGGCAGACCATAGACCGCCTCGTCCAACAGGTCCGCAGCCCGGTGATCTTCACCGTACCACTGCCGGAACTGCGCCGCATCGTGCAACCGGAAATCGGCGGAGAGATCCACCACCCGCATGCCCCGCTCTAAAAGCTCCGGGACCGCGTCCATGGAAGTCAGATGGGGCAAGGCGCAAAAGGCCACGTCACACTCCGCCGACGCGGTGAAGTCGGTCAACGGACGACAGATCAATTCCGGCAACAGGCCCAGATGGGGAAAGACCTCGGACAGGGGACGTCCGGCATGACGCTCCGAGGTGACAAAGGCGATGCGCGCCTCTGGATGACGCGCCAACAGTCGAACCAGTTCCCCACCGGTGTAACCACTGGCCCCGAAGATGCCCACATCAAACGTCATGGCCGACTCCAGGCAACTTTCCGCTAAAAGATGACCCGATAAAAAAGGGCCCAATAAAAAAGGGAGGCGTCGAATACGCCTCCCCACCCTATTTCCCTCTTCAAGACCGGCAAGCGATCAACGTTTCGAATATTGTGTGCTCTTGCGCGCCTTGTGGTGTCCGTATTTTTTGCGCTCCACGGCACGGGAGTCGCGAGTCAGGAAGCCGGCCTTTTTCAAGACGGCGCGGAAGGCCGGATCATAGGAGACCAGGGCACGGGCAACGCCGTGTTTGATGGCACCCGCCTGACCGGAAACACCGCCTCCGCAGATATTGACCGTGACATCGAAACGGTCATCGGTCTGGGTCACCACAAAAGGCTGGCGGGCCATGATGCGCAACCCGGCGCGATCGAAATACTGATCGATTTCGCTTTTGTTGATGATGAATTTGCCGGCACCCGGCTGAATCCAAACCCGTGCGATCGCTTCCTTGCGTCTTCCCGTGGCATACGTGGCATTGGTCAATGACATGTTTGTGATCCATTTTCCCGTTAAACAGTCAAGCGAGCCATCAATCCATCGTGACTTCAAGGGGCTTTTGACCCGCGTGCGGATGATTGGCTCCGGAATAGATTTTGAGTTTGCGTCCGATCTGGCGTCCCAGGACATTCTTTGGCAACATGCCAACGATGGCGGCCTGCAACACACGTTCCGGATATTTGCCGCCCAGGACCGTGGCGGCGGTGGTGGTTTTCAGTCCACCCGGATAACCGCTGTGACGATAGTAGCGTTTGTCTTCCATCTTGGAGCCGGTCAAACGGACCTTCTCGGCATTGATGATCACGACAAAATCACCGACGTCCATATGGGTCGCGAAGGTAGGCTTGTGCTTGCCCCGCAGACGATGGGCCGCCAGACTGGCCACACGACCCAAAACCATATCCTTGGCGTCGATGAGGATCCAATCGTTGACGATTTCTTTGGATGAGGGGGTAAAGGTTTTCATGCTCGTCGGATTCCCTCGGTATGAACAGGTTTCCGGTCGTCAGGAGTCACAGCGGTATTGACCGCATGATGCCTGACGACCGTGAACCCTGATAAAAAACTTCCTGGCAGTGTCCTACTTTCCCGCGTCTTGAGACGAAGTATCATCGGCGCAAAGGAGCTTAACTGCCGAGTTCGGAATGGGATCGGGTGTTTCCTCCTCGCCATCGCCACCAGGAA
>JADGBT010000062.1:2480-17487 GCA_015231375.1 Magnetococcales bacterium | reverse complement strand
CAGCCTGCTCATCGATGCGGTGGAGGTGAGCAAGGGCGATGTGCAGGTCCACCTGCGCGCGGCGGGTCTCGACACCCTGGCCCGTGAACTCAACGAAATTGGCAACCAGACGGAGGCGGCGGCATGAACATCGAAAAACGCAATGACGGCAACATCATCGTGGTGACCATCCCGCTGCAACTGAAACGGCGCGGCGGGCGCAAACTGATCATCGCTCCGGAGGGCGTCGAAGAGGCGCCGCCACGGGAAGAGACCCTGGGAAAACTGGTGGCCAAGGCTCACCGCTGGTTGCGGATGATGGAGAGCGGTCAGTACCGCTCCATCAAGGATCTGGCGGCCCAGGAGCAGATCGACGACTCCTATCTGGCCAGGGTGCTGCGCCTGACCCTGCTCGCGCCGGACATCATCGTCGCGATCCTGGACGGGCGGCAGCCGGACGTGCTGACGTGGCGGGAGTTGAAGAACCCGTTCCCGATGGAATGGGAGCAGCAACGGGAGAAGTGGGGGTTCCCGAAATTGTCGATTTAGCCAATTTATGGCCATCAGGGAAATCGGTAAGGTGTCCCCGGATTTCGGTAAACCGTTATTTACCGTCGTCCCAGCTATTTAGATAATTTGCTAATACATCTCCATGACATGCTTCCGGCTTACAGAAACAACCTAGTCGTTTTCCTGCAAGTTTGTATACTTCTGACTTCTTTTTGTTTGGAAATTTATCGCATTCAAAGTCATACGCAAATTTTCTAATAACTTCATCCCTTGTTTCACCCGCCTCATACATCGAGTAAGGATTCCCCCAATATGATCCTCTTCCAATATATTCGTAATTAGATGTACTGACCACACCTGTATGCAATTTCTCTTTTTTAATATTAATTACTCTGGTTACATTAATATGTATTTCTCGAATTTTAATCTCTGCCGCTTTAAGAATTTTTAATTCGTTTGTAAATACTTCACCATCATCGAAAATTATCGCATGCGAGATATTATCTGAATTCCAATCTGCATGCTCAATCAAGCTAACTTCATACAAATTTTCAAAATATCTTCTTATAAGGTGGTTGGCATCAGCTGGAAAAACAACAGAATAGTTTTTTAAGTTTTGCAAAATACGTGATGTCTTGCGTGCAAATTTTGGGTAGCAATTAAATTCTGCTGGGTAGAGTATAAGAACCTTATTCATCTAATACAGATGTTTCACGTTTATATCTAGATTAGTATTTTTACGCAGGTATTCAACTAAAAGCCGTCTATGACAATAATGCGGCTCATGCTCACTACACAAAAGACACCCTCCATCTAACAATTCCCGGGTTACATCCCTTTCTATCATACGACGCGCCATGAGATCAATAAATTTATCTTGGTACGCATCCCAGGAAATTTCTTTTTTCTTGTACGCTTCTAGAATATCCTGAGTCGGCGCCCAATTTAGGAGATGGACGTATTTGATGCCACATAATTCTTTTAGAAAAAAAATCAAATCACATTGTTTTGCAAAACCTGACAGTTGCGAGGACGTGTTTAAGCGGACATCTATCAATGTGGTTACCCTCTCTGCTCTAAGCATGCTAAAAAAACTTTTTGCAGATTTTTGAGTGAAACCTATAGTACTAACACTTACTTCAAAATTTTTAGCCATACGATCGGATCACCTTTGAATAATTTGGAAATGTATAGATTCCATTCACCTGCAACCAATAGCCATCTTTACCTTGCGATTCATAACGACGACCAACTCCAACCCTTAAAATGATTTCATCTTGAGACAGAAGAAATCTGTTGATCTTATCAACCGTCCCATTTTGCCTATGGTTTATTGCATAATCATAAAAGCCTCTATCTGTGATGGAAAGGTATCCAAATTTAAACCCTGTGCTGTCACAAAAAGACACCTTAATTCTTCCTGGATTATACATATCTTCATGTATGTTTATTTCATTTTTATCTATTCTAACCGTAATGATGGAGCAATTAGCAGTAGTGCCGAACGGAATATGCTTTTGGCCAGCCATAAATGTAACACCAAACCCTGAAGATATGGAGTCAGATAAAGTACGGTCGAGAATTTCTTTAAATTCTTCGGATGTTGCAGATCTCAAATAGTTTGGATTATTAAAAACAGCATCTTCTGTATGGGGTTGGGGCGCATTAAAAGTATATTGTATATTCCCACTTAATATCGATCCTGGTTGAATCTGAAATTCTTTACAAAAATCGAAGCTAAAATAAGGCATTGGTCGAAAGCACTGCAATGTGGCCATATCAACAACAGCCGTACACAATATACTTTTTTCTTTAAATCTTGTAAGATCAGTTACAATCAAATCTCCCATTAAATCTTCTCCTTGCTGCTGAAAGATATCTCAACATAACGCCACCCCGAACCCACATTCGAATCCCCCCCACTCTCCGCAACCAACTTTCACATCGAAATGGTCCAGCATCAGAAGTCAATGATATTCTTCCAATATCATGCTGTTAAGTGGGTCCGTAATTTCCGGACCCACCCATAGCGGGTCCACAGGTTTTGGAGAATATGGCTGGAGGGAGAATGATATCCGCCCATTTCGACGCCCGCAAGTCAAAAAAATCCAACCAAATGCATTTTCGAACCATCTCACGTAACCATTAAAAATATTGGAGTTATTCTATCACAAAAAAACCGCCCCGAAGGGCGGCAACAGACGAAGAAAAACACTTCAAATTCAAATTGGTGGAGCAAGTGATACGGTTTCGAACGAATTCTCCGTTCTGACACACGGCACCTTTGGACCAGTTTTCGGGCTGCATTCGGTGACGATGAATCATCCGGCATGCTCTGGTCCAGAGGTCCAAGCATCAAGACGCGAACACCTCGTCCACGGAGTTTGCGAACACGAAGTTGTCGCTCCAGGTCTCGATCAGTTCCAGACTCGCCGCCTTTATTTTTTCAGTCACCCAGTCCGGTGTCTGACCGAACTTGCGGCGCATCAGTTTCAGCAGCATGGATGCGGCTTCTTCTTGGCGGCCTTCCTGACGACCTTCCTGGCGGCCTTCCTGGCGGCCTTCCTGGCGGCCTTCCTGGCGGCCTTCCTGGCGGCCAATCTGGATCCCCATCAACCGTCCACGTTCCTCACCAAATCGTTCCACGCTTGAAATATATGGCATCTTTTGGCTCTCCTCGAATTCAATAATTTCCATCACCAATTGGTCATCCAGTGCCTTTGGAAGATGCAGCACCCAGTCGATGAACCGGAACAAGTCGATCACCTGTTGGCGGTCGTATCCCTGTTCGTACAGTCGGCGAATCAAGCGCCTCTTGGCCTGATATCGCTCCTCAGGTCGAAGCCGGGTCTGTTTGGCCTGGATGTGGGCCAACGTGACCATGGCAAATGGATTGGTCGATTCTTCCAGCTCTTCTGCCGGATGATCGATCAGTTTGGCCGCCGTGAACCGATAACTCTGTTTCGTCCCCCACAACTCATACTGGTACTCCGTTGGCCGCCACCCGGACTCGTCATCCGCCAAAACGGCCAATCCCACCACCGGCACATGGTAAAGATCATAGGCCCTGTATTGATAGACATACATTTTCTCGGCAAAGTTCGATTTCCGATCTCCCTGAATCTCGATATGAATCAGCACCCACAGTTCAATGCCGTCACGCCGCCACACCTTGACCAGTTTGTCCATGACCCGATCGCCGATCTGTGCTTCACGGGTTATGCGGGACAACTCCTTGTCGAGGAACTCGAAACCTCGCGCCCAATCGATCCCCTCATGGGCCTCCGGCAGGAAGAAGGCCAGGAACTCCTGGAGATAAGGTACCAGGATATCCTTCCACGGGGTATCGAATTCATCCGTGTGTTGGTTATCCTCATGCTCCTGCATCACCAACTCCGTCATCCTTTCATGCTTCGGAAAAATATCAAGAATGTATCCTTTCAAGCACAAAAGCGAGGGATCGTGTGCCATCACAATTCAACAGATCCAACGTCTCCGCCGCATGGATGGAATCCACTCTGGGGTGCGCCTCGCATCCATGGCGAATTGCTGACACTCGGCTACCAAGTGGCAGCGAGATCAGTCGCAAAGTACATGGTCTGAGGTGGACCCCAAATCAAGGACAGGAACCGGACCGAAATAAGCTACACCTCGTCCATGGATGAAGGCCGTTCCGGTTTTGGCCTTTGACTTTCGGAAATTGCAAAAATGTTTTCAATCACCCTTCGGCCACCTGATGAGGAGAAGGGGGGCAGGCCTGTGGGAAACGGCCGTATCGTTTTCCACAGGCCTAGCCGGGGCGTCCCCCCTTCTCCGGGCTCATTGTGGCCTTAAGCCTTCAGACAGCCACCCTTTCGCCGAGACACCCATAAACTTGGTCCGGTGTTCGGTAGCCCAGCGACTGGTGCAGTCGCTGATCATTGTACTGCTGAATCCATCGACCCATTCCGCGCCGGGCCTCTGAACCCGTGGTATAGGCGTGCAAATATACATTCTCGTATTTCAGGCTGCGCCACAGACGCTCCACAAAAATGTTGTCCAAACAACGACCACGACCGTCCATGCTGATGCGCACTCCGTGCTTCTCAAGAAGTGCGGTAAAATCATTGCTGGTGAACTGACTGCCTTGATCGGTATTGAAAATTTCCGGCACCCCGTGGCGTTCAAAGGCCTCTTCAAGCGCCTCCACGCAAAAATCCGCATCCAGGGTATTGGAAAGTCGCCAAGCCAGAATCTTGCGGCTGTACCAGTCCATGATAACCACCAGATAGAGAAATCCCCTGGGCATCGGAATGTAGGTGATATCGGACGCCCAAACCTGATTAGGGCTCTGGATCGGCATGCCACGCAACAGATACGGATAGATCCGGTGTTCCGGGTGGCGTTTGCTGGTGTTTGGCTTTCGATAAATCGCCTGCAGCCCCAGCTTGCGCATCAGACGCTGAATCCGTTTTCGTCCGACTGCATACCCCTCCTGCCGCAACCATGCCCGCATCTTCCGTGTTCCGTAATAGGGCATTTCCAGAAATTGTTGGTCGATTCGATTCATCAACTCCTGGTTGATGGCCGACTCTTCCCCGGCATGAACCCGGTACATCGACGAACGGTTCACGCCAAGCAATCGGCATTGGCGGCTTAAACTGAGCCTTGAGTGGTTACGGTCCACCATCGCACGGCGCTGGGACTGGCTCACGGCCCCAGCTTTCTGGATAAAAAATCCTTCTCCACCGTCAACTGACCGATCTGCTTGTACAACTCGCCAACCAGGGCTTCCTGCTCCTTGCCCGCACGTCCGCCCCGCTCGAAGAGAGTCGCCGCCTTCTCCAGCAACTCACGCTTCCAGCCGTGAATCATGGTGGGGTGTACCCCGAACCGGCTCGACAGTTGGGCAATCGTCTCCTCGCCTCGGATCGCCGCTACCGCCACCTTCGCCTTGAACTCCGAACTGTGCGTCTTCCTCTTCATCGTGCTCATCTTCGCTCCTCCTTTTTGAGGCCGAAGTATAGCTTAT
This sequence comes from Magnetococcales bacterium, assembly GCA_015231375.1. GTDB lineage: Bacteria > Pseudomonadota > Magnetococcia > Magnetococcales > Magnetaquicoccaceae > Magnetaquiglobus. The sequence goes on along the minus strand of JADGBT010000062.1, from coordinate 11,987 downwards.
TCCGCTGTCTCAAATCCGGGGTCCATCATATGGCAACTGCTCCAGACAAAAAAACATGATTGACAAGGTAATAAAAATGATCATAGTTTATTATCTATCACGCAGAAATCACGCATGCAAGGTGTGCTGAATCGCAGGTTGCTGTTGGTCCGTGGTTGGCAGCGCAACGGGAGGCAGCAAGTCACCGATTGACTTCCGGTTGTGGTTCTGTTTTGATGCTGGAGAAAAATCTGGGTTCTTTCAAGCTGAAAAAATTAATAAAACACAAAGGCAGCCATGAATAATATTCTTTTGATGCTACCGACATCCATGCAGGAGATTTTTGGGGTGCTTGCGAATGAATTATGGACAGTTTATCTCCCCAACTGGGTCATTCGTGCGGTCGTCTTTTGCGGTCTGCTCGCTGCGGGATTTTTTATTCTTGATTTCTGGGTGCGCGCATGGTGGTTGGGCAAATCACTTAAAGAAGTGATCGGTAATTGCAAGAATATCCAAGGCAAGTTTGCCAATAATATCGTTAATTTGGAAGCAATAAGGACGATTTTTGCCACAAGACCCCGCCTGTTGCATGTCTGGAATGAATACACGGAAACCCTACACAAGCAGCAACAAGAGGATGCCCAGGGCAATTTGTTTGCTACGCGTTGGCGTGCAACAACCATGGCCGAGGCTTATTTTTCTGAGCATGCATTGGTTGATTCTCCGCTTAAAACTGAGTTCTACAAGCATCTTCCCAGCATTTTGACCGGTCTTGGGATCATTGGAACATTTTCCGGATTGATTGAGGGTTTGGCCGCATTCAATGTTTCGATTGATCCAACCATGGTGCAAACATCGCTCAGCAATTTGATGCAGTCGGTCAGCCATGCTTTTGTCGTTTCGGCGAGTGCCATTTCTGCGGCAATGGTCTTTACCTGGATTGAAAAATCCATGATTACATCCCGATACCGTCAGGTCGAGGAGTTGCAACAACTGATTGACAGCCTGTTCGATGCCGGGATTGGCGAAGAATATCTGGAACGACTGGTGCTTTCATCCGAAAACCAGTCCACCCAGGCCACGCAGATCAAGGATGCCCTGGTGGCACAGTTGCGCGAAATTCTGACCGAATTGACCGCCCAACAAATGGAGTCCCATAGCAGGGCCAGTTCCCACATGGCCGAACACGTTGGCATGGCCATCGCCGAGCATATGGGCGGCCCCATGGGAGAGATTGCCCAGGCCGTCAAAGGGGTGAGCAGCAACCAGGGGGAAGCGGTCAATCAGATGCTGACCGATGTTCTCGCCAATTTTTCTGAACATATAAAAGAGATATTTGGCGGTCAGATGCAGGGAATGACCGATCTGTTGAATCAGACCAGCGAGACCATGCGGGCAACCTCTAACCATTTTGAATCCTTGATCCGGGGCATGGACGCAACCGGACAAAAAACGGTGGACTCCATGGCTGCGCGCCTTGCCGACACCCTGTCCAGCATGGATGCACGTCAGCAATCCATGAACAATCATATAAGCGATTTTATTACCCAACTGCATACCCTGAACGCCAAATCACAATCAACAAGCGAACAATCCTTTCGCGAACATCTTTCCGTGATCAATGATCAAACTGGTGCCGCTGTTGGTTCTCTGCAGCGCCAGATGGAAGAATCCGAAAAGGGCCGTAACATTCAGCAGCAGCACTTTCAAGACAGTATCATGCAAGCCGTACAGACCATTGCCAGCCAAACAGACTCGCTGATGAAGCAGTTTGATTTGCGACAGAACTCGGTGAATCAACAAATTGGTGAATTTGTTGCCCAGTTGCGAACCATGAATGAAAAATCACAGGCCGAGAGTGCACAAATAATCCAGGAGCATCTCTCAGTTGTGGGCAATCAGACGAATACCGTGGTGGGTTCCTTGCTGAGGCAGATGGAAGAGTCCGAAACCAAACAGCAGATTCATCACGAGCGGTTCGAGGCGGGTATTGCGCAAACCCTGCAAAAAATTTCTGATCAGATGGCCGGTTTGTTCAATCAATTGGACCAGCGGCAACTGACCATCAACCAACAAATGGGCGATTTTGTGAATCAGTTGCGAACGATGAACGAAAAATCGCAGGCCGACAGCGCACAAAAAATCCAGGATCATCTTGCTACTGTGGGCAATCAGACGAATACCGTGGTGGGTTCCCTGCTGAGGCAGATGGAAGAGTCTGAAACCAAACAGCAGACTCATCACGAACGGTTCGAGGCGGGTATTGCGCAAACCCTGCAAAAAATTTCTGATCAGATGGCCGGTTTGTTCAATCAATTGGACCAGAGGCAGCTGACCATCAACCAACAAATGGGCGATTTTGTGACCCAGTTGCGAATGATGAACGAAAAATCGCAGGGCGATTACGCCACAACTCTGCAAGTTTCACTGGCCGCCATCTCTGATCAAGTTGCTGCTTCTACTGACAAATTGAACAATCTGGCAAGAAATGCCGATCAGCAACACGCCGAACGACAGGAACGGTTTGAGCAAAACACGGATCAGGCATTTCAAATGCTGTCGGAGCAAACTAGGCAATTGGTTGATCAGACCGCGCAGTTGATTCAAACGTCGGAACGAACCAATCGGTCACTGCAAGACGCCACGATGCAACTCACTGCTGCCAATCACGAAACCACCACTCGTTTGCAGCATGGGGCCGAAACTTTGCATTCCGCAGCCGCAGAATTTGCCAAGGCTGGCCAGGGTGTGAGCCACACCATGCAGGCCGCCACCAGCGCCGTGGAGGTCATTCGCGAATCGGCGACCAACCTGAATTCAGCCAGTCATGCAATTCACGATGTGGTAGCTGATTATGCCCGTGCACGAGACTCGGTGGTCCAGATGGTCGTTGAATTGAAAACGATGATAGAGAATGCCCGAAAAGAGGCATTTTTGACCTCCACCATCGTCAACCAGTTGCAGGGCGCTGCTGAGCAACTGAGCAAGGCAGAGCGGGAGGCGGAAGAATATCTGCGACGCATCAATGATGTTCTTCTTAAGGCACATACCGAGTTTGGTGCTAATGTCGAACGTAGTCTGCGCGATGGCAACAGTAAATTCCAAGAAGAGTTGGGAACGGCGGTTTCCCATCTTTCTGGTGCTGTCAAAAACCTTGGCGATTACCTGGAAGAGTTGTCAGCCACCACTGGAAGAAGGTAATCGTTCATGTTTGGCATGCGTTCACCTTTGCGTCGCAGAACCAGGGATGAGGCGGAAAAGCCGTTTTGGATTTCCTTCTCCGATCTGATGACCGCCCTGATGGTGCTGTTTTTGGTGGCTATGGCGGTGGCCCTGATGGCAGTGACTCAGGGGCTGCGTACCATCGAATCCGAGAAAAGGGAGCGCGACGAATCGATCCGTTCTTGCGTTTCAGAAATCTCCGTGATCGTGCAGAAACCCGAATTCAAGGGGGTGCAGATTCGAGGTCATGCCATCGAGTTCGGAACGCTGGCAGAGTTTTCCAGAAACGGCAATGACCTCTCCCCAGATCGGCGCGCCTTTCTGCGTCGGTTTGTGCCGCAAGTGATCGAGATCGCCCGTCACGAGAGTTGCCACAAGTGGCTCAAGCGGGTGATCGTGGAAGGATTTGCCAGCCAGGAGGGATCGTATCTCTACAACCTCAATCTGAGCCTGGAGCGGTCACAACGGGTGCTATGCGTGCTGTTGGATTCCAGCGCTTCCGACGCCCCCAGCAAGGAGGACCGCAAGGCCATTCGGACGTTATTTTTGGTGGGAGGATCGTCCTTCAATTCAGTTAAAAAAAGTCCGGAAGAAAGTCGGCGCGTGGAACTGCGGTTGGAATTCAAGGAACTCCGCAAGGATTGCCTAGCAGGTGAGCCTGCTTGTGAGGACGCACCGCAAGTCGATCTGCCCTGGGATGAAGACTCCAAATGCCCGGTTTATTCCCGATGAGCAAAGCACTGGATGAACTGACTGTCAGATTGCAACGGGACTTCGTTCTCATCCCTTCCCGACAGACGCATGGCTGGACCAATGCCGACGCCATAAAGGGGATCCAAGCGGTCAACGCCCGTTTCGATACGCCTGTCCCCATGAAGGCCGATCAGCCTACTATTCTTGCGGCCATGAAGAAATTTCAGGCCACTGGCAACATCCCCACCTTCCGGGATTTGAAGTATGTCTGTCTGGGAGCCTGCATGCCCATTCAGGGACAGGGAGTAGTGCCCATTGCCGACCCTAAACTGCGTGCACAACTGCTTGATCGAGTAGAAACCGTTGCAAATGAACGGCGCTTGCGAATCTGTTTTCTTGCCTTGTTGCAGAGCTTTTGGAGTTTTCCGGCCAGCAGATTCTCATCTGAGCCAGAATTTACTGCCTTTCGGTCTCTGGGGGAGTGGTTGCAACGTACCCGGCTTGAAGTGGAAAAAGCAGCCAAACGCAAACTGTGGTGGATGACCCCACTGGCCGATCATTCCAACCTGCTGGGATCCAATCCTTGCCAGAAATATGCTACATCTCTGCTTTCCGGGGATACCTCGCTGCTGGACGAAGCGCATCGTTTGCTGGCGATTCCAGAAAACTCCTGGGTCAAGCAGGAAGCGCTGATGGCTCAGATTCGGGCGGCGACCAGATTGAAAGACAGTGACTTTTTGAACCATTTGGACGCCTTGATTCATGTGGTGTCCGGCAAGACGCCGATGTACATCAGCCCGGAATTACAAAAACGCTGTGTGGCACTGTTGGTCTCCCGTTATGTGCGTGGAAATAATCTCAATGAACATATGACGTTACGGGATGCCGCTGTTTCAGTCATTGGCAATCCATGGCTGCTCCGTAAAGAGTGGGATGCCTATGTGGTAGATGAACAGGGCGAACCGGATCATCAGGCGCGTGAAATGGTCAATGGATGGTTGAAGCGGCGGCTCATCACCGATTTTTTTGATTTGTTAAGCGCAGATGGCATTGGTGATCGCAGGAGACTGGATTACTGGATACGATTTGAGCCTTTCATTAGCGACATGTGGTTTGTTTTGGGAAGTTTGGCACAAAAACGTCGTGATCGTGAATTCATGGAATTTCGGCAACGCGCAAGTGGTCGTCTGCTGAATCTTGAAGGAACCACCAGCGATAACAATGCCTTCATCATGCGAATAGAGGATGTGCTGGCAGTTGAGTTTGGAGCGGATGGTAATGCATGTTATGTGTATGATCAAGTATCATTATTAACATTATTATCTCAGGCGTTGGAAAGTCACAACAAAAACAAATTGATAAAAATATCAATAAATTCTCTAAAAACAACCAATAGGCTTGAAAAATTAGCCCATCGAGATGGCCATGTTTCTGGATCAAGATGGGAAGAAAGATTCGATGCCATCATATCTGATTTGACGCACTGTAATCCGGACCAGCCTGTCATGCACCGAGACAGATCAATAACATCTGGTTTCTTCTGTGATAAAACATCAATTCAGAAATTCACCATGGAAGAGCTAGAGAAATTTTCCATTACAAATCGTTGCGTTATTAAAGATAATCGTCGTTACAGCGGCGTTCTTTGGGTTCAACCAATGGGAAATCATTTGTTTGGAGATACGACAATCGCCACAAATTTACGAAACTGGGGCTTTCAGTACAAACCCGGCAAAGGCTGGTGGAAGGAATAAACCATGCGTTGGAATCCCTTTGGCTCCCGGCAACACACCTCCACACCAGAGCCAGTTCAGGCGCTCCGGTTCACCGAAGAAGGCATTCTTTGTCCCCAGGTCTGGGACGCTCCGCTGACCGAGCTGGCGTCTCTGATGCGACAGTTGGAGGATGAGGGTTTTGCCGTGCAACAGGGCAACGGCGCCCTGGTCTCCTGGGAGGATCTCTATCGTCTGCTGGCCGCGCCCGATTATGCCGACAGCGTGCGTTTGTTGAGTCTTCCCCCTCTGCAGCCCTGGAAGCCGATCCTCAGCAGTCGTGGCGGGTTGAGTGACCACACCTTTGCCATTCTGTTGTCGGGATGGATCGCGCCTGATGGCGCGCCGTTGCGGGAAGATCCGGTTGTGGAGGGGGCCGTGTTGCGCACGGCCCAGGCGGTTGCGCTGCTGCCGCAGGCGACCTGGGAGACCCTGCAGGCGCGCAACCGGTTTCATCGGCGCCCGGATGGTAAGCGCACGCACGATGCCAACCGGCGGGCCTGGTCGGCCATTCGTACCCGTGCGGTGGCTGCCGGTGCCCGGCTGGATGATTTTCTGAAACGCAGCGTGGTGCTGACCCCGGACAAGCTGCGTCTGACCATGCGCAAGGGGGCGGGCGGGGTGGTTGAGGTGGTTCCCGGCTTTGACGGGGAGCCGCCGCGCTGGCTGGAGCTGTTTGACTGTCTGCCGGAAGTGCAGCCCTGGTACGAGGTTCCGGATGGTGCCGGCAAGGTCGAGATTCTGATCACCCCCGAAGTGCAGACCGTGCTGCGGGAGATCAAAGGCATGACCGGGCGCCGGCTGGCTGGCAACCGGGCCGAGGCTTTTGTACGCAATCCGTTTGCGGCCTTGGGGCCTGCGGCCTCCCAGGTGATCGATCCCGAGCAGTTTGAGGCGGCCCGCAACGCGGCGGGCATTACCTTTGCCCGTTTTGCTGCGCTGGTGCAGCGCGATGCCGCCGGTCGTCCCGTGCAAACCGGACTTCTCATCGAAGAGAGCGCGGAGGGGCGGATCCGGTCGGAAACCGTGCTGTTTGCAGATGCGGACCAACTGGAGGCATTCATCGCCAAGTTGGAAAGACGAGTGGCCGCAGGGGCCCAGTGTTGCACCTGGGAGGGAAACGAACTAGAAATCCTCAGCGACACTCCCGATCAGTTGGTTCGGTTGCGTGCGGCCTTGGCGGATTTGCGCGCCGTGGTCAAGGCGGCGGAAATTCTTGATCTGTCGGGCTATTCCGAGCGCATCCAGGAGTTTGGCACCGAGCGCCCCTACTATTCGCCGTTCATTGCCAAAAAGAACCAGGAGTCGGCATGGACCCCGGACAATATTGAAGTCGGCCTGTGCTTCACGCCGGAAGGCGGCCAGGAGACCGTGGCCATTGCGCTTTCCGCAGCCGGGATTGCAGTCCTGCAGGAGGCAACCGAGGCTGCCAAACGCAACGGCAATCCCTCTGTGCAGATTGCCTGCTGTCCGCAACCTATTCCCACGCAGGTGGCTGAGCAGTGTCTGGCAGATATTCATGCCGGCAAAAGTGCAGTGTCTGGCGGCCAATTTCTTTCCGAACCGATCAAAAAGGAGAAACGCACGCCCAGGCAGCGCATGGGGCTGGTGCTCAAGCCCAACGTGGAACAGCTGGATTATGAAGAGCGTCGCGATCAACTGCCGGGGTTATCCGGGGCGGCGGCCCGCCTGCCCGTCACCTTGCAGCCTAGCGTGACCCTGAAGGCGCACCAACTGGCCGGAGTGGCTTGGTTGCAGCATTTGTGGAGCCAGTTCCCGATTGGCTGTCGGGGCGCACTGCTGGCCGATGACATGGGGCTGGGCAAGACGCTGCAGTTGCTGGTATTCATGGCGCGATTGCTGGAGGATGATCCGCAACTGGAGCCGTGCTTGGTTGTGGCACCGGTATCGCTGCTGGAGAACTGGAAGGAGGAGGTGGGAAAATTCTTTGTGGCAGATGCGCTGCCGGTGCTGACTTTGTATGGCGACGATTTGGCCCGCAAGCGCCTGACGCAGCAGGAGATCGATGCCGAGTTGCGCGATTTTGGAGTGACGCGCCTGCTGCGGCGCGATTGGCTGGGAGCGGCACGGTTGGTGCTGACTACTTACGAAACGCTGCGGGATCTGGAATTTTCGCTGGCCTTGCAGCCCTGGTCGGTGATCGTGTGCGATGAGGCACAGAAGATCAAAAATCCCGATGCGATGATGACACGAGCGGCCAAAAAACAGAATGCTCGCTTCAAGATCGCCTGTACCGGGACGCCCGTGGAAAACACCCTCGCCGACATCTGGTGTCTGTTTGACTTTGTACAACCGGGTCTGCTGGGGGTGCTCAAGGATTTCGGCAATCGCTACCGCCGGCCCATCGAGGCGGAAACTGACGAGGAGCGAGTCCGCATCAACGAATTGCGCGCCTTGATCGAGCCGCAAAAGCTGCGCCGGCTCAAAAGCGAGGTGGCGACGGACCTGCCGCCCAAAACCGAGGTCGAGGATTGCAAAAAGCTGCTATTGTCCCACCGGCAGCGTGAGCTTTATGCGAAGGCAGTCCTCAATTATCAGCAACGCCGTGACCAGGGCCATGACTCTGAACGGCCCGGCCAGCAGTTGATCGGGTTGATCCAATATCTAAAACGTCTGTGCGCCGACCCACGACCTCCCGGTCAGTTGGGCAGCGACGGCGAATCGGTGGCCGATCTGCTCACCCACTCTCCCAAGCTGGCGTGGTTGCTCAAGACCCTGGAGCAGATCCGCAGCAGAGGAGAGAAGGCGATTCTTTTTTGTGAATTCCGGGATTTGCAGCGCACCTTGAAACGCGTCATCCACGACCGATTCCGCTGCAGTCCGGACATCATCAATGGCGACACGCCGACGGCACCCAACAGTCGGGCCAATCGTCAGCAGCGCATCTGCAGCTTTCAGCAGGCGCCAGGATTCGGGGTAATCATTCTGTCGCCGCTGGCGGTAGGGTTTGGAGTCAACATTCAGGCCGCCAATCACGTCATTCATTTCACGCGCACCTGGAATCCGGCCAGGGAGGATCAGGCAACGGATCGGGCCTACCGGATCGGTCAGAGCAAAGAGGTCTTCGTCTACTGTCCGGTGGTGGTGGCGCCCGATTTTACCACCTTTGACAAAAAACTGGATGCGCTGATCTCGTGGAAGCGCGGACTGGCCGACGACATGCTCAACGGCGTTACGGATGTGAGCCCGGCAGACTTTGTCGATCTGGAAGCCCCGGATGGAGCGGTCGTGTTGGACCGCGCGCCATTGAACGCCCATGCGCTCGGCGTGCTCGAACCGCAGGCCTTCGAGGCGGTCTGCGCCATCCTTTGGAGCAAAACGGGCTATCGTGTGCGCGTCACTCCAACAACCGGCGATGGCGGTGTGGATGTTGTGGCCATTCGGGAGGATCAGGGCGTATTGATTCAGTGCAAAAGCTCGACACAGGAGGCTGTCGAACTGGGTTGGGATGCCGTCAAGGAGGTGGTGGCCGGCGCGGCGGCCTATGCAGCGCGTCATCCCCAGGTGATTTTTGCACTGGTGGCCGTTACCAATCGTCACTTCAACGCTACCGCCCATGAGCAGGCTCGCCTAAACCATGTGCGCCTGATCGAGGCCGCAGAGTTGCAAGAGATGCTGACTAAGTACCCGGTCACACAAGGCGAGGTAGAGTCATATCTGTTTTCGGGGTGGAACGGATGTTGACGAGTGAGATGGACCCCAAATCAAGGACAGGAACCGGACCGAAATAAGCTACACCTCGTCCATGGATGAAGGCCGTTCCGGTTTTGGCCTTTGACTTTCGGAAATTGCAAAAATGTTTTCAATCACCCTTCGGCCA
>JADGBT010000062.1:0-2383 GCA_015231375.1 Magnetococcales bacterium | reverse complement strand
CCGCCTTCTCCAGCAACTCACGCTTCCAGCCGTGAATCATGGTGGGGTGTACCCCGAACCGGCTCGACAGTTGGGCAATCGTCTCCTCGCCTCGGATCGCCGCTACCGCCACCTTCGCCTTGAACTCCGAGCTGTGCGTCTTCCTCTTCATCGTGCTCATCTTCGCTCCTCCTTTTTGAGGCCGAAGTATAGCTTATTCCGCTGTCTCAAATCCGGGGTCCATCATAGGACATGGCGGACCGGACACCGACTTCCCTCGCTTCCATAGTTGGCAGCCACCACACCACAGGAACGATTCCCTCCAACCACCAGAGAATACCTATAATATTATGATTAGTCTCGATGCCTGACAGAAGCATAGAGGATATTCATGTCAATGGTGCAGATTTTTATTATGAAATCGATCAATTATGTTTTTATAATCTCGCCCTCGATCAATCCAGCATCTGATGCATGGCGACCTTCACCATCCATGACCCTGAACAACAGGCCATAGGAAACTCGCCATCGTTCGTCCGTACTCGTCAGAACGGTGGCAGTCTTCTGGTTCAGTTGCAAAATGGTTCCGTAGACCTCACGATTCTGGCGATCGTGGTAGCCAATGGTATCTCCGACCTTCAACTGATTCTTATCCAGTTTTTCAGATCGGTCATGCGCATGAATGTCGGTGTCCGTGCCGTCCATGTTGATCATGTACAAGGGGATACGCCATTTCTGTCCACTCGTTTTATCGAACACATGGACGCTGGTGCGTTGCACCTCTTCCACAACGGCATCCATCAAGCGATTCTGCCGACTGTTGAAATACGAGATTGTCATACCCGGTTTCAGGCACCGTCTGACCTGCTGTAGCCGATCAGGTTGGTCGAGCATGTTGTCGATCCCAGCCCGCAAACGAAACAAATCGAATAGGCTGGCATTCTGCAAAGCTTGAAGTACGGCTGAATAGTCCATCGACCTTAACCCGCGTCATCAGAGTTGTGTCGTCCTGTGGGGCCACCATTATGGCTCAGGCGGCCATGATACCACCCAAACCCACCAACGCAAACGTGGGGCGACAGGAGGCCCAGAATGCGCACACACCTCCGACATCCACCACGCCCAATACGACCTTCTCAATACGATCACCACGATCTATTGGCGCTCTGATTGTTTGGCAACCAGTCACCAGCACACAGCATCAATCAACATCCAAACTAATATTCAACCATTCTCTCTTTCTCTGCTCGTCGAGATGGTCGTCGGATTGGTCCAAGGAGCTTTTGGCTCAATCATTTTTGATTTTGCAGGAAAACAAAAAAAACAGACCTGTTGCGCACGATAACGGGTCCACAGGTTTTGGAGAATTTCGACTCGGAGAGAAATGAGAATGACAACTCTGCTCGGAGAGTACGGGTCAAAAAATGGGGCTACAAAGCAGCGGTCTGTACTGGACAACTCTTGAATATTCTGGACATTTTCAGGCATGGAAAAAGCCGCCTGGGAGGCGGCCAAGACTTTGAATATTTCTATATGATTTTAAATGGTGGGGCGAAATGAGTATTTCGAACCGAATTCTCCGTCCACAGTTGCGTCGGGTATCCGGTGAAGGTCAATGGTGCGTCGGGTATCCAGTGAGGGTCAATGGAAAACGTCTTGGAGAGTATCGGCTTTGAAAATTCTTCCGATCCATGTGGTTAACTCATCTAAGTCAGCAGAGGCAACCTTCTCTTGGATTAGTTCTGGTACCGAGCCAAATCGTTCTTGAAGTAGATGAAGCAGTGTTTTTGACATTCCTCTTTGTTCGCCTGTCTGTTCACCGATTTGGATTCCCTCCTGCCTCCCTTCCTGTCTTCCCTTCTTCTCACCCTCGATCAACCCTGCACCATAAGTGGATTCCACCATGCTGGCCTGGAAATGCAAATCCTCCTGGTAGCGCTCATAGGCTTGCCGTTCCGTCTCCGGCAGGTTCAGGATGTCGAATAACTCCTTTGCTTTGCGTAGACCGCGTGCAGAGAACTCTTCACGAATCTCTCCGGTCTTCAGAAAATAGATCCACTCATCCAGACTGGTGCGTGCCACTTCGTCGAAGCGGTTAACCTTGATCAGGTAGAACTCCGGGAAGATCTCTTGAATTGTCTTTCGACAAAAAAGACTTTTCTGTCCTTCATTTAGTTGTAGTTCGTCTTGGGTGTGCAGTCCTAGGAACGATGTCGTGCCGTGGTAGATGTAATCGTTGCCTTGTCCAAGATCAAAGTAAAGAATGCTGATGGAGATCAACTTCTGGATTTTGGAGTAAGCATCAGCATGGACGGTCGTGGTCGTTGTTTGGACAACATTTTTGTGGAGCGTCTGTGGCGCAGCCTGAAATACGAGAATGTATATTTGCACGCCTATACCACGT
>JADGBT010000061.1 GCA_015231375.1 Magnetococcales bacterium | reverse complement strand
GCCTCGGACTTGATCTCACAGATTGCCAATACATACTCCGCATCCTTGCGCAGAAGCAAAAAAAGATCGGCTTCCACATTCCCGCGTCGTCCTCCGCCAGGATCCGTGGTTAAAGGCATGGCGTTGATGCCATCAATCACCTGATATCCCAGAAAATTCAGTCTATGGAACTGATCGATCAAGATTTCATGTTCGATTTGATGTTCACCGGGATTCGGTCTGCCACGATCCCCCCGACGATATCGATCGTCCCGCAGTTGCGGATCGACGCCCCGCTTCCAACCCTTCGGGACAGGCTGATTCCAAAGCTGTCGCAGGCTTTCGATACGTTGTTGAGGTTCGGGCAAAGCCGATCCAGTATAACTCATCAGATCGTCCCAACGTTGGCACCACGCCTGAAAAGAATCTGTTGTCTGGATAATATACGAAGTGTTATCCGCAGCCGTGGAGGATTTCACAGGCTCGATTATTCCTTGATAGGTTTCGACGACATAATGAACAAAATCGTCAAGAGAATGAAAGGTTCTGGATCTTGCTATCAACTCTTTTTCCAGGTTCTCACAGGGTGGTCTCATCCGGATAGTGTCACTGTATTGGCCGAGTTGATTCTTCTCGGTACAGACATTGACCGTTTGTGATTTGGCTCCGGTGGCTATTCTCACTTTACGACCACAGACTGTGAACATAGGATCTCCATTGCTTTACATATATGATTCTTGATGGTTGACTGCAAGGCAATTGGAGCATTGCCGCAATCGTGCGCGGCCAATCCGGCGGATCACGATTACCGCTCTTTCGCCGCCGCCTGACCGCCATCCAATCCAGAGAGGTCCACGGGTGGGCCGAAAGCCAGCCAGCTCACCCGGATTTCTCGGGGTCGCTCCTCGGCGCGGGTGACCAGCAGCGCGGTGAACCCCCCGGCCTCCACCTCTTCGGCGCTCACCAGAAACTGGATCTTCTCCTGATTGAAATCAATGCCCACCAGACCCATCATCACCCGGGGAGGCTGGGCAAAGGGTTTGGAAAACGCCACCCGCTGCCGAAACTCCCGGGCGCGGGTGAACAGACTGGCCAGACGCCACTCCTTGTCCTCCTGACGAGCCAAGACACTCCCGCTCTCCAACCGCTCACCGGGAGTCGGCATCAGGGCTTGCAGCGCGGTCAGACGGCTTTGTTGTTCCCGCAGGCCGGTTTCCAACGCCACGACCCGCTCACCCAGCCTCGACACCTGGGACCGTTCGGACTCTAGGGTAGCCACGGCGTCCCGCAACCGGCTCCACTCCCCGCCCAGCAGCCAGCTTTGCCAGTGTCTGGCGGGTTGCCCGTCACCCTCCCCGGCACCGGGATCGCTCCCGGCACCGCCCACAGGCAACCCGCCCTTGAAAACCAGCACCCCGACCAGAACCACCACCAGGGTCAACGACATCCAGAACCACCGCGCCATGCCCACTCCTTTTGCCCGCTACCGCCTCGATGAACCAAACCCCAGCCAGCGTTTCCAGCTCTTCGGTGCGTCGATACGCGCCATCTCTTGCAGATAGCCCGGATGGTTGATCCCCAGGCGCGCCTCCAGTTCCAGCGCCCGGGATTCCAGCTCCCGGCGTCGTTCCCAGGGGAGGACGCCGGGACCGGCGAACAGGATTTCGTTGTTGAAACCGGGCACGGTCAAACTCCAGGCCGCCTGGGGAAACCGTCGCCGGATCGCCTCGGTGCCCTGATGAAACAAGGCGCCATCCGAACGGATCAGGTTGATCACCAGCACCCCGTGGGCCGTCAACCGCTCATGGGCCTGGGCGAACACCGGATCCGCGTACACCCCTCGGGCCATGCCCACCTGATCAAAGGCGTCCAGCAGAATCAAGTCATAACGCCGGTCGAAACGATCACGGCTCAACCGTTCCATGAACAAGGCGCCATCTTCCACAAACAAGGTCAAACGGGGATCCGTGGGCACATGAAAGAACTGTCTGGCCAGCGGCGGCAAAAGCGGATCGTTTTCCACCACGTCCATGCGACAGCCGGGAAAATGGTGCAGCAGGAATTTGACCATCGATCCCCCGCCCAGACCGATCATCAACACCCGGAACGGACGATCCTCGGCCAGGGCCTCCAGAAAGAGCAGCCCGGCCATCATGCGACGGGTATAACGCAGCACCAGCAGAATGGGATCTTCCAGGGACATGCGGCTTTGGGTCAAGTGGCTATCGAAAGCCAGGGTACGGAAATGGCGATCCTCCACCACCTCCACCACCCGCCCCCCGTGAGGCCGACGATACAGCATGCGTCTGTCCTCGGAGTCCATCGCGATTCCTTATCCTTTGGGCCGGGGCCGACTGGATCCCGCGTGACGCCGGGGCACGAACCGCTGCACCCGTGGGGCCTGCTGACGGGATTGCCAGCACGGATCGCACACCGGATGCACATGGCGCGGCACCAGAGCCGTGCCGCACACGGAACAGTGACGTTCCAGCTTTTTTTCCCGTTTCAGCAAGACGCCGATCTCCCGGTTGATCTCCCGGCGGCGGTTTTCCGCCATTTCCAGATCGGGAAAATGCCGTGGAAAACGGAAGTGCAACCAGCAATACAGACTGACGATGCGCATGGAGGTTTCCAGCAATCCCAACCGTCCCCCCCCTCCCTCCCGCTCGTCCGGAAGCACCTTGGACAACGGCAACACCCGATCCCGAGCCACGGTGGCGGTCATGCTCTCGAAAGCCGATACCGCCAAGCTCTCCCGCAGCGGCACCGGGGCTGCGGACAGGGCGAACCGGGTGGACAGATCCAATCCCTTGTGACGATCGGCGATGCGGGCCAGCACGATCTGATCCTCCAGATCCGACAATTCGTAGACCGTCGGATCGGGTTTGACCATCTGGATGAAAATGGAAAACAGCCGCGCCAACGCGGGATTGCGTTCTCCGCGCAGCGAGGCGATGGCCAGCAGATGGTCAAGATTGGGGGCCAGATGAGCGCGACGAATGGAGCGGGGATCGGCGCGAAAGGCGGCGGCGATGCGGTGCATGGGGATCTGGTAGGTGCCGACGAATCCCACCTCGTTCTTGCCGAAGCGCCCGGCGCGCCCGGCGATCTGTCGCACCTCCATGGGGGTGAGGGGATGTTCCACCCGATTGATGAACTTGCTGTCCTGGGCAAACAGAATGGTGCGGATCGGCAGGTTCAGCCCCATGCCGATGGCGTCGGTGGCCACCAGCAGTCCCGCCTCGCCGCTGGCGAAACGCCGAGCCTGCTCCCGACGCACCTCCGGGGGCAAGGCGCCATACAGCACCGCCGTGGCCATGCCGGTGCGCTGTTCGATCTCGGCCTTCAATCCCAGCACCGCCGAACGGGAAAACACCACGATCGCCGTGCCCGGTTCCAGTTCCCGCACGGTTTTGATCGGCTTTTGCAGCAGCGTCAAGGGAGCGAGACGCTCCAGATGGTGGACCTGATACGGATCACCGGTCAAAGCCAAGAGTTTTTCCACCGCCGGTCGGGCCTCGGGAGCGCCGATGATCTGCAACGCCTCGGCCCGCGCTCCCAAAATCGCCTGGGTCCAGGCCCAACCCCGGTCCGGATCGCCCAGCATCTGGGCTTCGTCGATGACGCACACCTCATAATGGTTGCCCAGGGGCAGCATTTCGATGGTGCAGGCGGTATGACGGGCACCGGGCACCATCACCCGCTCCTCCCCGGTGACCATGTTGCACGGCACCCCCCAGGCGTTGAGGGTCTCGGCCACCTCCAACGCCAGCAAACGCAACGGCGCCAGATAGATGCCGTTGTCGGCTTCGATCAGCCGCTGCAACGCCTGATAGGTCTTGCCCGAATTGGTCGGCCCCAGAAACAGGGTCACCTGACGCGACTGCCCGCGCGCCGGGAAAAGGGCGTGGAATTCATGAATCCGGGTGATGGCCGTGGTTTCCCGTTGCAGGCGGATTTGATCCAACGCCTTGTGCAACCGGCCAAAATAGTGCCAATAGGGAAACAGGAACAACGCTTCCGGATTCTGGGTCTCCTCCCGGACAATGGAGCGGTCCGCCGCGCGGGTCTCTTCGTTGACCTCCTCGCCCCCTTCAGCCACCACGGCCCGGAAACGATGCTCCCGGAAAGCGTCGAGGGCCTCCCGCCAGTGGGCCGACTCCGAAAAAGGCAGCTCCCGCCCCTTGGAACGGGCCAGCCGACGGATCTCCCGCCGGGTTTCCAGCAGGTCATCCCGCTGCGCCAGCAAATCCCGCAGCGCCTCTTCCGCATCCTGGACCGGATGTTGCGCCAATCCGGCGCGCCAGCGGCTCAATCCGGCTGACATCCGCTGCCAATCATCGATCCAATCGCTCACGGGATCGGCCGGGTCGCAGTCAGCCGGGTCGCAGTCGGCCGGGTCGCGCGCCTCCTCTCCGGTCGGCTCCTTCCCCTTTTGCGTCAGGGTCTCCGGATCGGTCAAAGCCGGGGAATCCGGAATCCTCTCTGGCATCAACCCGGATGAATCGGACCGCGTGTCATGTTCCATGGCGGGAGTGGGCAAACCTGTGCAGGGGTTATGAAAACCAAAGCCTCGGAAAAATCGGAAACTCGAACCATGGATTCTCTCCCGATCCGGCGCGCAGCGCAAGAGACCGGCTCGGAATCCCCCTTTCCAGTCCATCCCCTGCGAAAGATGACATTCTTTCCTGTATCTTGGAACCGTTCCTGGCGTAAACTATCTGTTGACCTGAATGGATTCCCCTTCATTATCCATCACCATCCGAGGAAACACCGACGTGTCTGACTGGCATCCCCAATCCTGGAAACAATTCCCGGCCCTCCAGCAACCCGATTGGCCCAACGCCCAAACCCTGGAAGAGACCTGCGGCAATCTCTCCCGCTATCCTCCCTTGGTGTTCGCCGGCGAAGTGCGGGCGCTCAAGGAGCATCTGGCCAAGGTGTCACGTGGCGAGGCGTTTTTGCTGCAAGGCGGAGATTGCGCCGAATCCTTCAATGATTTCACCGCCAACTCCATCCGCGACAAGCTCAAAGTGCTGTTGCAGATGGCGGTGATCCTCACCCACGGAATCTCCAAGCCGGTGATCAAGGTGGGTCGCATCGCCGGGCAGTACGCCAAGCCGCGCTCCAGCCCCTTTGAAACCCAAAACGGCGTCTCTTTGCCCAGTTTCCGGGGCGAGTCGGTCAACGATCCGGCCTTCACCGAAGAGGCCCGCCTGCCGGATCCCATGCGTCTGGAACGGGCCTATTTCCAGTCCGCCAGCACCTTGAACCTGTTGCGCGCCTTCACCCATGGGGGTTTCGCCAACCTGGGACGGGTCCACACCTGGAATCAGGATTTCGTGGCCAACAGTCCCCAGGGGCAACGCTACGCCCATCTGGCCGACGAACTGAGCAAGACGCTCGATTTCATGCGGGCCATCGGCCTCAACACCCACAACACCCCGGCGTTGCAGGAGGTGGAGTATTTCACCAGTCACGAAGCCTTGATTCTGGAATACGAAACCGCCCTCACCCGGCAGGACTCCCTCACCGGGGACTTCTACGACTGTTCGGCGCACATGATCTGGATCGGCGAACGGACCCGGCAACCCGACGGGGCCCATGTGGAGTTTCTGCGCGGGGTCAAGAATCCTTTGGGCGTCAAGATCGGACCCAAGGCGTCGGTGGACGAAATCCTGAGATTGTGTGACCGGCTCAATCCCGACAACGAAGCGGGACGCCTGACCCTGATCGGTCGCTTCGGACACGATCAGATCGCCAAGGCGCTGCCCGCCCTCCTGCGGGGCATTCAGCAGGAGGGTCGGGCCATCGTCTGGAGCTGCGATCCCATGCACGGCAACACCTACACCGCGCCCACGGGTCTGAAAACCCGCGCTCTGGATCACATCCTGAGTGAATTGCAGCAGTTCTTTCAAATCCTCCAGTCCGAGAAGGTCTGGCCGGGAGGCGTCCACTTTGAATTGACCGGGGACAACGTGACCGAATGTGTCGGCGGTTCCCACGACATTCGGGAAGAGCAGTTGTGCGAACGCTACGAGACCACCTGCGATCCCCGTCTCAATGCGGCGCAAAGCCTGGATGTGGCTTTTCTTGTCGCCGAAGCGATGCGTGCGTTTCCGCAGCGGTGAAGCCGGACCATTCGGGACGGGAGACGATGGTGGGACGCAGACACTTGCCCCCCTTGGGAAACAGTGGAGAAGCCAATTGAGTCGCCTGGAAGTTCATGGTTCACCTCCGCTCATGGTCATGTCCAGACGGGTCCAACCGGTCTGACGCGAAACGCCGGATAGACCACGGCCCAACCCGAAAGACCAGCCGCGAATGGCGGACTCCGGCATGTTCGCATGCCGGACCGCCTCGCGGACAAATCCTTTGGCGATCAGGCCATTGACGAAGGCACCCTTTTTGGTGTCGTGGATTTCGATCGTCGTCATGTCGTTTCTCCTCGGTTCCATCTTTATTTATTAGAAGTAGGCTGACCGGATGGCTGTGGCCAGATCAAGCTTGGCGTCAATTCTGGAGTGGTTGCACGCCACAGGTATGGGGTGCGTTGGTTCCGGTCTGACCGTTGACTGATGCCCGCAAGAGCATGCAAGCCATCTGCCAACATGCATTAATAATGGCGCCACGACTGATCAAATGGATTGAACCAATACAAATCAACTCAATAGCACAACGCCACCCTGCCCCATTCCGCCTTGTCCGTTCCCTGGCGTGACCTGCCGAAAGCCTGACATGTCAAAAAGCAATCACAGCAGCAGGGCTGTACCGACACCTCCAACCGGACTATAATCTCACCACTTGACGGCTTCTTCGTTCCCCCCATTGATCCTATCGAAAGGAAAGAGCGCGACCATGGAACCCGAACTGTTTCTTTTTGACTTCTGCCCCTATTGCCAGCGGGTGAGCATCGCGGTGGCGCACCTGTCGATTGCCCATCAGGCGGTGGCCATGGGAGGTGGCGAGCGTCCCTCCTGGTTCGGGGAGGTCTCCCCCCAAAGGACCGTTCCCGCCATGCGGATCGGATCGATGAGTCTGTTCGACTCGTCGGTGATCACGGAATATCTCAACGATCTGGCCCAGGGGGGCATGCTGCCGGAAGATCCCTTGGAACGGGGAGTGTGCCGCTCCTGGATCGGTCAGGCCGGCCACTGTCAGGGACTGTTCACCCAGATGTGCATGGGAGTCGGGCAGGAGGGATTCGAAACCGCCCGCAAAGGCTTGATCGCCGCCTTGGAAACCTTTGAAACCGGTCCGCTGGCCCAGGGCATGAACGGCTTCAATGGCGCGTCGTTGTCTTTGGTGGATGTGGCCATGGCGCCGCTGTTCACCCGCATGGCCCATGTGGAACGCTTTCAACCCATCCTGCCGGCCATCGGACTGGAACGGTTGCGGGCATGGTCGGCGCGTCTGCTGGCCGAACCCGTGGTTATCGGCTCGATCCCGTCGCAGTTCCCCATGCTTTTTCAGCGATTTCTCAAGAACAAGGCGGCTGGAGGATACCTGACGGGACGACTCGACGCCCAGGGCTGAGAAATCCGGACGCCAGGGGATGAAACAAACGCCGGGAGACGGAAAGGGAGGCGGGAGGTCAGATGGAAAAAAGATTGCCCGCGCAGCGGTTGGGGCGATCGGGCATGGCCCGCAACCGCTCCCGGTCCTCGGCGTGCAGTCGGGAGCCGTGCAGTCCGATGGCCAACGCGCGGATCAGGGCGATGGCCCATTCGGGCAACTCCGGGTGCAGCCGGTAATAGACCCACTGCCCGGCCCGCCGGTCCAACACCACATGATGCTCCCGCAACGTCCCCAGATGCCGCGAGATCTTGGGTTGCACCTCGGACAAGGCGTGTCCGAACTCACAGACACACAATTCGGTTTCGGCCAACAGCAGCATCACGCAGCGCAGCCGGGTTTCGTCCACCAGGGATTTCAGCAGGATTTCGGGAGTCACCATCGCGCACCTATTTCGCGTCGCAAAAGGCGAACATATCGGATTCACGCCATTCCGTCAATCGCCTTCCCGAATGCAACCCTCCGCCGCACCGCTTCCGCCAACGCGGATCCGCCCGGGTCGCGACCCTTCTGCCCGACATGACGCGCGCCAACCATGGTCAAGCCCTATCGATTCATGCGATAATTTTGGATTGTTCATCTCAACCTTCTCCACTCCCAAACCGACACGCAGCGGGCCGGAACTCAACCATGTCTCAGACCTTTCTCGAATTTGAACGCCCCATCGGGGAGTTGATGTCCAAGATCGACGATCTGCGCCGTCTTTCAAACAGCTCGGATATCAACATTTCCCAGGAGATCGCACGCCTGGAACAAGAGACGATCCATCTGACCGAACGGATTTTCACCAAGCTCACCCCCTGGCAGAAAACCCTGCTCTCCCGTCATCCAGACCGTCCCTTCACCACCGACTACCTGGAATCGGTCTTCAGCGACTTCCGGGAACTCCACGGAGACCGGGTGTTCGGGGATGACGAATCAATCATCGGGGGATTGGCCACCATCGACGCAATCGACGTGATGGTGATCGGCCAGGAAAAAGGCCGGGGCACCAAGGACAAGGTGCGTCGCAACTTCGGCATGCCCAGACCCGAAGGCTACCGCAAGGCGTTGCGCCTGATGAAACTGGCGGAAAAATTCAAGCTGCCGGTCATCTGTCTCATCGACACCCCGGGCGCCTATCCGGGCAAGGGGGCCGAAGAACGGGGCCAGGCCGAAGCCATCGCCCGCAATCTCAAAGAGATGGCCGCGCTCCAGGTGCCGATCCTCAGCGTGATCATCGGGGAAGGGGGTTCCGGCGGGGCGTTGGCGTTGGGCATGGGCAACCGCGTGTTGATGATGCAATACGCCACCTATTCGGTCATCTCCCCAGAAGGGTGCGCCTCCATCCTGTGGAAAGATTCCACCAAGGCGGAACTGGCCTCCGAGGCCCTGCGTCTGACCGCGCCCGACATCCTGGAACTCAAGGTGATCGACGAAATCATCCCGGAACCCATCGGCGGCGCCCATCGCAACCCCGAAGAGACCGCGAAACTGCTCAAGCGTCACCTGGTTCATCACCTGCGGGATCTGCGCAAAAAGACGGCGCGCACCCTGATCAAGGAGCGGTTCGACAAGTTCATGGCCATGGGGATGATCCAGGAAGGCGGCAGCCTCCTTTAGATTCCAACAAAACTCCCTACCACGTCTTTACAGGACCGGAAGGGCTGGAGGTCGCACCCTCCGCGACCTTGTTGGGACGGACCAGCGGCGTGAGCACAGGCAGTCGCATGCCACTCTCCGTCTCCCCCGGATCCTCCGGCCAGACTGCCGGCTTGACCGTCGGCCAGACCACCGGCTTGACCACCGGCTTGACCATTGTCCCTTTTGGATGCTGCGACACCGGGAGTCCCTTGGCCTGGACTGGACTTTCCACTCGGACGGGAACCACCGTCAACGCCTTGGGGACCACGCCTGTCGGGATCGGATGAGGAAAAACCGTCAACCCCCGGGCCGATACCGCCGTGACCGCCTTGACTGGCGGGGCCGCCTTCACCCCCCTGGCGGTCGCCAACCCGGCTTTCGGGGTGACACCGGCTTTCGGGATGACACCGGCTTTCGGGGTGACACCGGCTTTCGGGGCGACACCGGCTTTCGGAGCGACACCGGCTTTCGGGATGACACCGGCTTTCGGGGTGACACCGGCTTTCGGGGTGACACCGGCTTTCGGGGCGACACCGGCTTTCGGGGTGACACCGGCTTTCGGAATCACTCCGGCTCCACCTTGCGGGACAACCCCGGCTGGCGGCACGATCGTCTCCCCCTGCGGAGCCGGACGCGTCACGGCTTTTTCCTGGTCGGACCCGGAAGGCTCCCGGATCAGATCACCCACGGGCAACGGGACCGTCGCGCTCCAGGCATCGATGAAAGGCATGGAATTCCGACTCGCGAAGACCCGTTGTTGCCATTGTCCATCGTTTTCCCGCAGGGCGCGGGTCAAGGTGGGCACATCCCGATCCACTCCCGGTTCCGCGCCACCCAGAGGATCCCATCCCAACGTGGCGTAAAGACGCCCCAGAGCGCTTTGATAACGGGCGAAACTCTCATACTGCTGCACCCGTCCCAACGCGCCTGCGGCGGCGGTATGAACATAGGTCAACTGGCTGTCCAGCCCCAGACTGCCACGGTTGGCAGAGTGTCCCTGCAACCGTTTGCGAGTGTCGTTTTCTTCCCGGATGCGTCGCAACCCCTCGGAAGCGGCCCGGTATTCATGATAAGCGATCCGGGTCTGTCCCAGAATCGCCATGTGCATCACCAGACGACGCATCTGGATCACCTTCTCGCGCCCTTCGGACAGATCCATCTGACGGTTCCCAGTCAGGCTGCGCATCAGGTTCCAGCTCAAGCGGGCACCGGCCTGGGCCCATTGCTGATAGACCAGCAACGCGCTGGAGTCGTAATGCCGCCCCGCGTCGAACTCCAATCCGGGAAACAGCCGCGCAATCGCCTTGCGGGTCTCGTCGGCCTCGATGCGGGCCTGATACTGCTCGATGCGCAATTCAGGCCGATAAATCAAAGCCCAACGCTCCAACTCCTCAATCGGTGCCGCCAACTCCAACAACTCGGCCAGGGACGCGCCATCATCCACCAGACGATAAGAGGTGCCCGGCTCCAGATGGATCAAAGTGGCCAACTCCTCCTTGGCCATGGCCAGTTCGGCGCGGGATTTCTCCAGTTGTCGGGTGATCTCCAGCAAACCCAGTTGGAATTGCAACGCCTGCACCGGCGAACGCAATTTCTCGTGTTCCACCTGGCGCGCCAGTTCGATGGCGCGATCGGCGGACTTCTGAATGGCGCCAATCTCCTGCTCCAAAGACTGGGCCGCCACCGCCTTCCAGAAGGCGAACCGCACATCCTTGATCAGATTGTGCGCCGCCTTGCGCCGCTGTTCCATCTGGATCAATCCCCGGTTGCCCTCCTGGCGCGCCTGGAAATAACTCACACCAAAATCCAACAGATTCCAGCTCATGGTGAAATCCGCCGTCCCGGTCGCCGACTCCCGGGAAAAACTGGGTTCGGTGGAAACCAGTCCCGTGGCCAAAGATTGACTCACCGAAGCGTTGTCCTGGGAACGGGCGGAATAACCGGCCGCCAAGGTGAGCCGGGGCAACATCTCCAGACGCGCCACATCCTCTTGTTTCCAGGCGAGCACCTCCTCCTGACGCCGCAACCGCAGGTCCAGATTGAACGTGATGGCGCGGGCCATGGCCTCGTGCAAGGTCAAAGGACCGGTCAACTTCGCCTGATCCTTGAACAAAAGCGCCTGATCCTCCTGAACGAGCTTCTCCTGGTCGAAAGCCGTGATGGCCGAAGTCACCACCGAACAACCGGACAGGACGAACGCGGTCAACAAACCGATCAACACCCCCGCTTTCGCGGGAAGCACGCTCCACAGCCTGGAATGGAAGGATGATGCGCTCAAGGCAATTGACCCTGGTTGCCGGTTCTCAAGAAAATCCACGACGAACGACTAGCACGATTCATGCCGCTTTCGTGCGAGGTCACATTCCTATCGGCGCGCCTGGAGACCACACTGTCATGATTTTTGACAATCGCGCCTTTCTTATTGATTGATCAGATATTATTCAATTCTTCTCCCCGCCTGATCACAGGAATGCGTAAAGAATGCTGACTCACGTTTGTTGACATAAACTCTAACACCTTGAATATAAAGCTGTAATTTTTTACTGGCCTCTTGGCGTACAGATTGCTAAATTGTTAATAAAACAATAGAAACGCTTGTCCCTCCATCCCGCCACGGGAGCGCTTTCAATGAAATTCTGGCCCTGGATCCGCGATCTTTTCTCCAAACACCCCACCCGGGACGAAGCGGACCGGAAATCTTCCCCTCTCCCGCCAACCACCCGGCCCTGGCGATCCCGACTGGCCCTGCGTCTGGAACGCCGCCTGATGTTCGACGCCGCCGGAGTGCTCACGGTCCTGGCAGCGCTGCACCAGGATGGCCGAGGCGATGACGGTTCCGATTCCAGCCACGACGGGGATCACGCCTCCTTCCCCCCCCCGGAACCGGAAGCCCCGCCGATTTCGCCCCGCTCCATGATTTTCATCGATCCCACGGTGGACAACCATCAGACCCTGCTCAACGACCTGCCCGACGATGCCCAGGTGGTGATGCTGAATCCCGATCTGGACGGGGTGGAACAAATCCGTACCGCCCTGGCGGGCCACGCGGACATCGAGGCGATACACATCGTCTCCCATGGCAGCCCCGGCTATCTGGCGTTGGGAAACTCGGAACTCGATGTGGTCAACCTGGAAGACCATGCCAACACCTTGCAGGAGTGGGGCAACGCCCTGTCGGAAAATGCCGACATCCTGATCTATGGCTGCGATGTCGGATCCGGCATGACCGGTGGCGCTTTCGTCTCCCGCCTCTCCCAACTGACCGGAGCCGATGTGGCCGCCTCCAGCGACCTCACCGGCGCGACGGAACGGGGAGGAGACTGGAATCTGGAAATCGTTAATGGAGTTATCGAAACCCAAATATTTCCGTCAGAGGCCGCCAGACTGGAATTCCACGGCATTCTCCCCTCGGCCAACCCGGTCATCTCCAACCTCAACGGCGACACCTTGGCCTATTCCGAAGGCAGCGGCGCGCTGCTGATCGATCAAGGCGGCAATGTCACGGTGACCGATGGGGACTCCGCAGACTTCAACGGAGGCACGCTCACGGTCGCCATCACCGTCAACCGGGATGCCACCGAAGACCTGCTCGCCATCCGCAACCAGGGCGCAGGCGTCGGCCAGATCGGCGTCGCCGGGGCCAACGTCACCTACTCGGGCACCGTCATCGGCACCTTCGCCGGAGGCAGCGGCACCAACAATCTGCTGGTGTCGCTCAACGCCAACGCCAATGCCACCTCCGTTTCCGCCCTGCTGAAAAACATCACCTACACCAACAGCGACACCACCAATCCCTCCACCGCAGCCCGCACCATCACCTTCAGTCTCAACGACGGGGATGGTGGCACCTCCGCCACCACCACAACCAGCGCCTCGGTCTCCCGCACCAACGACGCTCCCACCATCGCCGGTGGCGCCACCCTCAACTATACCGAAAACAACGCCGCCAGCGTGATCGATGCCACCATCACGCTGGCCGACGTGGACGACACCCACCTGGAAAGCGCCGTCATCACCATCAGCGCCAACTATCAAAGCGGCGCTGACCAGTTGACCTTCACCAATACCGCCAACATCACCGGTTCCTGGAACGCCGCCAGCGGCACCCTCACCCTGACCGGCACCGACACCGTTGCCAACTATCAGGCAGCCTTGCGCACGGTGAAATTTCAAAACACCAGCGACGCCCCCACCACCACCGCCCGCACCGTCTCCTTCCTGGTCAACGACGGCTCGACCAACAGCGTCACCTCCACCGCTTCGGTCAACATCACCGCCCTTAACGATGCCCCGGTATTGGGCATAACCCAGGTGTTCGCGCCGCCGATTCTGCGCTCCGAAACCACCAACGCCGGTGCCACCATCGGCAGCCTGTTCGCCGCCGCCGACATCACCGACGCGGATCCCACCCCCCTGGAAGGGGTCGCCATCTACTCCCGCTCCAATGACGGTGTGGGCAGTTGGCAATATCGCGTCGATGGTGGAGCCTGGACCAATCTGCCCGGCGGCCTCAATTCCGCCAACGCGCTGTTGCTGAAATCCACCGATGAAATTCGCTTTGTGCCCGACAACTCCGATGGCGGACAACCCACGCTCTCGTTCTACGCCTGGGATCGCACCTCCGGCGTGGCCGGCACCCAGGCCAACGCCAACACCCGAGGCAACGCCACCGCGTTCAGCACCGCCGGAGGCACCATCAACGGCACGGTCAACGCCGCTCCGGTGCTGGATATCTCCGGAAACCCGATTCTGCCCACCATCACCGAAGACCAACTCACCAGTACCGGTCAAACGGTCAGCGCCCTGCTCGGCACCGCCCAAACCGACAGCGACGCCGGCGCCCTCGAAGGCATCGCCATCCGCAGCGTCACCACGGATAACGGAACCTGGCAATACTCCACCAACGGAGGCGGAAGCTGGTCGAACTTCGGCACCATCTCCTCCACCCAGTCCCTGCTGCTGCGACCGACCGACCGGGTGCGCTTCGTCCCGGACGGGGCCAATCCCCCCAACGATCTGGCGCCGGGCAGTCTGAACTTCACCTTTGTGGCCTGGGACCGCACCGGACGCTCCTCCACCTGGTCGGCTGGCGGCAAAGTCTCCACCCTCTCCCGTGGAGCCGCCACGCCCTTTTCCGCCAACATCGAAACCGTCAGCATCTCCGTCACCGACCTCAACGACGCCCCGGTGCTGACCGCCACCAATCCGGCTCTGCCCGACATCATGTATACCGAAACCGCCAATCCGGGGGTGTCGATCTCCACGCTGGTCGGATCCTCCATCAATGATGTGGACGCGGTCACCACCCCCCTGGAAGGCATCGCCATCCACTCGGTCAACACCGGCACCGGCGGCGGCTATTGGGAGTTCTCCACCGACAACGGCGCCAACTGGACCGCCACCGGCACGGTCAGCACCGCGCAGGCGTTGCTGCTGAGACCCCAGGACAAAATCCGTTTTCAACCCGGAACGCTCAACTTCACCGACAATGCCAGCTTCGGCTTCTACGCCTGGGACCAGACCCAGAATCCGGGCCAGCAAGGCACCAAA
The DNA here is from genome assembly GCA_015231375.1 of Magnetococcales bacterium. Taxonomy (GTDB): domain Bacteria; phylum Pseudomonadota; class Magnetococcia; order Magnetococcales; family Magnetaquicoccaceae; genus Magnetaquiglobus. Next base: position 2,783 of record JADGBT010000061.1, on the reverse strand, counting down.
ACCAATGTCGCCACCCGAGGCACCACCACCGCCTTCAGCACCGCCGGGGATACGGCCACCATCCACATCAATGTCGCCCCCACCCTGGACGCCTCCGCCACCCCCACCCTGCCCACCATCACCGAAGACGACACCACCAACTCCGGCACCACCGTCTCCACCCTGCTGGGCACCGCCAACGACATCGATATCGGCGCCGACCAGGGCATCGCCCTGTATGGCGTGAACAACAGCAATGGCACCTGGCAATACCATACCGGCAGCGGCTGGACCAATGTCGGCGCCGTCAGCCAGACCTCGGCCCTGCTGCTGCGCTCCACCGATTCGATCCGTTTCGTTCCCAACGCCATCAAAGGCACCACCGCCGACATCTCCTTTTACGCCTGGGACCAGACCACCGGAACCTTCGGCACCAAGGTGAATGTCTCCACCCGTGGCACCACCACCGCCTTCAGCGTCGTCGGGGATACCGCCTCCATCGCCGTCACCGAAGTCAACGACGCGCCCATCCTGTCGGTCTCCGCCACCACCTTGACCGTCAATGAAGGCAACGCACCGGTCGCCATCAACAATACCCTCACCGTGACCGATATCGATGATCTCAATCTGGCCGGAGCCACGGTGCGCATCACAGGCAATCTTGTCGTCGGAGAGGATCTGCTTGCCTTTGTGAATCAGTCCGGCATCGTCGGATCCTGGGACGCGGCCACCGGAACCATGACCCTGACCGGTACCGCCACCAAGGCCCAGTATCAAACCGCGCTGCGTTCCGTCACCTATCAAAACACCAACACCGCCAATCCCGACACCTCCACCCGGACCATCGCCTTCACCATCCACGACGGCAACTCGGACGCGACCGGATTCGGCGCCCTGACCGCCAGCGGCGCCCGTCCCGTCGCCATCACCGCGATCAACGATGCCCCACTGCTCTCCACCACCGGCACCACCCTGACCCTCACCGAAGGGGATGGACCCACGCTGCTGGATTCTGGTCTCAGCCTCTCCGATGTGGACGACACCCAACTCACCGGCGCCACCATCCAGATCACGACCAACTATCGCCTGGGCGAAGATGTGCTTGTCTTCACCAATCAAGCCGGCATCACCGGTTCCTGGAGTGCCGCACTGGGCAAACTCACCCTCACCGGCTCGGCCAATCACAGCGACTATCAAGCCGCGTTGCGCTCCATCACCTATCAAAACCTCAACACCGCCAACCCGGACATCTCCTTGCGCACCGTGACCTTCACGATCACGGATGCCAACTCCGATGGCGAGGGCAGCGGCTCCCTGACCGCCTCCGCCACCCGGAACCTCTCGCCGATCGCCGTCAACGATGCCCCCACCGCCAGCGCCAGCGCAACAGCCTTGAGCTATGCGGAAAATGATGGCGCCGTCGCGGTGGACGCGGCCCTGATCTTGAACGATGTGGACGATACCCACCTCGCCGGGGCATCGATCCAGATCATCGGAAATTATCTGGCCGATCAGGATCAACTCGCCTTCGTCAATCTGCCCGGCATCACCGGTTCCTGGAACGCCCTCACCGGCACCCTGACCTTGAGCGGCACAGCCAGCAAAGCCGACTATCAAACCGCGCTGCGTTCCATCACCTATCAAAACAGCTCGGAAAATCCGGACTCCGGCACTCGCACCGTCCGTTTCACCCTCACGGACAGCAACTCCAATGGACAAGGCAGCGGAGCGCAAAACGTCAGCGTCCAACGCGACATCACCCTGACCACCCTCAATGACGCCCCCACCCTGACCGGCTCTGTCCTGCCCCTCTCCTACACGGAAAGCAGCGGAACCATGGCCGTGGATCCGGCCCTCTCCCTCGCGGATGTGGACGATGCGTTGATCAGTGGCGCCACGGTTCAGATCACCGGGAATTATCTTGCCAGCGAAGATACACTCGCCTTCACGGATCAATCCGGCATCACCGGTTCCTGGACCCCCGCCACCGGTCTGCTGACACTGAGTGGTCAAGCCTCCAAGGCCGACTATCAGGCCGCGTTGCGCTCCATCACCTATCGCAACGGCAATGACGACAACCCCAGTATCGCCATGCGCACCGTCACCTTTTCGGTCACGGACAACAATTCCGATGGCGATGGCTCAGGCGCGCTCACCCACAGCGCCAGCCGCAACATCGTCATGACCGCCATCAACGACGCTCCCAACATGACCACCCAAACCCCTCTCGCCTATTCCGAAGGAGAGGCGGCCAAGGCCGTGGACACAGGCTTGAGCCTGTCCGATGTGGATGACGATACCATCGTAGGCGGCATGGTCCAGATCACGGGAAACTATCTCGCTTCTGAAGACTCACTTACATTCACCAATCAGTTGGGAATTACCGGAACCTGGAATCCGGCCACAGGCGCCCTGGTCCTCTCCGGAACCACCTCCAAGGCCAACTACGAAACCGCGCTGCGCTCCATCACCTATCACAACACCAACACCGACTCTCCCAGTACCGCCACGCGCGCCATCACCTTCTCGGTCACGGATGGCAACTCCAACGGTGCCGGAGATGGCGCCATCACCACCCAGGCCAGTCGCTCCATCGTCATTGCCGCCATCAACGACGCCCCCGGCATCTCCACCTCCGCCGCCGCCCTGGCCTATGCCGAAAGCGATGCGGCCTCAGCGGTGGATTCCGCGCTCTCTTTGGCCGATGTGGATGATGATTTCATCAGTGGGGCCACGGTCCAGATCACCGGGAATTATCTCGCCGGGGAAGATGTGCTGGCCTTTGTCGATCAATCCGGCATCTC
>JADGBT010000060.1 GCA_015231375.1 Magnetococcales bacterium | reverse complement strand
CCGGTCACCCCCTGCAAAGCTTCCGGACTCTGCTTGCGCAACTGGCAACCCTGACCCGCAATACCGTGCGCGCCCAATGGGAATCCGCCGCCAACGTCCCGTTCCACATGCTCTCCCGAATCACACCGTTCCAGGAGGAAGCCTTCCGCCTGCTTGCCGTCACTCCCTGACCCGTAGTCAGTCGCATGCAGTGAGATTCGGTCGTTATGTGACCAGTATCAATGCGATAGGCCAAAAACAAGAAGAAAGTCCGGTTTCATGGCCAAACCGCTCTGCACTTGAAATGTATGGCATTTTTTGGCTCTCTTCAAATTCAATGATTTCCATCACCAATTGGTCATCCAGTGCCTTCGGCAGACGCAGCACCCAGTCGATGAAATGAAACAGATCGATCACCTGTTGGTGATCGTAATCCTGTTCATACAAACGACGAATCAAACGCCTATTGGCCTGACAGACCTTCCCTATCGTAAAAATAGATATCTTCTAGAATTGATTTCCAGGAATACGATTTCAATGATTGTTCAATACGATTATTTAGGGCATGCGATTTCCAAAGAAATGGCATAACGCACCAGATCGGCATTGTTGGTCAGTTCCAGTTTTTCCAGGATATGGGTGCGATGGGTGCTCACTGTGCTGGGAGCAATGTGCAATTCGTTGGCAATGTCGGAGATGGAAAGTCCTGCGGCGAGTTTGAGGAAAATCGTGTATTCCCGGTTGGAGAGTCGTTCGTGCAGGGATGATTTCTGATGGGTGGAAATTCTTGAGACAATCATGGCGGCCAGTTCCGGGGCCAGGAATCGTTCCCCGCGTCCCACCCGGCGCATGGCGTCGATAATCTGCGGTACAGGCATCACCTTGACCGCGTAGCCGATGGCCCCCGACTTCAGCAGGCGGATGGCCAACGTCTCGTCAACACGTAAGGTCAGGATCAGAACCTGCAGGTTGGGGCGCGACCGTTTGACCCGTACCAACACATCGAACCCATCCATGTCGGGCAGAACGATGTCGAGCACCAATAAATCATACTCTCCCTTGTCGATATCCCGGATGGTCTCGCGTCCCGTCCCGCTTTCTCCGGCTACGACCAGTTCGCAGTCGTTTTTCAGCAGAGATTTCAACCCTTCACGAAGAATCTCATGATCGTCAGCCAGATAAACCTTGAGCATTGGAACTATCGGACCCCCCCTGTGGTCGTGAATGAATCGGGTGCTGTCATTGATCTCGGTCAGTCTTTGATGGTTATGGTCCCGGGTATCAAGCCTTTCGTCTGAACAGGCACGGGTGCGTTTCTCGTCTGCACCCGATTCCGTCTTGTGCAAAAAAGTGAATTCCCTCGTCGCTCTGGGCAAGCCGGCCGGACGCGATATATTTCATTGAATCATGAATTGCAGCGTGATTTGGTTTTTACAGAATCAACGCAAATAGAAAATGGTTGATTCTGGCTATATGTTATATTATTTATCGATTCTTGCGCTTTGCAATGATGATCGATCAGTATTGTTTTTATTGTAATGTATATGCTAACAATAAATATTGTAGATTTTGATTTTTGTTGGCGTTGTCATTATTTAAGCGTCAATATGAACAAGTATTTACAAATGATTGAGATATAATTATAGCAAAGAAAAATGCCTCATGCAAGAACAATTTTGGATCTTGTATGGAAATACGAATCCTGATGGTGCATAGAAATTGGATAGAGAATAGCGTGGACTGGGGGATCCGAATTGGGAGAGGGGTGGTGTGCAAAAGCAATGCAAATCGTTTATAACGGCATGGCGGGTTTTGGATCGTGATGATCATGTTTTGGTAAGAGATGAACGGCAGGATGACGGGATGAAGAAAATTTTGGGAAGGGTGATTCTTTGAATTTCTTTTGTGTATTGATTTTGCGAATGGAAGTCGCGCGTGAAATGACTGTTTTTGCATCGATCAATTTCGATCTCCGTATCGTAGGATATCGATCTGTTGAGCAAACATATTGAAAAATCTGACATGAAGCGTGCCCGAGGATGGCCGATATGCGCTCGAACAGGCTTGTCGATCTGATCGTGGATGCTTGCCGCACATGAAATCGTCGTGCATAGTGGAACTCCGACAGTCTGAAGATTAAAGATACGGTATTATGTGTGTTTATCTGATCAACACTTATTCTGTTGAGTCTATTAAAAATGAACAAAAAGTTTCTGAAATTTGTTTTCTTTTTTTTGTCGGGTACGGTTTTCCCATCCTTCGCTTCCGACCTGGATGAGCCGGGCAGAAACGGTCCCGATCAGGAATCGTCGGCTTTCCGCAACCTGATGTCGGTGATGGAGGAGACCACGTCGATTGCCACCAAAACCAAGATGAATGCCGATTTTGTTCCGGGCATGGTCACGGTCTTGTATGGCGAGGACATGGAGGCCAAAGGGGCGACCAAAGTTCTCGATGCCCTGATGCTGGTGCCGGGATTGCATGTGACCTTCGAGAATCTGATCATGCGGGGTGTGGACAAGTGGGGGTCCGGCAAGGTCAAGCTTCTGCTGAACGGCCACGCCGTCAACCACTCCGTCACTGCCAATCCCACGCCACCTTTGAACATTCCCATTCAGGCCATTGAGCGTATCGAGGTGGTGCGTGGGCCGGGCAGCACCATGTATGGCGAAAACGCCTATCTGGGGGTGGTCAACATCATTACCCACACCCAAGGCAAGAAGGTTTTTGCCGGCTATGGCAGTTATGCGACCTATACCGGCGGCGGGTATTACACCTATACCGACCCGGAGAGCGGCCTGACCGCCAATTTGAATGTGGCGGGTTTGTCATCGGTGGGCGAACATGTGACCAGCAGAGAGGATATTCTCTACTCTCCCGCTTTCGGGCAGGCCGGCATCTCCTACGCGCCCGGCCCGGTCAGCAACAAAAACCGCGAACGCTTCAGCATGCTCAACCTGAATTACAAACAGTGGACCCTGGAGGCCAGATTACTCGCCTCTGCCACCACGGATGGTTTTGGCACGGCGGACGCGATTCCTCCTCCGGGGGATCATCTGGCCTGGCAACAGGGAGAGTGGGGGGTCAATCTGGAACGGGAGGTGGACTGGCGTCGCGATTGGCACACCAAATTCAAGTTCGGTTGGTCCCGGTACGCCATGGAGATGGATCATCTGAGCTTTTTTCCTCCCGGCTTCATCTCCCTGGACGCCAACGGGGGATTGGTCCCCCACCCGGATGGGGTTGTCGGCAGCAGCCTGGTGCGTGAGGAACGCTTCGAGGGGGGGATGGAGATGACCTGGAACGGTTTCAAGGATCATCAAATCCTGGTGGAACTGGATCAGGCCTCCAGTCGATTGGTGGATACCTGGAGCGAAGCCAACGTGGACCCTCTCACGTTGGCGCCCATCCCCTGGCAACGGGTCGGTGAAGACAAGAGTTGGATCAAGAACGGGGCCCACAGAACGGTAAGCAGCCTGATTTTTCAGGACCAGTACGCGGTTACCGACCGTCTGGACATCACCGCCGGCGTGCGCATGGACCACTACGACGATGTGGGAAATGACCTCTCCCCCCGTCTGGCCGCAGTCTATCGGTTGACCGACCATCACATTCTCAAGGCCCAGTACGGGCACGCCTTTCGTCCGCCCACTTTTTTTGAGATGTATTCCAAGAGTTTCGTGATCAATGGGAATCCCGGCATGAAACCGGAAACGATCAATACTTACGAGTTGGGTTACATCTATCGGACGCCAGACAAGGTGGGTCGGGTGACCATGTTCCATTCTCTGTTGAACAATTTGATTATTGGTGACAACCTGACCGGGTTGTATCAGAATTCCACCGGTGCCAGGATCGATGGGGTCGAACTGGAATTTGAATACGCCTTGACCAACTCCTTGAAATTGGACGGAACGGTTTCCTTCCTCTCCTCCCTCGATGAGGCGACGGGCCACGAGATCGAATTTGCCTCCAACTGGTTGGGACGTGCGGGGGTCTTCTGGCAACCCTGGGTCGATCATACCCTGGCCGTCCGTTATTTCTATGTCGGGGAGAGCAATCGGGTTGCAACCGACCCCCGTGACAAACTGGACAGTTACACGACCATCAATGTTGTCGGAACACGAAAGAACTTCTTGCAGAAGGATCTGACGTTGCGTGCTTCCGTTCTCAATGTTTTCGATGAAAAGGTGATGGCACCCTCTGTACCCGAGATTCCCCAGGATTATCCCCGTCCGGGACGATCCTGGATGCTGAACTTGAGTCACAGTTTCTGACCCTGTTGTCGATCGGATTGTTTCTTGCCCTTCAAGAATTGATTCAAGAACAAATGTGAGCCTGTTTTTGTATTGGTGACTTGTCGTGGATCATGATGCCGCTTAATGAATGAGTCCTCTGCGAAAAGCCAACCTGTCTGGCATTCATGGAAAGTGTACATAAATAAAATAAACTGGTTGCAAAGACCGTTCTTGGCGGAAATGGATTTTTGCAGGGGACTCATGAATAACAGATTATTGGTCAGTGTATTGATTCTGTTTCAGATGCTGTGGGGTGCATCAAATGGCCCTTGTGCTGATTTGAATGATCATAAGTTGCATCTTGGCATTAAAATGTTTCCGGCATTGATCGGTGGAAATTTGGATCTTTCCGGACAGACGGACAAGAAGGGTACACTGTTGCTGTTGATTGTCTATGAAGAGAACCGTGGTGTTGGGGAGCAGGTGGCGCGCACGATGAATCTTTCTGGCAAGGTCATTGACACGTTTCCATTCCAGGTGGAGGTGTGTACGGTTTCTGAACTCAAGACTTTTGCCGAGCGTCCTGTTGCGGGCGTTTTTCTGGTTGAATCCCTGGCGGCTGAACCGATGGAGAAAGTCACAGCATTCGGAGTTGTCAAGCAATCGATCGTCTTTTCGCCGTTTGAAGGGGATGTGCAAAAAGGTGTTCTGGCGGGTATGGACATCTCCACCCAGGTCAAACCAGCCCTCAATTTGGCCACCTTGCGCAAATCCGGCATCCGTTTGAATGCTCTGTTCATCAAGGTGGCAAAAACGTATGAGTAAATTGAATGCTCTTCTGCCTGGAAAATTGAATACACGGATCATTATCATTTTCCTTGGAATTATACTTTTAGTAATTGGTGTCATACTCTGGTATTGGAGCAACGTGGTCATGGAGCAGATCCGTTCCCAGGAACAGAGTAAGGTGGAACTGCTGTCGGCGCTTTATGTGGATCACTTCGCGGATGCACTGGACATCACGGATCCCGAGAAACGTCAGAACAAACTGGATCTCATCAGCAGTCGCATTTTGTTGGCCAAGGATTCGTCCACGGGAAAGAATCTGTTCGATGGGGTTGTGTTGATCGGGGTCGATGATGAGGTGCTGGTGGGTTATCCTCCGGATCGCTCTTTCCATGGGTTTGTCGCCGAATCGATCGTGATCTCCGATACCAGACTGATTCCTATTGGGGAGTTGCGTTTGTATTACAGCGGTGAATTTTTTCAGAAGTTGTTGGAGGGGGGCAAGATCAAACTGTTTCAGTTGCTGTTTGGTATTTCTCTGACGTTTATGCTGGCGTGGTTGATATTATCGTTTCTGTTGAAACCTTTGGTAGTTCTGGCGGTATCCTTGCAGACTCCCGAGATCAATCAACAGACCCTGCCGACCCCCGGGAAATGGACCAGCCATGAGATCAGCCGGGTGTATGAGTCCATCCGGGATCTGTTGGCCAAATTGAAACAGGAGCGGGACCATCTGGAACAACGGGTTGAACAGCGCACCCGTGAACTGAACCAAGCCATGGAATCGGCTTTGGTGGCCAACAAGGCCAAGAGTGATTTTCTGGCGACCATCAGTCACGAAATCCGTACGCCGCTGAACGGGTTGCTGGGTTTGTCACAACTGCTGAACCGGACCCAACTGTCCGACAAGCAGAGGAACTATGTGCAAGCCATGACCTCTTCGGGTGAGTATCTTTTCACGCTTCTCAATGATGTTCTGGACATCTCCAAAATCGAGGCTGGCAGATTGACCCTCGACACGGAAGATTTTCTGTTGATCCCGCTGTTCAGCAGCACCATGGAATCGTTCATTCCCCTGGCGGACAAGAAGGGGATCGCCATCTCCTGTTATGTGGAGCAGGCGTTGCCCTTGGCCCTGGTGGGGGACTCCCTGAAACTGCGTCAGATTCTGTTCAACCTGATCGGCAATGCGATCAAGTTTACCGAACGGGGAGAGGTCGGGGTGGAAGTGGCGTCGGACGGCGAGGCGGACGCACGGGGATACCCTTTGTCTGTGACGGTCTGGGATACCGGCATCGGCATTGAGGAGGAGAAACAGGCCGATCTTTTTACCCCATTCATGCAGGCGGATCCCTCCACCACACGACGGTATGGTGGCAGTGGTCTGGGATTGGCCCTTAGCCGACATCTGGCGGAACACATGGGCGGCACCCTTACCTGTTCCAGCGTTCCGGGTCAGGGCAGCACGTTCACGTTGCGTCTTCGGTTGCCCATCGGAGATGTGGTCGCCTCCAGCAAACTCGATATGCTTCTGCCTTCTTTGTCCATACTGGTGGTGGATGATGAGGTCATCAACAGACAGGTCATACAGGCTCTGCTTGAAGGGGACGGCCATCGGGTTTCCATCGTGGAGAGTGGGTTTGTTGCCCTGGAACGGTTGCAGCACGAAATGTTTCATGCTGTTTTGTTGGATTTGCGCATGCCAGAGATGGACGGCGAGCAGGTCATCAAGAAGATCAGAAGCATGGATGGGCCCGTTTCAAGCATTCCCGTGATCATTCTTACTGCGGACGTGACCCAGGAGGTTCATGCCCGATGCATGGAAGCCGGCGCTTCCAAAGTGCTGTCCAAACCCTTGCATGTGCCCAGGCTTTACCAGATCCTTTCCACGGTCATCTCTCCCCGGCTTGCTGACCCTGTACATTATGATTGCGATGATCTGATTGATGAATGCACCTCCCTGATACATCCGGAGTCCGTGCGCGTGTTGTTGCAATCCATGGGATCCGGCAGTCTGATCAATCTGGTCGAGAGGTTTGGGCATCAAGTCCAAGACACCCATGACGCACTGCATGCCGCACAAGTCAACAACGATTCCGACATCCTTCGAAATCAGGCTCATGGGATTCAGGGGGTCGCTTCATTTCTCGGCATGACCCGATTGAAATCCCTGGCGGAACAGATCGAACACCTCAGTCGGCAATCTGTCGATGTCGTGGGTCAGGGAGAGTTGACGGCATTGGTTGAACAACTTGACGATGTGGTTCATGCATCCTGTGAAGAGGTGAAACAATTGATTGCTGTGGATACCTCTCATGCTGTCGAAGGGACCACACTCCGAAATATGTCCAATGTGGCGTTCAGCTTTCACACCTGATCACGCTTTTTCCCCGCACGCCCGATCCCCTCGAAATTCCCCCACTGCTGGATTCAATCTCCCGCGACTCCACGGATAACCGTGGGGTCGGTTCGTGCTTCTTCCCGATCCCGAATGCCTGTCTCGATGTTTTACGATGCTATTATCGTATGTAAGCGACATAAATATCAATGATTTCATGATGGTTTTGGTTTTTTTTCCGGATATAATTGAATAAGTTCGATGAGAAGGCACCTGCGCGATGAGAATCGCAGATTGGTTTGCTAAAGCAGGCATTTGAAAGGAGTGGAGCATGGCGACGATTATGGTGGTGGATGATGACGAGAATTGCCGGTTGCTGTTGGGAGCAATCCTGAGATCTTCGGGACATGAGGTGATAGAGGCGGAAAACGGGAAGGTTGGTCTGGAAGTCTATCTTCAGAACTCCATCGATCTCATCATCACCGATATTTTTATGCCCTTGATGGATGGTATCGATTTGCTGGCGGCTGTTTTGTCCAGGCATCCTGACAGAAAAATGATCGCCATTTCCGGTGGGTACAAGGCCATGAACGCTCAATTGATTCTGAAGATGGCCCAATCCTTTGGTGCGATCGATATCATCAGCAAACCGTTTCAGATCGTCACGGTAGTCGAGAAGGTTGAAATGGCTCTGCAACGGTAAACGGTTCAGTCGTTTTGCCCTGCGGATACCTGTTGGTTTGAAAGGAGAGGTCTGTCAAATGTCGCGCTTCATGGGGAGGGGGGATTCATGGAATTGACACAAGTCATGCACAGCCAAGGGTTTCGGTCGGATTGCAACCATCAAATTCATGGGTTGTATATCAAAGGAGATCCCCCTGATGTGATTCTCAAAACGATCTTGATGAAGCTGATGAAATTGACGGATATCACTTATAGTGTTCTATATGTGGGGTCTTGGCAGAATAAAGATGTATTTCATTGGAAACCATTGGCCGTATTCGGTAATAATGGTACGGAGGAGACAATTATGCGTATATGTTTCGAAGAAAATTTGCGGACTGATCAATTCATGATTAACAACGATTCCATGATTGATCCAAGGAATTGTCTGTTTTTTGACAATCATCTGCCCATGAAGGCTTTTGTTGGCATTCCCCTGAAATGCGGGCCGGAGTTGTTTTGTGTGCTTGGACTGGCCAATCGTCCTCAAGGTTACGACATGGCACTGTTGAATTCGCTTTGGCCCGTCGTATCCGCCGGGATGCGGGTCATCAAGGACTGTCCTCAGCTCAAGGAGCACGATACGGCCTTGTTGAAACAGACAAACGAGTTATTGAACCTGGAGGTCGTGAGACTGAAAAGGAAACAGGAAGAACTACAGAAGGAGCGTGATAAATTCTACGAAATTGTGGCCAACCTGGGAACCTGTTTTTATGTGGTCGATCAGACGTGCAAGATCAGCCATATCAACAAGGCGGCCCTCACGCTTCTGGGATGGTGTGAGGAGACGGTGATCGGTCAATCGGCGCATACCCTTTTTCATCATACCCAGGCCGACCGGTCGCCTTATCCCCCTTCAGACTGTTTTTTGCGGGAAGTGCTGCTTCAGGGAAAGGTCGTCAAGTCGGAGGAGGAGTTGTTCTGGTGTCAGGATGGCCGTTGCATCTCTGTGGCGATGACCGCTGCCCCCATTCTTCGGGATGGGGAAGTGAGTGGTGTGGTTGTTTCCTTTCGGGATATCGCCAAGCGCAAGCGTGTCGAAGAGGAGTTGTCGGTTGCCAGAGCGAAGGCCGAATCCGTTGCCAAGGCCAGAAGTGACTTTCTTTACACGATGAGCCATGAGATCCGCACCCCCATGACCGGGGTGCTGGGAATGGCTGATCTGCTGTTGAAAACCCCCATGTCGGAACTGCAACAACATTATGTGCAGACCATCCATCGGGCTGGACGAACCCTGTTGCGCATCATCAACGACATTCTCGATCTTTCCAAGATTCAGGCAGGTCAGTTGTCCCTGGAAAGATTGCGTTTTGACCTGGATGAGGTCATTCAGGGCATCCTCGACATGTTCGCGACACGTATCCGGGACAAGGGGTTGAAATTTCATTGCACGATACCTGAAGGGGAGATCCATCACCTCATGGGAGACCCGTATCGTCTGAGTCAGGTTCTGTTCAACCTGGTGGGCAATGCGCTCAAGTTCACCGAGGAGGGATCCATTGGCCTGTCGGTGGAGGTGCTGGAGGAGGGGGAGACCGATGCCCTGCTGCGTTTCCGTGTCACCGATACGGGCATCGGCATGTCGTCGGAGTTCCAGAGTGATTTGTTTCAGGTTTTCTCCCAGGAGGCCCCTTCCATCTCCCGCAAGTTCGGCGGGACGGGTCTTGGTCTGGCCATTACCCAGAGGCTGGTGGTCAAGATGCAAGGAGAGATGGGGGTGGAGAGCGTGCCGGGCCATGGCTCCAGCTTCTGGTTTTCGGCCCGCTTTGGCAAACAGTTGGAGTCCGATCGGCAGAATGTCGTGGAATGGAGATCGGATCAACGATTGTCCGCGTCGGAGTCGCTCTGTTTCAACGGTCATGTTCTTTTGGTGGAAGACAACCTGGTCAATCAGGAGGTGGCCGTGGCGACTTTAAGTCAGTTTGGTTGTCAGGTGACGGTTGCCAACAATGGTCAGCGGGCTATGGCCCTGCTGCGGGAGAACAATCCCCCCTTTGATATCATTCTGATGGATTGCGAGATGCCGATTCTGGATGGCTTCGAGACTACCCGACTCCTGCGTGAATGGGAACTGAACACAGGGGGGGCGCGCATTCCCATCATCGCCCTGACGGCCCATGTGCTGGAGCAGAGTCGTCGACAGTGCCAAGAGGCGGGAATGGACGACTATTTGCGCAAACCCTTCAGTTCAGCCGACCTTGGGGTGATCCTGAAGCGTTGGTTGTCGCCCCCGGGCGCTGATATCACGGCGGGAGATCAGACCTTTTCTCTGTCCGGGCCGTCTCAGGAGACGGCATCGGATCTTCCGTTTGCGATCACCATTGCCGAGGAGGGCAAGTGCGATGAAGAGCGTGAGGACGATTTCGACACCTTGTCCATCCCTCTTTTGGATACGGCTGCCCTGGAGCAGATTCTGGACCTGGCCCAGAGAGGCAAGCATGAGTTGTTGACCATCATGGTGGAACATTTCGTCTCGCGGACTCCCGAGTTGCTCGCAGAACTCAAACAGTCGTTGGAGAGGGGGGATGTCGAAGGGGTTCGGGTCACGGCCCACAGTCTGAAATCCTCCAGTCTCATCATGGGAGCCAAACACCTGGCGGCCATGGGGCGTGCCATGGAAATGCATCATGCGGATCTGGAACGGGTGAGGAGACATGTGCATCGCATGGATTCCATGTTTGCCGATGTCTGTCAGGCGTTGCAGGAATTTGAACGGTCTCAACGGGCGGGAGGTGACGATGTCTGAGATTGTCGATGAGATGCAAGGGCCTTTGGTGCTCATCGTGGACGATGAGTGGTTGCAGCGAATCCCGATGCGGGAGGCGCTGGAGTTGTATGGGTGTCGTGTGATCGATGCCGAGAACGGGGTTCATGCCTGGGCGTTGATGCAGAAGGAGCAGCCGGATGTGGTCATTTCCGATGTGGTGATGCCGGGCATGGACGGTTTTGCGTTGTGTCACACCATTCGTCAACAACCCGCCTTGCAACATTTGCCCATCATTATCATGACTTGTCTGGAGGATGTCTCGGCGGTTGACCGGGCGTATCAGTCGGGTGCGACCGATTTCATCACCAAACCCATCAACTGGAGCCTTCTGGGACACCGGGTGCGTTATGTTCTGCGCAGTGCCCGAACGGCCCAGGCCTTTGCCGAGAGCGAATTCGAGTTGTTGCGCACCCGGTTGGAGATCATTCAGCGTTTGGGGCAGGCGGCCGAGTATCGGGATTCGGAAACCGGCAACCACATTTTGCGCATGAGCCGTTATTCGGTTCTGCTGGGTCGGGCTGCGGGGCTTTCTTCTCAGGAACAGGAGTTGCTTCTTTATGCCTCACCCATGCACGATGTGGGGAAGATCGGGATTCCGGACAGTATTCTTCTGAAACCGGACAAGTTGACCGAACGGGAATTTGCCATCATGAAGAATCATACGATTCTCGGTGGGAGACTCTTGAATGGAGATCTCTCTTTGTTGTTGAGAACTTCCCACATCATCGCCATGACGCATCACGAACGTTGGGATGGCAGTGGTTATCCCTATGGCCTGGAGAGGGAGGAGATTCCTCTGGTCGGGCGCATTTGCAGCCTGACTGACGTGTTCGATGCCTTGACTTCACGACGGCCATACAAACAACCATGGTCTGTCGATGATGCCGTGAACGAGATCCGATGGGCTGCGGGAACCGCCTTCGATCCCGGTCTGGTGCAAACTTTCATTGAGATCTTGCCGCAAATCCTTGAAGTGCGGCAGGCCTTTGCAGACACGGATTGAGTGGGTGGAACCGGACACGGGGGAGGGGCTAGGTCGCAGGAGAGCGGTCTGGACCGTGGGATAGAAACGATTTTTGATCCGTTTTTTTTGGTATCGTGTCATTCAAGGGGAGCCCAGATGGACAAGAATGGATCTGCGTGTGTGCAAGCTGTCCATGGGGGAGGAAGCTGGAAAAAGAAGGACGGTGCGAAAAGAAGGCGCCTTGGCGAAGATCTGATGCGCGCCACTTTGGAATCCATTCGTGATGGCATCGTGATCGTCGATCGCCATGGCAGGATCCGCTGTGCCAACACCCGTTTCCAAGAGATCTGGCGCATTCCCCGATCCGTGACGTTGAGCGGTCATCGTGTTGGCCTGTTGATGTTTGTTCTCGATCAGTTGAAAGAACCGGAGAAATTCTTTTGTGGCGTGTGGGAATCGCATCGGAATGATCTCTCCGAAGCGGATCGGTTGTATTTCAAGGATGGTCGTGTGATCGATTGCATTTCAAGACCGGTCATGCAGAAAGGAAAAAAGAATAAAGGAAGGATCTTGATCTTTATCGAAATTACCGAACGCGCTGAAACGGAACGTGAGCAATACCATAACTTCTTTAAGACCGCATCCGACCTGATGTGTATTGCCGATCCGATGGGATGTTTCAAGAAGGTCAATTCCTCGTTTTCGGATGTGCTGGGATATACGGAATCCGAGTTGTTGGAGAGACCCTTCATCGATTTCGTCCATCCGGACGATCGGCAGGCCACCCTGGAGGAGATGAGCCGACAATTGAGGGAAGGTTTTTCCGTAGATTTTGAGAATCGGTACATCTGCAAGGATGGTTTGTACCGTTGGCTCTCCTGGCGTGCGGTGTTCGTTCCGGATGAGGGTTTGACCTATGCCATTGCCAGGGATGTTTCCGATCGGCATCAGACCGCGTTGGCTTTGATCCAGGCCAAGGAGCAGGCGGAGGCGGCGACTCGTGCGAAGGGGGAATTCCTGGCTGCCATGAGCCATGAAATCCGCACTCCCATGAATGTGGTTCTGGGAATGTCGGAACTGTTGCTGGAAACTGACCTGAATACCACCCAACGCCGTTTTGTGCATACCATGCACCATTCGGGCAAGGCCATGCTGGGTGTGATCAACGATATCCTGGATTTTTCTCGTATCGAGGCTGGTCATATCTCTTTGGATGAGATTCCGTTTTCTCCGTGCCAGGTGGTGCGAGAGACCGCCCATCTGATGCAGATAGTAGCCGAGAAGAAAGGTCTGATCCTGGAATACCGGGTGGACGCGTCGATTCCGGGATACGTGCTCGGAGACGACAGTCGGGTGCGTCAGGTGCTCATCAACCTGCTGAGCAATGCGATCAAATTCACCCACAGGGGGCGGGTGGATGTCGGTCTGACCATCAATCTCCTGGATCCAGGTACGTTGCTGTTCAAGGTGGTGGATACGGGCATCGGGATCGCTCCGGGACAGATGCGGCATATCTTCGAGCAGTTCACCCAAGCCGATGTGGGCATCTCCCGGCAGTTTGGCGGCACGGGATTGGGCTTGGCGATCTCCAGGCATTTGGTGGAGTTGATGGGGGGACAGATTTGGGTGGAAAGCCAGTTCGAGCAGGGGAGCCGGTTTTTTTTTACTTTGCCCATCAGGGAGGTATCCGGCGAATTGCCCACCAGTACAACCGTCGAACAACGGGCCCAAACCAACACGCGCAGCCTGAACATCCTGCTGGCGGAAGATGTGGAAGAAAACCAGATTCTGTTCGAAGCCTACCTCATGAAAAGTCCTCATCGGCTGGTCATGGTGAACGACGGGGTGGAGGCGGTGGAGCGGGTGCGGCAGGAACGATTTGACGTGGTCATCATGGATGTGCAGATGCCCCGGATGGACGGATATACAGCCACCCGTCAGATCCGTCAATGGGAGCAGGAAACGGCGTGTTCCCCGGTGCCGATTATCGCGTTATCGGCCCATGCCATGGCGGGGGAGAAGGAACGGAGCCGGGAGGCGGGATGCAGCGGGTATCTTTCCAAACCGGTCAACAAAAAAGAACTGCTGGGCATGCTCCAAAAGACTGCCCACGAACTCGAAGCCGCTCGGGTTTAAACCGCACCCATCACGGTATGCATAGTTTTCTGGCTGCAAATGTGGCATGATCGACATGTAACTTTCCTTAATTTTTACCTCCTCAAAAGGTCCAACACATTGAAACTGTATCTTAAATAGGGCCTCCTTAAAAAGCCCCCGCCGCGATCATGGGCCTACCCTGTGGTAGCCGCCGCCAATCCGCCATTTTTTGCACCAAAGCTTGCCAAACGACCATCCGAGCCAACAGGCTGGCGAATGCCGCGTTGAGAAATGGCCGATTCAGGGCAAAAAAGAACCTGACCAGCAGGTTCAGGTTCATCACCAGGAAAATGGCCCGAATCCAGGACGCAGAGGTATCGGCCAGTTTGGCCCGAATCTTTGCCAGACCATGCCGGTTCTTACCCTGCCCGAATTTGCCTTCGATGGGAATCCGTTCCAGATGATCCCGGCGGCGCTGTCGCTTGGCTTCACGAAGTTCTTCTCGATTGGCCTCGGTCTCCTTTCTGGGGCGACCCAAGGGCTTGCCACCAAAACGAATGCCTCGATCCTTGCAGTAGCGACGATTGTCCCGCGTCCCGTAGATGCCATCGGCCAACACCACTGCCGGATAATGCCCGTGCCGCTTCTTGAAGGCCTCCACCTGACCCGGCAAATCGGCACTTTCGTTGAACGCATCCCAGCGCAACTCATCCACGCGGGCAAGGCCGTTGCCATCCAGACTGGCACTCAACTTGGAGCCAAACTCCACCGCCACACCCGCCTTGCCCCGGACAATGGGACGCACATGAGGCTGGCTGATACTGACAATCCGATGAGGATGGCTGCGTAACCGATTGTCATACATCAATTTTTGTTGATCGTAGACCCTCCGGACCACCCAAAGCTGCCGCAGATGGCGATACAACAGACCGTCGGGCCATTTCTGGCTCAAATTCGGCATGAAACCACCCAAAGGAGCTGGTTCGGGAGACGAAAACCGATCCAGCAAGGCATCGATATGCCCGAGATTCCGGCGCAGGTACTGCAACTGCTGACGAATGGCCCGTCGGAGAGTGCTTTGCCAAGGTTTGCGCTTCTTCACCAGCGCCAGAAAATCTTGACGCGCCTTCTGCCGATAGGTGCGCGGTTTCTTTTGCAGCCCAGACAACGGAAACAGCCGATCTATCAAGCGTTCACTGATCTCCCGAGCCTCATTGAGCAACCCAAGATCAGTCGGATAGCGAATCGCCTGTTCCGCCACCGTGGCGTCGATGATAAGTTTTCCGGACGGCTTGGCATCCTCTGCTTCACCATCGCTTTCAACCGTACTATCAGTCTGTTGCGGAGATTCCGTACCCGTAGCCAGCTCAGCCTTATCCGTTTGACCGGTCGCGTCTTGTCCGGACGCTGGCGGGTCGTTATTCGTGCCTTCCTTCTGTTTTGACTTCTTTTTCTTTGTCAGAATCTCTGTCAGCTTCGTGTCCACTGACTGTTCAAACTGCGCATACACCGTCGCTCCCATCCGTTTGCGGATCTCGACAAACAGCGACGGCGCAAACGGTTGCTCCAGGGTGAAGCCGGAAAAACCACAGAAAAATTGCAGATACGGGTTCTCCTGGATCTGCAAGACCGTCTCCTCGTCGGTCCACCGCTGGCGATGCTTGATGATCACCGCACCCACCATCAACCGGGCAGGTTTGGCGGGCGTACCCTGGTCCACGCTCATGCCGCTGTAATAAGCAGTGGCAAACTCCTCCCAGGGAACCACCTCCGCCAGTTTGACCCACCGGTTGTTCGGGTCAAGGTTTCTCTCGAAGGGACTCTCAAAACCGGGCAGTCTGGGCTGCTTCTTGTTGGGCTCTCGGATCATCGGTGCAAGCCTTTTTGGCCAAAAGGGCTGAAAACCATACACCCGAATACTACCACAAATACGATTTTATGTACAGTTTCAATGTGTTGGACTTTTTGAGGAGGCCCTTCTATACCGTGAGCCGCCAAGCACGGGATAAAGGAGAATCCTGATGGACGCAGCACAGAGCCTATATGTGTTTATCCCGAAAGGACGTCGTAAAGCCTTGAGTCCCCCGAAAGAAGCCCGCCCTCGCCGTGATAACCTGTTGCTTTGGACGCCGCTGGAGCACCTTGGTGTGCTGCAGAGCGGTTCATCGTGTGACGGACCTGTTTTTGTCTTGAAACGAGGGTATTCTCCCCTTTTTATGCTGCATTCTGGACCATTTCCAGCACATTCCCCAGAATTCTGGCGCAACTGTAGCGCAGGAACCTCTTCAGCCACCCGAAGGATGCCCCAAGTCCACACCTTGCCCAGTCCATGGGCCGTCTTGCACTCAGCGTTGGTCGATTCGATCCCGCACGAATGGCATACGCCTTCTTGAACGTCTCGCTCTCCTCACGCACCCGGCTGTAGACCGTGGCAATGTCCCGAGGATGTACCCGCAATCGCCCGCCCTGCTTTCCCGCTGGACAGTCGTCCGTTAGCGGGCAGATGGCGCATCTCTCTGGATCGAACCGCAGATTGCGCGTCATCTGATCCTTGCCCAACCGGCTCCGGATCGGGCGTGCTCCCTCGGGACAGGCACACACCCTTAGTTCTTTCAGATCCAGATCGAAATGGCCCAACCCGATGCCGTCCGGGTCCGTCTTGTCGGGGGTGGACGCCATAAACTCCACACCCTGCGCCGCTGCCGCGATTAGGTTGTCGCCACTGTTGTATGTTGTATCGGCGAACATCTCCTCTGGCGCGATCTCCCTCTTCTCCAGCGCGTCCAGCGCCGGAACAAGAGCCTGATGATCGTTCAAGTGGGCCGGTTCCACCTCAACTCGCGTGATCACCTGGATCGGATTGCTCACTGGCCTCCCAACCGTTCTTCATCTGGCGCTGACCATCCCCGACCTTTTGCGCTCCAGGCGGGTTGTGTTGGGTTTTTTTTCGGGAACCGTCCCATGGGGGCCGCCCACCTGTCATCTCCCAACACGGGGGCTGTGAAGGGGGTAACAGCCCGTTGATAAAACCATTTCAGTCTGATGCCGGTTGATGAATTGAAATCACGAGCAGAGCAGAGATTTCACCGCAACCAGCCAGCCCGACACCCAAAAACAGCGCATCCCCCTCGGTCAGCAGGAGGACAAAGAGGTAACGAGCATTCGCCCGCTCCTTCGGAGTTCCATACCCCGTCAGATGCCGCATCAAAAGCCCCAGATTGAACCCGGCGATGTGAATCAGATAGCGTTTCGAGACGTTCTCGTTGCCACGCAGCCAAACCCGACGCATGCCACCACGATCCAGCGTATGGGCAAAACTTCGTTCCACCAACTCGCCCCGCTTGCGCATCGTCGCCTTGCCAATCTTGGATCGAATTCGCCGCCGATAGCCGCAACAGCAGCAAATCTCCCTCGAACGACCCGAACCGGGAGAAAAAACCGAGCAACGGCAATGGCAACAAGCCTGGTGGGCAGAAGGGGCATCGAGGTGCCAACCTTGAACCTGTCACCGATCCGGACGAAATCGTCTTTTTGCAGTGGGACATGACGACCCTGCCGCATGGCATCTACCGGGAAGAGGGGTTCGAGGCCCGCCAGGTCTTCGATGTCGATATCTCC
>JADGBT010000005.1:2309-143264 GCA_015231375.1 Magnetococcales bacterium | reverse complement strand
AAGCAATCTGTTGGCTTCTTTGTTTTTTTTTGTGAAGGCCATCCGGTGGTCCCACAGTGAACCGGGAATGCCGAATGGTCGGGTATCTTTTGGGTTGGATGACGTATCAAAACAGGCGCCCTCCCGGATGGAGTGTGATGTCATCGCCAATGGCGTGCGTTACCAGTATGGTTTCCGTACCGATGATCAAAGGGTATTGGAAGAGTGGTTGTATGAGTTTGCCGTGGGTTCCCGGCACCGTATTCTGTTTCACCGCAACCATGCTGAAACGGAAGAGTTTTATTTTGGTCCATACCTGAAAGGCAACAACCGGACCATTCAAGAGCAGACCCGGAAGGACAGTCTGTTTCTTTCCACGGCTGGAATCAACAATCACAAGACATTGACTCCCTTGTGGAAGTTTTTCTTTGAGGATCTGATTGCTAATCTTGGGATCAATGAACGGTCCGGTATTTCCTCCAGCATGAATGAACTGGAATCGAACTCTGTTTTGCGCGAGCAGGTGGTTTCTTTCCTGCGGGAAGCGGATACAGGGATCTCGGGCATGGAAATGGGAGATATGCCATCAGAATTACAGGAGGAAATTATTGAAATTGTTGATCGCCGATATTTGAACGATCAGAGCGCACGAGATATCTTAAAAAGAATGCTTCCTAATATGAAAAATATCTTTTTTCGGCATTCCGTCGGCTCCAAGGATTATACGCTGCACCACAGCCTTGAAAGCCGGGGGACGCAGACCATGCTTGGCCTTGCGATCCAGGTATGCGGGATTCTGGAGCGGGGTGGGGTGTTGGTGGTGGATGAACTGGAATCCGGTCTGCACCCTTTTGTGGCCAAGCGACTGGTGGATCTGTTTCAGGACAGCAACACCAATTCCAAAGGGGCGCAATTGCTGTTTGCCACCCACTACACCCATCTGATGACCGATCTGGCCCCGGCCCAGATCTGGTTGTGCGAAAAGAACGGGCAGGGCGCGACGGAAATTTATCCCCTCACCGCTGCCCAACCCCGCAAGGGGGAGAATCTGGAGCATGGCTATTTGAGAGGCCGATATGGCGGGGTGCCGTACATGGGGCCTATCGAGCATGTGTGGCCATCCAGGAAAAGAATCAAAGCCGGGGAAGTGGTTCCATGACTGCCAGGAAGCCCGTCCGCCCGACCCCTCCCGCACGATCTTTGCGCACGGACCCGCCTCCACGTCCTCCCAGACCCGATTTGATCATCTGTTGTGAAGGCGGGAATACCGAACCTCTTTATCTGGAAGCCTTTGCAGCGCGGCACGGTGTGCATCTGAAGCGCGGTACCCATATCTTTGGGCCATGCGGTGTGCCTGAGACGGTATTTGAATGCGCTCTCAAGAAGAAAAAAGAGAAAGATCATGAGAATCGCCGCAATAGAACAGAATTCAAGGTCTGGATCGTCATCGATGTGGATGAACATGCGCAGAGGATTCCGGGACTCTTGAAACGCGCCGAAAATAAAGGCATTGAGGTGGCCCTGTCCAATCCCTGTGTCGAGGTTTGGGCCTTGTATCATTTTGATCCGCCCCCGACTGCGGAACTTGACCGATATATGGCTCAATCGAAACTGCAACAGCGGATGCCGTCTTATGACAAGGACCAGGGCAAATATTTTGATCTGGGAATGATGAATCCAGGGTATGAAAAGGCGGTCAGAAATGCCCGTCAGGCCCGGGAATGCGCGGAACGGGAAGGAACCCATCTGCCGAATCCTTCTTCCAGTCTCGATCGACTGATGGAGTTGATTCGCCAGATGGGCAGCAGACCACAACCGACGCCAGCCTCCAATCCAGCGTGATTCGGGTTGCCGGAGGGTTGATCTTGACGCTTTGGTTGCAAGCAAGGAGCGATGACACATGATCCTGGTAACGGGTGGAGCCGGTTTTATCGGAGCCAATTTTGTCCACTCCTGGCTGGAGCGGACCGGTGAGGCGTTGGTCAATCTCGACAAGCTCACCTATGCGGGCAATCTGGCCAATCTCGCCGCCTTGCGGGGGGATGTCCGGCATGTGTTCGTTCAGGGGGAGATCGGCGACCGGGAGCGGGTGGGGGCGTTGCTGGACACGTATCGACCCCGCGCCGTGATTCATTTCGCGGCGGAGTCCCATGTGGACCGCTCCATTTCAGGACCGGGGGAGTTCATCCAGACCAACGTGGTGGGAACGTTTCATCTGTTGGAGAGGGTGCGCGACTACTGGAGCCGTCTGCCGGAGACGGCTGCGGAAGGGCCGAACCGGCAGGATTTCCGTTTTTTGCAGGTCTCCACCGACGAGGTGTTCGGCACCCTCTCCCCTACCGATCCCCCCTTTGCCGAAAGCAACCCCTTTTTGCCCAACAGTCCCTATGCCGCCTCCAAGGCCGCTTCCGATCATCTGATCCGCGCTTGGCATCACACCTTTGACTTGCCGGTGCTGACCACCCATTGCAGCAATAACTATGGGCCGTATCAGTTTCCGGAGAAATTGATTCCTTTGATCATTCACAATGCCCTGGCCGGCAAGCCTCTGCCCATTTACGGGGATGGTCTCCAGGTGCGGGATTGGCTGTATGTGGAGGATCACTGTCAGGCCATCATGCGGGTGCTGGAGGCGGGACAAAAGGGGGAGACCTACAACATCGGCGGATGGAACGAACAGCCCAATATGGATGTGGTGCGGATCATCTGCTCGGTGCTGGATCGTCTGCATCCCAGGGCGGATGGGCGCGGATATGCCGAGCAGATCACCTTTGTCAAGGATCGTCCCGGCCATGATCGTCGTTACGCCATCGACGCGGGCAAGATCGAAAGAATGTTGGGCTGGAAACCCGCCGAAACCTTTGACAGTGGCATCTTGAAAACCGTGCGCTGGTATCTGGATCATGCCGAATGGGTACACGGGGTGACCAGCGGCGCCTATCGTCAATGGGTGCAGCGCCAGTATGGGGATGCCTCCTTCCCAGTCTGATTTGGTTTGAATGACCCTTTTGGGTGGGATTTTCGGACCCCACGCCAGAAGGCTGATCGGATCAACTTCCTTGCAAGCATCCCCTCCCCCAGGATAGGATAAGGCCATGGACAAGCATACCCATCACCCTGAAATCGTCTCGCGTCTGAAACGGGCCTCGGGCCATCTGGTGAAAGTCATCGCCATGATCGAATCCGGCCAGGAGTGCGAAGCGGTGGCCCAGCAGCTTCAGGCGGTGAGCAATGCCCTGGTGACGGCCAAGCGGCAGTATGTCTCCGATCACATCGAACATTGTCTCGATGTTCAAGACGATATGAGCATGCGGGATGTGGTCGCCCAGGTCAAAGCCATGAAGGTCATGACCAAATATTTGTAGCGACAATTTTTTCTCAAGAGGGAGATCACCCATGTCCGATGCCGATGTCACCACCCCGATTCATGGTGATCACGGGGGGCCTGTGTTGCGGCATGCCGGTGGGTGGCTGGAACTGTCGGTGTTTGAAAGCGGAGTGCCACCCCGTTTCCGGCTGTATTTTCTGGATGAGTCGATGGAGGCCGTGAATCCGCCCGCTCCGGATGCGGTGCGGGTGGAGAGCGAACGGGCTGGCGATGTGCGGCAAGTCTTCACCTTTCATCGCGACGGGGCCTTTCTGGAATCCCATGAGGAGATCCCGGAACCCCATGAATTTCTGCTGCGGGTGGAATTGGAACCGGGTCGCCAACGGCTGGCGATTCTGTTCACCGAAGAGGGGCATGATCACGACCATGGGCACGCTTCGGAACCGGTTCATGCCCACCCGGATGAGGACGGGCACGGGCATCCGGAAGCGGCTCATCTGGATGATCACGGTCACCACGGGGATCACGGTCACCACGGGGATCACGGAGAGCATGGTCATCATGATCACGGCCACGCTCACGGCCATGATCACGGCTCCGGGTTGCTCGGCTGGTTGAAAGGGACTTTCGCCCACTCCCACGACGTGAGCGACAAGGTGGATTCGGTGATGGAATCCAGCGCCAAGGGGATTCGCGCCCTCAAGATTTCGCTGATCGGGCTTGGCCTCACGGCGCTGCTTCAGGTGTTTGTGGTTGTGTATACCGGATCCGTGGCCCTGTTGGCCGATACCATCCACAATTTTGCCGACGCGGCCACCAGCATTCCGTTGTGGATCGCCTTTGCCCTGGCCAAACGCGGCCCCAATCAGCGTTTCACCTACGGCTATGGCAAGACCGAGGACGTGGCTGGCGTGATCATCGTCGGCGTGATCTTTTTTTCCGCCTGTGTGGCAGGTTACGAGGCCTTTGAAAAATGGATCCACCCCGCGCCCATGCAACACCTGGGGTGGGTGGCGGCTGCGGCGTTGATCGGATTTGTCGGCAATGAGGCGGTGGCGGTCTATCGCATCCGTGTGGGTCGTGAAATCGGTTCTGCGGCTTTGATCGCCGATGGTCACCACTCCCGTGTGGATGGTTTTACCAGCCTGTCGGTGCTGATCGGCGTGTTCGGTACGTCGATGGGCTTTCCTCTGCTGGATCCGTTGGTGGGCATGGGCATTACGGTGGCCATCCTGTTTATCGTCAAGGATGCGGCCCGTGCGGTTTGGCATCGGCTGATCGACGGCATCGAACCGGAAATCCTCGCCGACATTCGTCATGCCCCGGAGCATGTTCCCGGTGTGCGCGCCGTGCGCAGCGTGCGTGCGCGCTGGATCGGACACAAGGTCTACAGCGATGTCACCATTGCCGTGGATCCGGAGCTTTCGGTGCGGGTGGGAACGGCCATTGCCCATGCGGTGGAAAAATCCCTGCGGGATCATGTCCGCCTGCTTGGCGAGGTGGTGGTGCGGGTGCAGGCTTGATGGGGGAGGTGCGGGTGCGGGCTTGATGGGGGATGTGAGGGGGCGGGCTTGATGGGGATGTGCGGGTGCGGGCTTGATGGGGAGGTGGTTGGTGCGGGCTTGAGACGATGGAGGGGGTTGGTGCGGGTGCGGGCTTGATGGGGGAAGGAGAGCGGCTGGTCCTCAATTCCATTGAAGTGGCTTGCCGGATTCGATCCGGCGCGCGTGTACCCGATCCATCCCGAGCAGTCGGCGCAGTTCGTCGAACAGGATGGCGTCCGGGGTGACCCGGAAGGCGTCGCCCAGCACGAACATCCCCAACCGGTCGGGCAGACGCAACTCCACCACCACCCGGCAGGTTCCGGCGTGACGTTGCAAAATCTCCTTGAGACGGGTGATGGCGGAGTCGGTGAGGGTGATGGCGTCGATTCGCAGCAGCAGTTCGCGGCACCACTCCTTGCGCAGGGCGTTGAGATCCAGGATCCGTTCGGCGGTGATTTTCGGTTCTTCCTCACCGAGTTCCATGTTGCCTTCGATGACCACCATGCCGTCTCCTTCCAGCAGTCCCTGGCATCCGGAATAGACATCGGCGAAGACCACCACCTCGATCTGGTCTTCCAGATCCTCCAGGGTGACGAAGGCCATGCGATCCCCCTTGCGGGTGCGGTGGAGCTTGCGTTCCGCGATCACCCCGGCCACCCGGGCCTTGGGTGGACTGTCCGGACGGGCGCGCGCTTGAAATTTGGCCCGTGCGATGGAGTCGATGCCGTATTCTTGCAATTCGGCGGCGTCTTTTTGCGCCGGGTGACCGGTGATGTAGAAACCGATGGCTTCCTTTTCGAAGGCGAGTTTTTCTTCCAGGCTCCACTCCGGGGTTTCCGGCAGGGGTTGACAGGTCTCCTCGCTGTCGCCGAACAGGTCCAGAAACCCTTTGTCCTTGTCATCGCGTCTTTTCAGGGCCGAGGCCAGAATGTCCGGCAATCCGGCCAGCATCGCGGCCCGACTGGCTTGCAAAGAGTCGCACGCGCCGGATTTGATCAGGTTCTCCATGACCCGGCGGTTGAGTCCGCCGGAGGCGATCCGTTGGCACAGATCGGAGAGCGAGGCGAAGGCTCCACCGGTTTTTCGCGCCTGCACCAAAGCCTCCATGGCCCCTTCGCCCACGTTCTTGATGGCCGCCAGACCGTAGCGCACGCTATGATTTTCCACTGAAAAAACGATCTGTGAGCGGTTCACGTCCGGAGGCAGGACCGGCACTTTCATGGCGCGGCATTCGCGGATGAAAGGCGCCAGCTTGTCGGTGTTGAGCATGTCGCAGGTGAGGGTGGCGGCCATGAACTCCACCGGATAGTGGGCCTTGAGCCAGGCGGTCTGGTAGGAGATCAGGGCGTAGGCGGCGGAGTGGGACTTGTTGAAACCGTAGCCGGCGAATTTCTCCATCAGGTCGAAGATGTAGGTGGCCCGCTCCCTGGAAACCTGATTGGCCAGGGCGCCCCGCTCGAAAATCTCCCGTTGGGAGAGCATTTCCGAGAGTTTTTTCTTGCCCATGGCGCGGCGCAGCAGGTCGGCTCCGCCCAGGGTGTAACCGGCCAGCACCTGGGCGATTTTCATCACCTGTTCCTGGTAGAGGATCACCCCGTAGGTCTCTTTGAGGATCGGTTCCAGTTGGGGCAGGGGGTAGACCACCTCCACGCGGCCATGTTTGCAATTGATGAAATCATCCACCATGCCCGAGCCGAGGGGACCGGGGCGGTAGAGGGCCACCAGGGCGATGATGTCTTCAAAGGTGTCCGGGGCGAGTTTTTTGAGGATGTCGCGCATGCCGGAGGATTCCAACTGGAACACCCCCCGGGTCTGACCGCTTTGCAGCAGCTTGAAGGTGGGTCCATCGGTCAGGTCGATGGTGTTGATGTCGATGGCCGGGAGGTTTTCGCCGGAGCGGCGGTGATTGGCCAGCTTGAGCACGTCGTCGATGACGGTCAGGGTCTTGAGGCCCAGAAAGTCGAACTTCACCAGTCCGACCTTTTCCACGTCCACCATGTTGAACTGGGTGACGGGCATGTCGGAACGGGGGTCGAGATACAGGGGCACCATGTCGGTGAGGGGGCCGTTGGCCATCACCACTCCGGCGGCGTGGGTGCCGGCGGAGCGGGGCAGTCCCTCCAGGGCCAGGGCCAGATCCAGCAATTCCTGCACCTCCGGCTCCTCCTGGACCAAGGTGGTGAAGCGCTCTTCTTGTTCCAAGGCCTCCTTGAGGGTGATGCCGAGAATGTTGGGAATCAGTTTGGCGATCCGGTCCACCTGACCATAGGGAAACTGCAACACCCGTCCCACATCCCGCACCGCCATGCGGGCCTGAAGAGTGCCGAAGGTGATGATCTGGGCCACCCGGTCGGAGCCGTATTTTTTCTGGACGTAATGGATCACCTGCTCCCGCTTGTCCATGCAGAAGTCCACATCGAAGTCGGGCATGGAGACCCGTTCCGGGTTGAGAAACCGCTCGAAGAGCAGTTGATAGCGCAGCGGGTCCAGATCGGTGATGTCCAGCGCCCAGGCGGCCACGGATCCGGCGCCAGAGCCGCGTCCCGGTCCCACGGGGATGCCGTTGCCCTTGGCCCAGCGGATGAAGTCGGACACGATGAGAAAATAGCCGGGAAATCCCATCTGCACGATGACATCGAGTTCGTATTCGAGCCGTTCCCGATAGATCCGGGAGAGTTCCGGCAGGCGTTCCGGTTCGGTCAGGGGGGCCACGGAGCGGGCGAGGCGGATTTCCAGTCCTTTTTCGGCTTCGTTTTTCAGCCAGGAGGCCAGATCCTCTCCGTCGGGAACCTTGAAGTCGGGCAGCACGGTTTTGCCCAGTTCCAGCCGGAAGTTGCAGCGTTTGGCGATCTGGATGGTGTTTTCCAGGCTTTCCGGGACATCGGCGAACAAGGCGGCCATCTCTTCCGGGGTGGCGAAGTGGCGCCGGTCGTTGATGCGGGGACGTTTTTCGTCCATCAGGGTGAAACCGGCCCCGATGCAGATCAGGGCGTCGTGGGCGCGGTGGTCTTTCTTGTCGAGAAAGTGGACCCCGTTGCTGGCCACCAGGGGCAGATTCAGACGATGGGCCAGCTCCACGGTCTGGCGGATCAGGGACTCCTCGTCCGGTTCTCCGTGGCGCATGAGTTCCAGATAGAATCCCGGCGCTCCGGTCTGTTCGTCTTGGAAAATCTCCCCAAGCTCTTGGGCGGCTTTTTGGGCCAGATCGGTCCGGCCCGCGTTGAGCAGACGTCCCACCGCTCCCTTGGGACCGGCCGACAGGGCGATGAGGCCGTGTTTGTGGCGGTGCAGGAGTTCCGGATCCACCCGGGGTTTGTCGTGGCTGCCTTCCAGGTGTCCCGCCGAGACCAGACGGGTGAGGCTGCGCCAGCCGGTGGTGTCGCGGCACAGCAGGATCAGTTGATCACGGGTCTCCTGATCGGGGCGGGTGGTTTTGTCGTGGCAATCGGGCACCACGTAGACCTGCGCGCCCAGGATGGGTTTGATGCCGGCTTTCAGGCAGGCCAGATAGAACTGCACCGCGCCGAAGAGGTTGCCTTGATCGGTGAGGGCCAGGGCGGGCATCTGGAGCTGTTTGGCTCGCGCGATCACCGCTTCCAGCCGGACCGTGGAAGCAAGCAGGGAGAAACAGGAGTGGACGTGCAGATGAATGAACGAACTCATTCGCTTAGGGTACGGGTTGGGGGGGCGGGGAGCCGGTGCTTTGGGTTCCCTGGGAGGCGGGAATCCTGGGCAACGCGGGTGGGCTCCACTGTTCGGCCAGTGTTCCGGCTTGGGTGATTTGTTCCGGGGTCATCTCCTTGTGGAGTTGGGCGCGTTTTTTCAAGGCGGCGGGATCCCCCTGGGAGATGGCGAGATTGAGCCACACGGCGGCTTCGACCGGATTTTTTTCGACCCCTTGACCCGTGGCCAGCAGACCAGCCAGTGCGGTTTGCGCCTTGGCGAACTCCTGATCGGCGGCCTTGCGTAACCAGGAGGCGGCCTGTTGCGGCTCTTTTTCCAGACCGGCTTCCCCGTCGCGCAGGGCGATTCCCAGATGGTATTGGGCCTCGGCCAGTCCCTGATCGGCGGCCTGACGCAGCCATTTTCGCGCCTCTGGCCCATCGGTGCGACGATGGACCTCCCACAAGGCGAATTGGGCCTCGGCCACTCCCTGATCGGCGGCCTGGCGGAACCAGCGCAGCGCCTCGCGGTCATCCTTGGCGATGCCCTTGCCGTCGTGAAACATCATGCCCAGATGGTATTGAGCCTCCGCGTGCC
The DNA here is from genome assembly GCA_015231375.1 of Magnetococcales bacterium. GTDB lineage: Bacteria > Pseudomonadota > Magnetococcia > Magnetococcales > Magnetaquicoccaceae > Magnetaquiglobus. The sequence goes on along the minus strand of JADGBT010000005.1, from coordinate 134,153 downwards.
CTTTTTCGGCGGCCATGCGATACCACTTGATGGCGGCCTTGTAGTCGCGGGGCACACCCAGGCCGTCGCGATAGATCATGGCCACCGTGTTTTGCGCGTCGATCACCCCCTGGTTGGCGGCGCGGATGGTTTCGTTCAGAGACTGGACCTTTTCGTATTCGGCGCTCAGGGCCGGGGTGCAGGGGAGCAGGGTCAGGAGCAGCAGCAGTGCCGGTACTTTGAACATCGGCCAGTTCCTGTTCATGAGGCGTTCGTGTCACGATGAGGGGAATCCGTTGAATGCGGATATAGTGACGTTTTTTTTGTCAGAGAGAAAGGATTTAATTGCGGCGTTCACGGCCAGGAGTCCGCTTTGGCCCTCGTGGCCTCGATCGTGCTCCTGGCATCAACCGCGCTTGAGCCATGGCGCAAGGCGGGTCATGAGGGGTACAGGGGGGGCAGAATCGGGGGGTGGGTCGGGGAGGGGGACGCCGGTGCGCCGGGGGCGCGTGCGGCTTGCCAGGCGGTCCACAGTCGTTCTCCCGGCCAGGGGGAGGGGGTGGGGCCGTAGAGCGTGGCGTGCAGTTGGCCGAGGGCGTCCGCCAGTTCCATTGGCGTGGGTTCGGGAAGGGTGAGCAGGGCCAGAGCGGCCCGGGCGGCCTGGGGGTCGTTGGCCAGACAGGCGGCGCGCAGCCGGGCTTCGGCCTGACGGGCTTCGGTCGCCCCGGCGGCCTTCCGGGTGTTGTCGGGTGGCGCGGCCGGGGGCTGACGTCGCCGCGCTCCGCGCCACCACAAAAGCCCGGTGATCATCCATCCCAGACCCGCCACCAGGGCCACCCAGGGCCAGGTTCCGGTGGGGAGATGGGCAGTGGTCGGGGGAGCGGAGGCGTCGGCTGGAGGCGTGGCGCCAGCGGGCGGCGCGCGGTCCGGGGTGGCGGGGGTGGCGGTCTCCGGAGTGGCGGCGGCGGAACGGTTGCCGGAGGCCGGATCGACGGAACGGGACTCCGGGTTCGGGACGGGCTGCGGGGCGGGTTGGGTCTGGGACTCCGGGGGCCGGGTGGCGGTGCCGGGGGCGGGCAGCACCGTGATGCGTCGTTCCGGCAAACGGGCGACCTCCTGGCGCTGTTGATCGGTGTTCCACCAGGGGAGTTCGATGGCTGGCAGCCGATGTTCTCCGGGAGTGGTGGGAATCAGGGCGAGGGTGTGGATCCGCTTGCCGATGATCCCGGTGGCCTCCTTTTGGTTTTCCAGGACCGGACGGTCGGGATACAGCTTGATCCCTTCCGGATTTTGCAACGCGATCTCTTCCAGTTGCGCGGCGCTCAGGCCGTCGGCCATCAGGGTGAGGGTGCGGGTCACCGGCTCTCCCACCTGAAAGACCGGGGGATCGGGACTCCATTTTTCCGTCAACATGATCCGGTGGGCTGGCAGCCAGGCGTTGCTGCGTGGCCAGGAGGAGGGCTGGGCCTTGGCTTCCAGGTGGATCGTCTGGGTGGCCAGTCGCACGCTCTGGCCGGGACGGCCGGGACCGAGGGGCAGATTCTTGATGAACGGATCGTTGAAGAACTCTTTCAACAGGGTGTTTCCCCCCTGACCGGGAAGCTGCACCGTCACCGGGATCGGATCGATGGTCAAAGGGCCGCTGCGTTGCGGAAACAGGGCGTAACGTCGTTCCGAGGCCAGATAACGACGCCCGTGGCGTTCGGTTTCATAGGCTTGGTCGTTTCCCAGTTTTTCGATCACGCCATCCCCGGAGGAGATTCTGGGTTCGGGCATGGAGGCCCCGGAGATGGGAATCGCGTTGAGAAAACGCACGGTGAGCAGGGTCTGTTCCAGCCGGTAGGGGGTGGGGTTGCTCGTTTCCGCTTCGACCAGCAGTTCCGGATGGTCGCCGGGGGTGGGATTGGCGGTGGCGGAGGGGTCTTTGGCGGGCAGGATGTTCAGGGTGAGGGGGATGCTGCGATCCTTGCCAAAGGCCAGAGGCGGAATGGTCACCGCGCCGCTGTGCTTGGGCATCAACTCCAGGGTCCAGGTGACGGAGTGGCTCTTGTGACCGTTGATGAACTGGAAATTGGTGCTTTTTCCCTGGTCCAGGATCTCGAAATCCTTGGACAAAGGGGTGAAATCCGGATCTCCGTCGGGATTGTCGGCGGTGGAGAAGATCAGGGAAAAAGACTCCGCCTGCACCACCGGTTCCCGGGAGGCGCGTACCTGAATTTCGGCGGCCCAGAGGGGGAAGGTCAGGATCCAGGCCAGCAGACCGATCAGCGCGGCTGGCTTCTTGAAGGGAGTCACCATGGATTGGCCTCCGGACGGGTTGGTCCGTGTCTTTGATATTGATAGAGGAATTTTCTTCGCAGCAGTCCGCCGGGATCGTCCGGAATGCGGCGCAGCCATTGTTCTTCCGCTTGCCGGTTTTCCGCTTCGCGCTCCGTTGCCGTTGTCTGCTGTGGCGCCGCGTTCGGCGGGTCGGGTTTGGAGTCGTCGGGCGGGCCGGGTTTGGGGGGGGCGGATGGCTCTTTGTCTTTCGATAATGATGGATCCGTCTCCCCGGAAGCGGCGGAGGCGTCGGGTTTGTCTGGATTGGGCGTGTCCGCAGAGGGTTGGGCGTCGGATCGGGAGGTTTTGGGATCCGGCTGCCCGGATGAGTCGGGAGAAGAGGAGGCGTTCTGCTGCTCCTGCTCCTTGTCCGTCTCCCGGCCTTTCCCCTGGTCTGGCTTCTGGCCTTTCTCCTGATCTTTTTGATCCTCGGATTTGGACTCCGGAGGATCGGCGGGCTGGTCGGCGGGTGGGGATTTGGGCAGGTGTTTTTGTACCAGTTCCCGGTTGTGGCGGGCATCGGCGTGCTGGGGATCGCGCTTCAGGGCCTCGTCATAGGCTTTGAGGGACTCTGGCAGACGGTTGAGTCGGGCCAGGGCGTTGCCTTGGTTGTACCAGGAGTCGGCGGTGTCCAGACTCTCCAGGGCGGCGAGGGACTCTGCGTAGCGTCCGGCCCGATACAGGGCCGCCGCCTTCCAGGCTGGATCGGTGAACAGGGCCGCCGCCGAATGGGGATCGTTGGCGGTCCACTTTGCGGCGGCTTTTTGATCCGGGCGTTGCCACGCTCCCTCCCAATCCAGGGCGTGGGCCGGGGAGGGGGGCAGCAGAAAGGGCAGCCACCAGAAGACCAGCACCCCGCGCCGGAATCCCAACGCCGCCAACGGCAGGATCAACACCAGCAGCCAGGGGCCTTCCTCGTGCCACAGGTCGGCGGTCAGGGTGGTTTTTCGGGTGGTCTCGTCGAACCGGTCGGAGGAACGCTCGGCGAGCAGTTGTTGCAGGTCGGTATCGTCGGCCACCAGACGGGCGAAGGGTCCGTCTCCCGCCTTGGCCAGCTCCCGCAACGGGGCTTCGTTCAGCCGGGGTACGACGATGGCTCCCCGACCGTCTTGCAGCAACCCCCCTTTGGGCAGCGGAATGGGAGCCCCTTCCGGGGTGCCCACGGCCAGCACCGCCAGCCGGTGGCCCTGTTGACGCAAGTGCCGCGCCGCGTCCAGGGTGGCGGGGGGTGGTTCGCCATCGGTGATCAGCAGGACTTCGCCCCGGGGGTGTCCCGCCTGGGCCAGCATCCGTTCCGCCAGGGCGATGCCCAGATCCGGACGGCTCCCCTGGGCGGGCATGATGTCGCTGCCCAGAGCCTGAAGATGGGCCTGGATGGTCTCTGCGTCCGTGGTGAGCGGCGTGACTGGAAATGCCGCGCCGGCAAAGGCGATCAGGGCGGTGCTGCCCTCCCGGCGGCGTTTGAGCAGGTCGGCGATTTTCAGTCGGGCCCGTTCCAGACGGCTGGGCTTGAGGTCCGTGGCATCCATGGAGCGGGAGAGATCCAGGATCATCACCAGCGCGCTCTGTTTTTGATAGACCGGTTGGGGAAGCTTCTGCCACGCTGGACCCGCCAGGGCTGAAATGGCGAGGGCGGCGGTCAGGGTGACCAGCGCCGGGGCGTGATGGGTGGAGCCGTTCTGGGTGGGTGAGCGCAGCAGACGGGGCAGCAGATGGGGATCGCACACCTGTTGCCAGTCGCTGCGCGTGCGTGCGGAGGCGCGTCGCAGCAGCCACCAGAGCGGAATCAGCAGCGGCAGGGCGGCGAGCCATCCGGGGCGCAGCCAGTGGAAGGTCTCGATCATCGCCGCGCCCCTTCTTGCAACCGGGGCAGCAGCAGCCAGGCCGCCAGCAGCAGGGCCGGAATCAACAGCCAGATATAAAGCGCGCGCGTGGGACGATGGGTTTGTTGTTCCCGGGCGACCGGTTCCAACTGGTCGAGCAGCCGATAGATCTCTTCCAAGGCGGTGGTCTCCTTGGCGCGGAAGTAGCGGCCCCGGGTGAGGGTGGCCATCTCCGTGAGGGTTTTTTCGTCCAGGTCGCTGGAGGGGTTGACCTTCTGGACTCCGAACAAGGAGCGCACCGCCATTTCGTCCGCGCCCACGCCGATGGCGTAGATTGTGATGCCCGCGTCGGCGGCCAGTTGCGCGGCTTTGAGGGGAGGCACCACCCCGGCGGTGTTGGCGCCGTCGGTGAGCAGGATCAGGGCGCGGCTGTTTTTCGGTCCTTCGCGGAATTTCTTCACCGCCAGTCCGATGGCTTCGCCGATGGCGGTCTCCTTGCCCGCCAGACCGATTTCCGCCTCTTCCAGCAGATGGGCGGTGGTTTCCCGATCCAGGGTCAGGGGGGCTTGCAGATAGGCGTTGAGGCCGAACAGAATCAAACCCACCCGATCCCCCACCCGGCGCCGGATGAAATCGGCGGCCACCTGTTTGGCCACGGTGAGCCGGTCCACGGGCTGATCGTGCAGGCGGAAATCCTTGGTCTGCATGCTGCCGGACAGATCCACCGCCAGCATCAGATCCCGTCCGCTCGCCGGCAGGTCCAAAGGCTCTCCCAGCCATTCGGGTCGGGCTGCGGCCCCCACGAGCAGCAGCCAGGCCAGCATCGCCACGATCCAGCGTTTTTTGCCGGTGCGGGACCGGTTTTCCGGGGAGGAGACGAAACACTCCGCGAAATCTTCCGCGAAGGGAATTTCCAGCACCGCTTCCGCTTGCCGGGGCGCGGGCGCGAGAAAGCGTCGTGCCAGCCAGGGAAGGGGCAGGGCCAGAAAGAGCCAGGGCCATTCAAAGTGGAGCATGTTCGCCGCTGTTGCGCGTGGCGCGATTTTTAGGAAAATGGGCTTGAAGAAGCGTCTCCTTCAAAGGGCGTACCCGATCAGAATAGCGTTGATCCGACAGGAAGATCAACCCTGCGAGGAATCGGGCGCGGCATTTGCGCCGGATCGGATGGTTTTCTCCATCTTTGGCTTGTCAATGGTCAAACTCTGGGTTACGCTTTGCGGGAATGGGAGGGCCGGTTTCGACCCCTTCATGGCCATCCGATTCGCTCTTTCACGAAGGACGCGCGCCCGACATGAATCCAGCCCCACGCCAGATCGGCGAATTCACCGATTGGGAGTCTCGCTATCAGAGTCAGCCGGTCAGCCAACTGCCCTGGTTCACCACCGAACCGGACCGGGATCTGCTGACCACCCTGGAAGGACGCGGAATCGATGGCGGGCGTTTCCTGGATCTGGGAACCGGACCGGGCACCCAGGCCGCGTGGCTGGCGCAACGGGGTTTCCGGGTCACGGGCAGCGATCTGTCCGCCACCGCCATCGCCGCAGCCGGGGATTATTGCCGGGAGCGGGGGGTGGAGGTGGCGCTGGTGGTGGATGACATTCTGGCCTCCACGCTGTCTGGACCGTTCGATTGGATTTTCGACCGGGGTTGTTTTCACGTCCTGCCCCCGGAAAGCCGCGCGCGCTATGTCCGGATCGTGCATGGTCTGCTGGATCCCGGTGGATTGCTGCTGCTGAAGTGTTTCCACGTCAAGGAGACCCTCATGGAAGGGGGACCGTACCGCTTCGCCCCCGAGGATGTCGAGGCCATCTTTTCCAGCCATTTCCGGGTGCTGGAGAGCCGTGAAACCCGCTTCGAGGGCACGTTGGACCATCAGCCCGTGGCGCTGTTCACCCTGCTGCAACCCCTGGATTCCGGCTCGTGACTCCGCTTGCGACCGATCGTTATGATCCGGTGGCCCGCTGGCTCCACTGGGCCATGGCCGCGCTGCTGATCGGCATGGTCGGATCGGGATTCTACGCCACCAGTCTCACCTATTATGACCCCTGGTATCATCGTTCCGTGTTCTGGCACCGCTCCCTGGGGGTGGTGGTGTTCGCGGTGGCGTGGCTGCGCCTGGGGTGGCGTCTGGGCCATCCGGCTCCCCCCTTTCCCGCCTCCTCCCCGGCCTGGGAACGGTTGGCCGCCACCTGGACCCATCGGATGCTGTATGGACTGATGATCCTGCTGCCGATCACCGGATATCTGATCTCCACGGCGGATGGGCGCGGGGTTGCGGTTTTCGGCTGGTTCGAGTTGCCGGCGTTGTTGGAGCCTGACAAGGAGCGGGCCTCCAGGATGGGGTGGGTCCATCTCGGCGCGGCGGTTGGGTTCAGCGCTCTGGTGGGGCTGCATGTGGCTGCCGCCTTCAAGCATCACCTCATCGATCGCGACGGCACGTTGCGGCGCATGTGGTGACTTCAGGATGTTGATTTTGCATCAATCATACCAATGGAATGGAGAAACAAGGATGAAGACAAATCGGATTTTGCCAGGAATGCTTCCCGGAATGCTGAAAGGTACCGCTCTGGCTTGCGCGCTGTGGATGGGCGCCTCACCCGTCTGGGCCGCGTCGGAAAAATATCAGATCGATCCCACCCACTCGTTCGTCACCTTTACCATTCCCCATCTGGGCTACAGCCTGTTGCAGGGACGGTTCAACAAGATTTCCGGTCAGTTCTCCCTGGATCTGGCCCAACCCGAAAGCGGCGCCATCCAGATCGCGGTTGAGACCGCCTCCATCGACAGCAACCATGCCGAACGCGACAAGCATCTCAAAGGCAAGGACTTCTTGGAAGTGGAGAAGTTTCCCAAGGCCGAATTCAAGAGCACCCGCATCGTGGAAAACGATGGCAAGGTCAAGGTGGATGGAGATTTGACCCTGCACGGCGTGACCAAACCGGTCTCCTTCGAGGCCAAACTGGTGGGCACCGGACCCGATCCCTGGGGGGGATTTCGTCGGGGCTACGCGGGCAGTCTGCGGGTCAAGCGCGCCGATTTCGGGATCAGTTACAATCTGGGACCGGCGGCCGAGTCGTTGGATCTCGGATTGTTCATCGAGGGCATTCGGCAATAATACCCAAAGAAAGCCAGGAAGGATCCCCCCATGGATGTTGTCTCCGCCATCGAGAATCGGCGTTCCGTCAAGCGTTTCGACCCCTCCCACAGCATGAGTCGGGAAGAGGAGACCAGACTCATTCAACTGGCCATGCTCTCCCCCACGGCTTTCAATCTGCAACACTGGCGTTTCGTGGTGGTGCGGGATCGGGGATTGCGTCAGAAGATCCGCGCGGTGGCGTGGAATCAGGCCCAGTTCACCGATGCGGCGATGCTGGTCGTGCTGTGCGCCGACCTGCGCGCCTGGGCCAGAAAACCGGAACGGTATTGCATCAACATGCCCCCGGAAACCCGCGAGAAACTGTTGCCCGTCATTCGGGGCTACTACGAGGACAACGAGGCGGTGCAACGCGATGAGGTGATGCGCTCCTGTGGCATCGCGGCCCAGACCCTGATGCTCGCGGCCCAGGGCATGGGGTATGACTCCTGTCCCATGACCGGCTTCGATTTCGAGGCGGTGGCGCGGTTCATCAATCTGCCGCCGGATCACGTCATCACCTTGTGCGTGGCCGTGGGCAGACCCCTCGAACCGGCCCGTCCCCGTGGCGGACAGTTGCCCCTCGACGAGGTGATGATCATCGACGGCTTTTGAGTCGGCCGACGGGATTTCCCGACCGCGACCGTTTTCGAATCCATGGCGTTTCCGGGCTGGACGCCATGGATTCGGCGATGGTGTCGGGATGATTATATTTCCATTTCGATCATCGCGATATCATCGTCGTGGGTGTCGCATTGGCAATGGGCCTGAAGACGGGTCAGGATGGTCTCCAGGGGCGCCCCGCCCCACAGCGGATGGATCAACATCGCTTCCAGCCGGGTGATGCCGAACATTTCTCCTGTCGGGGAGGCGGCCTCGACGATGCCATCGGTGTATAGATAGATCTTTTCTCCCGGTTGCACCATGACAGGGGCTGCCAGGGTCGGGGAGTCGGGCATGACGCTCACCCCCAGAGGGTGAAAGGTGGAGGTGACCCGGCGTGGTGGGGCGCTTGGGTGGATCAGCAGGGTTTCCGGCATGGCGGCGTTGAGAATCAGCGCCTGTTGACGCCGGGGGTCCAGCTCCACCAGTGTGGCGGCGAAGAAGATGCCGGTGGGCAGCCGGGTGTGCAACTGGTTGTTGATCTCCTGGAACAGCTCCGGTCCAGAGTCGCCACGGGCGGTCATGGACTGGAAAATGTAGGCCACCAGCGGTCCGCCGATGGCTGCGGTCAGACCGTGGCCGGTGAAATCCCCCAGCAAGACCCGTTGCCGACCATCCGGGGTGCTGGCGGACAACAGCAGGTCTCCGGCGGTCTGTTCCACCGGATGATACAGATGACGCACCCGACGGGTGGAGAAAGGGTCGGCTCCACGCATGCGCAACACGATGTTTTCGATCATTTCCCGCTCTTCCGTGAGCAGCAGATTCTGGCGTTCGATGGTTCTGGAAGCCTCGCGCAGGGCCAGTTGGGTCTGGACCCGCGCCCGCACGATGGCCGGGCGGATCGGTTTGGTGATGTAGTCCACGGCGCCCAGTTCCAACCCGAGCAGTTCGTCGGCGTCGTCGCTCAATCCGGTGATGAAGATCACCGGAATCTCCCGGGTGAGCGGATCCTCCTTGAGATGACGGCATACCGCGTGGCCATCCATTTCCGGCATCATCACATCCAGCAGGATCAGATCCGGTATCGGCTCGATGCGTACCGCCTTCAAGGCGGCCCGGCCATGGATCGCGGGTCGGATGCGGTACAGGTCGCTCAAAATCCCCTTGAGGATGGTGATGTTTTCCGGCGCGTCGTCCACTACCAGTATGGTTTTGGAGCGCGGTTCCTGATCCGTGTTCATTCCGGTGACTCCAGTTCGACCCCGGCCTCGGCGGCCCATTGACGCAATGTTTCCAGCGCCCCTTCATAATCATAGCCTTCCAGCAGGGTTTTCAAGGTGCGCAAACGTTCTCGTTCCGCATCGGTGGAGATCACGTCGTCCAACGCGCCGATCACCGCCTCGGCTCCGGAGTCGAAGTGGTAGATCAAGGTCTGCGCCTGGCGGAACAGAGGCGTCAGTTGGGCGCCATCCGTCGTGGCATGGTCCGGGTGGGCAGGGGGTGCTGGTGGCAGCGGCGGCAAGGCTTGGGTGATGGTGGTCACCACGGCGTGCAGCTCTGTCGCGGCCCGTTTCACCAGCAGGGGCAAGGGGGCGTGGTCGCGGGGAGTGACGGAATGGGCTGGATGGGCGGCCCGTTCCACGGCTTCGGCGGCGTTGCGCAGCGCCTGGGCGCCGATGCTGGCCGCCACCCCCTTGAGGGTGTGGGCGGTCCGTTCCAGGGTGACGAGATCCGCCTTGGCGAGCAGTCCGGCCATGACCTGTCCCACATCCCCTTGATTGTGGACAAAACGCGCCAAAATGTTGCGATACAGGCTTTCGTCCCCGCCCATGGTGGCCAGTCCCATGCGGGTATCCAGACCCGGCAGCGGCGGCAGGGTCGTGGCGTTTTCGGTCCGGATGGCGGTGGTGGCATCGGGAGAGGACGGGGATGGGGGGTGTTCCTCCGGAGGCGGGGAGGGTTTTTCCACGGTGTCCGGCAGCCACTTGAGCAGCGTGTCGTACAGAATGTGCGGCTCGATGGGCTTGGTGACATAATCGTTCATGCCCGCTTGCAGACACATCTCCCGGTCTCCGCTCATGGCGTTGGCGGTCATGGCGATGATGGGCAGGTTTTGCCATTTCTGGTCGGCCCGGATGCGCCGGGTGGCCTCGAAGCCGTCCATCACCGGCATCTGCACATCCATGAGCACCAGATCGAAGGAGCCGGATTGCACCTGTTCCAGCGCCTCGACCCCGTTGACCGCCACCTCCACCCGACACCCCGCCATGGCCAGAATGCCTTTGGCCACCTCTTGATTGAGTTCATTGTCTTCCACCAGCAGCAGCCGTCCGCCGATGGCGGGTTTGGTGTGGAGCTTCAGAACCCGGGGCCTGTCGCCTCCTCCCTGGGCGTGGGCGATCATCTCCAGGAGCGCCGAGGCGGTGAAGGGTTTCATCAGCAACCAGGGCACCTCCTGGCGGCTGGCCTCGGTGCTGACCTCGTCATGACCGAACGCGGTCACCAGAATGATCGGCGGCGCCTGATGGCCCAACTCCTCCCGGATGCGGCGCAATGCCTCCAGGCCATCCATGCCCGGCATGCGCCAGTCCATGAGCACCAGATCGAACGGATCGTGCTGGGCGGCGCGCAGCACGCGATCCACGGCTTGCAGGCCGTTTTCCGCCTCCTCGATGCGGCAGGGATAAGGCGCGAGCATCTCCCGACATACCCGGCGGGCCATGGGATGATCATCGGCCACCAGCAGGCGGGAGGCGGTCAGCCGCAAGGGGATTTCCGGGGTGTCGGGCAGGGTGTCGTGTTGTCCGGCGCGGGGAAAGGCGAGCTGGAAGGAGAACTGGCTCCCCTGACCCGGTTCGCTGGTCAGTCGAATCTCGCCGCCCATCTGTTCCACCAGATGGCGACAGATGGCCAGACCCAGCCCGGTACCGCCGTAACGCCGCGTGGTGGAGGAGTCGGCCTGGGTGAAGGCGTTGAAAAGGCGCGCCATTTGTTCCGGGTTCATGCCGATGCCGGTGTCGCGCACCCGGAAGTCCACCCGGGCGCTTCGATCGGTGAGGCCGGCGCACAGGATTTCCAAAGAGACCTCCCCGGTCTCGGTGAACTTGACCGCGTTGCTCATCAAGTTGAGCAGGATCTGTCCCAGCCGCAGGGGATCGCCCATCAGCACCGGCGGGAGTTGGTGATCCACGAAGACGATCAACTCCAGGGCTTTGTCCTGGGTTTTGGGCGCCACCATGGCGGCCACCCGGTCGGCCACCTTGTCCAAGGCGAAGGGGATGGATTCCAGGGAGAGTCTGCCGGCTTCGATTTTGGAGAAGTCCAGAATGTCGTTGATGATGTGCAACAAGGTGCGTCCCGCCTCTTCGATGCGGGCGAGGTAGTGGCGCTGCTGGGTGTTGAGATGGGTCTGCAAGGCCAGATGGATCATGCCCATGATCGCGTTGATCGGGGTGCGGATTTCGTGGCTCATGTTGGCCAGGAAATAGGATTTGGTCTGGCTGGCGTCTTCGGCCATTTTGCGGGCGTTGAACAGCACCGTGGTCTCCCGGTGGAGCACCAGATAATAGGTGAGCATCAAGAGGCTGATCAGCAGGGCGATGAGAATGCCCAGCATGCGGTTGACACGGGTGGTCTTTTCGGGTTTCAGCAGCAGGATCGACCATCCGTCCTGGTTGATGGCCAGACGCCCGACGATGTACGGGGTATACTCGATTTCCAGCCGGGTATCGTTGAGCAGTTCCTGTTTGAAGACCGGTTTGTGTTCGTGCAAGGGGCCGAACTGTTTGGAGTCTTCCAGACGGTTCTGGAGGGTCGGATCCAGGGGCCAGAGGGGTCGGGGGGAGAACTCCGTCTGGCCGGAGAGCAGGGCCACGCCGTCCGGATTGAGCAGGAAGGCGTGGGGGAATTTCTTGAAGCCCAGTTCGGCTTCGAGGAGCGTTTTTTTGATCACCGCCACCGCGAGGATCTCCTGGCTTCCCCGGGCGCGGATGGGGGCGCCGGCGTAATAGCCCGGTTCGCCGGAGGTGACCCCGTAGGCGAAATAGTGTCCGATCCGGCCTTCCAGGGCCTCCTGGAAGTAGGGGCGGAAGCGGTAGCTCTTGCCCATGAAGCTGCCGGGGGTATCCCGGTTGGAAGCGGCGAACACCACCCCTTTGGGATCCATCAGATAGGCGATGCCTTTGACCGACGAGGCCAGTTGATCCAGGGTGCTTTGGATTTCCTCGGTCGGTTCCGATGGCATCGGGGCGGCGTGCAGCATGGGTTGGATGATGCCCGCCAGGGCGATCACGCTGCCTTCGATGGCGAAGGTTTCCCGGTTGAGGCGGTTGGCGAGTCCTTCCAGGTCGTTGCGCAGAGCCATGGACTGATCGGCCTGATAGAGTTTGCCCAGGTGTTCGGTCAATCCCCATCCGGCGCCGAGCAGCAGCAGGAAACCGCCGATGAATAAGGAGAAATAGCGTTTTTGTTGCTGGAACAGCGGGGTGATTTCGGGTTGATCCGTGGCCACGCCCCACAGGGCGATGGTCAGCAGCATGGCCATGGCGGCGCGCAGCAGTTGGATGGGGACACCGGTGGTGGCCAGGAAGATCTGGCTGTTGAGCTCCGAGGCGGGCCAGACAGGCATCGTGGGCACCACCAGACCGCTGGCCAATCCATAACCCAGCATGCCCGCAGCCCCGAAACGCAACCAGGCCCGTTTGCCTGGCCGGGAGGCGGTTCCGGCTTGCCAGAACAGCACGGCGCCGAGCAGGCAGGAGGGCAGAACCAGCCCGTAGCGTATCCAGACCGGGAACGATTCCACCCCTTGCATCCAGGCGACGACCCCCACGGCGGTCAGGGGGAGCAAGGAGAGTCCGGGCGTCCACGGGCGCGCCAGTCGCGTCGCCATTCCCGACAGGGCAAACTCCGCCAGGAGCAGAAACGAGATGGCGTGAACGAAAAAACGGAACGCGTAGAATTCCGGGGAGTCTCCGAATATCATTTCGAGCAGTTCCAGCCATTCGCTCACCCCATGGCTCAGACCGAATCCTCCCAGCAGACGCCAGGAAAGCCCGGAGGGGTCGTTTCTGGGCATGGATTGACAGACCACGCCCAGAATGAGAAAGCTCAATCCGTAGACAAAATAGATATAATCCATTTGTTGTGAGAACCATTCGGCCATTGACTTTTTCCTTGAACTGATCTACAATATTTGCGTATATTGCAGAAATTGCAGAAGAGCGTCAAGTCTCAAACCGTACAGAGCAGACATGAACGAATCCATGCGACCCCGAATCCTCATCGTCGACGACAAGCCGGCCAATCTCAAGGCAATGCGCGCCTTGTTGACCGGGGTGCAGGCCGAGATTCTGGAGGCGGGTTCCGGCAACGAGGCTTTGGGAATGATGCTGGAACATGAGCTGGCTCTGGTGCTGCTGGATGTGGACATGCCGGGCATGGACGGTTTCGAGGTGGCGCGGACGGCGTTCAAGCTGGAGCGGACGCGGAACTTGCCGATTCTGTTCGTGACGGCGGCCTGCAAGGATGAATTCCATCGTCTTCAGGGATACGGGACCGGAGCGGTCGATTATATCGAAAAACCGGTCAATGAGGTGGTTCTGCATGCCAAGGTATCGCTTTTTCTCAACTTGTACAATGCCCGCGTCGAGTCCGAGCGGTTGCGCCAGGAGTTGCAGATCACCGAGGAGCGTTTCAAGCTCGCCTTGGAAGGCAGTGATGACGGGGTGTGGGACTGGGATATTTCTTCCGGAGAAGTCTATTTCAGTACCAGACTGACCGGCATGCTCGGGTATGGGCCGAACGATCTGGAACCCCATGTGCGCGCCTGGGAGGGGTTGATCCATCCGGACGATCGCGTGTCGGTTCTGTCGGTTCTGGATCTGCACATGGCGGGTCGTACCCCGTTTTATCAGACCGAACATCGGCTGCGCACCCGCAACGGGGAGTGGCTGTGGATTCTGGACCGGGGCAAGGTGGTGGCCCGCAATCGCAACGGCGCACCGCTGCGGATGGTCGGCACCCATCAGGACATCTCCTCGCGCAAGCGGATGGAAGAGGAGATCCGTCAGGGCCAGGAGCGCTACGAGGAGTTGGCGTCGCGGATTCCGGTGGGGGTGTACAAATTTCGTTACAGCACGCTTGGGGCCATGTCCTTCGATTATGTCAGTCAGCCGTTTTGCACCCTGCTGGGGCAGGAGCGGGAAGCGCTGATGAAGGATCTGTCCTTGGTATTTCGTTCCGCCCATCCCGACGAGCAGGAGGAGATCATTCGGCTCAACATGCGGGTGGCGCGCAACAAGGAGCCTTTCTTGTGGATCGGGCGGTTCATCGTGTCGGGTCAGACCCGCTGGTTGCAGGTTCAGTCCACGCCCCACGACGAACCCAACGGAGACACCACCTGGAATGGCGTGGTGATCGACATCACCGACCGGCAACTGCTGGAAAACGCTCTGCGCATGGCCAAGCAGGAGGCGGATCGGGCCAGTCGGGCCAAGAGTCGTTTTCTGGCCACCATGAGCCACGAAATCCGCACGCCCATGAATACCATCCTGGGCATGGGGGAGATGTTGCGGGAGTCGCCGCGTCTCTCCCCCCGGGAACGCCAGTTCGTGCAGATCGCCAATCGGGCCGGGGATGCCCTCATGGCGCTGATCAACGACATCCTGGATCTGTCCAAGATCGAGGCGGGTCAACTGCGTCTGGAGCAGATCACCTTCTCCCCGGAGGCCGAAATCCGTCAGGCTGTGGCCATCACCCGTCCCGGAGCCGTGGCCAAAGGGATCGATCTGGTCTGCACGGTGGATCCCGGCCTGCCGCACCACGCCTTGGGCGATCCCCAGCGGTTGCGTCAGATCCTGTTGAATCTGTTGGGCAACGCGGTCAAGTTCACCCAGCAGGGGCAGATCGTCTTGCAGGCCGACGCCCTGGACGGGGAGATGGTCCATTGCGCCATCCAGGATACCGGCATCGGCATCTCCGAGGATCGGCTGGAGGCGATCTTTCTGCCGTTCATGCAGGCCGAAGATTCCACCACCCGTCGTTTCGGGGGAACCGGACTGGGATTGAACATCTGCCAGCAACTGGTGCATCATATGGGCGGGCGGATCTGGGTGGAGAGCCGGGTGGGCGTGGGCAGCGTGTTCCATTTCACGGTGCGATTGCCCAGCGCCGCGCTTGAGGAAGAGGTGTCGGTGACGGGAGGAAACGGCCTGACTCCGGAAACCGGGGAGCGGATTGCCCATCCCCGCATTCTGCTGGTGGACGATACCGAGGACAACCGTCTGGTGGTCGGCGCCTTTCTGGAGGGTGGACCGTATCAACTGGTGGAGGTGGCCAGCGGCGCCGAAGCCTTGTTGCAGGTGGAATCGTCCCGGTTTGACCTGATCTTCATGGATGTGATGATGCCGGACATGGACGGCCTGGAGACCACCCGGCGCATTCGCGCTCTGGAGGGGTTGCGGGGCATGAAACGGACTCCGGTGGTCGCCCTGACCGCCAACGCCATGAAAGAAGACGTGGAACAGACCCTGGCCGCCGGGTGTGATCAGCATCTGTCCAAGCCGTTGCGACGCGGGGATCTGCTGGAGGTGTTGGGCCGGTATGTCGGCCATGGGCATCCGCTTCCCGTGGCCGCGTCTCCCGTGGTCAAACGGGCTGTGCCACCGCCCTCCCCGACGCGGGTGGTGATCGATCCGGATACCCTGGCCCAGCTCAAGGAGGAGACCGGACGGGGATTCGTGCGCATCCTGGAGATGTTTCTCAAGAATTTGCCGGGCCGCCTCGACGCGCTGCGCACCGCCTGGGAGATGCACGATTCCGAAGGGTTGCGTCAGGTCTCCCACAAGCTCAAGGGCACTTCCAGCACGTTCGGGGCTGCGCGTTTCTCCGCACTGTGCGCCGAACTGGAGCAGTTGGTCGCCCGTGAAGCGGCCCTGGCCCAGCTTCAGGACTCCTTGAATCAGGTGCTGGAAGAAGGCGCTGCGGTTCAAAGACAACTGGAAGCGGTGTGGCGCGACTTCCAACTCCCCTGACCCTTGTTCACATCCGGGAGTCTTCCATGTCCAGCACGAGTTCAAGTCCTGTTCCGGGTTCCGCGCCGACTGCTGTTCCGAGTGCCGCGCCGAGCCCTGTTCCAAATTGTGTTCCAGGTTTCGCACCGAGTTCTGTTTCGAGTCCCGCGCTGAGTCCTGTTCCAAGTCCTGTACCGAGTCCTGTTCCGAGTCCCGCGCTGAGTCCTGTTCCAAGTCCTGTACCGAGTCCTGCACCGAGTCCTGTTCCAAGTCCCGCGCCGAGTCCTGCTTCGGAGTCGGGTCTGTCCCGGCGGCAACTGCTCGGTGTGGCCGGGGTGCTGGGGGCCGGGGTGCTGTGGCGGGGCGCGCCGTTTGTCCACGCCTCCGAGCCGCCGGTGTTGCGGGTGCTGGGTACCCACGTCACCCTGCGGGAGGCGATCCGCAAGAAGGCCGAAGAGGATCTGGGATTTTCCATCCATTTCGAGCCGGGGGGGGATGCCCTGGTCCAGCAGAAAGCCTCCGCCCGTCCGCAGGACTTCGACCTGTACGAACAGTGGAGCAACAGCATTCACATCCTGTGGCGCGCCGGTTCCATCCAGCCCATCGAGATCGAACGTCTGCGTTATTGGGAGGAGGTCAACAACCTGACCAAGATCGGTCGATTGACCCCCGAAGCGCGCGTCGGCCTGGGCGACGCGCCTCATACCCTGCTGTATGTCCAGCCGGATGGCGGACTGGGAGCCACGCCGGGCAAGGGGATCAGTTTTTTGCCTTATGTCCACAATGTGGACTCCTTTGGCTACGACAGCCGGGTCATTCCTAAAGGGCGCGCCTACGAAACCGAAAGCTGGGGATGGCTGCTGGATGAACAGTGGCACGGCAAGGTGGCGGTGATCAACGAACCGACCATCGGCATCTTCGATCTGGCCCTGGCCGCCGAGGCGCAGGGTCTGATGCGTTTCCGGGACATGGGCAACATGAGCGAGAACGAGGTGGATCAATTGTTTGAATTGCTGATCGGCCTGAAACGCCGGGGACACTTCAGCGGATTCTGGACCTCGGTGCCGGAGTCGGCCAGCATGCTGGCCACGGGGCGGGCTGTGGTGGCCAGCATGTTCTCTCCGGCGGTGGCCGACTTGAACGAACAGGGGATTCCCGCCGTCTATGCCGCGCCCAAGGAGGGATATCGGGCCTGGCATGGGGTGATGTGTCTCTCCTCGCGCACCGGAGGACGGCGCAAGGAGATGGCGTATGACTTCATGAACTGGTGGCTTTCCGGTTGGCCCGGCGCCTTTGTCGCCCGTCAGGGGTATTACATCTCCAATCCGGAGCGCTCCCGTCCGTTCATGAGTTCGGCGGAGTGGGACTATTGGTATGAAGGCAAACCGGCCCGCGAGGATCTCCTGGGACCGGAGGGACGGATCGCCGTGCGTCGCGGCATGGTGCGCAATGGCGGTTCGTATTGGCAACGCTTCGCCAATGTGGCGGTCTGGAACACGGTCATGGATACTTACGAGTACTCCCTGCCCCGGTGGCACGAATTTCTGCTCTCCTGACGCGTGAGGGAAAACGGCGATGTTCACGGCGATGTTCAAGTTTGCGTTGCGCATGCCACGCACCATCGGGGTGCGGATTTTCGCCGGATTCGGGGTGATCCTGTTGATCGTGGTCGCGGAGGCGGTGGTCGGCAAGCTGGGATTCGACAACGCGGTCTTTTATTTCAACCGCCATCGCGAGGCCAACCAGGTGGTGCGGGAGATCCTGGAGCTGGAACGCAATGTGCTGGAACTGCAACGCGGCGTGCTGGCCTACACCTATTCGGGGTACGCGGGCGTGGCGGAACGGGTCAAGGAGCAGCGCCAACTGCTGGTCATCCAGATGACCAAAGCCAGGGAGATGATTCACGATCCGGCGCGTCTGGCGATCCTGGATCGCATGGATGCCCATCTGGAGATCTATTCCGACAGCTTCACCTCGGCCATCGAGGAGCGCTCCTTGCGGGATGAAATGGCCTTCTCCCGGATGGCCGGATTCGGCGACAGCAGCGTGGAGATGCTGTCACGCCTGGGCGAGGAGCGGCGCGCCCGGTCGGATTCGGAAGGGTCGTTGCTGTCCGGCCTGTTGCAAGAGAAACTGCTGTACGCCCAACGGGACGCGCTACGGTTTCTGATCAAACCCAACTCCCGGCTGGTGCGGGAGAATCTTGACCGTCTGCCCCGGATCGAACGGCTGTTGACGCAATTGGCAACCCACCTGGGGCAGGGGGGCAGCGAGACGGAGACCGTGCAGGCGCTGCAGACCGGGATCACCCGTTTCGATCAGGCGTTCAACGGCATGGTGCGGGCCACCCGCGCCTATATGCATCTGGTTTATGTGGTCATGGGGGGCGAGGCGGCGGAAATTGCCCATCTGGCGCGGGAACTCAAGGATTTGACCTTGCGGGATCAGGCCCAGGCCGAAGCGGACATGATCACGGCCATTGCCCAGTCCGAGACCATCGCCCGCTGGGTCTCCTTCGGGGCTTTGCTGCTTGGGCTGTTTCTCGCCTGGCGGATCAGCCGGGACATCTCGACTCCCATCCGCGCCATGACCCTGACGTTGCAGCATCTGGCCAGAGGACGCATGGACGCGGAGATTCCCGGCACGGGCCGTTCGGACGAAATCGGCACCATGGCCCTGGCGGCGCATGTTTTCAAGGAGAAGGCCCACGAACTGGCCAATGCCAGCCGCTACAAATCCGAATTTCTGGCCAACATGTCCCACGAGTTGCGCACTCCGCTCAACAGTCTGCTGATTCTGGCCAGGATGCTGGCCAGAAACGAGGAGCGCAATCTGACCCGTGCGCAGGTGGAGTCGGCCCAGGTGATCCATGAAAGCGGCAGCGATCTGTTGCGTCTGATCAACGACATCCTGGACCTCTCCAAGGTGGAGGCCGGGAGAATGGATGTGCTTTGGGAAACCCGGGGATTCGAGTCGTTTCTGCGTGGCGTCGAACGGTTGTTCCGTCCGGTGGCCGAACAGAAAGGCATCGATTTCCGTTGCGCCGTCGATCCGGGCCTCCCGTTGGAGTGGCGTACCGATTGGGCCAAGGTGGAACAGGTGGTCCGCAATTTTCTCTCCAACGCCTTCAAGTTCACGGCCCAGGGCCATGTCCGGGTGCGGGTGACCCGACTCCCTGCGGGCACGGTGCTGCTCAATCCCGCCCTCGCCGCAGACACCTGCGTGGCCATTGTGGTGAACGACTCCGGGATCGGCATTCCGGAGGACAAACGCGAACAGATCTTCGAGGCGTTCCGGCAGGTGGATGGCACCACCAGCCGCCAGTACGGCGGCACCGGTTTGGGACTGTCCATTTCCCGCAAGTTCGCGGAGTTGATCGGCGGCGAGATTCGGGTGGAGAGCCATTTGGGGCAAGGCTCCACCTTTTCGTTGCTGATTCCCGCCATTCCTCCGGAATCCCTGGATCCCCGCCGACCCCGCCACGTCCTGGCCCCGGAGGAGGAAAACGACATCACCGCGCCGGAGCCCACCTTCCGGGATCCGACCCGTATCCTGTTGATCGTGGATGACGACACGCGCAATCTGTTTGCGTTGCGGCAGTTGCTCGAAAGCCGGGTGGGGGCCATCCACACCGCCCGCAACGGACGGGATGCCATCGAGATGCTGGAGGCCCATCCCGATGTGGATCTGGTGTTGATGGACATCATGATGCCGGAGATGGATGGACTGGAGGCGATGCGCCAGATCCGCTCGCAGAGTCGTTTCAGCCGTCTGCCCATGCTGGCCTTGACCGCCAAGGTCATGCCCGGGGACCGGGATCAGTGCATGGAGGCGGGAGCCAGCGATTATCTGCCCAAACCGGTGGAGCCGCTCAAGCTGTTCAGCGCCCTGGCCGACTGGCTCGGCACGCCCAAGCCGGTCGTCTTCACGCGCGGTCCTGGCGGGGAACGGGAGGTCGTCGGAGAGGCAGGATCCACCGAACCGGTGCGGGAGGATCCCTCGGTCACGGTGCTGATCGTGGATGCGGATATGCGCAGCACCTTCGGTTTGGCCCAGGCGCTGGAAAAGCGCGTCGGTCGGATTCTGGTGGCGCGGGACGAGGGCAAGGCCCGGGAGATGCTGGAGCGGGAACCGGCCATCAATCTGGTGCTGATGGAAAGCCGGATTTTTCTCGCCGGCGGTCAGGAGGCGTTGCGCGTGTTGCGTCAGGGAGAACCGACCCGTGTGCTGTCGGTGATTGTCCTGATCGATGCCGCGCAGCCCGACGATACGGTGTCGCGCGCGCTTCAGGCCGGCGCCGACGACTGTTTGCAAAAACCGGTTCCGCTCGACGCCCTGTTGCGGATTTTGATCCAGGGGCATCCGGCAGTCAAGCGGATGGATCTGGATCCGTGCAATGTGTCCGAATCGGTGTCATGATGCGGGTGTGATGATATGATTGCGTTTTGATTCTACCATTCGGGATACGTTTCTATGGCGATTCCGCGACCCGCGTCTCTCCGTGACAGGGTTCCCTGGCTGACTGGCATGTTGACGACGCGTTTCTTGCGTTCGAGTTTTTTGTTGAGCGTGATTCTGGTGGTTTTGATCCCGGTGCACGCGCTTTGGATCACCCATCCGGCCTTTCGCGATCTGTTGATCCGGTTCACCGAAGAGAATGCCGTGCGCCTGGCCAGCCACATGGCCGATTCGGTGGTGTTGGACGCGTCCACCGGCAAGCCGTTGATCACGGAGGCGTTGCGGGCCGATATGGCGCAACTCGCCAAGGGATTTCAACTGTACAAGTACCGGCTCTTTGATGCCCAGGGATCCATTGTGCTCTCTTCGGTCGCAGACGAGGTGGGTACCGTCAACAAGCATGATTATTTTCATCATACCGTCGCCCAGGGGCGCACCCACAGCCTGACCGTGAAAAAGAACCACCCCTCCTTGGAACAAGAACAATTCCAGCGGGATGTGGTGGAGACTTACGTGCCCCTCATGCGCGACAACCGTTTTTCCGGGGCGTTCGAGCTTTATTTCGACATTACCGAATGGCTGTTGGCCCTGGAGGGCATTGTGTCCAGCACCTTGTGGGTGCTGGGGGGCATGGCCATGGTGTTGTTGCTGGTCATTGTGGTCACCCGTTTCCAGGTGATGCGCCGCGTGGGACTGTTCATGCGCGCCATGGCCGCAACCGCCCTGGGAGAGTTTCAATGTCGGCTGCCTTTGTCCGGACGGGATGAGTTGACCGACATGGCCCTGAATTTCAACCGCATGATCGACGAGTTGCACAAGCTCCATTGGCGATTGAAAAATGAAAAGAACAAGTTGACCACGATCATCTTAAGTGCCCGGGAGGGGATCGTGGTGACCGACGATCACGGACAGGTGGTGCTGGTCAATCCGGCGGCGGAGCGGTTGTTGGGCAAATCCGGCGAGCAGGTCCAGCAGGAGGGATTCGCGCGGGTGGTGGATGATCCGGAGTTCGTGGGCCGCTTCCTGGAACAAGAAGGGGTGGATATGCCCGAAACGCTGGTCTTCAATCAACATGTGCTGCAATTCTACGCCTCCACCATTCGCAACCGGGATGGGGAGAGGATCGGGTCGGCGGCGTTGATGCGGGATATCACCGAGGAAAAGAAGCTCGAAGAGAAACTGCGCAATCAATCTATCACCGACGCCTTGACCGCGCTGTTCAACCGTCGCCACGCCATGGATACCCTGGGCATCGAATGGCAACGCTGTCAGCGTACCGGGATCGGCTTTGCCTTCGCCTTGTTGGATGTGGATTATTTCAAGCGCTTCAACGATGAACACGGTCACGACCAGGGTGACCGGGTGTTGCGGGCGGTGGCCCGGAGTCTGCTGTTGCACTATCGGCAGATCGATGTGTGTTGTCGTTACGGCGGGGAGGAGTTTTGCATCATCATGCCCGGCACCACGCTTGCGGGGGCGGTGCTGGCGGCTGAACGCTTGCGGCAGGGGATCGAGGCGATGCGGGTCGATGGTTTGCAGGTGACCGTGAGCATCGGGGTGACGGTCAGTGATCCCTCCATGCTTCAGCACGATGATGTGGTGAAGCAGGCCGATGTCGCGCTGTATGCGGCCAAGCACGGGGGGCGTAACCGGGTGGTCGAGTGGCACGCATCTCTCGAATCCACGGAAGAACCGCCAACCGAAGCACCGTGTTTGATCCCGTCCGGGGAGAGTGTTTGATCTCCTGTCAGGGGTTTCCAGAGGGTTGCAGAGGGTTGGTCATGATTGATTCTCGCGTTGTTTTGCGTTCACACGGTGTTCGCGTTGGTCCGCCGGTTGCGTTGCTGGGTGAAGAGGGATTCCATGACCACGATTTTGAGTCGATCGTAGGGGGTTGGTTTCTGGAAGACCTCCACATCATCGGGCGCGCCACCTTTGGCGGCGATCTGGGTTTCGTCCATGGCGGTCACCACGATGATCCGGGTGCGGGTCAACTCCGAGGACTCGCGCAGGGCGCGGATCATCTGGAATCCATCCATGGCCGGCATCATCAGGTCGGCGATGATCACCTCGGGCTTGTGCAGACCCGCCTGGATCAGACCGTCGTAGCCGTCTTCCGCCACCACCAGTCGCACCGGCAGTCCCCAGTTGGCCACCACCGCCTTGGTGATCTCGCGCAGGTTTTCATCGTCTTCGACGAGCAGCAGGGTCAGTTCCAGCAGGTCCGGATCCTGGAGTTGTTCGCGCCGTTTGGCCAGGAGTTGGTTGATGGAACTCATGGGGATGCGGCAGTGGCCCCCGGCGGTTTTCCAGGATTTGATGATTCCCCGTTCCATCCAGTAGTGGATCGTGCGTTGGGAGACTCCCAACATCTGGGCCGCCTTGGAGGTGGTGACCACTGGATCGGCAATTTCCGGTGTCCGTGACAATGGCATGGTGTTTCCAGCAAGTGCAGGAGGTGGATCGAAAAAATGCAAAAATTACAAAGATTGCAAGAATTCTGTTGATTCCAATTTTAAATGGTAAGCATACTCGGACTGAGCGGCATGGGCAAGGAGAAACTTGACTAATTAACACATCAATGTTAATTTACATAATTACGCTCAAAATCTGAGCGGAACATTTCTGAGAAAAATCTGCAAAAAATGCAAATCGACACCAAATCATCTTGCAATGCAGGAAAAACTGGAAAATAATATAAACCATCCCGCCAGCGCAGGCGGTGCTTGATCAGGAAGCAAGCAGGAACCCCAGTGGATGTGGTGCGGCATGGATGTCTTTAAGTCACCTCTATCCTTATTGAACATGAGAGCGGAGAATACCCATGGAACCCAATATTGGAATCGGCAGTGTCGTCAGGTCCGGGCTTTTCAGCGGGAGCCCGAAAAGCGATGGGGTGGTCGAGCATCATCCCATCGTGGTCACGGTTTCGCGGAATTTCGGCTGCAATGGCGGCAAAATCGCGGAATTGCTGGCGGAACGGTTGGGCGTGAACTGTTATGGCCATTCGATGATCGACGATTTGATGAATAAAACGCATACAACCAAAAAACTCATGTCGCTGATGGATGAGAAATTGCCGCGCGCCATCGACAGTTTTTTGTATTCGTTGCTCGTCAAGCCCGAACAGTCCGTGACCGGTTATTACAAAAACATCATCAAGACCATTCTGAACATCGCCAAGAGCGGCGGCGTGATCGTGGGACGGGGAGCCCGGTTGATCCTGGCCCATGATCCCCGGGTGTTCCGGATCCATCTGGAAGGCTCCAAGGATGTGTGCGTCAAGCGGGTCGCGGAGCGGGAGGGGATCGATCCCAACCTAGCCAAACGCAAGATCGCCGAGATCGAAAAGGAGCGCTCCGGTTTTCTCAAGGGGCTGTTCAAGCGTTATCCCAACACCCGCACCTATTACGATCTGGTACTCAACACCGATCGCATCGACCCGGTGCACGCGGTGGAGATCATCCTCAACGCCATGGAAAAGATGGGCTATATCGACCATATCCCATCCGATGTCCAACCTCATCAAGAGGCGGTCCCCGCATGCAGACCCCTGCCGCCTTTGCATCTGGGATTGCATCTGCTGGTGGTCGAAGACGAAATGGAGTTCTTTTCGTTGATCAATGGCTGGCTGGAAACCTGGTCCGGATCCGGTGGCAAGGAGTCGGGACAATCTCCGCCATTGCATTTGACCCATGCGAAAAGTTACAAGGAGGCGGAATTCTGTCTGGATCACAATCAATACGATTTGATTCTGCTCGACCTCAATCTGGCCGACAGCCATGGTCTGGAGCAGACCTTCGGGCGGATCAACCAGAAGATCCACGACACGCCGATCATCGTCTTCACCGGTCTGGATGATGATCAAAAGGCCATCCAGGCGGTGGAGCAGGGGGCGCAGGACTATCTGGTCAAGGGGCAGGTGAACAAGAAAACCCTGGTGCGCTCGATCAAGCACGCGCTCTCCCGATACAAGATCATGAAGGCGTATTCCAAGAAATAAACCACGTTCATGAGGAGTTGGCCATGGCCCGGATCCTGATCATTGACGATGACGAACCCTTTCGGGTCCACCTGGGAATGCTGTTGAGGAAGGCCGGTCATGTGGTATTGGAAGTCGAGTGCGCGCTGCACGCTTTGGACAAGATCGCGCTGGATCCTTTCGACCTGTTGATGACCGACATCTTCATGCCGAAGATGGATGGGTTTGAACTGCTCACCACCCTGCTGCGGCGCCATCCCAACATTCGGGTGATCGCCATGAGTGGCGGCGGTTCGGGGATGACTCCGGCTTTGGCTCTGAATGTGGCGCGTAAACTCGGGGCGGCCGAATGGATCAGCAAACCGTTTCAACCCGGAGAGGTGCTCCGGATGGTGGATCGCGCTTTGCAGTCCACTCCAACTTGAAATCTAGCACTGTTTTCAGGCAACGAAAGGCACACGATATGGCGCATATTCTGGTGGTGGATGATGACGAAAGCTTCCGGCTCTATCTGGTGACCCTGCTCGGGCAGGCGGGCCATACGGTTCTGGAAGCCGACAACGGGCAGAGCGCGTTGGAGTGGTGCGCCTCGGCCCCGGTGGACCTGATCATCACCGATATCTTCATGCCCAAAATGGATGGGATCGATCTGCTCGCAGCCGTGCGCGCGGACCGTCCCCAGGTCAAGGTGATCGCCATTTCCGGGGGGTACAAGGCGATGAGTTCACGCGTGACCCTGGAGATGGCCACCTCCTTCGGAGCGGTGGATATCATCAACAAGCCGTTTCAGGCCGGAACGGTCTTGCAGAAAGTCACGAGGGCGCTTGAATCCACGGATGCGGAACCGATAAAGGATATTTAAACCGATGGAAACCGTGTCGACGTATCAGGAGTTGCTCGATGTGCAAAAATTGAGCGAAATGAAACAGGAACTGGGAGACGGTTTCACGACGGTGGTGCGTCACTATCAGGCTGGCGTTCTGCACCGGCCGGAAAGAATCCGTCAGGCGATCCGCGATCAGGATGCCGAACGGGTCGCCATGGAAAGCCACTCCCTGAAGAGCGTCTGCCGTCAAGTCGGTTTGGCGCGCATGGGTGACATGGCCGCCGAACTGGAAAGCCTGGGAACGGCTGGAAACTTCGAACAGGCCGAATCCCTGGTCGAGCGATTGATCGCCGCCAGTGTCACGGCCAATCAGGAGTTGACCTGTCACTGCGCGGGCATCGATCTGCCTCGACCGTTTTTCGAGAAGGGGGGGAGAGTATCCAGTCCGTAAGTTGTGAACGAGCCTGACAATCGAGGTCGAGATGAATACCACCGCTCCGGCGGGCCGGAAAGGACTCATTCTGGTCGCCGATGACGATATCGTGATGCGAGAGTCTCTGGTTGCTTTTTTTCAGAGGAATGGCCATGAGGTCATGGTGGCCAGGGATGGCCAGGAGGTTTTGCGGATTCGTTCTCTGATCGTGCCGGATCTAATCGTTTTGGACGTGTGTATGCCCAATCTGGACGGCTTCGAGACCTGCCGCGCCCTGCGCCGGGATTGGACCGTGCCCCGGATTCCGATCATCATGCTCACGGGGCTGTTCGACACCCCTTCCGTCGATCGGGCCTTCGAGGCGGGTGCGGATGATTATGTCACCAAACCCATTCATTGGGCGATCCTGCGACAACGGGTGCGGCTGCTGCTGCATCGCAGCGAGGTGGAGGCGAGAATCCGTTATCAGGCCAATTTCGACGGCCTCACTGACCTGCCCAACCGCACCTTGTTTCTGGATCGGCTCACGCACGCCTTGTTGTTGGCCTGTCGTAATGGCGAGTCCCTGGCGGTGTTGTTCATCGATCTGGACCATTTCAAGCCGGTCAACGATACCCTGGGTCACGGGGCCGGGGATGAACTGTTGCGTCAGGTCGCCCAGCGCCTGAGGCTGTGCGTGCGCCAGTCCGACACGTTGGCCCGGTTGGGAGGGGATGAGTTCACCATCATACTGGCCAATCTGTGTCAACCACCGGATCCGGAAATCGTGGCGGAAAAGGTGTTGGCCGCCCTCTCCAGACCCTTTGAGTTGCCGGGAGTCGCTTACGGCATCACCATCTCGGCCAGTGTGGGCATCGCCTTGTATCCAGAGCATGGCACGGATCTGGAAAGCCTGCTCCAGAAGGCGGATCAGGCCATGTATCAGGCCAAGGGCCTGGGCAGAAACCGGTATTGCTGCTTCAAGCCTCCGGAAGGGACGGCGGCCTGATCGAACGCCTGGAGCGTTCGGGAATTGGCGGCGAAGATGGGCAGGAAGATTTCAGGATTCAAGAGATTAAGAAAAACCACGCGCGTGATGGGTTCCAGGGGGAGGAGAGTGGCCATGCCGGAGCCGTTTCGGGTTTTTTTTGGGGGGTGCCAGACCCCGGTGCGTTTCTTCCTGGGACTGCTCCTGCTCGGACTGGGGGAGACGGCGGTAACGGTGCTTTGGTTTCCGGGCCAGGAGGACTCCTCTTCACCGGAGACGCTGTTGACCCGCTTTCTGGCCATGACAGCCTGGAATCTTCTGATCATTCTCCTGTTTTTTCATCTGCCCTTGTTCCGGGAACTGAAAGACCGGCAGTGGATCCACGCCACCCATCGCGCCTTGAGCCGTCGCATGCGGGATGTCGGGGAGGTGCGACCCCTCGGTGAAATGACCTTGCAATTTCTCTTCGAACATCTGGGCGCTCTCAACGGGGTGATCTATCTGACCGAAGAGGGGAACCGGCTCCAGTGTCTGGTCGGGATCGGTACCCCTCCGGAACGGGAACTGTCCCATATCCTGGAGCCGGGGGAAGGACTCCTCGGACAGGTGGCCATCACCCGCAAGACGGTCCGGCTCACGGAGCAGCCTGTGGAGCCGCTGCGGTTCAAGGCGGAACTCCTGGAAAGCTGGCCCCGGGATCTGATCGTCACCCCGTTGATCTATGACGACCAGTTGCAGGGGGTGTTGGCCCTGGGCACTCGGGACTCTTTCCAGGAGCGTCACGGGTGTTTTCTGGAACGGGCCGGAGAGAGCATCGCCCGCGCCATCGCCGGGGTGCGGGCCGGATCGGTCCGGCAGAAACTCCTGGAAGAGAGTCGTCTGAAAACCCAGGAGTTGGCCATCAATCAGCAGGTGCTGCGGGATACCATCGAACTGCTGGAACAGACCAGCGGTTTCAAGTCCCGTTTTCTCGCCAACATGTCCCACGAGTTGCGCTCTCCCCTCAACAGCCTGTTGATTCTCGCCCAACTGCTCCAGGAGAACAAACAGGGCAATCTGACCCCCAAACAGGTGGAGTTCGCCTCCACCATCCATGCCGCCGGATCCGACCTGTTGACCATGATCGATGAAATTCTCGATCTGGCCCGTATCGAGGCGGGGCGGATCCGTGTTTTCAAGGATCCGGTCAAGCTGTCGGAGTTGGCCACCGGTCTGGAACGGTTGTTCGTCCACATGGCGCGCGAGAAGAAACTGGCGTTCGAGGTGGTCTTGAAAGGGGCGTTGCCGGTCGCCATTCGCACCGACCGGATGCGGGTGGAACAGATTCTCAAGAACCTGATCACCAATGCCATCAAGTTCACCCACGCCGGTGGCGTGACCCTGACCATCCGACCGGTGCGCAATGGGAACGCGACCCAGATCGCCATGTCCGTGGCCGATACCGGCGTGGGTATTCCCCGGGATCAGCACGCCGAGGTGTTCGAGCCGTTCCGCCAGTTGGACGACGGGGCCAACCGCAAATATGGCGGCAGCGGATTGGGGCTGGCCATCAGCAAGGAGTTGGCGCAACTGTTGGGCGGACGCATCGAGCTGGTGAGCGAACAGGGGCAGGGCAGCCTGTTCACCTTGTATCTGCCCTTTGAAAGCGTGGAAGCCTCCCCGTTGCCCCTTTCTGCTCCGGTGGCGCGCCGTCACGAGGATGGCAATCAGGCCGTCGACGCCCTCCCGGACGACCGTCGGCGTTTGGGACCGGATGACCGTTCGGTCCTGCTGGTGGGCATGGATTATCACCGGATCCGCGCCATCGGGGAAACGGCGCGGCTTCTGGGACTGGGGGTGATTGTCGCCGGAGACCAGAGTGCCGCTTTGTTTCTGGCCAATTTCTTGCGTCCGGTGGGGATGATCATGGTCGGGGATCTGCCCGGCGTGGCCACGCTCCCTTTGGTGAAACGGTTGCGCGTCACAGCGGATCGGGATGCCCTGCCGGCTTTGTATCTGTATCCCGCCAACAGCCCACCGGATCCGGACGCCGCCGGAGACCCGCTCCAACTGGTGCCGTTGCTGCGGGAGAGCGATCAAACCAGTCCGGAGTGCCAACGGTTTTTGCAATCCGTGCTGGCGGCTCCGGTGGCCGTGTCCGGGGAGCAGGCCGACGCGGAGGCGGCCACCTCCGGCGCGGGGGTGGCTTTGCACAGCGAGCGGTCGTTCAAGGGGTTGGCGGCGGGAAGATTGAAGGGGCGGCGTATTTTGTTGATTGATGACGATATTCGTAATATCTTCGCCTTGACCAGCTTTCTGGAGGAGCAAGGCTGTCAGGTGATCATGGCGGAGAGTGGTCGGGTGGGGATGGAGCAGTTGCGTCAGCAACCCTTGCTTGACATGGTGTTGATGGACATCATGTTGCCGGACATGAATGGTTATGACTGGTTGGGGGAGATCCGTCGTCAGTCGGCCTGGCGGGATCTGCCCTTGCTGGTTCTGACCGCCAAGGCCATGCAGGGGGAACGGCAACGTTGTCTGGAGGCCGGGGCGTCGGATTATCTGTCCAAACCGGTGGACACGTTGAAACTGCTGTCCATGATGTCTCCCTGGCTCGACAAGAATCGGTGACTCGATGAAACCTTACATCCTGATCGTGGATGACCTGGACAATAACCTGACCGCCACCGCCGGTTTGCTGGCCGACATGGACGCGGAGATGGTGTTGGCGCGCAACGGTCGCGAAGCGTTGCTCCAGATGACCCGACACGATTTCGCCGTGGTGCTGCTCGACGCCCACATGCCGGACATGGATGGTTTCGAGGTGGTGCGGCTGATGGCCGGGGTGAGCCGTACCCGGACCATTCCGATCATTTTCATGTCGGCGGTTTTCAAGGATGATCAGCACGCCCTGGTGGGGTACGATCTGGGGGCTGTGGATTATCTGGTGAAACCCTTTCCTCCCGAATTTCTGCGGGCCAAGGTCAGGGTTTTTCTGGAAATGTTCCGTCAGAAGGAGCGGATCCACGCCCAGGATCAGGCGTTGCGGCTGTTTCGCAGTCTGCTGGATGAGTCGAGCGACGAAATCCTGATCTTCGATCTGCACACCGGGTTGCTGCTTGATGCCAACGTGACCGCCTTTCAACGTTTGGGCATGCCTCGGGAGGAGGCGATCGGGGAGTTTCATCTGGAGGATTGTCATCTCATCATCGGCAGCGACCGGGAGATGGAAATTCTGGTGGAGCGCATCCGCGCCCAGGGGCGTCTGAGCGTGGAAGGGGAGTACCATGACGGCAGTCGTCAACTCCACTACACCGAAACCAATCTCCAGTTGTTCGAGCAGCCGGGACAGACTTTGCTGTTGGCCATGTTGCGGGACGTGACCCAACGCAAGCAGACCGAACTGGCCTTGTGTCGCGCCCAGGCCGAGGCCGATCAGGCCAATCAGGCCAAAAGCGATTTTCTGGCCGCCATGAGCCATGAGATCCGCACGCCGATGAACATCATCATCGGCATGAGCGACGTGCTGCTGGAGACGCCTCTGGGTCCGGAGCAGAAATATTATCTGTCGATGTTGCGCACCGCCGGGGACAATCTGATGGTGCTGATCAACGACATTCTGGATTTGAGCAAGGTGGAGGCCAACAAGCTGCAAATTCTGGTGGAGCCGGTCCCATTGCGGG
Source organism: Magnetococcales bacterium (assembly GCA_015231375.1). GTDB lineage: Bacteria > Pseudomonadota > Magnetococcia > Magnetococcales > Magnetaquicoccaceae > Magnetaquiglobus. The sequence continues at coordinate 103,953 of JADGBT010000005.1, read as the reverse complement.
CCGTGGCCACGGAGGTGGTCGACATGTTGCGGGTGTTGGCCAACAACAAGGGGGTCAGCCTGGAGATGCGTCTGGACCCGTCGTTGCCGGAGTGGATTCTGTCGGACGGGATGCGGGTGCGGCAATGTCTGTACAATCTGCTCAGCAATGGTCTGAAATTCACCGAGCGGGGATGGGTGGTGGTGGACATCGGTCGCAGTCCGGCAGAGGTCGATACCCTGCTGGTCGTGGTGTCCGACAGCGGCATCGGCATCCGCCCCGACCATCTGGAGCGCATCTTCGAGAGTTTCACCCAATCCGATTCGGGCATTTCGCGGCGTTACGGCGGTACCGGTCTGGGGCTGGCGTTGACCCGGCGTCTGGTGGAGATGATGGGGGGGCGGATCTGGGTCGAAAGCCGGTTCGGAGAGGGCAGCCGGTTCTTCTTTTCCTTGCCGTTGCGACCGGCGGCGACGCCGGATGTGGCGCGGGAGTGTCCCGGCGGGTGGCGCGATCCGGATGGGGGGGTGGTCCGTCCCTTGAAGATCCTGCTGGTGGAGGATGTGGAGGAGAACCGCGAGTTGGTGAGCCTGTATCTGGAGAGTTCGCCCCATCGCCTGAGCATGGCCAGCAATGGCGCCGAGGCGGTGGATCGGGTCATGCGGGAGGCGTTCGATGTGGTGCTGATGGACATCGAGATGCCGGTGATGAACGGCTTGCAGGCCACCACCTTGATCCGCGCCTGGGAAAAAGAGAGCCGACGGGAGACGCCGATCGTCATTGTGGCCTTGTCCGCCCACTCCATGGAAGGGGAGGCGAAACTGTGCCGGGAGGCGGGCTGCGACGATCATCTGGGCAAACCGATCAGCAAGAAGAACCTGCTGGCCGCCCTGGCGTGTTACGGCAACCGGTGAGGCGCGAGCAGGCGTTCAGGCGGGCATGTCGGCCCCTTTTTCCACCCGGTTGACCCGCCACAACGCCAGCCACAGACAGACCACGGCCCAGGTGACGGCGATGATCAGGGCGTTCCAGTAGGCCGGGGTGGCCAGAAAATCGCTCGGGGTGTGATAAAGGGGGGTGCGGATCAGGGTCAGGGCGTGGGTGACCGGATTGACGGTCATCAAGGCCCACAGCCATGTCGGCGCGTGATCCAGGGGAAACAGCGCGCCGGACAGCATCCACATAGGCATCAGCAGGATCGACATCACCGCGTGGAATCCGGCGGTGCTGTCCATGTTCCAGGCGATGAGAAATCCCAGCGCCGTGAATCCCAGACAAGAGACCAAAAAACCGAACAGAATCCACGCCAGCCCGCTCCATTCCAACGGAATGCCCAAAAAGGGGGCGGCCAGCAGCAAAGGCGCGGCCTGGAGCATGGCGATGGCGATCCCTCCGGCCACCTTGCCCAGCACGATGGCCATGCGCGGGGCCGGAGAGGCCAGCACCCCTTGCATCAGCCCCTGGGCGCGATCCTCGATCAAGGTGATGGTGGAAAAGATCCCGGCGAACAGCATCAGCATCAACAAAACGCCGGGATAGAAATATTCGGCGTAGGAGAGGTGTTCCATGCCCGGCGCCCGGAACGACGGGGAAAAACCCGCCCCGAGAAAGGCCCAGATCAGTAGGGGTTGGGCCAGACTGCCCACCACCCGGTGGGGCTGGCGGAAGAAACGCACCAGTTCCCGTTTGGCCAAAGAGAGGGCGGGACGGATCATCGCTTTTCTTCCTCCTCGTCGCTGAACAGATCCCGACCGGTCAGATGGATGTAGACATCTTCCAGGGCCGGTTGTTTGATGGCCAGGGTATGGATCCGCTCCCGCTGGGTTTGCAGGAGTTCGGCCATCAGGGCCAGCAGTTCCCGGCTTTCTCCCTGGATGCGCAGTTCGTGATTCTGGACTTGCAAGGTGAGGCCGGCATGGCGGGTCAGATCCTGGGCCACGGTGTCGAGTTCCTCTCCCTGGACGACCAGAATCTCCGTCCCCAGTTGGCGGGAAAGGTGTGTCGGGGAGTCCAGGGCCAGCAGTTTCCCGTGACGCAGAATCGCTACCAGATCGGCTTTTTCCGCTTCGGCGAAGAGGTGGCTTGTCATCACGATGGTGACACCGCGTTTTTTTTGCAGCCGTTTCAAGGTGGCCAGAAAGGCCAGGCGTCCGCCGGGATCCAGTCCTGCCGTGGGTTCATCCAGCAGCAACAGCGCGGGTTGGTGCAGCAGCACCTTGACCAGTTCCGCCTGTCTGGCCAGTCCGCCCGACAGGGTTTCCACCCGCTCCCCAAGCCGTTCTCCCAGATCGCTCCAGGCCAACGCCTCGGGCAGGCGTTGCCGGAAGAGGGCGGGGGGAATGTCATGCAGATCGGCGTGAATTCTTAAATTCTCTTCGACTGTCAGGTATTTGTCCAGGGCCGGTTTCTGGAACACCACCCCCATGGCCGCGCGCGCTGCGCGCGGGGCGGCGATCAGGTCGTGGCCGAAGATGTGGATCGTGCCGGTACTGGGTCGGGTCAGTCCACACAGGATCTTGAACAAGGTGGATTTGCCGCTGCCATTGGGTCCGGTGAGGACAAAGAAAGCACCGGAGGGAATCGTCAGGTCGAGTCGGTCCAGCGCCTTGCGGGGGGGGTGCCGACGGGTGGCCCGATAGGCGTGGCCCAGTTGCCGGATGACGACAGCCGGAGAGGTGGGTTCAGGAGGCATGGTGTGTCACCGGAGCGTTATCGTTGGCGGCGGAGCGTTCGGCGTGGACAAAAAGCAGCGCGGACAGCAGCAGCATGCCTCCTCCGGTCCGCCAGACCATGCCGTCTGCGGGAAAGAAGACGCCCATCGCCAGCAGAAGCACCCCAAGCAGATGGGCCAGTCCGTGGACCGGACCCAGCCGACCGGGCCGCAGACGGTCATAGGCTCCGAAGAACAGGCTCAGGGTCCATCCCGGCAGGATCAGCGCGCCGAACACAAAACGCCACCGTTCATCCGGCCACAGCGGCCAGACGCAGACGGTTGCCACCGCCAGCACGCCCAACAGATCCCCGATGGGTTCATAGCGGTTGCGCGTGCGCGGGCCGTGACCCCATGTGGCGTGGGCCAGGGTCGCCAGGGAGACGAATCCGGGGAGCATGGCGGGCCAGAGCCAGCGGGGATCGGCTTTGGGGCTGAACAGCACCAGGGGGATGAACGCCAGGGAGAAGAACAGTCCCGGCACCACCAGGTGGGAGAAGTGGGGGAGTGTGTTGGGATGGCCGTTGCCCATGCCGGTCAGGCGCATCACCATCAACAGGATGCCGGCCCAGCCGAAGAGGCCCCAGGTCAGATGGGTGCCCACCATGGCGAAGCGGTCATGGGGCAGGAAACCATGGGCGTATTCCCCCAGAAAGATCCCACCCAGCACGAACACGCCGCTCAGCGACAGCAGCGACAACGCCAGCATGGCGATCATCCGATCCCGACGTTGACTGGTGAGGATCATTTTTCCGGCCTGCGCCAAAAAGAGTGGACAGGCCACGCCCACCCCCAGGGAGGCCACCAGCAGGGTCCAGGGGTGGAGCGTGGTCCCGATCCCCAGGAATACGGTCAGGGCGCCCAGAGCCAGGGAACCCAGGATCCAGGGAGTCAGCCGGGGCCAGGGCAGGGGAACGCGGGTCCAGAGGGGCAGTTGGCGCAAGGCCATTCCCATCACGCCCATGGTCAACACCCCCAGCACATACAGATGCACCGTGGCCACCGTATCCGGAAACAGCGGATGCGCGGGCAGGGTGGTCCCTCCCCAGGCCAGCATCACCGCTCCGGTGAGTGCCAGGAAAAGGGCGGCCATCAGAAAGAAGCCGTGTTCCGGACCGGGCGGGGTGGGGGAGGGTCGAAGGTCGGGACGGATATTCATCAAGGTGTGGGCTTCCCTGGTTGGGTGGATGGCCGAAAGGGGGAGAGGCTCCCATGGTCTTGCATTTTTTACCGTGGAATTCGTGTTTTTGGAGTTCCACGGTCGGGGGTGAGGGGGTTTTGCCCCCATCATGCCAGTTTAGTCTTGGCTGCCGATTTTTTAGTCTCGCAAAGGGGGGAAGGCGCGTCAAGTCCCCGGCATTTTCACATTTTTTGGGCGGGATCGATTTTCTTGATTTTTCTTGATGGAGGTCAAGGACGGTGAATCGCAATCCCGTTAGATTGCAATGATAGATTGCGGATCGTTTTGTGAACGGTCCAGGTTTTTCGTTTTTTAGTCCACTTTCACTACTCCAAAGACGAGGGAAATACCATGCAAAAAAACGACAATCAGGAGTCGACCCAGGAGGAAGAAGCGGTGCCGGGAATGCAACAGTTGTTGGATAATCCGTTCATGCTGTTGTTTCTTGGCGTGATGTTCCCTACGGTTTTTTATATCTTGTGGGGAATCATGGAAATTATTTCAATCCCTGCCGTCAAATAGAATTCAACAATAACAAGGAACTTCTATGCGCAAACATCAAGGAAGGAGGGTTACCGTATGAGCATTCTGCCTCCCTCGCAGAAAATCTGGTGGAAGGAACCGATCCATGGCATCGAAATGATGTGGATCATTCTGGCGTTGATCTGGTGTTTGGTGCTGTTCTTGTGGATGCCTTACTGGCATGTGTACGGCAAGCAGAATCTGTCCAACGAGTCCTACAAGACCTCTCCCGAGCAGTTCGAAGCCAAGGCCAACACCATGGCCAAGGCTTACACGGTGCGGACCGATGCCAAATCCAACACCCCGGTGGTGCATCCTCCGGCGGGCAGCGATGTCTATATGCTGGGCCGTCTCTGGCAGTGGTGGCCGATCCTGGAGTTGGAAAAGAACAAGACCTATCGCCTGCATCTTTCATCGCTGGACTGGCAACATGGTTTTTCTTTGCAACCCACCAACATCAATCTGCAAATCCTTCCAGGATACGAGACGGTGGTGACCATTACCCCAGACCAATCCGGTGAGTTCGCCGTCGTCTGCAATGAATATTGCGGCGTCGGTCATCACACCATGTTGGGCAAGATCTACGTGAAATAGGGAGTCGATCAGACATGGCCGCCAAGATGTTTCGTCAATGCCCGGATTCGGGCCTGTTCTTCCACAAATCCGCCGAGTCTCTCATGAAGGCCCATGCCGTTCTGGGTGTGGTCTATCTGCTGGTCGGTGGGTTCCTCGGGTTGCTGGTCGCGTTGACCCGCATGCCCTCGTTGCATCTCCTGAGTGCCGAGGATTTTTATCTGGCCCTTTCCATCCATGGAACGGCCATCCTCATCTTCTGGATCATCTTCTTTGAAATGGCGGTGCTTTATTTCGCCGCCTCGACGCTGCTGCGCTGTCGTCCGGCCACACCGGCTTTCGGCTGGCTCGGATTTCTGCTCATGGTGATCGGCTCCACGTTGGTGATGGTCGCCTTTTTCCGGGGCAACTCCAGCGTCATGTTCACCTCCTATGTGCCGATGCCCGCCGAGCCGATTTTCTACCTGGGGCTGATCCTGTTCGCCGTGGGGGCGTTGATCGGCTGTTTCATCTTCCTGGGCACGCTGGTCATCGCCAAACAGGAGAAAACCTATGACGGCTCCGTCCCCCTGGTGACCTTCGGCGCCCTGACCGCCGCCATCATCGCCATCTTCACCATCGCCTCCGGCGCGGTCATCCTCATTCCCACGTGGCTGTGGTCGTTGGGCTTCATCAATCACATCGATCCGTTGATGTATCGTACCGTCTGGTGGGCTTTGGGTCACTCCTCCCAGCAGATCAACGTGGCGGCTCACGTCTCCATCTGGTACGCCATCGCCGCCATCCTGTTCGGCGCCAGACCCATGTCCGAAAAGGTCAGCCGGACCGCCTTCCTGCTTTACATCCTCTTTCTGCAACTGGCCAGCGCCCATCACATCCTGGCCGATCCCGGCGTCAGTTCCACCTGGAAAGTCTTCAACACCAGCTACGCCATGTATCTGGCCGTGCTCGCCAGCATGGTCCATGGTCTGACCGTTCCGGGCTGCATCGAAGTGGCGCAACGCAAGAAAGGCTTCAACAACGGCCTGTTCGAGTGGCTCAAAAAGGCTCCCTGGGCCAATCCGGTCTTCTCCGGCATGTTCATCGCCATGATCATCTTCGGTTTCATCGGCGGCATCACCGGCGTGGTCATGGGGACCGAACAGATCAACCTGATCATCCACAACACCATCTTCGTGCCCGGTCACTTCCACGCCACCGTGGCGGTGGGCACGACCCTGACCTTCATGGCCATCACCTACTTCCTGATTCCGGTCTTGTTCCGGCGTGAGCTGATCTGGCCCACGGCCTGCAAATGGCAGCCCTACATCTTTGGCGGCGGCATGCTGATCCTGAGCCTCTTCTTGTTGGGCGCGGGCACTCTGGGGGTTCCCCGGCGTCACTGGGACATCAACTTCTCCGACGCCCTGTTGCAGTTCCAGTTCGCCGGCACGGCCATCACCATGTTGGGCATCGCCGGTTTCGGCGGCTTCCTGGCTGCGGTGGGCGGCGCGCTTTTCTGCCTGATCGCCGTGGGTTCCCTGGTCTTCGGCAAACGCCTGGATCCGGGCGCCAGCCTGTTCAGCAGCTTTGGCTTCCCCATGGCCTCCTCCTGCTACAACGTCGAACGTCCGGGCAAGCTGGGGCTCGCCCCGGTGGAACAGACCGGAGACGGCGGAGTCCAGGCCAAGGGTACGTTCGTGTTGGCTCTGGTCTTTTTGGCTTCCTTCGTCGTATACTTCTTCATCAATGCCAAGTATCTTTCGTCCATCTGGCCGATGGGCTGAACTTGTCTTCATCCTGGGGTGGGCCTCGGCCCGCCCCAGGCCGTTCGCAGCCATTGTCTTTCGTGTGATTGGAATTTTTCCATTTTTGTGACATCGGGAATGTACGGAATATGGCCATATTGTCCTCGATCAGGCAGATTCTCGTTTTGTTCAAGCTGCGTATCGGCGTGGCCATGGCCATGACCGCCGGAGCCGGAATCGTGGCCATGCCTGGACCTGCGCCGTCGGCGGGACAGACCACCTTGTTGATTCTGGCCGTGCTGCTTTCTGCGGGGGCGGCGGGCGGATTGAACCACTATCACGATTACGATATCGACCGCCTGATGGACCGGACCCGCAACCGGCCCTTCGTCACCGGAGTCCTGCGCCGCTCGCCGCTTTGGCTGGTCTTCTTCGCCTTGCTGCTGCTGGTCCCCGTGGCCCTGGTGTGGCGCTACATCAATCCGGTGGCCGCGATCCATGTGTTCATGGGCGCCTTTTTCTATGGCGTGGTCTATACGGTCTGGCTCAAGCGTCGCACCTGGCTCAACATCGTCATCGGCGGTCTGGCCGGCAGCTTCGCCATTCTTTCCGGAACCGCCATCCTGCATCCCCAACCCACCCCGCTGGCGCTGTCGCTGGCCTTCATCCTGTTCTTGTGGACGCCGCCCCACTTCTGGAGTCTGGCCATCGCCTTGAAGAAGGATTATCAGGACGCGGGCATTCCCATGCTCCCCGTGGTAGCCGGAGAGGCGCGGGCGGCGCGGACCGTGTTCTTCAATACCGTGCTGCTGGCGTTGGCCTCCCTGCTGCCGCTTCTGTTCGGCATGGGGTGGATCTATCTGGTGGGCGCCTTGATGGGCAGCGCGGTTTTTCTGGTCAAAAGCTGGCTGCTGGTGCGCAACCCCACCTCGGATCAGGCGATGAGCAGCTTTCGCGCCTCCCTGATTCAACTGGCGCTCTTCCTGACGGCTCTTTACATCGAGGGGGGCTTTTTCCACGCGTCGCCGGCCAACGGTGTGCTGGTGGCGCTGCTGTAGCAAAGTCGTCGCTTCCGCTTTTTTCTCCTTTGACGGCGTGGGGGATCCTCGTGCCCCGGTTTGACTCCTCTCCTTCCTGGTGGCGTCGGTGTGTGGTGCTGACGTTCTTGGGCTGGTTCTGCGTGTTTCCGGTCTGGGCCGAAGCCCCGGTCGGCCAGGGACGCGATCCGGTCTTCGAGGGTCGCGTGGCCCTGGAGTCCAGTCAGGCCGCCATTGGCCGCACCCTCGAAGCCTATACCCTGACCGACCCGGACGGCAAAAAGGTCGAATTGTCCTCCTTCCTGGGCAAGCCCCTGATCATCAGCCTGATCTATACCAGTTGTTATCACACCTGTTCGATCGCGACCCGGTTTCTGGCCTCGGTGGTGGACAAGGCCAGGGATACCTTCGGCGAGCAGAGCTTTCAGGTGGTCACCATCGGCTTCGACACCCGCTACGACACCCCCAAGGCCATGGCCGCCTTCGCCCGACAACAAGGCATCAGCGCGCAACCCAACTGGAGCGTTCTGAGCGCCTCCGCCGAGACCATGGTCCGCCTGTCGCGTCAACTGGGCTTTGTGTTCGCCCCTTCTCCCAAGGGGTTCGACCATCTGGTGCAAGCCACCATCGTCGATGCCAAGGGGGTGGTCTATCGGCAGGTGTATGGGGAGTCTTTCCAGACCCAGTTGCTGACCGAACCCTTGCGTACCCTGATCCTGGGAACCCCGCCCACGGATCACGAAACCACGGTGGATGAACTGGTGCGCCGGGTCCGATTCTTCTGCACCACCTATGACCCGAACACCGACGCCTACCGCTTTGATTATTCATTGTTCATAGGGCTTTTTTGTGGCGGATCGGTCATACTTGTCACTTTCGTTTTGCTGTGGCGGGAGTGGTGGCGCGCTCGTAAAAAGAGGCGCGACTGACAGATCCCGGCCGGACGTTTTTGACGCCTCGATGGTAACTGCTTGACAATCCAACCGAAGACTGCTTGGCAGGGAAAATGCTATCTATTAGCTCGAACAGCGTAACCCTTGCCTTGCGGAGTCAATCATGGAGACTTTGAGAATTATTTCAAAGAAAAACGATTACGAAATTTACGATACCATAGAAAAGATGACCGTGATTAAAGGAATTGAGACGTATCAGACCGCCCTGATACTGCAAAGGAAGTTGATGAAACTCAAACAGGATGCCGCCGTCTATTCGGTGCGTCCGACCCATCACCGCGCCAGCCTGGGCTAGCCGATTCCACAAACCGTTTCGACTCCCAAGGGGAGAGTGATATGGACCTGGGGGCTGCCTTGCTGGCCACCCTGCGGTATTGGCGGGAGTGCGGAATCGATCGGTTCTCCGGAGAGAGTCATGGCTGGAAAGAGGCCCATCGTCCGACCGTTCCCCTGTTGCCCGCCAGACCGCCGCCACCCCGGTTCCCGCCTGCCGCCCCCCCTGCGCCCCGGGCCGAAGTGCGGACCGAATCCCCGGCGGTCGCGTCTGTGGCCGGATCGCCGCCGCCTCGGAGCGTGGCCCGTGTGGAATCTGTTCCCGTCGTCGCCGCATCCGCCGTTGCCTCTGCCTCTTTATCCCTGGATCGGTTGCTGACTCCGCCGGTGGCGGTGGAAGCGCGGGGAGAGTTGTTGCAGGGGTGGGCGCGTCAGGTCTCCCAATGTCGGCAGTGCGGGCTTTCCTTGACCCGTCAGGGGGCGATTTATGGCGCCGGTCCCCCGGATGCCCCGGTGGTCTGGATCGCCGACGCCCCCAGCGCAGCGGATGAACGGGCTGGTTTTCCCTTTGGCGGGGAGACCCGGGAGCTGTTTTCCGGGATGGTCCGGGCTGCCGGATGGCAGCGCGCCGAGGCCTATACGACTTATATAATCAAATGTCGCCCTCCCGGTGATCGCACGCCCCGCTCCGACGAGATTCGCCAGTGTCAGGGGTACTGGATTCAGGAGTTGGAGACCGTGCGTCCCAAGGCCATCGTGGCGTTGGGCAAGGTGGTGGTGGAGACGTTGCTCGGGCCGACCGATCAACTGGCCCGTGTCCGGGGCCGAGTCCACTCCTGGCGGGGGGTGCCGTTGATCGTCGCCTATCATCCCGCCTACTGCCTGCGTTCCCCTTTGGCCAAACGGGCCATGTGGGAGGATCTGATCCGGTTGAAGAAGGTTCTGGAAGGCTTGAATCCCGAATGAATCCTCTAGAATCATCGGTTGTTTAGCCTTTCTCGTACTCCCCGTCCAGATCGGTCAGCACTTCATAACCGGTGGGGGTGATCAGGATGGTGTGCTCGAACTGGGCCGAGAGGGAGTGGTCTTTCGTGACCACGGTCCATTTGTCGGGCATCAGGCGGATGTCGGCTTTGCCCAGGTTGATCATCGGTTCGATGGTGAAGATCATCCCGGGTTTGAGTTCCGCGCCGCGTGGAAGGGTGTCGCCGTTTTCCTTGGTGATATAATGCAGCACGGCGGGTTCTTCATGGAACTCCCGACCGATGCCATGACCGCAATATTCCCGCACCACCGTGCAGCGATAATGGTTGGCCACCGCCTCGATGGCTGCGCCGATATCCCCGAAATATCCTTTGGGACGCAATGCCCGGATGCCGGCATCCAGACATTTCTTGGCGATCTGCACGATCTTCTCCCCTTTGGGGGAGGGGGGGCCGACATGGTAGGTCTTGTTGGTGTCGCCGTGAACGCCGTTCAGGTAGGCGGTCACGTCGATGTTGACGATATCCCCGGCGCGCAGCGCGCGCGGTCCGGGAATGCCGTGGCACACCTGCTGGTTGATCGAGGTGCAGATCGACTTGGGAAATCCCCGATAGTTGAGCGGGGAAGGGCGGGCGTTGTGGGCGATCAGAAAATCGTGACACAGATCGTTGAGTTGCTGGGTGGTGACTCCCGGCTGAACGTGGGGTTCGATCATCTTCAAGGTGAGCGCGGCCAGTTGGCAGGAGGCGCGCATCAACTCGATCTCTTCGGCGGTTTTGATCTTGATGGCTGGCATGATCTTTATCAGGGATCCTTTTTTTCAAGGAGTCGGCGTCAGGGGGCGTCGGAGGGGGGAGCGGCCAGTTGGGCCTGGGAGTCGATCATCTGTCCGTTGCGGTTGAGGGTCGCTTCGATCAGGTCGCCGGGCCGATAGCCGCGCAGAATGCGCGCCATGGCGCGGGGCGAGGAGACCGACTGGCCATTTAAGGAGATGATCAGGTCACCGGCTTTCATGCCGGCTTTTTCTCCGGGTCCGCCGGGCGCCACCCGCGACAGGACCACGCCATGGGCCGACAGTTCCGGAGCCACGCCAAGCCACGCGGTGGCGGGCGGTTCCGGCGGTTCGGCGGGGGGGGTGGCGGCCCGTTCCCGTGGGGCGGGTTCGAGCATGGGCGCGAGAGGTTGGACCGTTTCCGTCCGTCCGGGTGTGGCCGTCTTGGCGCCAGGGGCGTCGGGCAGGGGCGTGGGTGGATATCCGCCCGCCTCCGGGGGGGGCAGAGGGGTGCCGGGCCAGGGTTCGGCGCGGTGCCAGATCTTTCCGGGAAGAGGCCCCTGGGGGTCTGCGAGGCTGCCGTCCGGAAAACGGGAGGGGTGATCGCGGCTGTCGTCCGGAATGATCTTGAGTTCCTGTTCTTTCCCGGCGCGGATCACGGTCAGGAGCATCTCCTTGCCAGGGGTGGCGTTTTCCACCACCGTGAGAAAGTGGGGAATCGAGGTGATGGGTTTGCCGTCCGCCTGGATCAGGATATCGTTTTTGGCCAGTCCCGCCTTGTCGGCCGGGCCGTCTTTGAGAATCTCGCCGATCTGCACCCCTTCCGGGGTCTGAACCGTGATCCCCAGCCATCCCCCGGCCAGGACCGGCGTGGCGATGCCAAGGGAAAGGGACAGAACCGAAAGCATGGATGCAATCCGGGTGGAAAAGCGCGTCATGGGTGGGGCCTCCGGTGCGTGAGCAACGATGGATCGGGTTACGATGGATTCGGCGCGCTTCAAAGAATAGAGGGATTTTGTCGGCGCGTCCACCCGCGTTGACTTTGGGGTGGCGCAGGGAGTATAAACGGGGATTGATCCAGGGAATGGCTTGGACCAGGGATGGGGATTCCGGCAACGATTGCGAAGGATGGTCGCATGGCAAACGACAACGGGCGGGCTGTGCTGGTGCTGGAGGATGGAACCCGATTTGATGGGGTCTCCTTCGGCGCGAACGGCGAACAGGTGGGAGAGGTCTGTTTCAACAGTTCCATGACCGGCTATCAGGAGATCCTCACCGATCCCTCCTATGCGGGTCAGATCGTGACCATGACTGCGCCGCAGATCGGCAATGTGGGGGTCAACCCCGAGGACATGGAGTCGGAACGACCCTGGATTCGCGGGTTTGTGGTCAAAGAGAATGCCCGATTGCTCTCCAACTGGCGCGCCGTCGAATCCCTGATCGCGTTTCTGAACCGACACGGCGTGCCGGCCATCGAGGGGATCGACACCCGGCGTCTGGTGAATCACCTGCGGGAAAACGGCGCCCAACGGGGCGTGTTGTCCACCGTGGATTTCGATACCGCTTCGCTGGTGGCCAAGGCGCGGGCCTGGCCGGGTCTGACCGGAATGGATCTCACCCCGGAGGTGACCTGCGGGGTCGCCCACCACTGGACCGATGGGCCGATCGCCTGGAAAAGCGACATCTGGAGTACCGCCGAAAGCCGGAGCGTCAACCGGCCCGCTGCGGGCAAACGCGTGGTGGCGTTGGATTTCGGGATCAAACGCAACATCCTGCGCGGGTTGGTGTCGGTGGGATGCGATCTGCGGGTGCTTCCGGCCACGGCCACCCTGGAAGAGATTCTGGCCTTGCAGCCTGCCGGAGTCTTTCTGTCCAACGGTCCCGGAGACCCGGAGGCGGTGCATCATGGCATCGGGGTGATCCGGCAGGTGCTGCAGCGTGATCTGCCTGTGTTCGGAATCTGTCTGGGGCATCAAATGCTCTGTCTGGCCCTGGGGGCCAAAACCCGGAAACTGAAATTCGGTCATCGGGGGGGCAACCATCCGGTGAAGAATCTTCAGACCGGACAGGTGGAGGTCACCTCCCAGAATCATGGCTTCGTGGTGGAATCCGACGGGTTGCCGGCAGACCTGGAGGTGACCCATCTCTCTTTGTTCGATGGAACCGTGGAGGGGGTACGGTTGCGTTCGGCCCCGGTTTTTTCGGTCCAGTACCATCCCGAGGCCAGTCCCGGCCCCCATGACGCCCATTATCTGTTCCGTCAATTTGCGGAGCTGCTAGCGTAACATGCCAAAACGCACTGATATCCAAAGCATTCTCATCATCGGGGCCGGTCCCATCGTCATCGGGCAGGCTTGCGAGTTCGACTATTCCGGGGTGCAGGCCTGCAAGGCCCTCAAGGAGGAGGGGTACCGGGTCATTCTGGTCAACTCCAATCCGGCCACCATCATGACCGATCCGGAGTTGGCGGACCGCACCTACGTCGAGCCTTTGACCGTGGACTCTCTGGCCTGCATCATCCGCCAGGAGCGCCCGGATGCCCTGCTGCCCACCATGGGGGGGCAGACCGCCTTGAATCTGGCCATGGCCCTGGCCGACGCCGGGATCCTGGAGCAGTATCAGGTGGAGCTGATCGGGGCCTCCCGCAAGGCCATCGCCAAGGCCGAAGACCGGATGCAGTTCAAGGAGGCCATGACCCGCATCGGTCTGGGACTGCCCAAGTCCGGTTTCGCCCACACCCTGGAAGAGGCCCTGGAGGTGCTGGATGTGGTGGGATTTCCCGCCATTCTGCGCCCGAGCTTCACCCTGGGAGGCACGGGTGGCGGTGTGGCCTACAACCGTCAGGAGTACGTGGAGCTGATCCGTCTGGGACTGGCCGCCTCTCCGACCCGCGAAGTGCTGGTGGAAGAGTCCCTGCTGGGCTGGAAGGAGTTCGAGATGGAGGTGGTGCGGGATCGCGCCGACAACGCCATCATCATCTGTTCCATCGAGAATCTCGATCCCATGGGGATCCACACCGGCGACTCCATCACCGTGGCCCCGGCGTTGACCCTCACGGACAAGGAGTTGCAGGAGCTGCGCGACGCCTCCATCGCGGTGTTGCGGGAGATCGGCGTGGATACCGGCGGCTCCAATGTGCAGTTCGCGCTCCATCCCGCCACAGGACGGATGATCATCATCGAGATGAATCCCCGGGTCTCCCGTTCGTCGGCCTTGGCTTCCAAGGCCACCGGGTTCCCCATCGCCAAGGTGGCCGCCAAGCTGGCGGTGGGTTATCTTCTGCCGGAGATCATGAACGATATCACCGGAGTGACTCCGGCCTCGTTCGAGCCGTCCATCGATTATGTGGTCACCAAGATTCCCCGTTTCACCTTCGAGAAGTTCCCCCAGGCCGAAGCCATCCTCACCACCCAGATGAAATCGGTCGGCGAGGCCATGGCCATCGGACGCACCTTCAAGGAGTCCTTGCAGAAGGCGTTGCGCTCCATGGAGACGGGCCTGACCGGGTTTGATCCGGTGTTCGATCCCGGTGCTTTTTCTTCCGTCGGAGAGATGGAAACGGAACTGGCCTATCGTCTGAGCCATCCGGGGCCGGATCGGTTGCTGCTGCTGGCCGACGCCCTGCGTCTGGGCAAGAGCATCCAGTGGCTGCACGAGACCACGGCCATCGATCCTTGGTTTCTGGATCAGATCCAGCAGATCGTCGAAGCCGAGCAGTCCCTGGCCGGGGTCGCCCCGGAGAGTCTCGCGCCGGAGCGGTTGCGGGCCTTGAAGAGCATGGGATTTTCCGATCAGCGTCTGGGTGCGCTGCTGGGCTGTCCCGCCTCCGGGATCCGTTCCGCGCGGCGTGATCATGGGATCGTGCCGGTGTTCAAGCGGGTGGATACCTGCGCCGCCGAGTTCGCCTCCCAGACCACCTATCTGTACTCCACCTACGAGCAGGAGTGCGAAGCCCGCCCCAGCGACCGGCGCAAGATCATGATCCTGGGGGGAGGCCCGAATCGTATCGGCCAGGGGATCGAGTTCGATTATTGTTGTGTGCACGCGGCCTTCGCCCTGAAGGCGGCGGGCTTCGAGACCATCATGGTCAACTGCAATCCCGAGACCGTCTCCACCGATTACGACACCTCGGACCGGCTGTATTTCGAGCCGTTGACCTTCGAGGATGTGATGGCCATCGTGGAGACGGAAAAACCCGAAGGGATCATCGTGCAGTTCGGCGGTCAGACTCCGTTGAAGCTCGCCAAGGCGCTGGAAGCCGCCGGAGCGCCCATCATCGGCACCTCGCCGGACGCCATCGACGTGGCCGAGGACCGGGAGCGGTTCCAGGTGCTGTTGCAGGATCTCGACCTGAAGCAGCCGGAAAACGGTCTGGCCCGTTCCCAGGCCGAGGCCCGGGAGGTGGCGGAGCGGGTCGGTTATCCGGTGGTGGTGCGTCCCTCCTATGTGCTGGGGGGGCGGGCCATGGAGATTGTCCACGATCCGGCCAATCTGGATCGTTACATGGTGTCGGCGGTGCGGGCCTCTCCGGATCATCCGGTGTTGATCGACCACTTCTTGAACGATGCCATCGAAATCGACGTGGATTGTGTCTCCGACGGTCAGGAGGCGGTGATCGGTGGCATCATGGAGCATATCGAAGAGGCGGGGGTCCACTCCGGGGATTCGGCCTGTTCGTTGCCGCCGTATTCGGTCGAGGAGGGGTTGCTGCTGGAAATCGAGCGTCAGACCCTGCTGCTGGCCAACGCCCTGAAGGTGGTGGGACTGATGAATGTGCAGTTCGCCATCAAGGATGGAGAGATCTATCTGCTGGAGGTCAATCCCCGCGCGTCGCGCACGGTGCCGTTCGTCTCCAAGGCCACCGGCGTGGCCCTGGCCAAGGCGGCGGCGCGCATCATGGCCGGTGAGACCCTGGCCCAGGTGGGATTGACCCATTATCCACGGGTGGATCATGTCGCGGTCAAGGAGGTGGTGTTTCCCTTCCAGAAGTTCCCTGGCGTGGATACCGTGCTTGGACCGGAGATGAAATCCACCGGTGAGGTGATGGGATTGGCGGACGACTTCGGACGGGCCTTCGCCAAGGCCCAGGAGAGCGCCGGAACCTTTCTGCCGCGTTCCCCCAAGGATGGCGGCGGACCGGGCATGGTGTTCATTTCGGTCAAGGACGCCGACAAACAAGGGGTGGCCGCGCCGGCCCGCAGCCTGTTGGAGATGGGATTCCGTCTGTGCGCCACCCGTGGCACCGCGGCGTATCTGCTTCAGCAGGGACTGTCGGTGCGGGTGGTCAACAAGGTGCAAGAGGGCAGACCGGATATCGTGGACATGATGAAAAACGGCGAGGTGGCCATGGTGTTCAACACCACCCAGGGCAAGCAGGCTTTGGCGGCCTCCTTTTCTCTGCGCCGCACCGCCTTGATGACCGGCATACCCTATTTCACCACCGTGGCCGGGATGCGCGCGGCGGTGGAGGCCATGGCCGCTGTGCGCGAGTCCGATCTTCAATGCAAGGCTTTGCAGGATTATCATCCGTAAGGGATCCAGGGGGCACCATGTTAAAGAAAGTACCGATGACCCTGCAAGGGGCGGAAAAACTCAAAGCCGAGCTGAAGCGTCGCAAGAGCGAGGATCGTCACCGCATCGTGGAGGCCATTTCCGTGGCCCGGGATCACGGGGATCTGTCGGAGAACGCCGAATATCACGCGGCCAAGGAGCAGCAATCCTTCAACGAGGGGCGCATCCAGGAGATCGAGACCTCGTTGGCCAACGCCGAGATCATCGACACCAGCCGGATCCGTTCCAGCAAGGTGGTGTTTGGCGCTCTGGTGCGGGTGGTGGACGAAAAGAGCGATGTGGAAAGCCTGTATCGCATCGTGGGCGAAGACGAGGCCGATCTGGAACAGGGGATGATTTCCATCAGCAGCCCCATGGCCCGAGGCATGATCGGCAAGGAGGTCGGCGACTCCATCGAGGTGCGGGCGCCGGGTGGCGTGCATCGTTACGAAATCCTGTCGATCCAGTTTTGACCGGCTTGACATAGATGAGCAATCGTCGGCCCTCCAGCGCCCGTTGGCTCGAAGAACATCGCAACGATCCGTATGTGGCGGCGGCCAGACGGGATGGCTATCGTTCGCGGGCGGCCTACAAGCTGTTGGAGATCGACGCTTCGGTGGCGGCGCGCAACGTGGGCAAGGGGCTGTTTCGCATCGGGGATACGGTGGTGGAGTTGGGTGCGGCTCCCGGTGGCTGGACTCAGGTCGCGGCGCGTCGGGTGGGCGATCAGGGACGCGTGGTGGCGGTGGATCTGCTGCCCATGGATCCCATTCCCGGTGCGTTGGTCTTGTGCGGGGATTTTTTGGACGATGCCATCCTGGAACAACTGCGGGCCGGTTTCGGTCCTTCCGGGCAGGCGGACGTGCTGCTGTCGGATATGGCTCCCAACATGACCGGAGTCCGGGTCGCCGATCAGGGGCGGGGGTCGCTGTTGGTGGAGGCGGCCTTGGATTTTGCGTTTGCGGTGTTGCGACCAGGAGGACGGGTGGTGCTGAAGATGTTCCAGGGGCCGGATTTTCACGACCTGGTGCGCATGGCCCGACTCCGGTTCACCCATGTCAAGGTGGAGAAGCCTCCGGCCAGCCGCGATCGGAGCGCGGAACTCTATCTCATCGGAACCGGCTTTCGCGCCGATCCGGTGGCTTCCCACGAAGATCTCTTAGACTGAGGCGTGCCATGCGAGTCATAAAACAGGCATTGACGTTCGACGATGTGCTGCTGGTTCCGGCTTATTCCGAGGTGCTGCCGAACGCGGTGGACCTGTCGACCCGACTGACCCGGACGATCCGTCTCAACATTCCCCTGATCTCTGCGGCCATGGATACGGTCACCGAGGCCAGGGCCGCCATCGCCATGGCCCAGGAAGGGGGCATGGGCATCATCCACAAGAACATGAGCGCCAAGGAACAGGCCGCCGAGGTGCGCATCGTGAAACGTTTCGTCACGGGGCTGGTGCTGGATCCCTGGACCGTGACCCCGGACGCCCCGTTGCAAACCGCCATCGAATTGATGCGCGACCGCAACATTTCCGGCATTCCCGTGACCGAGGAGAATGGGCGCCTGCATGGCATTCTCACCAACCGGGATGTGCGTTTCGCCACGGACCTCTCCCAGCCGGTCAAGGAGTTGATGACCCCCCGGGAGAAGCTGGTCACCGTGCGCCAGGGGGTGCCGATGAGCGAAGCCAAACGGTTGCTGCATCAGCACCGCATCGAAAAATTGCTGGTGGTGGATGACGCGTTCCGCTGTGTGGGTCTGATCACGGTCAAGGACATCGAGAAATCCCAGACCAATCCCAACGCCTGCAAGGACGAAACTGGCCGTTTGCGGGTCGGAGCCGCCGTGGGTCCGGGTCGGGACGGGCGCAGACGGGTGGAGTCGCTGGTGGAAGCCGATGTGGACGTGGTGGTGGTGGATACCGCTCACGGCCACTCCAGAGGCGTGCTGGAACTGGTCTCCTGGATCAAGTCCCGTTATCCCGCCTGTCAGGTGATCGCCGGCAACGTGGCCACGGCGGAGGCCACCCGCGCCTTGATCGACTCTGGAGCGGACGCCATCAAGGTGGGCATCGGACCCGGTTCCATCTGCACCACCCGCATCGTGGCCGGGGTGGGCATGCCGCAGATGACCGCCATCTCCGACTGCTCCGAAGAGGCGGACAAGAGCGATACCCCGATCATCGCCGATGGGGGCATCAAATATTCCGGCGAGATCGCCAAGGCCATCGCCGCTGGCGCGTCGTGCGTGATGATGGGTTCCATGTTCGCCGGCGCGGACGAGTCTCCCGGCGAGGTGTTCTTGTATCAGGGGCGCAGCTACAAGACCTATCGGGGCATGGGTTCGTTGGAGGCCATGGCCAAGGGATCCAAGGATCGTTATTTCCAGGCCGGGGTCGAAACCCGCAAGCTGGTGCCCGAAGGCATCGAGGGGCGGGTGCCCTACAAAGGCCCCATGTCGCTGCTCATCCATCAAATGGTCGGCGGCTTGCGCGCCGCCATGGGCTATGTGGGTTGTCCGGACATCCCGACCTTGCGCACCAAGCCGGTTTTTGTCCAGATCACCAGCGCGGGTCTGAAAGAGTCCCATGTCCACGATGTCACCATCACCAAGGAAGCGCCCAACTATCAGTCGGGGTTAGTGTAAATGGACGATCTGCTCCACTCCCAGAAAATCCTGATTCTGGATTACGGCTCCCAGTACACCCAATTGATCGCCCGTCGGGTGCGGGAAACCGGAGCCTATTGCGAAATCCACTCCTGGCGCATGGAGCCGGAAGAGCTGCGCGCTTTCGCGCCCAGGGGGATCATTCTGTCCGGCGGGCACCATTCGGTCTACGATCCCGGCGCTCCCGACATGAACGAGGCGGTGCTGGCTCAGGCGGTGCCGGTGCTGGGGATCTGTTACGGCATGCATCTGCTGGCCCGTCACTTCGGTGGCGAGGTGGCCCCGTCCGCCACGCGCGAGTATGGTCACGCCACCATCCAGATGGTCGGAAAGGAACAGGCCCTGCCCGGCGGTTTCCTCGCGCAAGGCGAGGGGCGGGTGTGGATGAGCCACGGGGATCATGTCAGCCGGGTGCCTTTCGGGTTTCAGCCGTTGGCCACGAGCGACAACGGCATCCTGGCCGCCATGGAACACGAGGATCTGGCCATTATCGGGGTGCAGTTCCATCCCGAGGTCAACCATACCGTGAATGGGGATCAGTTCCTTCAGGGGTTCGTGCGTGATGTGTGCGGCTGTTCGGGTCTGTGGACCGCCGGCAATGTCATCGAACACGAAATCCAGTTGGCCCGGGAGAAGGTCGGCGCCGATCGGGTGATTCTGGGGCTGTCCGGGGGGGTGGATTCGGCGGTGACGGCGGTTTTGCTGCATCGGGCCATCGGCGAGCAGTTGACTTGCGTGTTCGTGGACAACGGTCTGTTGCGCATGAACGAAGGCGAGGAGGTCATGGCCACCTTTGCCAGTCATCTGGGGGTCAAGGTGATCCGCGTCGATGCCGAGGAGCGTTTTCTCTCCCGTCTGGCCGGGGTGACGGATCCGGAACAGAAACGCAAGATCATCGGTCACACCTTCATCGAGGTGTTCGAGGAGGAGGCCAGAAAGATCGAAGGGGCCAAATGGCTGGCCCAGGGGACCATCTATCCAGATGTGATCGAGTCCGCCGGCGCCAAGACCAAGGCGGCCACCAACATCAAGTCCCATCATAATGTCGGCGGTCTGCCGGAACGCATGGGCTTGAAACTGCTGGAACCTTTGCGGGAGTTGTTCAAGGACGAGGTGCGCACCGTGGGGCTGGAACTGGGGCTGCCCGCGCGCATGATCCTGCGCCATCCGTTTCCGGGTCCGGGTTTGGGGGTGCGGATTCTGGGGGAGGTCAAAAAGGAGTTCGCCGACCTGTTGCGCCGCGCCGACGCCATCTATCTGGAAGAACTCTACACCACCGGACACTACGACAAGATCGCCCAGGCTTTCGCGGTCTTCTTGCCGGTCAAGAGCGTGGGGGTGATGGGGGATGGTCGCAGCTATGATTATGTGGTGGCCCTGCGGGCCGTGGAGACCCGGGACTACATGACCGCCTCCTGGTATCCCATGCCCCACGATCTCCTCTCCCGCATCGCCAACCGGATCATCAACGAAGTCAAGGGGATCAACCGGGTGGTCTACGACATCACCTCCAAGCCGCCGGGAACCATCGAGTGGGAATAAAGCGGATTTTGTGATCATGCCTTGACTGCGTTTGTGGAATGTTGTAGCCTGTCAGGCAACAATTGGGTGGTTTCGTGTTGGAGACAAGCCTCATCTTGTGTGGAAAAGTTAAGCCTGACAGTCGGTTCGCACACCCTCCGTGGTTTCTGGAATCCTCTCGCGGTTTTTTTTCTCCTCAATCGTGGCCCCTGCGGCAAGTTCTCATCGTCGAATCTTGCCGCAGGGCGCGTCACCCAATCCACACCTTTTTTTCTTTCGCAGGGAGTTGTTAAGAATGTCGGATCGTGAAACAGGCACAGTGAAATGGTTCAACGACAGCAAAGGCTTCGGTTTTGTCGAGCGGGATCATGGCAAGGGTGATGCTTTCGTGCATCATAGCGCCATTGTGATGGAAGGGTTCAAGAGCCTGGCCGAAGGTCAGCGCGTGGAACTCAGCGTTTCCCAGGGTGAGAAAGGCCCCAAAGCGGAGAATGTCCGGGTGATCTGATCACCCCGGAACCATTCTCGATCCGGTTGAGTCCCCTTGTCTTTCAAGGGTGACCTCTCCTGGAATCCCACCGGGGTTTTTTGTGTCTGGCGAACCTGATTTCAAGGTTCCAGGTGCGAAAAACCCCGGCTGGCTATTCACCCGGTCGTTTTCAGTCAGGCCGGTTCCGCAGGATTGCAGATCTCTTTCTTTGCCGGATTTTTCTTCCGGTTTCTCTGGCTGTTTTTTCGCCCCAATAATCCCGTATTGTTTTGTGTGGTTTCCAGCCTCTCCTCCTGCGGTTTCCTGGGAGGGTGACATTGCCTTTCCGCGACCGTTGCACAGAGAAAAAACGAGACTTCCGACCGGGTGTCTTGAAAAAAATCCCGATCGCATCCATGATGCCAACGCATAGGGATCATTCCAGGTTGTCCGGTCGGATGGGGGCGGTCGCGTGACCCGCCATGTCATCGGCCACACCATCGCGTTCGCCTCGGTTGCGGATCAAGAAGGGACTTTAGTTTCGATTGCCATGGATCTTTGATTCGGTATTGTCGCGGTTCGGGGCCAACACCATGTACATCGATCATAAACTGGGATTGGGATTCGGAGGCATCGTCAGCCTGGTGCTGCTGTTGGCCATGCTGGCCTGGCAGAACATGCAGATCCTGGTCGGCATGGAAAAGGGGCAGGAACGTTTGCAACAGATGCGGGCATCGCTTCTGGAAGCCAGACGGCATGAAAAGAACTTCTTGTTGCGCCATGAGCAGACCTGGGCGATTCAGACCCGCGAGGGCATGACCCGTCTGATTCCGATGATTCGTGACGAAGAGGGCCTGGCTGGAGCCACGGAGGTGGAAATCTGGCACGAGGCGGAACAGTTGGTCCAGGAATATCTGGATCGCTTCGAGGATATGGTCCAGGATCAGGGATTGTCCCAGGCGGAGCGCGTCGAACTCGTGGAGCGCTCGGTGGTGCCTGTGGCGCGACGACTGCATGTGTTGTTCGCGGACCGCATGCAGGCGCGCGCCAGTACCCAGGAGGCCCATCTGGCGCGCACCGAACGGTTTTATGCCGGTTTTGTGGTGCTCTCGATGATTTTTTCGGGATTGCTGGTTTTTTTTCTTACGCGTTCCATTCTGAAATCCCTGCGCATCGGCGTCCGTTTTGCTCGTGAGATCGCGGCGGGCAATCTGCGCGCCACCATTCCGGCGATTCCCCAGGACGAAGTAGGCGTGTTGCTCATGGCCATGCAGCAGATGGGGCGTGATCTGCAACGTCTGGAGGATGTCACGGTGCGCGCCCAGACCTCGCGGCTGGCCTTGAGCGCCTTGTTGGAAAGCTCGTTGGAACCCCTCTCCTTGCCGCGACAGTTGGAAGTGGCCTTGCAGATCGTGCTGACCGTTCCGTTTTTGCATGTGGAGCGCAAGGGGGCCATTTTTCTGGTGGACGAAAACGATGGCTCGTTGCGCATGATGGCCTCTCATGGATTGGACCCCCTGATCCAGAAGAGTTGTCAGGTGGTGGCGTCGGGTTGGTGTCTGTGCGGTCGGGCTGCGGTCGAAGGTCGGCTGGTCTATGCGGCGTGTGTGGACGAGCGGCATGAAACCCATTACGAGGAGATGCCAGCCCATGGCCACTACTGTCTGCCGATTGTGTCGAGAGGTCGGGTGCTGGCGGTCTTGACCCTGTATCTGGATGCCCATCACGCCCAATCGACCGATGAGGAGGACTTTCTGGCCAGTGTCGCCTTTACCATGGCCGGAATCCTGGAGCGCAAACGTCTGGAAGAGCGGATGCAGCATCTCGCGCATCACGATCTGCTCACGTCGTTGCCCAACCGGGTGCTGTTCAACGCGCATCTGGCCCATGCCCTGACCAAGGCGACCCGCGATCAGGATCCGTTGGCCTTGATGCTTATCGATTTGGACCGTTTCAAGCAGGTCAACGATACGCTGGGTCATGCCGCCGGGGATCAGGTGCTGATTGCCACCACCCAGCGCATTCGGGAGTGTCTGCGGGCTTCGGATCTGGTGGCGCGCCTGGGAGGCGATGAGTTTGCCGTGATCCTGTCCGACCTGTCCGATCCGGGCGCCGCCGCGCTGGTGGCGGACAAGATCGTGCAGAGCGTCAGTCAGCCGATTGCCGTGTCCGGCGAGTCGGTGACCGTGGGGGCTTCCATCGGCATCGCGGTATTTCCCTCCCATGGCCGGGAGGGCCAGGAACTGATGGACAGCGCCGACATGGCCATGTACGCGGTCAAGGAGAGAGGACGCAACGGCTATCGGTATTACACCAAAGGAGACGGCAAGAGTCGTTGAGAGGTGTGAGGTGTTCCATAACCCAAGATAAGCAATAAAAGGAGTCCACAGGATGAAACTGGAAACCATGGCCATCCACAGCGGTTACCGGCCCGAACCGACCACCCGGTCGGTGGCCGTCCCCATCTATCAGACGACTTCATACGCTTTCGACGATACCCAGCACGCGGCGGACCTGTTTGATCTCAAGGTGGCGGGCAACATCTACACCCGCATCATGAATCCCACCACCGCCGTGTTGGAACAGCGGGTGGCGGACCTGGAAGGGGGGATCGGCGCGTTGGCCCTCTCTTCGGGTCAGGCGGCGATCACCTATGCGGTCTTCACCATCTGCGAAAGTGGCGACAACATCGTCGCCTCCAGTACCCTGTACGGCGGCACCTACAATCTGTTTGCCCACACCCTGCCCCAGTTGGGGATTGAGGTCCGCTTCGCCGACTATCGGGATCCGGCCAGCTTCGCCACCCGGATCGATGAACGGACCAAGGCGGTTTTCGTGGAGTCCATCGGCAATCCTCTGGGCAACGTGGTCGATATCGCCGCGCTGGCCACGCTGGCCCATGGCCATGGCGTGCCCTTGATCGTGGACAATACGGTCCCCACCCCGGTGTTGTGTCGTCCCTTCGAGCATGGCGCGGATATCGTGATCCACTCTCTCACCAAATACATGGGGGGGCATGGCACCTCGATCGGCGGTATTCTGGTGGATTCAGGACGCTTTCCCTGGGCCGAGCACAAGGCCAGATTCCGCCGGTTGAACGAACCGGATGTCTCGTATCATGGCGTCACCTACACCGAGGCTTTGGGAGCGGCGGCCTTCATCGGTCGGGCGCGGGTCGTGCCGTTGCGCAACATGGGAGCGGCCATCTCTCCGTTCAACAGCTTCTTGATTCTTCAGGGCATCGAGACCCTCGCCTTGCGCATGGAACGCCATTGCGACAACGCCCTGGCGGTCGCGGAATACCTGGAAAAACATCCCAAGGTGGCCTGGGTGGGCTATGCGGGTCTGAAGAACCATCCCAGCCGTCATCTGGTGGATCGTTATTTCCATGGCAAGGCTTCGGGGATTCTCACCTTCGGGGTGCAGGGGGGACGCAAGGCGGGCGAGCGCTTTATCGACGCCCTCAAGCTGATCACCCATCTGGTCAACATCGGTGACGCCAAGTCGCTGGCCTGCCATCCCGCCAGCACCACCCATCGCCAGTTGTCTCCGGAAGAGTTGATTCAGGCCGGAGTCTCGGAGGACATGGTGCGTCTCTCCGTGGGGCTGGAACACATCGACGACATCCTCGCGGACATCACCCAGGCCTTGGATGTGGCTGCGGGGGCGTGAGAGATTGCGTCAGGGAGCAAGACTGGAAACCCTTCTCGTCCGGTCCGGTGGCTGCGGGGGCGTGAGAGGTGAGAGATTGCGTCAGGGAGCAAGACTGGAAACCCTTCTCGTCCGGTCCGGTGGCTGCGGGGGCGGAGGCGCGAGGGGGTGCGGCTGTGCTTTCTGAAGAGTGTGCTTGCAGTGTTGTGTGTCGCGTGGGTTGCCTAGCCGGGGATCGGAAACGGTGATGATCTTTCGATCCCCGGCTGGTTGGGCCTGGTTACGCCTTGTTGGTATCCCCTTCGACCATGCCCATGATGCGGGAGACGTAACGTCGGGTCTCTCCCGGCATGGCGGAGGCGGGTTGTCGTTCCAGGTTGCCCATGCCCCAGTTGTAGGCGGCCAGGGCGGAGCGGACATTGCCATCGTAGCGATCCAGCAGACGGCTTAGATACAAGGTGCCGCCCATGATGTTCTCTTCGGCGTTGAAGGGGTTTTTGACCCCGAGTTCGGCGGCGGTGCCGGGCATCAGTTGCATCATGCCCTGGGCGCCGGCGGGCGAGACCGCTTTGGGATTGAAGCTGCTTTCCACCTGGATCACCGAGCGGATCAGGTCCGGGTCCACGCCATAGCGGTCCGAGGCCCGTTTGATGATCTGGTCGTAGTTTCCCCCTTCCATGGAGGATGAAATCTTTTGGGTCGGATCGGCGGGCGCGCGGGTTTTGGCGTGGGTGACCACTCCGGAGCGGAAACCCTGCGGCATGGAGATCGGCGTGCCGCTGCTCAATGGCCACCCTTCCTCCTCGCCGCCGGACAGGCCGTTTCCGGCGAGGCTGGCGGGCAGTCCGCCCACCGAATCCTTGGCCTGGCGCAACGCGGACATGACCGCTTCCACCAGGGCGTTGACCGTGGCGTGGGTCAGACCGGTGTTGGTGCCGGAAAGGTTGCTGCGTTCCTCGACGGCCTGCATGAGCAGTTCGTTGAATGGATTGGTGTCGCCCGAGTGGCTGGCCCGCAGACGGCTCTCCCGCAGGCTGTTGGCCTGACGGGCGAGTTCGGGCATGGAAATCGGCGTGGTCGTCATCGTTGTCACCTGATCGGGGTGGGATGGATTAGGGTAATGAACGACGATACGCAATTTATGGGCCAGATGTGGTATTCGGTGTGGCGTGTTTCTTTTTAAAGCGATGCGGGCAGATGATCGAAGAACCGTGCCCGGTACAGCACCCGTCGCGGGCCACCGGGCGGGTCCGCGAAGGCGGCGCGGGTGTGCAGCACATTGTTGCAGATCGCGCCCCAGCCTTGTTCCAGCCGACCCCGGAAACGGCGCGGCTCGGGAGCGAGGAGAATCTGACGCAGAATCTCCAGCGCCTGTCGGGTGGCGTCGTCGTCGCGCCAGCGGATGCTTTTGGTGCGGTTGGTGAACCGCATGTGCAGGTGACCGGCGGGCGTGACGGAAAAGACCGGGCCGGTACGCTCGGGACGGGCGATGGTGCCATCGGCGGCCATTCGGGCGGGAATGGTCATGGCCTCCGGGTGCGTCAGGGCGCGCAGAGCTTCGGGGTGCTGGTCGCGCAGTTGGATGTAGACCAGATCAGGATCCAGCCATTCGTTCTCGCCACCTTCGTGGGCCGGGCGTTGGCAATACAGGCAGAGTGTCTGGACCGGCTGATCCACCGGATTGTAATATCCATCGGTATGCCAGCCGATGGCCGCCTCCCGATAGGGAATGTAATCGGCGAAGGGCGCGAAGGCCGCGCCTCCCGGAGTCAATGCGGACATTCCCTCGCCGTCGGCGCCGAGATTCTTGTCCAGGTTTGCGACTCCCAGGGTGGCGGTCATGGCGGGCAGGGGATTGTCCTGGATCCGGTCCGGATCCGTCACCCGGAACAAGGCCATGTTGCTGTGGGCGCAGCGGGAGAGGATGCCGTTGATTTCGTCTGCTGTCATGGCCCACGGATCGCGCACCTCCACCACCAGATCGGCCAGCGTGGACGGATAACCGTTCTGTTTGCGGGCCTTCCAGGAGAGATAGTCCGCTGCGTGGTCGAGAAAGAGCCGTGACATGGCGTTTTTTGACTCCCGGATGGTGTGAAAGGGTGAAAATGTCCGCCTGACAGGATATACCGGGGGTTGGGGACAAGTCATCCGGAAATCGGCCCGTCCATCAAGGGGATCATCAGGCATGCGTTTTTTTGCGGATTTGCACATTCATTCCAAGTATTCGCGGGCCACGAGCCGGGATTGCGATCTGGAGCATCTGGCGTTGTGGGCGCGGCGCAAGGGCATTGCGGTGTTGGGCAGCGGGGATTTCACCCATCCGGCCTGGATTGCGGCCCTCGCCGAGCAGACCGTGGAGGCCGAGCCGGGATTGCGGCGCCTGAAACCCGAGCTGGAACGTCAGGTGTCCGAGGGGTTGGGCGTGCCGGGGATGGCGCCGGGAGCCGGAGAGCCGGTGCGTTTCATGCTGACCGTCGAGATTTCGACCATCTACAAAAAAGGGGATTGCACCCGCAAGGTTCACCATGTGATCGGTGTCCCCTCCCTGGAGGCCGCCCGGCGACTGATCGCGCGCCTGGGGCGCATCGGCAATCTCAATGCGGATGGCCGTCCGATTCTGGGACTGGATTCCCGCGATCTGCTGGAAATCACCCTGGAAGCCGATCCAGACGCCTTTTTGATCCCGGCCCACATCTGGACGCCCTGGTTTTCGGCGTTGGGTTCCAAGTCGGGTTTTGATTCCATCGAGGCGTGTTACGGGGATCTGTCGGAGCACATTTTCGCGGTGGAGACCGGGCTGTCCTCGGATCCGCCCATGAACTGGCGGGTGGGGCGGCTGGACCGTTATCGACTGGTTTCCAACTCCGACGCCCACTCTCCCGCCAAGGTGGCGCGGGAGGCGACGGTGTTCACCTCGGCTGTGGACTATTTCGCCATGGTGCGCGCGTTGAAAACCGGTGAGGGGTATGGGGGAACCGTGGAGTTCTTCCCCGAGGAGGGGAAATACCATCTGGATGGACATCGGGCCTGTCAGGTGTGTCTGGATCCGGTGGAGACCCGGCGTTTGTCCGGGATCTGTCCGGTGTGCGGCAAGGGGTTGACGGTGGGGGTGTTGAACCGGGTCGAGGAGTTGGCCGATCGTCCCGAGGGGATCGCCGCTCCCAGGGCGGCTCCGTTTTGGTCCTTGATCCCTTTGCCCGAGATCATCGGCGAGGTGGAAGGTGTCGGGCCTGCCTCGGGGCGGGTGACCCGCAGCTACGACGAGATGTTGCGGCGTCTGGGGCCTGAGCTGTTCATTTTAGAGTCGGTCCCGCTGGAGGAGATCCGGCGTCACATCTCGTTGCGCATGGCCGAGGCGATTGGGCGGGTGCGGGCTGGCGAGGTGATCCGTTCCGGGGGGTATGACGGAGAGTTCGGGGTGATTCGTGTGTTCGCGGCCAAGGAGGCCAGGCCGAAAAAGGAGGTGGGCGCGCTGTTTGCTCCCGGCAGCGTGGAGGAGACGGTGGTGGCCAGGAAAAAGCCGGTGTCGGCGGGGCGCGGACAGTCTGCGGACGCGGTGTTGCCCGCGCAGGCCGGGATAAGCTCCGGCCCGGGAGAGCGGGAAGTGCCGGCGGCGCATGGCCTGGAATCGGCGGAGCCGGGGGTGGTGTCGGCGCATGGGTTGGATCCCGAACAGGAGCGGGCCGCTGCCCATGGTCGTGGTCCATTGTTGATTCTCGCCGGTCCGGGCACGGGCAAGACCCGCACCTTGACCCACCGTTTGGCCCGACTGGTGCAAGACGGGGGCGAGCCGGAAGCGAGTCTGGCGGTCACCTTCACCCGGCGCGCCGCCGAGGAGATGCGGGAACGGCTGGCGGTGTTGCTGGGAGAAGATCTGGCGCGGCGCATTCCGGTGATGACCTTTCACGCGTTGGGTTGGGCGATCTTTCGGCAGTATGGCACGCGCTTTGGTTATCCGCCCACGGTGTCCATCGCCGGAGAGGTGGAGGCGGCGCGTCGGTTGCAGGAGGATCTCGGGGTCTCCCGGAGCGAGGCGGGCAAGGTGTTGGAGGGGTTCAGTCGTGCGCGGCGCGGCGCCGGGTGCGGAACGCCGGAAGAGGAGGCTTCCCAAAGCGTGTCGTTGGCGTTTCATCGCGAGGGAATGCGCAAGCGGGGGCTGGTGGAACTGGAGGATCTGGTGGCTTTGCCCGTGGCCTGGATGAACGCCGCTCCGGAGTTGGTAGAAGAGCTGCGCGCCCGTTATCGTCGTCTGTTCGTGGATGAATTTCAGGACATCGACGCCACCCAGTATGCCTTGTTGCGTCATCTGGTCGTCGCGGATGGGGATCTGTGCGTGATCGGGGATCCGGACCAGTCGATCTACGGTTTTCGCGGCGGGGATCCCCGGTTTTTCGCGGCCATGGCGCGGGATTTTCCCGCCATCCGCACGGTGCGTCTGACCCGGAACTATCGGTCGGGGCGGGCCATCGTGCAGGGGGCGTTGGGGGTGATGGAGCGGGCATCGGAGCGGCGCGAGCGGGCGTTGACCCCGATCCTGGAGGATGCGCGGCGCATTGTGGTGCATACTTCGGCCAGCGAGCACGCCGAGGCGGAGTTTGTGGTGCGCACCCTGGAAGCGATGATGGGGGGCCATGGTTTTCACGCCATGGACAGCGGTCAGGCGGATGGACACGCCGTCGGGGAGTACGCGTTTTCCGATTTCGCGGTGTTGTATCGTTCCGATGCCCTCTCCGTGCCGGTGTGTCAGGCGTTGGAGCGGGCCGGGATTCCCTATCAGAAGCGTTCCCACAACCGTTTGCGGGATCACGCGGGGGTCAAGGCGTTGCTGGAGAGCATGGGGCGGGTTGCCGGTGGCGGGTCGGTGGGCGAACGGTTGAAACAGGCCGCCGCTTTGGCCGGGGAGGATCCGGAGGTGCGGTTGGCTTTGGAGTGGCTGGCGCCTTTGGCCGAACGGCATGGAGACGATGAGCCGGGATTTGTCTCCGCCGTGGCGTTGGGAGCCGAGGTGGACTGGTTGGATCCCCGCGCGCAGCGGGTCTCCTTGTTGACGCTGCACGGCTCCAAGGGATTGGAATACCGGGTGGTGTTTGTCATCGGTTGCGAGGAGGGCATGCTCCCCTGGCGGTTCGGCGGCACCGAAGCCGGAGAGCGGGAGATCGAAGAGGAGCGCCGGCTGCTGTTCGTGGCCATGACCCGCGCCCGGGAGACCCTGTTTTTGAGTTGGGCCAAAAAACGTCTCTGGCGTGGCGTCGCGCGTGTCATGGAGATTTCGTCGTTTCTGCAAGGCATCCGCGAGGAGTGGCTGGAACGCCGGGTCACACGGGCTGTCGCTCCCAAAAAGAGTGTTGCGGGTGGCAAGCAGTTGACGCTGCTGTGGGAGTGAACGTGGCCGGGTGCGGCGGTTGGGGGAGAGAGGTGTCGTCGGGTGCGTCAATCGGGGATCGGGGCCGGGTTGATCGGGTGTGTGATACTGGAGAAATAGTGACGAAATGGTTACAAACACGGTGGATTGATCGTTATCGAGAGTATGCCTGTTCCTATTTCGAGGGGGGGAAGCTGGAACACGCGGGGATGAGAATGGATCCGTCGATGGATCTGTGGAAATGATCCAGTAACGTTTATCCATTTTCTGGCTGGATTTATCGGTGGATGAGTCTTTCGTTAATGGTGATTCGTGGGGATCTGGATCGGGATGAGGGTTTTTGGCAATACGGAAATCTGCAAAACATGCAACAGTCAGGTGTTTTTTTGAGAAGAAAAATGATTGGCGCGTCTGGATCCCTGGATTTTTCAGATGACTTGTTCTGGGGTTTTTGTTACCTTGAACCGGTCGCGAAGGGGACTGTGGCCAACAGGAACGGCTTGCATGGGGTTTTTCGATGGGGCGCACATGAAACCGGTTCGTATCATGTGTATCATTTTAAGAAAAATTGTTTATGGGTGGCAAAAATGGCGGGTGGATTTGGAAAAATCAAGACCATGCTGTTCAATCTGCTGCTCGGTCGCACACGCGGGGAGCATCATCGCAAGGCGGGAGAGCGGTTTCGTCAGGAGAACGGGGCCCGTCTTGGCGTGACCACCACCCATACCGGATTGCAGTGGGAGGTGTTGCGGCAGGGTGAAGGGGAGAAACCGGGATTTTCCAGTCGGGTGCGGGTTCACTATCGGGGCACGCTGGTCAGCGGTGTGGAGTTCGACAGCTCCTACGGGCGGGGGGAACCGGCCACCTTCGGGCTGCTGGAGGTTATTTCCGGCTGGCGCGAGGGGTTGCAGTTGATGCCCGTGGGCAGTCATTACCGCTTCGTGATTCCGCCGGATCTGGCCTATGGGGGGACCGGCGCCGGTTTGTTGATTCCCGCCTGGTCCACGTTGATCTTTGAAGTGGAACTGCTCCAGATCGAGTCCAAACCGACCGGCTGAACCGTCAACGGGGGGTCGCCACCGGAAATCACGACAGCGGGTGGCGACCCTCTTTCGTTGCCGTTTTTTCGTTGCTGGTGGTTACCAGTTCCACGGCATCCAGGATCCGCCAGGGCCCCGGTTGTAGTAGGGATAATAACCGCCAGAATACGGATAGTAGCCGCCACCGTAGGCGGGGTAGCCATAATAGGGATAGCCGTTGCCGTAGGGGTGATGGCCGTAGGCGGGGTAGCCGCCGCCGTAGGGGGTGCTGCTGCTGTTGTATCCAGGATAGCCGTATCCAGGATAGCCGTAGCCGGGATGACTGTATCCGGGATGATTGTATCCGGGATGGCCCCACCAGGCGCTGGCGGTGTCGGGGAGGGTCAGGGCTGCGGTTCCCAGCATGGCGGCCAGACCCACTGCAAGAGTACGTTTTTTCATTCTTCAGGTTCCTCCCATGGTTGATTAAAGGTTCATGAAGGAGCCATGATCCGGAAAAACGGCCTTGGGGATTTTCCGGCCACGGATACGATTCAAGGTCAGTGATAGCAAAAGCGATCGCTGATTTCAACTGGGATTTCAGGGTCTGGGGTGTCGTTCAAGGGGGGAGGGGGCATGGAACAGACGGTCGGCGTGGTGCTGGCCGGGGGGCGCTCGCGCCGGATGGCCGGAACGGAGAAAATTTTTTTGCCATTCCTGAACGGTCTGCTTTTGACGCGCATCCTGGAGCGTTTCGTCCCCCAGGTGGCATCCGTATGGTTGAGTGCCAACGGTGATCCCGTGCGTCTGGCGCGGTTCGGGGTGCCGGTGATCGGGGATGTCCGACCCGACCAGCCTGGTCCTTTGGCCGGGGTCGAGGCCGCCTTTCTGGCCACCGGGGCCGATTGGATCGTGACGGTGCCTGTGGATGCGCCCTTTTTGCCCACGGATCTGCTGCGACGACTCAATACGGAGAAGAACAAGGAGGATCAACCGGTTGTGGCTGCTTCGGCAGGCCGGATCCATCCGGTGGTCTGTCTGTGGCCCCGGGGGGTGTTGTCCTCCCTGAGCGCCGCCTTGGAGTCCGGCAACCGGCGTTTGCTGGATTGGTTTGCGGGACATCCCCACCGGGTGATCGAGTTTGCGTCGCGCGTTGGAGAGCCGGATCCGTTTTTCAATGTCAACGATCCGGACTCCCTCTTTCTGGCGCAACGGTGGGCTTCCACCGGGATGGTCGGTCGGGAAACGACATGAATGGAATCACCTTCGACCTGCTGCTCAAATTCGTTCTCCTGCTGGTGATGATGGTCGCGAGCGGTGCTCTGGGCGTTTATTGGCAACACCGGTCGGGCGGGGATCCCGGTACCTTGCTGGCGGGTCTCGGGGTCGGCACGCTGTGCGGGATCGGCGTGTTGTGGCTGTTCGTCCGTCTGCTGAAGCGACTGGAGGGCCGCTTGCGCTCCTCCCAGCAGCGGGAGAATCTCCTGGGTCGCATGCTGGACGCCTCGGTGCATCCCATTTTATTGTTCGAGATCGATTCGTTGGCGATCCGGCAGGTCAATCAGGGGGCGGTGCGCTCGTTGGGTTTCTCCCGCGAGAGACTGTTGTCCATGCGCCTGACGGATCTGTTGCCGCCCGGGGATCGGGATGGGTTCGCGCGCCGGTTTCGGTCGGTGCAAATCGGCGATCTGGAACAGACGGGCTTTGAATTGGTGGTGGTGCGCAAGGGGAAAGATCCTTTTCCGGCGGATTTTCACGGGCAGCGTTTTGCCACGGAGTCCCCCGCGCTTGGCGTGGCCATGATTCAAGAGATCAGCGAACGCAAGCGTCTGGAAGCCGAACGCACCCGGTTTGAACACGATCTGGTGGTGGCCCATACCGAGCTGGTGGATCGGGAAAACCGTTTGCGTCTGAGCGTGGAACACGCCTTCGACGGCATCATCACCATCGACGCCCATGGTCTGGTGGAAGATATCAATCCGGCCGGGGAGAGCATGTTCGGCTTTTCCCGGGAGGAGCTGGTGGGGCGGGATGTGGCGGAGATGATCATTCCGCCAGAGTTCCGTCAGGCCCACCGGGAGGCTTTGCGGCGTCACGCGCAACACCAGGGAGAGATGTATCACATCCGGCGCAAGGTCGCCCTGCCGGGTCTGCGGGCGGATGCCACGGTGATCGATCTGGAGTTGGGATTGAGCGCGATCAATCTGGGGGGCAAACGGCACTATACCGCGATCGTACACGATGTCACCGAGCGCAAGCAGTTGCTGAAATCCCTCCGGGAGACCCTGGAGGTGGCCGAATCCGTGCATCGCATGAAAAGCGAATTCCTGGCCAACATGAGCCACGAAATCCGCACCCCCATGAATACCATCATCGGCATGACCGATCTGCTGCTCAACACCCGCCCGAGTCCGGAGGAGCAGCGTCGGGATCTGGAGATCATCCAGCAATCCTCGGAGTCGCTGCTGGAGTTGATCAACGGCATTCTGGATCTTTCCAAGATCGACGCGGGCATGATCGCGTTGGAGCGGGTGTCGTTCGATCTTTCCGGCCAGTTGGAGAGCGCCTGTGAAGCGTTGGCGATCAAGGCCCACCGGAAGGATCTGGAGCTGTATTGCTGGATCGACGACGATGTGCCGCCGACGCTGGTGGGGGATCCGTTGCGACTCCGGCAGGTGGTGAGCAATCTGATCAGCAATGCCATCAAGTTCACCGAAAGCGGCGAGGTGGTGCTGCGGGTGCAACGGGACCGGTGTGTGGTGTTGGGATCCGGGCAGGATCCGGGCAGTCCGGAAGAGTTGGTGTTGCGTTTTTCCGTGACCGATACCGGGGAAGGGATCCCGGAAGACAAGCAGGCGTTCATCTTCGAGCGGTTCACCCAGTTGGACGGCTCTTCGACCCGCAAGCACGGGGGGACCGGTCTGGGACTGGCGATTTGCAAGCAGTTGGTGTCGCTCATGGATGGCGAGATCGGTCTGGAGAGTGGCGCCAGTCGCGGGAGCGATTTTTATTTCACCGCCTGTTTTGGGGTGACGCAACGTTTTGTGCCGGGCCGGACGGGTCAGGAGGCGGATCAGCGGCGTTCGGTCGAGGGGGAGCGGGAGTGGCCTCTGGTCGCGAAACGTGTGCTGGTGGCGGATCATCACTCCACGGGGCGCGGGATCGTGGGCGCCATTTTGCGCGCGTTCGGGGCCGAGACCGAAGAGGTCGGGGATCACGAGGCGTTGAGTCAGGCGCTGAGCGCCAGTCGCGCCGGGTCGCGACCGTTTGATCTGGTGGTGCTGGATCACGGTCTGTTGCAGACCGAGTGCGCCAATCTTTTGGAGTTGGATCACTATTGCGCGCATCAAGGTAAGGTGTTGATGCTGGTGCCATCCAACCTGCTGGCGGATGATCTGGTGTTTTTGGACTGGATGCGCGGCATCCGATCGGTGCGCAAGCCGGTCTGGAGATTCCGTTTCATCAAGGCGGTCAAGTTGGCATTGGGATTGGATGCGCCTCCACCCGAGGCGGTTCCGGCGGTTTCCGTGGAGTCGAAATCGCAGATCTCTCTGGAGATTCTGCTGGTGGAAGACCAGGAGGCCAGCCGCAAGGTGGCGGAGTTGATTCTGGAGCAGGCCGGGCACGCGGTCACCAGCGTGGTCACGGGGTTGGAGGCCTTGCAACGGTTGCAAAAGGGGGGGTCGGATCTGATCCTGATGGATCTGCAACTGCCGGGGATGGATGGCATCGAGACCGCGCGCCGGATTCGCGCTGCCGGGCCTGATGCGGGATTCGATCCCCGCATTCCGATTCTGGCGGTCACGGCCCAGGCTTTGGGCGATGAGGAGTCCAGGTGTCACGAAGTCGGCATGGACGGTTATCTGAAAAAGCCGTACCGCGCCTGTGAACTGTTGACGGCGATCACCACGGTGATCAAACGGTGTCAGATTTTCAAGAACCGGCCCAAGCCCAGATCTTTCAACACGGTCTTGAAAGGAGTGGAGCTGGACCCGGAGAGCTTCGCGCGCAAAGGGACGTCCTTTCTGGAGCAGACTCCCCGCCATCTGGAGGAGTTGTCCCGCACGGTGGCGGCCCGAAACGGCGCCGGCATCGACAAGCCGTTGCAGGGGTTGGGGGATGTGGCACGGGAGATCGGCGCCTGGAAGGTTTCGATCCAGGGGATGCGTTTGCGGGGCGGGGTGGAGCAGAATAAGTGGAACGATGCCTCGGAGTTGCTGGAAAAACTCGCATTCGTGTGTCAGGAGGCGATGGAGGCGGTGCGCGAAAGAATCGACAGGGGGAGCGGATCGTCTTAAGGGTGAGGCGTGAGGCGGGCCGCGCGCACCACTGGCTTTTTGGTGTGCGATGTGTCAAATTGCGCGGATTGGTTTTCTGAGGGGTGGATGGCGCAGCCTTTCGACGGGTATGGGGAAATCATATGGAGCCAGAAGAGTTGGATGACGATCAGGTGCTGGATGATCCGGAAGAGTGGGCCGGAGAGAGTCGGCTTGCGGCGGATCGCCTGACCATCCTGGAAGAGGAGGTGCGGTTGCTCAAGGCGGCGTTGTACACATTGCCGGCAGCGTTGGAAAAGGAGAAAATGGAGATCCGCAAGAGCTTGGAGGAGTTCAAGTCCACGCAGAAGCGGTTGTCCGATCTGGCCGCGACCACGGTTCAGTCCAATCAGAAGGTGGAGTCTTTGGGCCGACAGGTGGAAGGGGTCAAGAAGGATACGAGTTCGTGGTTGGTGATCAGCATCGTCTGTTTTGCCATATTTTTCATCATTTCTCTTTTTGTCAGGGCGGGTTGAGATGGGTAAGGCATTGGTGCGGGATGGAAAAAAGAACGATCACCAGTTGGAAGAAGAGATCGGCGTGGAGGTCAAGAAGCTGCTGCGCACCGATTTGAGCGGTACTGTGGCCACCATGGCGCGCGAGCTTTCCGAAGAAGAGCAGCAGATGTTTTCGGAATCCTATCTGGGGTCGGCGGTGGAGTTGATGATTCCGTCCGTGGGTCAGGAGCGGCGTTTGATGGCCCGGGTGCAACAGACCGACAAGGATTCTCCGGTCGAACCGGCGCAACAACCGCAAGAGCGCGCGAAGCCGACTGCCGGGAAGCGTGTCAAGCCGTCCGCCAAGTCCGCTGCCAAGTCCGCCGCCAGAAAAGCCGTCGAACCGAAGGTGAAAAAGGCCGTCGAACCGAAGGCGAAAAAGGCCGTCGAACCGAAGGCGAAAAAGGCCGTCGAACCGAAGGCGAAAAAGGCCGTCGAACCGAAGGCCAGAAAACAGGGCGGGAAGCGGTGAAACGGGTCGGCGCCCATGTGAGCATCGCCGGTGGCGTGGCCCATGCGCCGACGAATGCCAAGGCCATCGGTGCCCGCGCCTTCGCCATGTTCACCAAGAATCAGCGTCAGTGGCGCTCCAGGCCGTTGACGAGTCGGGAGATCGACGACTTCCGCGCCGCCATGGAGCGGGAAGGGTACGAGGCCGACCATGTGTTGCCCCACGATGGGTATCTGATCAATCTGGGTCATCCAGAGGATGGGGCGCGGCAGCAGTCGCTGGAGGCTTTCATCGACGAGATGGAGCGGTGTCGTCTGCTGGGCCTGAACCGTTTGAATTTCCATCCGGGCAGCCATTTGCGTCAGATCACCCCCGAAGCCTGTCTGGACCGGATCGCCGAATCCCTCAATCGCGCCCTGGATACGGTGGCCGGGGTCACGGCGGTGATCGAGAACACCGCCGGGCAGGGTTCCAACATGGGCCACACCTTCGAGCAGATCGCCTATCTCATCGCGCGCGTCGAGGACCAATCCCGCATCGGTGTGTGTCTGGACACCTGTCACGCCTTCGTGTCCGGATATGAACTGCGCCATCGCGAGGATTACCTGAAAACCATGGAAACCTTTGGATCGGTGGTGGGATTCGGTTATCTCAAAGGCATGCATCTCAACGACTCCAAGCCGGATCTGGGCGCGCGCGTGGATCGCCATCACAGCATCGGTCACGGTCATCTGGGGGTGGAGCCGTTCCGTTGGATCATGAACGATTCCCGTCTGGATGAAATTCCTTTGGTGCTTGAAACCATCGACGACACCCTTTGGCCCGAAGAGATCCGTCTGCTGTATTCCATGGTGGACGCGGAAGGATCATGACCGTCGGTGGGGGCGCGCAACTGGGAAAATGTCCGTTTCCCGTTTTTTTTGGAAAGGGAAAGCGTTGCCCAACCGGTGGGACTTCTGGTAATTTGTCCGGATGAGTCCACCTACTTAGTGCAATACGGGAACCAGTCATGCAGGATCGCGTCGCCATTGTCACCGGATCGAGCAGCGGAATTGGTCGGGTCATCGCCTTGCAACTCGCCCGCCAGGGGGCCAAGGTCGTTCTGATCAGCAACGAATCGATTCGTATTCTCGAAGCCCTGGAAGAAGTGCGGGCCATCTCTCCGGAGTCCGAAGCCTTCGAGGCCGATGTCACCTCGTTGCCGTGTCTGGAGGAGTCGATCAAGCTCACCTTGGAAAAATTCGGTCGCATCGACATTCTGGTCAATAACGCCGGCATCACCCGCGACGCCCTGCTGGTGCGCATGGCGCCCAAGGACTGGGATCGGGTGATCGAGGTCAATCTCACCAGCGTGTTCCATCTGACCCGCATGGTGGTCAAACCCATGATGAAGGCCCGTTACGGACGCATTGTCAATGTCGCCTCCGTGGTCGGCGCCACCGGCAATCCGGGTCAGGCCAACTATGTGGCCTCCAAGGCCGGTCTGGTGGGTTTTTCCAAGAGCGTCGCCCTGGAAACCGCCTCCCGCAACATTACCGTCAATTGTGTCGCCCCCGGTTTTATCCGCACCGCGATGACCGATGCGTTGAATCCCAAGGCCAAAGAGGCTATCCTCTCGCGGATTCCCTTGGGCAGCATGGGCGAGGCCGAGGATGTGGCCAATGCCGTGGCCTTCCTGGCCTCCGAACGTTCCGGCTACATCACCGGTGAGACCATTCACGTCAATGGTGGTCTCCACATGGCCTGATGGCCGCCTGATCACCCCCCCAAGTCGGGATCAACCCAATCAACAACCATTTTTCTGGCATCCAAGAAAAGGAAATCCACTGATGAGCAATATTGCCGAACGGGTCAAGAAGATCGTCGTCGAACAGCTTGGCGTCGAAGCCAGCCAGGTGACGGAAGAGGCCAACTTTGTCGAAGACCTGGGAGCCGACTCCCTCGATACCGTCGAACTGGTGATGGCGCTGGAAGAAGAGTTCGGTTGCGAAATCCCCGATGACGCCGCTGAAAAGATTGGCACGGTCAAACAGGCCATCGATTTCATCAAGAAAAGCTTGGATCAATAAAAAGCGCTTTCATTCCCGCTCAACACGGTTTGGTGGTGGACCGGACATGCGTTTTGGTCTTTGAAGCATCCTGATCCCTCGCGCAGGATCTTTGCGGATGTCCGATCCCAATCCAACCGCCTATTGCCCAGGGAGAATACCAGCAGTGGAAGTTCGTCGCGTGGTCATGACCGGTATCGGGTTGGTGACACCTCTCGGAATGGGCATCCAGCCCGTCTGGGAAGGCTTGACCGGAGGGCGTTCCGGGATTGGCCCCATTACCCGATTCAACCCTGAGGAGTACGCCTGCCGCATCGCCGGCGAGTGCCGGAATTTCCAGCCGGAAGATTGGGTGGATAAGAAAGATGTCAAGAAAATGGACCTCTTCATGCACTTTGGCGTGGCGGCGGCCCAGTTGGCCTGGGAAAATTCCGGGCTGGCCATCACCGAAGAGAATGCCAGTCGCGTTGGCGTGATCATCGGTTCCGGCATCGGCGGGTTGACCGCCATTCAGAATCAGGCATTCGTGCTCCAGGAGCGGGGACCGAGGCGCATTTCGCCCTTTTTCATCCCCATGTCGTTGATCAATCTGATTTCGGGTCACGTCGCCATCCGCTATGGCATGAAAGGCCCCAACCACGCGGTGGTCACCGCCTGCGCCACCGGCGCCCACGCCATCGGCGATGCCATGCGCATCATTCAGCGGGGCGAGGCGGATGTGATGCTCGCCGGAGGGGCCGAGGCGGCCATCTGTGAGTTGGCCGTCGGCGGATTCGCCGCCGCCAAGGCCTTGACCAGCCGCAACGACGATCCCACCGGCGCTTCGCGCCCCTGGGACCGGGGACGGGATGGTTTCGTCATGGCCGAAGGCGCCGGCGTGGTGGTGCTGGAATCTTTGGAGTCGGCGCAGAAACGGGGTGCCACCATCTACGCGGAAATGGTCGGTTACGGCATGTCCGGGGATGCCTATCACATCACCGCTCCCCAACCCGACGGAGAAGGGGCCGCCCGCTGCATGAACGCCGCCTTGC
Source organism: Magnetococcales bacterium (assembly GCA_015231375.1). Taxonomy (GTDB): domain Bacteria; phylum Pseudomonadota; class Magnetococcia; order Magnetococcales; family Magnetaquicoccaceae; genus Magnetaquiglobus. Next base: position 64,664 of record JADGBT010000005.1, on the reverse strand, counting down.
GGGATGCCCGTCTCAATCCGGAACAGATCGGCTACATCAACGCCCATGGCACCTCCACCCCCATCGGCGACCACATGGAAACCCTGGCCATCAAACTGGCCTTCGGGGAGGCCCATGCCCGGAAATTGATGATCTCTTCGACCAAATCCATGACCGGTCACCTGCTGGGTGCCGCCGGCGGGGTCGAGGCCATCTTCACCGCCTTGGCCTTGCAGAGCGGCGTGTTGCCCCCCACCATCAATCTGACCGATCCCGATCCCGCCTGTGATCTGGACTACATCCCCAACACGGCGAGAGAGCAGGTGGTGGACTACGCGCTTTCCAACTCCTTTGGCTTTGGCGGAACCAATGCCACTCTGGTCATGAAGCGCTTTCATTGAATCGTTGGGTTTACAAGCTGGTTGCGGCACTTCTGGCGGGGATGCTCCTCTTGATCGGAGGAGCGTCCCTGGCCTATCTGCGTTTTCTCGATACCGCCCCCGACGCCCCCCGTCGCGTCATGATCGAAAAAGGCTGGGGCGCGCAACGCATCGCCCGACACCTGGAGTCCCAGGGGGTGATCTCTTCGGCCTTCTGGTTTGCGTGGCTGGCGCGTCTGCACGGCTCCGGGTCGCTACTGGCGCGGCTTGACGGCTCCGAACCGGTGCGCCTGCACGCCGGAGAGTATCAGTTCCAGGCCGGTGAGACCCCTTCCGCCGTTTTGTTGCGCATGAAAAACGGTGATGTGGTGCGGCACCGCTTTTCGTTTCCCGAAGGATTGAACCTCCGTGAGATCGCCACCCGTCTGCGCAAGCAGGGATGGGAGGAGGCGGAACAACGCCTGAGCGATCCGACCCTGCCGGGCAAACTCGGCGTGGCGGCGCCTTCCCTGGAGGGGTGGTTGTTTCCGGAGACCTATCAGTTCGTGCGGGGCGACTCCATCGAGGAACTCCTGACCCGCATGATCCGCATGACCCGCAAAATTCTGGAACGGGAGTGGGAGCAGCGCGCTCCGGAGATCACTCTTTCCCTTCCGGAAACCCTGGTTCTGGCCTCCATCATCGAAAAGGAGACCGGTCAGCCCCAGGAACGCACCCGCATTGCGGCGGTGTTTCACAATCGGCTGCGGCGCCACATGCGTCTGGAGAGCGATCCCACAGTGATCTACGGCCTGCCGAATTTCAACGGCGATCTGACCCATCGGGATCTGGCGACTCCGACCCCGTTCAACACCTACACGATGCATGGTCTTCCTCCCACTCCGATCTGCAATCCCGGCGTCGCCTCGATTCATGCCGCGCTCCATCCCGATTCCACCGAAGAACTCTATTTCGTGGCCAGCGGGGACGGGTCTCATCAATTCTCCAAGACCTACGCGGAACACCGGGCCAAGGTGAATCGTTATCAGAAGAGCCAGCGGGACAGCGCACGGGCGCGGGACAAAGATGGACGGCCTTGATGACGCTTTGAGGCGGGCGCAGCCGGGCCGTTTGATCGCCGTCGAGGGGGGGGAGGGGGTTGGGAAATCCACCCAGACCCGTCTGCTGGCCGCCCGTCTGCGGGAGTCGGGGGTGTCGGTGGTGGAGACGCGGGAACCGGGAGGCTGCCCCATGGCCGAACGGATCCGGGCGCTGCTGGTGACCGGACGACCCGAGGATCTGGATTCCCGGGCGGAGTGGTTGTTGCTGATGGCCGCCCGGGTCGAGCATCTGCGGGTGGTGATCCGTCCCGCGTTGGCTCGGGGGGAGTGGGTGGTGTGCGACCGGTTTTCCGACAGCACCCTGGCTTATCAGGGGTATGGACGGGGATTGCCCCTGGCGGAACTGGTGGCGATGAACCGGCTGGTGTTGGGGGATCTGACGCCTCATCGGGTGGTGGTGCTGGACCTCGATCCGGTGGCGGGATTGGCGCGGGCCGGGGGGGATCCGGGAAGAGGACGGTTGCTGGAAAATCGGTTCGAGCGCGAACAGGTGGCGTTTCATCAGCGGGTGCGGGGGGGATTCCTGGCGTTGGCCCAGGCCGATCCGGTCCGTTTCCGGGTGATCGACGCGGCCCTGGATCCGGCGCGGGTGGCGGCGGCGGTCTGGGAGGCGATGGGATAACGAAGGTCTGGGAGGCGATGGGATAACGAAGATGTCCACTGCGGTGTTTGCCTCCATCTTGGGACACGACGACATCGTGGCGCGGTTGCAACAGGCGTTGGCCCAGGGGCGTCCAGGGCATGCGTGGCTGTTTCATGGACCCGAGGGGGTGGGCAAGCGCGCCACGGCTTTGGCGTGGATCCAAAGCCTGTTTTGTCTGCGTCCGGTCGCAGAGGCGGCGGGGGTGTCGGGGTGCGGGACGTGCGTTGCGTGTCTCAAGTGCGTCGAAGGCAATCATCCGGATCTGCAACGGCTGGAATTGCTGGAGAAAAAATCCCGCATCTCCGTGGATCAGGTGCGGGAGCTGACCCGTTTCATCGCCTTTACGCCGATGGAATCGGCCTGGAAGGCGGCCATCGTGGATGACGCCTCCTTGATGAACGATGCAGCGGCCAATGCCCTGCTCAAGACCCTGGAAGAACCCCCCCCCGGCTCCCTGCTGATCCTGATCACCCATCGTCCCGGCGCGTTGTTGCCGACGATCCGTTCCCGCTGTCAACAAGAGCGGTTTCAGCCTTTGGAGGCGCGGGTGATCACGCGACTCATGGAGCGTCTGGTTCCGGAACTCTCCCCGGCCGAGCGCAGCGAAGGCGCGCGTCTGGCGGGAGGCAGCATCGGCGCGGCTCTCCGGCTGTGCGAACGGGGCGCGTTGGAGAGTCGCAGCCGTTTTTTTCGCGAACTCGACACCCTGCCGGAACGCTCCCTGGCCGATGTGGTGGAGTCGGCGCGGGAGTGGGGCGAGGCGGAACGGTTTTCCCTGGTGCCGGAACTACTGGAAACATGGTTCCGAGAGCGGATTCGTGTTAGCGTTCAGGATGGCCGGAGTCAGGGCGCAGAGACGGAACAGTGGCTGGAGATGGCCACCCAACTGACCCGTCTGGCGCGCGAGGCGCGGATTTTCAACCTGAATGCCCGCCTGACCCTGGAAACGATCTTCATTCGTTTGGCACGCATGCGAGGAGTGGCGTATTGATGAGTTCTTCCCCCGAGAATCCAAGCGAAATTCCGAACGCGCCTTCGATCCCGTCTGCGACCCTTCCGGCTGGCAAGATGAGTTCTTCCCCGGAGAATCCAAGCGAAATTCCGATGGTGCCTGCGCCTCTTCCGGCTGGCAAGGTGCTGCTCGGGGTGAAGCTTCCCGACTCCTGCATGGTCTACCGGGTGGTGGCGGATCTCCAGTCGGTGGCGGTGGGGGATCAGTTGCTGGTCCAGCGCGCCGATGGAGAGGTGATCGCCATGGTCCGGCATGTGTTCGAGTTGCCCTCCGAACCCCATCCGGGTCCGATCCGCAAGGTGATCCGCAAACTCAATGACAAGGATCTGCGCCAGCAGACCGTGCGCGCGGAACTGGAACACAAAGCCCATCGTCTCTGTCGCGAGCACATCCGGGCGCTGAAACTGCCCATGAAGCTCTCCAAGGTGGAATACCCGATCGGTGGAGGCAAGGCGATCATCCATTTCACCTCCGAGGCCCGGATCGATTTTCGTGATCTGGTGCGGGTGTTGTCCAATGAGCTGCGGGTCAGAGTCGAAATGCGCCATGTGGGGGTGCGGGACGAAAGCAAGCTGCTGTGTGGTTTGGGGCCGTGTGGCAAGACGCTGTGCTGTTCCCAGTTCTTGACCCGTTTTCATCCGGTTTCGGTGCGCATGGCCAAAAACCAGGATCTCTCCCTCACGCCCGAGGGCATCTCCGGGGTGTGTGGCCGTTTGATGTGTTGTCTGGCTTACGAAAATGACGCGTATCTGGCGTTGCGCAAGAACATGCCCAAGGTCAAGGCCAAGGTGACCCTCGTGGATGGCCGGGAAGGGGTGGTCCGGGGGGTGTATCCGCTGTTGAATCGGGTGGAGCTTCAGTTCGCCGATGGTTTGACCGATCAGTTCGACCTTGACAAGCTGGCTGGCGATGGCGTCGCTCCGGTGGTGGAGGGCGCTGCCGAAGAGGAGGGGGTCAAGAGCGCGCCGGAAATCAGACCCGTTGCCAGACCCGTTGCTCCCGTCGCGGGTGGGTCGGCTGGTCGCAACCTGGTTGGAAATAAACCCGCTGCCCGGGAGCGCGGTCAGTCACGCGCGTCACCATCGGCGTCGCGTGGGCAGCGGGATGACTCGGCGTCGCGTGGGCAGCGGGATGATGCGGCGTCGCGTGGGCAGCGGGATGACTCGGCGGCGCGGGGCCAGCGGGATGGCGGGGGAAAAGGTCCGTCGCAGCCGTCGAACGCGCGTCTTGTGGTCGAAAAGGAGCCTTTGCCACCGGTGGAGCCGTCTTTGCTCTCTTCTCCCCATGCGTCCAGGCTGGAAGAGGGCGAAGAGTTGTCCGTGGAGAGCGGCGAAGGCGGGGCCGAAGGGGCGCAGAAGCGACGTTCCTCCCGTCGCCGTCGTCGGGGCAGCCGTTCCGGGGTGCCGGGGGAGAGTGTCGCGGGTGTCACTCCCGATGGCGGACGGGAGGCTGTTGCCGGGGTTGCCGAGTCGCGGGTGGACGGAGCGGTCGTGCCGCCGGCAGAAGGCGGGGAAGAGGGCGTGAGAGGGCCGCGCGCGCCGGGCAGCGGGCGTCGTCGTCGCAGACGCGGGCCGCGTCGTGCCGGAGAGGGCGGGGGAGGAGGCGAGTCCGCCGGTTCTGCGTCCGGTGGTGCGGGAGGTGAGGCATGATCCGTCTGGCCGACAGTCACGCCCATTTGAATTTTCCCGATTTTCAGGACGATCTGCCCGCCGTGTTGCGTCGGGCCGAAGAGGCCGGAGTGGCCTACATCAATTCGATCGCCACCCGTCTGAGCGAAGTGGAGCCGTTGCTGGCGCTGCTGCGCGACTATCCCCATGTCTACACCTCGGTAGGCATCCATCCCCATCACGTCGCCGAGGCTCCGGATGCCTCCGTGGAGGCGATCATGGCCCATTGCCACCATCCCAAGGTGGTGGCGGTCGGGGAGACGGGCTTGGATTTCCATTATGAATTCAGTCCCCGCGAGCAACAGGAGGCGGTATTCCGCAACCATATCCGCGCTGCCCGGGAGATGGGACTGCCGCTGGTGGTGCATACCCGCGAGGCCGAAGAGCAGACCCGGCGGATCATGGACGAAGAGTCGGCCTCCGCGTGTGGCGGGGTGATTCACTGTTTCACCGGATCGGCGGCCATGGCCAATTGGGCGCTGGAGCAGGGATTTCATCTGTCGTTTTCGGGCATCTTGACCTTTCGGGCCGCGCGGGAGCTGCAAGAGATCGCCAAGACCCTGCCCCTGGAACGCCTCCTGATTGAAACCGACGCCCCCTATCTGGCGCCGATCCCCTATCGGGGCAAGCGCAACGAATCCGCCTGGGTGGTGCGGGTGGCCGAGACTCTGGCCACCTTGCAGGAGCGTCCCCTGGAGGAGGTGGCCCGCATCACCACCGAGAATTATTGCCGTCTGTTCCGGGTGGGTGCGGTGGCTCCCGCCAACTCCGCAGAACCGGTGAAAGAGTTGTTGGCCTATCCCATCGGTCACTCCCTTTATCTCAATCTCACCAAGGCGTGTACCCTGCATTGCGACTTCTGCCCCAAATGGCATGGGGCGCCGGTGGTGCATCAATACGATCTCTCCTTGCGTCGCCATCCCGGCGCCGCCCAGGTGTTGCAGGCCATGGGCGATTTTTCCGCCTATCGGGAGATTGTCTTTTGCGGCTTCGGCGAGCCGACTCTGCGGCTGGATACCTTGTTGGAAGTGGCCTCCGCCATCAAGCAGCGGGGGGAGTTCCGGGTGCGGATCAATACCGATGGTCTGGCCAACCGGGTCTTTGGACAGGATGTGACTCCACGCTTCCGGGGGTTGATCGACGCGGTGTCGGTATCGCTGAACGCCCAGGACGCCGCCACCTACGAGCGTCTCTGTCAACCTGCCCTGAGTGGATCCTACGAGGCGGTTCTGGCTTTCATTCGCGCGGTCAAAGCGCATGTGCCCGACGTGACGGCCACCGCCATCCAGGGGCTGGAAGGGGTGGATATCGAGGCGTGCCGACGGATCGCGGAAGTGGATTTGGGCGTGCGATTCCGGGTGCGTTATCTGGATCGTCTGGGCTGACGGGTCAGGGGGTGTGGCTGGCGGCCAGGCGTCTTTGACGGTGTTTTCGGATCAGGCGCAGCGTCCACCAGTAGCCGAGCCAGCCGGTTCCGATCCCCCAGGGCAGCGAGCCGACGAACAGAGGCAGACCGAACAGATCCCACAATTGAACCAGTTGCATCCACAAGGATTCCCACCAGTCGTCCGAGGTCCGCATGCTGTTCAGGGCCTGGGTGAACAGCTCGAAGCCGTTGGTTTCGTGCCCACGGCCCAGCATCAGCCGCCCGGTGACGATGAACGTGTAATACATCGGGGGAACGGTCGGTACGCTGGTCAGAAGGGTCCAGGCGCAGGTCACTCCGAGATGAAAATCCCATCGGGGAATCAGAAAGCGGGTCACGCTCCACAGGGCCACGGCCAGCGGAATCTGGGCGCCGACCGACGGGGTGAAGTTGAGGAAGAATCCCACCGCCGAGGCGCGGGCAAAGTAGGCCGGATCCTGCGTGCCGCGCAGAATCGGGGTGATCAGTTGGCGACGGGCGTTGACCCGGACAACGGCCATCCAGCGACGCCATCCGCCGGGTCGGTTGGAACGGGGTGCGGGGGTCGGGAGCGGAGCAGCGGCGGATGTCTGAACGGGATGCTCCGGGTTGGGGTCCGTGTGGGGGTGTTCGACACGCGAGGGGCTGGGGGGATTGGTCATGGATGGATTCACTTCATTCTGGTGGGCGGACCTGTCATCAACGCCGAACGTCGGAAGACCTCCTCTGCGGTTGCGGGCCTCGCCTCTGGCGCCATTTGGCCAAAACCACTCCTTGGACCCACGTCCGTGAGCAGTATCCGGCTTTTTATGCCAATCCGGAAGGGATGTTGGTGGATTTTTCCCGGGACAACGAGATCTTCGGTTTTTCGCACCCCTTCGGCATCCTGGAACTTGGCTCCGCCTATTCGCAAGATCCCATCATGGCGTGCGGTTGGTCCGTAGGCTCACCTTATGATCAAGCTGCTTTCCTCATCCGCAAGATCGCTTCCACCGTCAGTGGTGCCTTCTGAAGCCCCAGTTTGACTGCTGCACCTCACCTGTCGTCCAATGACGACGAACAAAGTTATGGTTGATCAAATGGACATCCAGCGTCCTTTGCAGCCCTTTCATCGTCTTGGCATAGGTGTTTGTGCGTCGTCGAAAGGCACTGTTGTGACGACGGGTGGTGGCATTCTGTCCCTCCAGATGGTTGGCATGGATCTCCTGATCACGGATGTCTTGCACGATTTTCTGGATGTTCGGGTTGCGGGGTTTGGTACTTGGACCGTTTCGGTCCCCGTTTATGCTTCTGGCTGCCTTTGTTCTTGATTTTGACTTTGACCCCTTTGGGCAGCACATGTCGAGGACGCCCCCTTTACACGATTCCCGTTGTGCACGGTACATACCGCTTGCCGATGACAGCACCGACAAGTCGGCACCATGGACAAATGCTGGTTTCGTTAGCGTTCATTGGGCTGGTTTATAGCCTCTGCCAGCAGAGATCAAGGGCGGTCAGAACAGTCGGAGCCCAGTGCATACGTTTTGAGGAGGCCCTGATTGATGCAGATCGAACGGTAGAAATCAGCTTGACCAGATTTGAAACCTATTGTTTCATACTGCCATATGTTTCAAACTCAGGGATGTAGAAATTGTTCTGTGTGGTCTGGTAAAGGTGTCTTTTTGTCTGAATTATTGGGTTGTATCTCGATTATACAGAAGAATTGATATCTTGTAGTGGTATTCGTTTTTTGCGCCGAATCTCTAATTCGACTATATATCAATCAGATCATTAAATTATTGTGAATGATTGACTGGCATGGTCAATCAATTGATTTCGTTATGGCATTAAATCTGCATTGATTCTAAGTAACATTAAGTTGACTACATTGTTGTTGCACTGGATCCTGGTGCAATGACCCCTGAATCAACGGTGTCCATTTTGGCAACGGTGCTTGATGCACCGATTGCATCAACCGGACCAAGGATTACACCATGAATATGCCTATACCAAAATTCGCAGTTGCCATTTATGACGAACACAACCAGGCAGAAGCCGCCGTGAAAGAGTTGCAACACGCCGGATTCGACATGAAGAAAATTTCGATCATCGGTCGGGAATACCACATGGAGGAACACGTGGTTGGCTTCCTGAATGCCGGTGATCGCGCAATGATCTTCGGCAAGTTTGGCGCATTGTGGGGTGGATTGATGGGGATTCTGTTCGGATCTTCGATGTTGTTTGTCCCGGTGTTGGGCCATTTGGTCATTCTTGGCCCGATTGCGGCCATCATCTTTGGCGGCCTGGAGGGCGCGGCAGTGGTCGGTGGCGTTAGCGCCTTTGTGGGTGCGATGTTTTCATTGGGGATTCCAAAAGACTCGGTGCTGCGCTATGAAACCGCGTTGAAGGCAGACAAATTCATGCTCGTCGTGCATGGCGGCGAGCAGGATATCTTCCGTGCGCGGGAACTGCTGGAGACTTCGGGTATGTCCTCGTTTGACCATCACAGCACAACCTGATCTTTTGAGAACCAATATTGAGTCGTAATCCAAGACTTCGGAAGGGGATCAAGATATGGAAAAATGACCCGCTTTGCTCGTCGCTGCGGTCCTTTCAGGAGTTGTCGGTATCAAGTTGCGAATGATTTTGCCACGTCTGCTTTATCGCACGAAGGGTATCATGTTCTGCTTCCTTTCGTGCCTTCATCCGGTCTCCGAGACCAACAACTTGAATTGTTTGTTTGGTCAAACGATTTGGTTAGAGACAACTGCCTGAAAATATGAAATAAGTGTTTGATTTGCGTCGGGAGATGTTTATCATGAAGAGAATAGATAGATTTGTAACAGTGTTTCTCTGTGCTGTTTCGATGCTATACATGGTCGGCTGTGCTTCCACAATGACACAAGAAGGAACCGGAGAATATTTTGATGATAGCGTCATCACCGCCAAAGTGAAGGCTGCCATACTCGATAATCCTATGCTGAAAGTCGCCGAGATCAACGTCGAAACTTTCAAGGGAGTGGTTCAACTGAGTGGCTTCGTGAGTTCACAGGCCGAAGCGAGAAAAGCGATTACTGTGGCACGTGGCGTAGGCGGTGTGTCATCCGTCAAGAATGATATGCGTATCAAATAAGAGGTTCTTCGCTGTTTCGCGTCGGCAGGGTGCAGTTCAACTTGCCCCCCGATGAGGTAGGCCACCATATTGTCTACCCTGCCTAGTGAGAGGGGCCAGAACCGCAAGAAAACCGGCCTACTCAACACCAAGAAAAACATCCATCATTCACTTCTGAATTGTGAGGAATTATCATGAAAAATCCAAGATATGCAAGCAGCATCACGCTGGTCGTGGGCTTGCTTTTCGTTTTGAGCCTCTCGGCGTGCGTGACGACGACACAACAACAACAGCAGCAGCAAGAAGAAGGATGGATGGCTGATAATGGTTACATCCAATGGCATCCTCAAGTCGGCAAACAGGTTCTCTCCACCATGGGAACACAGTGCTACTTTTGTCAGAAAGCCAAAGAAGCCACTGTTGTCAGCGACAACGTGCCAGTCCAGTCGCCCAAGGCCCCAGATCCTGTAATCAAAGAAAACAATAAATGTCCAAACCCCCCGTATGGCGCTCAAGTCGATGCCGAAGGATGCTGGATTCTGAAGAATCTTCACTTTAAGTTCGACAAATCGGACATTGATCCCAAGGCCTACCCGGTTCTGGACGAAGTGGTCACGGTGTTGAACAACACAAGAAACTCCAATGTGTTGATAGAGATTCATGGCCATACGGATAGTACCGGCACTGTTGTCTACAATGATGGCTTGGCCAGGAGACGCGCCACTGCCGTATTGAACTACCTGCTCAAACATGGCGTTGACATACAACGATTGACTGCGGTCGGCTTCGGACTTCACAACCCCATGGCCCCTAACGACACCAAAGAGGGTCGGGCGCTTAACCGGCGGGTGGAGTTGAAACCAAGAATGTGATCTTTTGTAAAGGATCGCGGGGAGGGTGATCAGGGCAATCGTATTGGAAAATTGACTTGACATCCAGGCAAAGGCTTGTCAGGGAGACCGGGGGATTCACTCTGTTGCTTTCGGTAATTGATGAGCGATAGAGTGGATTCCATGGAAGAATTTGCGATGTGTTCTAAAGAGTTGGACGATCCGCGCACCGGCAATGCCGGACAGCATGACCCGTTGGAACTCTTTAGTGATCGCCTTAACCCACCGCGCACGGCAGAGCGCTTTTTGTGGAAGGTTGAAATATCCCCTTGACTGGATATGTGGTGTTGGGTATATTCGTTTCAAAAGATATTCGAACGAACGATCCACCATTCATGCCAGGGTTCAAAGGGGAGACAGCCATGACGGTTCGCGTGGGAATCAACGGTTTTGGTCGCATGGGGCGTTTGGGATTGCGGGCGGCCTGGGGGCGGTTGCCGGGACTGGAGTTTGTCCATGTCAACGAAATTCTCGGGGACGCGGCCTGCGCGGCCCATTTGCTGAAGTATGATTCGGTCCATGGTCGCTGGGATCGGGAGGTCGCCGCCGATGGGGCGGGGATCGTGATCGACGGGCAGCGTTTGGGCTATTCCATGTCGGCGACTCCGGGCGGGGTGGACTGGAAAGGAATGGGCGTGGATCTGGTGCTGGAGTGTACCGGAAAATTCAAGACCATGGCCGCCATGCAGCCTTATTTCGAGCAGGGGGTGAAAAAGGTGGTGGTGGCCTGCCCGGTCAAGGAGCCCCAGGCCCTGAATGTGGTGGTGGGGGTCAACGATCACCTCTACGATCCGGCCCGCCACGATGTGGTCACGGCGGCTTCTTGCACCACCAACTGTCTGGCTCCGGTGGTCAAGGTGATCCTGGAGAAAATCGGCATCACCCGTGGTTCCATGACCACGATTCACAACATCACCAACACTCAGACCATCATCGATCTGGGTCACAAGGATCTGCGGCGCGCCCGCGCCAATTCCCTGTCTCTCATTCCCACCTCCACCGGTTCGGCCAAGGCCATCACCCAGATTTTTCCGGAACTCACCGGCAAGATCAACGGCGTGGCGGTGCGGGTGCCGCTGCTCAACGCCTCCCTCACCGACATGGTGTTCGAGGTGCCCCGTCCCACCACCGTGGAAGAGATCAACGGTTTCCTCAAGGCCGCCGCCGCTGGTGAACTCCAAGGCATTCTGGGTTACGAGGAACTCCCCCTGGTCTCCATCGACTACAACAACGATACCCGCTCCTCCATTGTCGATGCCTTGTCCACCATGGTGATCGACCAGACCCACGTCAAGATTCTCTCCTGGTACGACAACGAGGTGGGCTATGCCAACCGTCTGGTGGAGTTGGCCGCCAAGGTCGCCGGGGGCATGGGCTGATTATCGGCAGGTCGGACGGGATCGACCATCGATCCGGGCGGACTGAGGGCGGAAGGGATTCCTTGCGCTTTTCCGTCCGTCCGTTCTTCCAGCCTTGGTGGGGGTTGACGTGGAAAAAGAGACGGCGCCTGCAATGGGATTCAGGATTTATCTGATCATCACCCTGGCCTACTGGGCCTTCACCCTGACCGATGGAGCCATCCACATGCTGGTGGTGCTCCATTTTCACGCTTTGGGCTTCGCTCCGCTCAAGATCGCCATGTTGTTTCTGTTTTATGAGGTGTTCGGCATCCTGACCAATGGGGTGGGCGGTTGGGTCGCCACCCGTATCGGCCTGAACCGCACCATGATCATCGGCGGATTCTTGCAGGTGTTCGCCTTGGGAATGCTGACCGTGGATCCGTCATGGCTGACGGTCGAATACGTGATGGCCGCCATGGCCCTTTCGGGTATTGCCAAGGATCTCAACAAGATGAGCGCCAAATCCAGCGTCAAGCTGGTGGCTCCCAAGGGCGAAAACGCCGAATCCCGTCTGTTCCGCTGGGTGGCGGTGCTGACCGGTTCCAAGAATACCCTGAAAGGCGCGGGATTCTTCCTCGGTGGTCTGCTGTTGTACACCATCGGCTTTCAATTGGCGCTTGCCTTCATGGCGGCGGGCTTGTGTCTGGTCTATCTGCTCACCTGGTGGGTGTTGCCCTCTGGGCTGGGAATGGGGAAATCCAAGGCGAAATTTTCCCAGCTTTTTTCTAAGTCGTCGGAGATCAATCTGCTTTCCGGAGCGCGCTTTTTTCTGTTCGGTTCCCGGGATGTCTGGTTTGTGGTGGGCTTGCCGGTCTTTCTCGCCTCGGTGACCGGCTGGAATCATCTGGAGGTGGGCGGCTTTCTCGCCTTGTGGGTGGTCTGTTACGGTTTCGTGCAGGCCGGAGCCCCGTTGTTGTTGGGAAAACATCCCCCCCAGGGCAGCAGCGCCCGCAACTGGGCCTTGCTGCTGGCCGCCTTTCCCGCCGGTATCGCTTTGGCCTTGTCCCAGGGGCTGAATCCGGCCTGGACGCTGATGATCGGTCTGTATCTGTTCGGCGCGATCTTCGCCATCAACTCCTCGGTTCACTCCTATCTGATCCTGGCCTATTCGGATCAGGAAAAGGTGGCCATGAACGTGGGCTTTTATTATATGGCCAACGCTGCCGGACGCTTGACCGGAACCGTGTTGTCCGGCTGGGCCTATCAGACCCAGGGGCTGACCGGTTGCCTGTGGTGGTCCACCGGATTTGTCCTGGCCGCCGGTGTGCTCTCCTGGTGGCTGCCGCCGGTTCCGGCTCAGGAAAAGGCCGTGGTGGTGGCTGGGGAGTGAGGGATCGAGAGGGGGGGGTGACATGGGCTGTTTTCTGATCTTTTGAAAGAGTGGAATCATGAGTCAATCATGCACAGTGGCCGCGCAGCGGGAAGCGGGCGCGTCGTTGGGATTCTTCGAGCGTCATTTGTCCTGGTGGGTGATGGCGTGCATTGGCGTCGGGATCGGATTGGGCCACCGGTTTCCGGCGCCGTTCCAGACCATTGGACGTCTGGAAATCTCTCAGGTCAATCTGCCGGTGGCGTTGCTGATCTGGTTGATGGTCGTGCCCATGCTGCTCAAGATCGATTTCGGGGCGTTGGGACAGGTGCGGGCACATTGGAAAGGCATTGGGGTCACCCTGTTCATCAACTGGGCGGTCAAACCCTTTTCCATGGCCCTGTTGGGATGGATCTTCATCCGGCATCTGTTTCAAGGCTGGCTGCCCCCGGAGCAGATCGACTCCTATGTGGCCGGATTGATCATCCTGGCTGCGGCGCCTTGTACCGCCATGGTCTTTGTTTGGAGCAATCTGTCCGATGGTGAACCCCATTTCACCTTGAGTCAGGTGGCCTTGAACGATCTGATCATGATGGTGGCGTTCGCACCCATCGTGGGGTTTCTGCTGGGACTCTCCTCCATCACCGTGCCTTGGCAGACGCTGATCCTGTCGGTGGTGATGTTCATCGTGATTCCGGTGATCTTGGCTCAGGTCTGGCGTCGCTGGTTGCTGGCTTCAGGCGGCGAGCAGGCCTTGAACCGGGTGCTGGCCCGTTTGCATCCGGTTTCGTTGTCGGCCCTGCTGGTCACGCTGGTGCTGCTGTTCGGATTCCAGGGAGAGTCGATTCTGGCCCAACCTCTGGTGATCGTGTTGCTGTCCATCCCGATTCTGGTGCAGGTCTACGGGAACGCCGGGCTGGCCTATTGGCTCTCCCGCCAGTTCGGCGTGGCCCATAACGTGGCGGCGCCGTCGGCGTTGATCGGAGCCAGCAATTTCTTTGAATTGGCGGTGGCCACGGCCATCGGGCTGTTCGGTTTCGAGTCGGGGGCGGCTTTGGCCACGGTGGTGGGGGTGCTGGTGGAGGTGCCGGTGATGCTTTCGGTGGTGCGGCTCTCCAGGAGTACCAAGGGGTGGTACGAAAGCAAACAGGTCGGGTGAGCCATCCATTCCGCCAGGCGGGAAGGGTGGCGAACTCACCAGCGTTTCGGCACGAAATCCGGCGTGTTGGCCAGCCTGACGCTCTCTCCAGACTGGACGATGACAAACATCCCCTCGTTCATGGCGAATTGATCCACGTCGTTGTCGATGAGGATGCCGGCCACCGCACCCATCACCGCAACGCCTGTGTCGCCTTCGTAGAACTCCTTGAACTCTTTGACCCGTTTCAGGTGGTCGCGGACATCCTCGGCGGTCAGACGGCTTTTCACCTCTACCAGCACGACGCTGTTGGTGTTGTCCACCAGCAGATCGACCTCCATGCGTCGGGTGCCATCCAGGCTTTTCGCCTTGACCCGGGGAGAGACCCGATGCACCGGAATGCCCCGTTCGGCGAACAGGGTCTCGCAGGCCGGAGCCACGATCCCCTCGACGAACTCACCCCACCGGCTGCCCAGATTGCCCACTTGCGTGGAGACCTCCTTGATCTTGCGATTGGTCTCCGCGTTCATCTCCCGGATCTCGCGTTCTGTCTCCGCGCGCATTTCTCGGAATTTGCGTTCGGTTTCCGCGTTCATCGCCCGGATCTCGCGATCGGTCTCCTGGAATTTGCGGTCGGTCTCCTGGAATTTGCGATCGGTCTCCTGGAATTTGCGGTCGGTCTCCGCGCTCATTTCGCGGAGTTCCCGCAATTCCCGGTCGGTCACTTGTCTGCGTTCCCGGTCCTCGCGGACCATCTCCTGGAACATTCCCCAGACATCGTTAAAGGTGACGGCTTGTGTCATCGCGGGGCTCCCTCTTTCTCAAAGTCGAGGCATCATGGATCACAGCATATCTTGTTAACGGAGACGATGGAAGAGCCTTGTTTGTATCCGAACGCTGCGTTGTGTCAGGTTCCGAACGCCCGATCCACCGCCTCCACCAGGGAGGGATCCAAGCCTCCTCCTTTGACCAGATCCTGAAGAATCTCCATGGTACGGGTGTGGGTCAGGGCGGCGCGATAGGGGCGGTCTTCGGTCAGGGCCTGATAGATGTCCAGTACCGACAGGAGTCGGGACCAGGTATCCAGTTGATCGGCTCCCAGACCCAGGGGATAGCCGTCTCCGCTGAGTTTTTCGTGGTGGTTGGAGGCCCATTCGGTGATCGACTCCAGTCCGGGAATGACTTCCAGACATTGGCGGGTAAAATAGGTGTGTTCCATCATTTTGGCCCGTTCTGCGTGGTCGAGTTTGCCGGGTTTGTCCAGGATGGCGTTGGGCATGGCCAGTTTGCCCACGTCGTGGAGAGCGGCGGCGATGCGCAGTTGGAGAGCGGTTTCCGGGTCCGCGCCGAGAAAGGCCGCCATGCGAGCGGTTTTTGCCTCCAGGCCGCTGGAGTGGCTGTGGGTGAAACGGGATTTGGAGTCGATGATCCGACAGAATACCCGGGAGATGTCCAGAATGCCCTGCCAGTCGGTTTCGATGGTGAGTTCGGGCATGGTGCGATCGATGGCGCGACCGAGAAACGGAGTGCGCAGGTCCAGCCAGAAGGCGGTCGGGGCGCTGATCTGACGGAACGCCTTCACCAGTTCCGGGGAGAAGTGTTTGCCGATTCGGGCGTCGAGAAAATCGAGGGCCAGTTCCCGTTTGCCGATTACCGGTTCCCCGAGTTGCAGTTTGAGATCGGTATAGTCCGCCAGGGCGACGATTTGGGCCATCAGTGGGATGGCATGGCCTTTCAGGCCGAAAAATCCCGAGCCGTCCCAGTGTTCATGATGATGGAGAATGATCTGTCGGGCATCGCTTTGAAACGGGAACAACGCCACGTTGCGTTCGCCGATTTCGCAGTGGATCGGCATATCCTCCACCTGACGCAAACGATCCCGCAGGGTGTCGCTGCGGGTGAGGTTCTCTTCGGCCAGTCCGTTGTCGTGCAGCACGGCAAAGGCGGCGATGTCGAACACTTCGGCTTCGTCGAGTCCCAGGGCGCGGGCCAGACGCATCGAGATCAGCGCCACCCGTCCCCCGTGGTTGCTGGTCACGCCCAGCAACTCGCTTTCCACGCAGTCGATGGCCATGGACAGACCCAACAGATAACGATTGAGATTGAACCGCATCACGAAGTTTTGCTCCCACCTTGGGGTTGAAGTTGGACGAGGTGTAATCTGTTCTTTCCGATTCTGTCAAGCGGTGATCGGTTCCGGTTTCTCTGCCTGCTTTTCATGAAACCATCATTCAACATTCATCTATTTTTCACATGGCGTGGCTAGGATTGAATTCAACGGCCAGCCCATCAACCGAGTGGCCATTGATAATCAACCTATTAAAAAGGATATTCAAAGATAAAACCTATGAAACATACCTGGCTTGTCACCTTGTTGACCACTGGTCTGACCGTATACGGCAG
The DNA here is from genome assembly GCA_015231375.1 of Magnetococcales bacterium. GTDB lineage: Bacteria > Pseudomonadota > Magnetococcia > Magnetococcales > Magnetaquicoccaceae > Magnetaquiglobus. The sequence continues at coordinate 48,247 of JADGBT010000005.1, read as the reverse complement.
CGTTGGTTGGGCCCGGACCGTCATCACCAACAAAGGCTCCGATACCTTGATCCATCTGGCCCAGGCCTGGGCTGCCGGCTATCATGCCATCCATCCGGATGTCACCATCGACGTGCGGGGGTGTGGATCGAATACCGGCATCACGGCCTTGATCAACAACAGTGTGGATCTGGCCAATTCGAGCCGTCCCATGAAGGCCAAGGAACTGGTGGAAGCGGAACGCAATGGCGTCAAGCCTGTGGAGCATCTGGTCGCCCATGACGCTTTGGCGATTCTGGTGCATCCGGGCAACCCGGTGACCTGGGTCTCCCTCACGTCGCTGTCCGACATCTATGGAGACAAGGGATTCATCGACGACTGGGGCAAGCTGGGGGTTCTGGTGCCGGGATGCGCGGGCAACAAGATCCAGTTGATTGGTCGGCAGGTCAATTCCGGCACCCACGACTATTTCCAGGAGGCGGTGCTGGGAGGAAAGCGGGATTTCAAACACAACAAAGAAAGCCGTGATGTGGCCGATTCGGCGGAGGTGCTGGATCTGGTCTCCAAGAATCCCTGCGCCATCGGTTATGTGGGCATGGCTTACGAGTCGCCGGGCGTCAAGAAGCTCAAGATCGCCCGTGAGTCTGGCGCGGAAGTGGTCGAGGCCAACATGGAAAATGCCCTCAACCGTCGCTATCCCCTCTCCCGGCCACTGTACATGTATACCAATGGCCAGCCCCGGGGAGAGGTCAAGAGTTATCTGGAGTGGATCTTAAGCGACGCCGGGCAATGCATCGTTCGGCAAAGCGGCTATGCGATGATCCGTCCCGACGCCTGCAAGCAGCCTTAGATGGTGATGTGACCTTTCGGGTCGGGATGTGTTTTCAGTGTCCCGGCCCGAGCACGCTTCCCTCCACGCCGATCTGTTTTCCCACCAGTCCTGCCGCCTGTTTGGCGCGCGCCGACGAGGCGAACGGTCCCAGTCGTACCCGATACATCACCTTGTTTCCCACCTTGATGGGTTGCTGGGAGACCGGTAGAGGTCTGCCTTCCAGTTTGACCGTGGCCAGTTTGCTGATCAGGGTATTGGCCTTCTCCTCGCTGGAGAAGGCTCCGAGTTGCACGGTGTAAGCGGTTTCGCTGGGGACGGTTTTTTCCGGGGTCTCTTCGGTCGTGGGTCTGGGAGGCGGCGGAGGCGTTCCTGCGCCCGCAGCCTGGGTCAGAGCCGACAGACCGGGGATGGGCGCGGGCGGTTTGTGGTTTCTGGCGGGTTCGTTGCGGGGATCGGTGCCGTCGTGGGGCTTGACCACGGCGGGGGAGTGGGCCGGACGGGTGAGTTCCTCGGGAATTCTGACATCCACCTTGGGAGTGGTGGCGGGTGGAGGCGTTTCCGGGGTTTCGTTGGGTTCGGTGCGTTCCTTGAATTCTTTGGCCTCCCTGACGGCCACCTGGCGTTCCACCCGCGCCGCCTGGTCTCGCGACGACAGCAGGGATTCCAGGCTCAAGGCGGCCACGATGAAGAGAATCAGCCCGTTCATGATCATGACGAGCATGAACTGTTCGCGGTTCGGAGAGATTTTCATGACAAAGGCCCTCGAAATCCACTGAATCGGGTCAGTGGTCTTCCTGGTGGGTGGAGGCTCGACCTCGGATTGAATCCTTTGAAATTAACCGCTCTTCCATGGCCTGTCAATCCGGTGCGGGATACGGATCCCTCATGGATCTTGGCGGGAAACCGGGTTAACCTTGCTGCGGGATTGGTTTGTCTTGAAGAATGAACCGGGAAAGGTATGGTCATGTATGTCGCGTCTCCCTCTTCTGGCATGATCTGGATCCATGGCAACCGCATCGAGACGTTGCGGGAGGATCTGGTGGCGCGCATGGTTGCCGAGCCTTTGGCGCCTTTGGAAAACGAGATCATCCTGGTGCAAAGCAACGGCATGGCCCAATGGCTCAAACTGGGGATCGCCGGGGAGGGCGTGGGGTCCGGAACGGGACCGGCGGGCGCCAGGATCGCCACCGCCTTGGAGTTGCTGCTGCCGGCGCGGTTTTTGTGGCGGGTCTATCGGGCGGTGTTGGGGGAAGACGGCGTGCCGGAGCACTCCCCGTTCGACAAGGATCGGCTGGTCTGGCGGCTGATGCGGCTGGTGCCGGAGTTGACCGCGCTCGAACCGTTCGCGCCGTTGCGCCGTTTTTTGGAACACGACGTGGATTGGCGCAAGCGCTTTCAGTTGGCCGAGCGGCTGGCGGATCTGCTGGATGGATATCAGGTCTATCGCGCCGACTGGCTGGCGGCCTGGGCTGGCGGAGATGATCGGCTGATCGACGCCCGGGGTCATCGTCTTGCCTTGCCGGAGGGACAGCGGTGGCAGGCGGCGCTGTGGCGGGCCTTGCGGGAGGATGTGGCGCGGGATGCGATCGGAGATCGTCAGGTTTTTCGGGCCGGGCGGGCCGAGGTGCATGCGGAATTTCTGCGGCGGGCGGCGGGATGGGGGGAGGAGGCGCGCCCCGGGGGATTGCCCCGGCGGGTGATGGTGTTCGGCATCACCTCCATGCCGCGACAGTCCCTGGAAGTGTTGGTGATGTTGAGTCGTTGGACCCAGGTGGTGATGTATGTCCACAATCCCTGTCAGTACTACTGGGCCGACATCGTGCCGGAACGGGAGTTGCTGCGGGGGGGGCGGGGCAACTCCCGGGTGCGCGCCGGTTATCCGGAGAGTCTGCCGGAGGAGTGGATGCATCTGCACGCCCATCCTCTGCTGGCCGCCTGGGGCATGCAGGGGCGGGATTTCATCGGGCTGATCGACGAGTACGCCAACGAAGGCCTGGGGCTGGAGGATCGGCGTTTGAACGATCTGGAGATCCAACGCCTGGAGTGCTTCGAGACTCCGGATTCCTCTCCTTCCACCCTGCTGCATCAGTTGCAAGACGACATTCTCGAACTGCGTCCCCTGGATGAGACCCGTTCCCTCTGGCCTCCGGTGGCGCCTCGGCGGGATGGCTCGATTCGTTTTCATGTGGCCCACGGCCCGCAGCGGGAGGTGGAGATCCTCCACGATCAATTGCTGGCCGCCTTTCAGGCCGATCCCACCTTGAATCCCCGGGATGTCTTGGTGATGGTCCCGGATATTAACGGTTACGCGGCCCACATCCAGGCGGTGTTCGGCCTGCACGACCACCGGGATCCCCGTTACATTCCTTATGTTCTGGCCAATCAGGGGCGTCGGCCCGTGGATCCGTTGCTGGGCGCGCTGGAGCGGCTGTTGGCCTTGCCCCGTTCCCGTTTGACCGCCAGCGAGGTGATCGATTGGCTCGAAGTGCCGGCAGTGCGTCGCAAATTCGCCATCGCCGAGGAGGATCTGCCTACGTTGCGGCTGTGGATCCGGGATTCCGGCATTCGTTGGGGGTTGCACGATGGCCATCGTGTCGCCCTGGGTCTGCCGGAGAATGCCATAGAGGGGGAGAGTCGCAACACCTGGCGTTTCGGGATGCGGCGCATGCTGTTGGGTTACGCGGTGGGAGACCGGGGCGGTCCGTGGCAGGGAATCATGCCCCATGACGAGATCGATCCCGGAGCGGCGGAGCTGCTCGGGGCGTTGATCGGATTCGTGACCCGCCTGGAAGCCTGTTGGACGCTGTTGGGCACTTCGGCCACAGTGGCGGAGTGGTGCGTGCGGCTGCGGGGGTTGCTGGCGGATTTTTTCGATCCCGGCGGGGACGGGGCGGACGCGTTCACCCTGATGCAACTGGAAAATGCCCTGGATCCCTGGCAGGAGTTGTGCGCCGAGGCGGGACTGAATGACCGGCTGCCCCTTTCGGTGGTGGGGGAGTACTGGTTGGCGCGCATCGAGGAGGGAGGGTTGGCTCAGGGGTTTTTCGCCGGAGCGGTCACCTTCGCCACGCTGATGCCCATGCGCGCCATTCCGTTCCGGATGGTGTGTCTGCTGGGCATGAACGATGGGGAGTTTCCCCGTCCCGGGGTGCGGACGGATTTTGATCTGATGCGCACCAGTTATCGTCCCGGCGACCGTTCCCGGCGGGAGGATGATCGTTATTTGTTTCTGGAGGCCATTCTGTCGGCCCGGCAGAGCCTGTATCTCTCCTGGGTGGGCCGCAGTCTGCTCGATAATTCGGTTTCGCCTCCGTCGGTGCTGGTGGGGCAATTGCGGGATCATCTGGTGGCCGGATGGCGTCTGGTCGGGCAAGAGGGCGGGGAGGAGGCTGGTGGGGCGGGAGCCGCTGATACGCTGCTGAAGGCGTTGACTGTGGAGCATCGGTTGCAACCGTTCAGTCGGGATTATTTCATCGATGATCATCCGTCCCGGCAGGGTGTCTTGTTCACCTATGCCCGCGAGTGGCGGCCTGGGGTGGAGCGCGGGGAGGATGGAGAGGGTGGGAAGGGTGGGGAGCGTGGTGGGCGAGGAAAGGGTGGTGCGCCCCTCGTCCCCCGGACGCGGGTGGAGCCTTTGACCTTGGGGGAGTTGGGTCGTTTTTTGAAGGATCCGGTCAAGAGTTTTTTTCAGCAGCGTTTGGGGGTGCGTTTTGAAAGTGAGGAGACCTTGCTGGAGGATCAGGAACCCTTTGCCTTGAACGCTCTGGAGACCTGGAAGCTGCTGGACGGCCTGTTGCGGGAACCGGAGGAAAGGCGGGTGTCCGAGGGGCTGGAGCGGGTTCGTTTGCGGGGTCAACTGGCTGCCGGCGGGTTCGGAGTGTTGATGGCCGATGCATTGCGCGCGCCTTGGGAAGAGGTGTCGGGGCGGTGTCGAGCGGCGCGGGCCCGCTGGCCGCTTGCGGTTGCCGACGACGAGGAGGTGGCCTGGGAGGGGGTGGTCGCAGGAGAGCGTTTGACGATCGTGGACCGGGTGAGCGGCGTGGGGATGGATGATCGGGGTCGGCGGGGCCGGGTGGTGGTGACGGCGAGTGTGCTGGTGAAGGGTCAGGCCAGCCGTTTGGACAAGACCATCGTGCCTTGGGTGGAGCATCTGGGGGCGCATCTGGCCGGAGGTCCGTTGACCACGGTGGTGCTGGGTCGGGGGGGCGAGATCGTGTTCGGGCCTTTGACGGTGGCGGAGGCTGGCGACAGGCTTGACGGGATCGTGACCGCCTGGCGGCAGGGGATGTCTCAACCGTTGCCTTTGGCCGTCCGGACCGCTTTTGTCTGGCTGGCGGGGCAGGCGGATGGGGAGGATGGGCCAGACGGCTTTGGGGAGTATGCCAGGGAGGTGAAGGAGAATCCCTATCTGCGGCGGAGCTATCCGGACTATGGGTCGCTGGTGGCTGGCGGTGCTTTCGCCACTCTGGCGGAGGCGCTGTTGAAACCGTTGCGGGATGCGGCGGAAAGGGGGGAGCGCGATGGCTGAGGTCTGGGTGCCTGAGGTCTTGTCGCCGGTGGAACTGAATCCTTTGCGTTTTTCCTTGCGGGGCCGTCACCTGATCGAAGCCAGCGCCGGAACCGGCAAGACCTACACCATCGCGTTGCTGTATGTGCGGTTGGTGCTGGGACATGGGGTGGGACATGGGGAGGCGCGGGAGGGGGTGATGCGGCCATTGACCCCTCCGGAGATTCTGGTGGTCACCTTCACCAAGGCGGCCACCCGGGAGTTGCGGGACCGGATCCGGGTGCGGCTGTCCGAGGCGGCGGCCTGTTTCCGGGCCGATGCCGGGGATGCAACCGGAGAGAAATCTGGAGAAAAATCTGGAGACAAGGCTCTGCTGGCCTTGCGCGGGGAGTATCCATCGGACTCCTGGCCCGGTTGCGCCCGCAAGCTGCAACTGGCTGCCGAGTGGATGGACGAGGCGTCGGTGGAGACCATTCACGGCTGGTGCAACCGCATGTTGCGGGAACACGCTTTCGACAGCGACAGTCTGTTCACCCAGCAACTGGAGGCGGATCAGGGGGAGTTGCTGGCGGAGGTGGTGCGCGATTACTGGCGGGTGTTTCTGGCTCCGTTGGCTTTGGAACCGGCACGGGAGGCTTACGCCTGTTGGCCGCATGTGGGGGTGTTGCAGGAGAAGGTGCGTCGGCTGTTGCGTCACACCGAGGGCATCGACGGGCAGACCGATCCCCCCGCCGTGATCCTGGAAGAGGGTCTGGTCATCAAGCGACGGCTTGCGGCCATGAAGCCGGATTGGCGGATATGGGTGCCGGAGTTGCGCGGGTTGCTGGATCGGGCGGTGGCGGCCAAACAGGTGGATGGGCGCAAGATCCAGGCCCGTTATTACGGCCCCTGGCTGAACGCCTTGGAACAGTGGGCGCAGGATCCGGCGCCTGCGTTGCTGGTCTTGAGCGACACCGCCTGGCAGCGTCTGACCCCGGATGGTCTGGCCGAGGCGTGGAAGCGGGATGCCCCGCCGGAGCATCCCGCGTGGCGCGCGTTGATGGTGATCCGGCGGGAACAGGCGGGGCTGGCGCGGAATGGTCACCGTTTGCTCGGGCATGCTGCGGGTTGGATCGCGGAGCGGTTCGCGGCCGAGAAGGCCGGGCGGGCCTTGATGGAGTTCGACGACGTGTTGCAGCGTCTGGATGCCGGATTGCGCGGCCCCAATGGGGCGCGACTGGCGGGGATCATCCGTCAGCAGTTTCCCGTGGCCCTGATCGACGAGTTCCAGGACACCGATCCGCTGCAATACCGGATTTTCGACACGGTTTATCCGGACCACACCGGGGAGGGGGATGGCACGGCGTTGATTCTGATCGGCGATCCCAAGCAGGCGATCTATTCGTTTCGGGGCGCGGACATCCATACTTATTTATTGGCCCGGCGTCTGCCCCCGGCGCGCATCCACACCTTGAAAACCAACCATCGCGCCACCACAGCCATGGTGGCGGCGGTCAACCGGCTGTTCTCACAGGCTGAGGGGCGCGGGGGAGCCGGGGCTTTTTTGCAGCGGGGGAGCGATGGCGCCAATCCCATCCCCTTTGTGGCGGTGGCGGCCCAGGGGCGGGGGGATGTCTTTATGGTGGACCAGGAGATCCCTTCCGCCATGACCGTGTGGTGGTCGGGGGACTCTGTGGCGGCCATGGCGGAAGCCTGCGCGGGGGAGATGGTGCGGCTGTTGACTTTGGGACAGTCGGGTCGGGCCGGGTTCGTCGGGCCGGATGTGCTCTGGCGACCGGTGGCGCCTTCGGACATGGCGGTACTGGTGAATGGCCGCAAGGAGTTTGAGGCCATGCGGGCCGCTTTGGGCGCGCGCGGGGTGCGGTGTGTCTATCTTTCCGACAAGGAGTCGGTGTTTCAGACCCCTCGGGCTGTGGAGTTGCGTCATTGGCTGGCGGCTTGCGCGGCGCCGGAGGATCCGAAACGGATCCGCGCCGCTTTGGCCACCGGGATTCTGGGACTGGGCTGGGATGAGATCGACGCCTTGAGCCGGGATGAGGGGGTATTGGACCGGCGCATCCGACAGTTTCGCGCCTATCAGGAGTGTTGGCGTCGTCAGGGGGTGTTGCCGATGTTGCGACGCCTGATGCACGATTTCCGGGTGCCGGAACGTTTGCTGGGGGAGGAGTGGAGCGGGGAGACGGATGGGGAGCGGGTGTTGACCGATCTGTTGCATCTGGCCGAACTGCTGCAAAAAAACAGCGCCGCCCGGGAGGGGGAACAGGCGTTGATCCGGGATCTGGATCAGCAGATCCGGGACGGGGAGCGGGGTGCGGAAGAGGAGGGGGAACGGCTGATGCGGCTGGAAAGCGATGCGGATCTGGTGCGCGTCGTGACCGTGCACAAGTCCAAGGGGTTGGAGTATCCGTTGGTTTTTTTTCCATTCGCCGCCAGTTGCCGCCCGGTGAACAGCCGGGATCTGCCCACGGTCTGGCGTGACGCTCAGGGAGAGGCCTGTTTGGCGTTCGACGATCCGAATGGCGTGGTGATCGAGCAGTTGGACCGGGAGCGGCTGCGGGAGGATGTGCGCAAGCTGTATGTGGCCTTGACTCGCGCCCGTTACGCCACCTGGGTGGGGATCGTGGTCACGGGTGGCAGTGGAGGGTTTGACAAAAGCGCCATCCGACACCTTTTGACCAGCCAGGAGAAGCTCACCGTCGAGGAACTCGCCCCGCTGCTGACCGCCCTGAATCATCCCGGATCCCCCATTCTGGCCGCTCCCGCCCCGGCTCCCGAACCGTTGCGTTTTCAGCCTGTCGAACGGCGGCAGGCCATCGGTGGCGCGCGTCGTGTCCGCAGGGTGGTGCGGGAGGGGTGGTGGATCGGCAGTTATTCGGCCATCAACACTCCGGCTGGCCGGGTCGCGGGGGTGGAGGCTCCGGAGAGTCCGGGGGAGGATCTGTTCCGGGAGTTGGGTTGGGGCCGGGAGGAGGGGCAGCCGGATGAAGAGGCTGTTTTCGCGGAGACGGGGGGGATGCGTTCCTGGCATGCCTTTCCACGCGGGGCCAAGGCGGGCACCTTTTTGCACGAACTGCTCTCCTGGTGCGCGTTGCAGGGGTTTGCGCGGGTGGTTGCCAACCCGGAAGGGTTGCGGGAGGTGGTGGCCCGGCGTTGTCAGCCTCGGGGCTGGAGTGGCTGGAGCGATGTGGTGACCCTGTGGCTGCTGCGGATTGTGTCCACACCGTTGGATCTTTCCGCCTTGACCGGCGAGCCGGACAGCCTGTGTCGCCTGATGGATTTGACCACCTGTCAGGCGGAAATGGAGTTTCTGGTGGCGGCCCGACGGGTTCGGACCGGGGAGATCGATCGGCTGGTGTGTGCCCATACCCTGCGCGGGGCGGAGCGTCCCGGCGTGGCGGAGCAGGTGTTGCATGGCATGCTGAAGGGATTCATGGATCTGGTGTTCGAGTACCGGGGGCGGTATTTCGTGCTGGATTACAAATCCAATCACCTGGGTTGGGAGGATCGGGCCTACGGCGGGGAGAATCTGCGCGCCGAAATGCTCCAGGCCCGCTATGAGTTGCAGTATGTGTTGTATTTGTTCGCCTTGCATCGTCATCTTCAGGCGCGGTTGCCGGACTATGATTATGATCGCCACATGGGTGGGGCGATCCATTGGTTTGTGCGCGGGCTGGAGGCTCCGGGGCAGGGGGTGTTCGTGGATCGACCTTCCCGGCAACTGTTCGAGGCGTTGGATGGGCTGTTCGACGATTTCCAGCCGGAGGAGCGGCCATGACTCCATCCGACATGCTCGCGCTCCTGGCCCGTTGGCAGGATTACTCCTGGTTGCGGCCCATGGATGTGGCTTTTGCCGGTTTTTTGCAGGAGATGGCCCCGGCCTGCGATCCGTGGTTGTTGCTGGCGGCGGCTTTGGTGAGCCATCAGGCCGGGCGGGGACATGTGCAACTGGATCTGGGGGCGGTGCTGGCCCATCCGGAATTGGCCCTGGCCCTTCCTCCGGAAGGGGTCCGAGTCCCCGAGTTGCGGGATCTGGATCGGCCCGACCGGGTGTTGGCCGGATTGGACCTGAAACGCTGGCAGGACGCCCTCACCCATCCTGTAGTGGTGCAGTGGGATTCCGGCGGCGAGGAGGTCAGCAACACCCCGTTGGTTTTTTATCGGAATTGTCTGTATCTGCGTCGCCATTGGCAGTGCGAGCAAGAGGTGCGCGCGGGTCTGGCGTGGCGTCTGGCCACGCCGGTCACGCCGATGCCCCAGGCCAGAGCGATCCGACGGATTCTCGATGGGCTGTTGCCCATCAGTACCGGGTTGGGTAATCGCGCGGACTGGCAAAGAATGGCCTGCGCCCTCATGGCCCGCAGCCGGTTCGGGGTGATCACCGGCGGGCCGGGCACGGGCAAGACCACCACCGTGGTCCGGCTGTTGGCCCTGTTGCAGCTTCTGGCTCTCGGCGGGCAGCTGGAAGAGGAGAAAGAGTCGGGAGGCAAGCCGCCGCGTCCGTTGCGCATTCGTCTGGCCGCGCCCACCGGCAAGGCGGCGGCCCGTTTGAGCGACTCCATCACCGGCGAGATCGACCGTCTGGCCCGAACGGGTCAGGGGTGGGGAAAAGAGACCGATCTGGCCATTCCCCGTCAGGTGACCACCTTGCACCGTCTGTTGGGAGCGCAGCCGGAGAGCCGTCATTTTCGCCACAATGCCACCCATCCGTTGTGGATCGATGTGTTGGTGATCGACGAAGCCTCCATGGTGGGGCTGGAACTGATGGCCGATGTGCTGGCCGCGCTTCCGGCCTCGGCCCGCCTGTTCTTGTTGGGGGACCGGGACCAGCTCGCTTCGGTGGAGGCCGGTTCTTTGCTGGGGGAGTTGTGTCAACGGGCGGTGGCCGGGCACTACACCCCGCAGACCGCCCTTTGGTTGCAGGAGTCCACGGGACACCCGCTGGAAGACGAGCGAATCGATCCCGACGGGACGCCTTTGGATCAGGCGGTGGTGATGCTGCGGCGCAATTTTCGTTTTTCCGAGTCGAGCGGCATCGGTCGGCTGGCCCAGGCGGTCAACACCGGGGATCCGGATGCGGTGGCGGCCATCTGGAATCAAGGGTATGAGGATCTGGCGTGGTTTGCCATGGCCGAACAGGAGGCGTTGTTCGCGGCTTTGGTGGTCGATGGGGTGGAGGTGGTGAATTCGGTGGTGGTGGCCTCTTCCAGAGGCGGCGAGTATGCCGCGCGTCGGGGGGGGTATCGGGGATATCTGGCCTGTGTGCGGGAGCGCAGACCGGCGCTGGAGGCCGGACCCGAGGCGTTTGATCGCTGGGCGACCGAGGTGGCGTGCGTCCATGGGGGGTTTCAGGTGTTGTGCGTGTTGCGTCAGGGTCCATGGGGGGTGGAGGGGTTGAACGGACGCATTGCTTGCCATCTGCGGGAGGCCGGATGGATCCCGGGGGGCCGGGAGTGGTATCCGGGCCGACCGGTGATGATCACCCGCAACAACCATGAACTGGGGCTGATGAACGGGGATATCGGCATCACCCTGGAGCGGCCCGTGGAGGGGCAATGGGCCTTGCGGGTGGCGTTTCCCGGCAAGAGTGGCACGGATGAGACGGTGCGCTGGTTTCCGCCGAGCCGTCTGTCCCACGTCGAGACGGTTTTCGCCCTCACGGTCCACAAGTCCCAAGGCTCGGAGTTCTCCCGCGTGGCGCTGGTGCTGCCCGATCACCCCACCCCGATCCTCACCCGCGAACTGCTCTACACCGGCATCACCCGCGCCCGTGACGGCTTTGTGCTGGCCTGCGCCGGGGATCGCTCCCTGCTGCAACAGGCGGTGACCCGCCGCGTGACCCGCGCCGGTGGCGTGGTGGCAGGCGAAGGGGGAGGATTGGGGTGATCGGTGTTGGTGTTGGAGGGGGTGGGATGGTAGGATGGTTGGGATGGATCGATCTTTTATTGTTTGGTTGAGGGATCCGTGTGAGCGATCGAGGGAGGCTTTCTGATGACCCGTGATGCAACCTGTGAGTTTGCTATGGAGTATATATCAGAATTAAGATTAGGGTATTGGCCGCAAGTGAGTCAGAATGGTGTTTGCAAAAAGATTGAACTTGAATCTTTTTGCATCGAAGCATTGCCAAACATTCAAGAGACTATTGAATATATTGGTAAGCATGAATTTGCAAGTGATAAATGGTTCTATCCGCCATTGGAGTATGACATCACATCAAAAAGGCAGGATGGTCATCAACCCAAAATACAAACTGGCAGATTCACTCTTCCGTCTACCCACGTTATAAAGACGAAGAATGAACCATTAGATAAAGATTTTCTCTATTTTATTGTTGCTGTGATTGGAATTCTGATTGGAATGAGATTGCTGCCTGAAGGATGGGGTCATTTCTACAAGGTTTCTATTAAATATGGATCAACTTCTGATCTAAACTGTTGCAGTATTAAAGATATTGCATATGTTTTGAATATGTCTGAAAGGTTCTGGAAATCTTCATCGCCTAAGATTCGGAAGACCATGTTTGGTGCTATGCATTGGTTTCTTTTCGCTGAATCATACCAGCATCAATTTGAGAAGTTTGGCATTTTGTATACTGTATTGGATGCTTGTTCTAACGTATATAAGGAAAAATATGGAAGAAATGAAAAAAATGAACAAAACCATTCTAGGCGACTTATTGCTCTTGCTGGGTATTTTTCTATACCAAAACCAAGTTGGGCAGAAATTAGAAGCGATAACACTTCAGAAATTTCAAGACTTAGAAATGAATTTATCCATGAAGCGCAATATGCTGGCAAACCAATTGGATTTCATTATTCTTCAGAAACAAATAAGATATATCTAGGACTTCAGGCATTCAATAATAGATTAATTTTGGGACTGCTTGGAATCAAGTGTGGATATATTAAATCGTCTGTTGAAACCAATCAGATGCACGGCTTATCTTTGTCGGAATGAAACAATCCAGAGTCCCCCGAAAAAAAGGTCACCCCGCAGATAGCATGAGCGGCTGCACTGAAGAGATTTATGTGGTATGATAGTCCTATGAATTATCAATGAATCTATGGGGATGCAAATCGAATGTTCCGACCGATGATCGTCAGATCAGTCTGGATGCGGCTCGTTTTTGGATGCCGGATGGGTATCGGGAGGAGTTGGAACAAGGTTGACCGCACATTTTTTGCACCCAGGTGTTGAAGATGATTCCGGAGAGCCGGTTTGCCGGTCTGTACCACTCCAGCCAGGGCCGGTCCAACGTGCCGGTGGCCATTTTGGTTTCGTTGTCGGTGTTGAAGGAGAGGTTCGACCTGACCGACGAGGCGTTGATGGGGTCTTTTCAGTTTGACCTACGCTTTCAGTATGGCCTTGGTTTGACTCTGGAAGGAGACGGGGACGACACTGCGCACCTTGGAGAATTTTCGGGCGTGAGTGGCGAGATCGGAGGCTGTTGGAGCCACCTTCGACGAAGTGACGGATCGGATTATCAAGAGTCTCGGGGTGAGTACCGGCCAGCAGGGGCCTGACTCGACCCGTTTTCGTTCCAACATGGCCAATCTGACACGATTGGGGTTGTTCATCTGGACGATCGAGCCTTTTCTGGGCGAATCGGCCAAGGGATTTCCGGACCGCCTGCGGAGTTGCCCGAGGAGATCCGCAAGCGTTACGGCGAAAGGAACGTCCGGTTTGCCGACGCCAAGTCTAGCCGGCGGCGGTTGGAGACGGTGGTGGCAGACCTGTGGTTGGACGCTTTAGGAGCAGCGGGAGATCGCACCGGACGAGATGTTCGCCGACACGGCGTACAACAGCGGCGATAACCTGATCGCGGCGGCGGAGCGTGGCGTGAATCTGATGGCGCCCACCCCTACAGCCGGGCGCGGGAGGAGAGCGAATCGTTCAGAAAGGAATACGCGATTCGCGCCGGGATCGAGGCAGTCAATGCGGAACTCAAGACGGTCCATGGACGGGGCAACGTGTGGACCCGGGGCATCCTTCGCGTGGCTTTTGCGGTCAGGATGAAGGCTCTGGCGTGCAACGTGAAGCGGTTCTTGCGCTACAGTTGCGCCCGAATGCTGGAAAATGTGCCGAAAATGGTCCAGAATGTGGTTAAAGAGGGGTAAATCCCATTGATTTCAAGGAAAAAATAGGTCCATCAGACGCCAAGCCGCTCCGCAGCCCGTTAAAGTTGCTCCATCGGCGTTCAGAGCGACAAAGCGATCACGGCGTGAACGGGCTTCTTTTGGGGGACTCAAGGAGGTACGCCCATGAACGAATATCAGGGTATGCGTTGGTTCAAATGCGATCTGCATGTTCATACGCCAGAAGACGGCAGACACTGGCGAGATGCAGAAACGAAATTGGGAGAACCAAGAATAACTTGGGTGGACGGGAAGGTTGATGAAAAGTCGATTCAGGAAAAAGCAAGAAAATATCTCAATCGTTGTCACGATGCAGGCTTGCATGTTATCGGGGTCACAGACCACAATTTCTCATCAAAGAGCAATCCAAGGGAGTGGTTTCTCTTGCATCTGGTCGAACAAAACGAACGTGCAGCCACAGACCGTAATCTTGCCCCATTGATAATTTTGCCTGGATTTGAGGTGGATATAGGGTTCCATACGCTTTGTCTCTTTTCTCCTGCCAAGAAACAGGCTGATCTTGAGGCTATCAATCGAATTCTCATCAAACTTGGACTGCTTGAGAATGAGCGGTTTTCCTCTGGTATGCCTTCTCAGTTACGTCATAATGATCAGAAGCTCTCACTTAAAAAAATGCTGGAAATCGTTCAGGTGGAGCATAATGGGATTGTTATCGCAGCTCATGCAGACCGTAATGGCAGTTTCTTGGAGAATCAGGATAACAAAGAAGACTACGCACACCCGGATTTATACTGCGTTGAACTGACGAAAAATCCACCTCTCCAGAAATATATGGAAATTTTGGCAGGAAAGAATGCCACCTGGAAACGTGAAGGCTTCCACCCACACCCAGCATGGATTATCTCATCCGATGCAAAATCCCTGGCGACTGATGGGGTTGGACAGTCAGTCGCCAACCTTCTGGGATATCGACACACCTGGATCAAGATGTCGAAACCGTCCATCGAGTCGTTGCGACAGGCCTTCCTGGATCCGGATTCCCGTATCCGTCCATCTGGAGACGATCCATCCAGTCAGGAAAAACACGCGCGCATCTTGTCTCTGTCGGTAAGCAATGCCGTTTTCCTGGGGGATCAGCAAATTGTTTTTTCTCCCAATTTTAATGCCATCATTGGCGGTCGCGGCAGTGGTAAATCGGCACTCCTTGAAGGGATGCGTCTGGCCATGGGCAAGGGTGATGATCCAAAGTTGGATAAAAGAGCCGGGGAGAAGGTCGAGCGCATCAAAGAGTTGCTGACAAAAAAGGCTGGTTCCCAAGTGCGGGTCCATTGGCGTGATGCCGATGGAGTGGAGGATCATCTGCTTTACGAGGTAGCATCCGCAGGAAATGGTTCCTGCCGCGTTGAGGATCGATCCATGCAGGATCTCTCTTCCTTTCTGAGGGATCTGCCGGTGCAATTTTTTAGTCAGCAGCAGTTGAATCAGATCACGGAACGAGGTGGAAATGTGCTATTGACCCTCCTGGATGAATTCTCCAGAGAGGAACTGAAACCTTTGTTGCAAAAGGAATCCGAACTGCGACGTGAGATTGGGCAACTCTTCACATCCACGGCCATTCTTGAGCAAACGGACAAGGATCTGAGTCGTCTGGAACAAGAAAGTGCCGATCTGGAACGGCAATGGGAGGCCCGTTCCGCCCTTCAGGAGGATGCCCGCAAACATCAAGGACTCAAAGCAGAACAAGCCTATATTCAAAAAATGAAAAGCGCTTTGGAGGAGGATTTTGTTCGTTTGACAGATGTGGCGAACGATATTTACGAAACGCATGTAGACTTGGGATCGTCCATTGAACGATGGCCTCACGGAGCGTGGTTCCAGGAAAAGAATGAGCGGATTTTACAAGCCAAGGAAATCCTGAAAGACACCATTGGCCAAGCGGTGGAAACCTGCCGCAAGACTGTTTCCGAGATGTTTGGAGGCGATCCGAAATGGCCTGACATCGAACAGCAGTTTGAACAAGCCGATGCGACGTTTGCCCAGGCTTGCGCGGTCAAGGGTGTTGATCCCGCAGACGTCAGTCGGATTCAGGAAATTGGCCAGAAGAGAACCCTCAAAAAGCAGGAACTGGAACAGAAGAAGAAAGAACGTCTCCGCTTGCAACAGCTCTTGGGGAAGATGCCGGAATTGTTCCAGCAACTGCATGCCAATTGGTTGGCCTGTCATGATGTTCGCAAGCGCGTCGCCGATGAGATCGTGCAAGCCGCAAAATTTGGCAACAAGTCGGTGATCGGATTGATGGTATCCTATTTTTCAGATGCGGTTTCATTTAAAACGGTTTGGAGAAAATTAAAGCCAAAAGGCACTACTCGGTTGGGACGAAACTGGGAAGAAATTGGGGAAATTTTCCGAGAAGAGTATCTGAATGGTGGGTATGGCGTCCGTACTTCCTTATGGTTCATTTTGCAATCCTGGATGGAATCCGAAAAAACCATGCCGGCTAGGTTGCAAACAGAACTTGGGAAGCTTCAGATTTCCATGACAGAAATCAAATTGCATCTTTCTGGTACTGTACGTCAGGGATGGCAGGAAACACAGCTAATCTGTATTGACGACACAGTGGATCTTGTGTTGTATCAAAGCAATGGTCATGAGGAGGTCGGTCGGGTTTCGGATGGCACTCTTTCCGATGGTCAACGTAATACGGCGGCTTTGGCCATGTTGCTGGCCAGAGGGAATCATCCTCTGGTTATTGACCAACCCGAAGACGAGTTGGATTCCAATTTTATTTTCCAGGAACTGGTTCCCATGCTGCGTCGATTGAAGCATTCCCGACAGATCATCCTGGTCACCCATAACGCCAATCTCCCCGTCAACGGAGATGCCGACTTGGTGTATGCGCTTAAAGCGCAGGGTGGGCATGGCGTCAAACGCGCTACAGGAGGATTGGATCGGGCGGATGTGACCCTGGCAGTCCTGGACATCATGGAGGGATCTGAGCAGGCTTTTCGCCAGCGTAAAGAAAAGTACCATTTCTGAAACGGACAACATCCATGTATGAATCCACTGACGAGCTGATGCGAGAAATTCTCGCGGGTGAGGACACCTACCTGGAATTCAAGGAGGTGGTTTTCCGTGGAGATCAACCCCGTTTTGCCAACGAGGAAGGCCACGCACCCAAAAAGATCGCAGAAGTTTTCGTGAGCATGGCCAACACCGAAGGCGGGACCGTGGTATTTGGTATCAACAAATTCGGGGAGGTGGTGGGTATCGACCCTGACAAACGCAACCTCCTGGAACAATGGGTGGTCAATTGTGCCTTGGACTCTTGTGAGCCAAAAGGCAGCCTGGAGCCGCGATTGAATTGGCGTTATCTGCCAAACCTTGATGGTGTGGACAAGTTGGTCTTGCATCTCGATGTTCCAAAGTCGCGTTATTATGTTCATCACACGTCGGATGGAAAATTTCTGAAACGGGTTGGCAGTCATCGCACCCCCATTCCTGCGGAGCAACTTGGGCGTTTACTGGCGACCAGAAGCTTGTTGATGCCCTTCGAGGAACGTCCTTGTCCTGGCACGTTGCTGGACTCGTTTAATCGGGAACGGTTTGATGCCTACTATACGAGACGCTTTGGTTCCCCATTGCGTGAAAGCGGCGTTCCTGTCGAGCGGTTACTGGAAAATTTGAAGTTGGGGCTGAGGATGGATGATGGTTCATGGCGTTTGACCAATCTTGGGGTTCTATTGTTCACGGATCGTCCACAAAACCACCTGACGGGTGCTTACATCGAAATCGCCATGCACGATCATGCGGTGGCCGATGGAAATACTTTGGATGTCAAACGTTTTGAAGGGCCGGTCAGCAATCAAATTGAATCCGTTCTTGATTATTTGCTGAAGAGCCCTTTTCTTGCCATCCGTTCTGAAAAAACCGCCTTGGGGCGAGTGGATAAACCTGCCTATAGCGCACTGGCCGTTCAGGAAGCAATCGTCAATGCCGTGGTCCATCGTGACTATGAATTGACGGGTTCCCAGATCATCATCAACGTATTTCCTGACCGATTGGAAATCAGAAATCCGGGTTTCCTGCACAATACCCTGAAGCCGGAAGATCTGTATGCTGGTTGTCAGCCTATGCGACGTAATCAGCACTTGTCTGGTTTTTTCCGTGATTTTCCCAGCCCTGTTAACGGCCGCAGTCTGATGGAGGCACGAGGCGTGGGTTTTCTCTCTTTGGTACGGGAAAGTCTGGCGCTGTCCGGTCGCACTCCTTCCTTTGAAGTGATTGGTCAAGGGATCAAATTGACCATCTTTGCGGGAGGAGTGGATGCGGATCGGATGATCACAGAGTCTCGGGGTGAGTAACCAGCCAGCAGCGGCATGACTCGACCCGTTTTCGCTCCAATAGGGTCCATTTGACACGGCGTTCTTGCGGAACTTGGAGAGTGATTTCGCTTTATTGTTTGTCTCGGAGATGATGCCCCATGACCCATGACGCAACCAGTCCGTTGATTGTGGCGATCTCTTCCCGGGCGTTGTTCGATCTGGAGGCCAGCCACGCGGTGTTTTGCGAACAGGGGGTGGAGGCGTATGCCCGCTGGCAGATCGAACGGGAGGAGGAACCCCTGAAGCCGGGGCCGGCTTTTTCTTTGGTGCGCAAGCTGCTGGCCTTGAACCGGCTCGATCCGGCCCTGCCCAGCCGGGTCGAGGTGATTCTGCTCTCCCGCAACAGCGCGGATACCGGTTTGCGGGTGTTCAACGCCATCCGGCACCATGGGTTGGAGATTACCCGGGCGGTTTTCACCACCGGTGGCAACCTTTGGCCATACGCGGCGGCGTTTCAGGCCCATCTGTTCTTGTCGCTGGATCCGGAAGACGCGCGGCTGGCTTCCCAGGCCGGGTTGGCGGCGGCGGTGATTCTGGCCCCCGGTGGGGAGTCGGTGTCGGAGGCGGGCAACAGTCCGTTGCGCATCGCTTTCGACGGGGACGCGGTGCTGTTTTCGGATGCGTCGGAGCGGATCTATCAGGAGCAGGGATTGGCCGCCTTTCAGGAACACGAAGCCCGCACCGCCCGAGAGCCTTTGCCGGAAGGGCCGTTCAAGCCGTTCTTGGAGGCGATCCAGCGGATTCAACGTCTGCACCCGGTCCACTGCCCGATTCGCACCGCTTTGGTCACCTCGCGGGGGGCGCCGGCCCACGAACGGGTCATCCGCACCTTGCGGGCCTGGGACATTCGGGTGGATGAACTGCTGTTTCTGGGGGGAAGGGACAAGGGATCGTTTCTGGCCGCCTTCGGGGCCGATATCTTCTTCGACGATCAGACCGGACATTGCGAGTCGGTGCGCCGTTTCGTTCCGGCGGGTCATGTGGTGCGGGGTGTCACCAATCCGGTCGGATCCGGTGCTGCATGAAAATCTGTCACACCTCGGATTGGCATCTGGGTCATCTGCTGTGCGGACAGAGACGGCATGAAGAATTCGCGGCCTTTCTGGAGTGGATGGTGGCCACGATTCAACACGAACAGGTCGATGCGCTGCTGATCGCCGGGGATCTGTTCGATACCGCCACGCCGGGCCATCGGGCCCAGGCGCTGTATTACCGCTTTTTGTCCGCCGTGTCGCGGTCGTCGTGTCGGCATGTGGTGGTGATCGGGGGCAATCACGACTCCCCTTCTTTCCTGGACGCCCCCAAAAGTCTGCTCTCCGCGCTGCATGTGCATGTGGTCGGGGCGATCACCGACCATCCCGCCGATGAGGTGCTGGTGTTGAAATCCCCGGAAGGGGTGCCGGAGTTGCTCGTCTGCGCGGTGCCTTATCTGCGGGATCGGGATATCCGCCTGTCTGAGGCCGCCGAAAGCCTGGAAGACAAGGATCGCAAATTGGTCGAGGGGATCCGCCATCATTACGACACGGTGATCTCTCTGGCCTTGCGTCAGCGTCGGGAGTGGGGGGAGGAGATTCCTCTGGTGGTCATGGGGCATCTGTTCGCCAGCGGGGGACGGGTGAACGACGGGGATGGCATGCGGGAGTTGTATGTGGGTTCCCTGGCCCAGGTTTCGTCCGGGATCTTTCCGCAGGAGGTGGATTATCTGGCCCTGGGGCATCTGCATCTGGCCCAGAAACTGGGGGGGGAGGAGACCCGGCGTTACAGCGGCTCGCCGTTGCCTTTGGGGTTTGGCGAGGCGGGACGGCCGAAGAGTGTGTGTCTGGTGACGTTTCAGGGGCGGGCGGCCGAGGTTGTGTTGTTTCCGGTGCCGGTGTTTCGCAGGCTCGAACGGATCCGGGGGGACCGGGAGGCGATTCTGGAGCGCATCCGGACGTTGGTGCAAGAGGGAACGCAGGGCGAGCCGGAGCGGGTATGGATCGAGGTGGTCCACACCGGTGCCGAGTTGATCGGGGATTTGCGGCAGCGGCTGACCGAGTGGGTGGACGGGAGCGGGCTGGAGATCGTGCGCATCAAGGATGAGCGGTTGTCGGGCCGTGGGGTGGCCGGGGGAGCGGACCGGGAGGGGGAGCGGGTCGAGGAGTTGGACGAAGAGGCGGTGTTCGAGCGTTGTCTGGTGGTCCGGGGGGTGCCCGAGGAGCAGTGTGCCGGGCTGCGTCTGGCGTATCGGGAGATTGTGGCTTCGCTTCACGATGAGGATCCCCACGCGCCGTGACGACGGCAAGGAGCGGGCGATGCGTATTTTGCAGGTGCGTTTCAAGAATCTGAACTCCCTGGTTGGCGAGTGGTCCATGGACTTGACCCATCCGGCCTTTGTGGCGGATGGGATTTTTGTGATCACCGGTCCCACCGGGGCGGGCAAGACCACTTTGTTCGACGCCATCTGTCTGGCCCTGTACGGCAGCACGCCCCGGCTGGGTCGGATCAGTCGTGGCGACAACGAGATCATGTCCCGTTTGAGCGGTGAGTGTTTCGCCGAGGTGACCTTCGAGACCGGCAGCGGGCGTTATCGGTGTCACTGGCGTCAGCATCGGGCGCGCCGCAAGGCGGGAGGGGAGTTGCAGCCTCCGGCCCACGAGATCGCCGACGCCGACACCGGCAAGATCCTGGAAGAGAAACTCGCGGCGGTGATCGGGCGGGTGGAGCAGGTAACCGGCATGGATTTCGACCGCTTCACCCGTTCCATGCTGCTGGCCCAGGGGCAGTTTGCCGCTTTTCTGCACGCCGCCCAGGGCGCCAGGGCCGAGATCTTGGAGCAGCTTACCGGCACGGAGGTCTACAGCCGGATTTCGAGTCAGGTCCATCGGCGTCGCGGTGACGAGCGGCGCACTCAGGAGAAACTGGAGGCCGAGTTGGCCGGGATTCGTTCCCTGGATGACGAGGAGGCGCGGCGTTTATCCCTGGATCTGGCCCGGGGGATTCTGGCGGAAGAGGCGCTGTGCAATCGGCTGGCGGGGCTGGAGCAGGCGTTGTCCTGGCGGGCCGGGATGGTGGCCTTGGAAGCGGAATTGGCTGGACTGGCGGCCCGAAGACAGGAGTGGTCCCGGCGCTGGGAGGCGTTCGCCCCGGTGCGGGAGCGGTTGCGTCGCGCTCATCTGGCTTGGGAACGCATGGCCCGGTATCAGGAGTTGTCGCGGTTGCGGGGATTGCAGACGGCTGATCAGGCTGCCCGCGCGGCGCTGCTGGAGCAATGGCCCAAGGTGGTGGTCGCGGTCGAAGAGACGGAACGGATGCGGATCCAGGCCCGTGAGCGGTGGGAGCAAAGCCGGAGCGATCAGCAGGCAGTGGCCATGGAGATTCGGGTGGCGCGGGAGCTGGATGTGCGTCTGACGGAGAAGGCCGGACCGATGCGCATGGCCGCAGAGGCGTTGTCCGCGTCGCACAGGCGATTGAGCGGGGAGCGGGCGCTCCGGGAGCAGGATCGGCTGGCCTGGGAGCGTCAATCGCAAGAGTGGCAACAGTTGGGGATCACCCTGACGGAGCATGCCTTGGATCGGGGGTTGGTGGAGCAGGCCACCGGGATTCAGGCCCGTCTGGAGCAGTGGCAGGAGGTGGGGGTGCGGCGTCGGGCGGCCTTGAAGGCCGTGGAGGGGTTGACCCGGCAGTGGGCGGAGAGCGGCGTGGTGTTGACCCGCTGTGACGAGGCGTGGAACGCCTGGAAGGAGCAGGTTGCCGGCTGCCAGCGGGGGTATCTGGAGAAGCGGCGGGATCTGGAGGAGCAACTGGAGCGGCGTGACGCCTCGGTGTGGCGTAGGGAGTGGGCGGCGCTGCGGGAGCGGTCGTTGCGGCTGGAGTCTTTGGTGGATTTTCTGCGTGTTCTTGGGGAGTTGCGGGAGGAGCGGGAGGGGTTGGAGCGGCGTCGGGCCGAGTTGTTGGCCGGGCAACGCCAATTGGATGAACGGCTGGCGATGGCCGAGCGGCAACGTCTGGAGCGGGAGGTGGAGCGCAACGGGCTGGAGCAGCGGTTGTCCGACATTCAGGGCATTTTGAATTTCGAGGAGGCCCGTCAGCGTTTGCGGGCAGGGCAGGAGTGTCCCTTGTGCGGGGCCAGGGAGCATCCGTTTGTGGAGGCGGATCATCTGCCGGTGCCGGATGAGACCCGGGAGGCGTTGCGGCGGGTGCGGGAGGCGTGGCAACAGGTGTGGGAGGGGTTGCAGGCGTTGCGGTTGGAACGGCTGGGGGCCGAAAAGGATTTGGAGCGGGTGGAAAGTCGCATGGCCGAGTGTGTGGCCGCCTCGAAGGGGCTGGAGGCGGATGTTCGGCAGGCGTGTGCGGATTTGGGTCTGGAGGTGGAGCGGGTGATGGCCTGCGAAGCGGAGGCGGCGCGACTGCTGGAGGAGAGTCGGGAGGGTCTGATTCGCGAGTCGGCCAGGGTCGCGGCCATCGACGCGCTGGAAAGAGAAGTCGGGGTGTTGCGGGAGGGGTTGGAGGGGGCGCGTGCCCGTGAGGTTGTCGCGGAGCGGGAGCGTGGGGAGGCCTTGCATCGGCGGGAGGGGATCGGGCGGGAGTTGGAGCGGGTCGGCGGGGAGCGGGATGAGTGGGAGCGGCGGGAGCGGGAGTGGCGCCGTGGTCTGGAGCAGGTATTGGCCGAGTATGGCATGGATCTGAAGATGTTGAATGATCTGGATGCCTTGCGCGGGGAGTTGACCCGGCGGCGGGAGCGTTGGCTGGCTCTGGAGGCCCGCAAAGGGGTTTTGGAGGGGGCGATTGGGAAGCTGGAATGGGCGTTGAGCCATCGGGCCGGACAGATTCAGGGGTTGGAAGAAGAGACGCGCGCCCTGGAGAGCGGGCTGGCGACGTTGCGGGAGGAGTGGGAGGGGTTGAAGGGGGAGCGGTGGCGGGTGTTCGGGGAGAAGAGTCCGGATCAAGAAGAGTTGCGGCTGGCCGAGGCGGTGCGCGCGGCGGAAAACCGGGTGAATGGTTTGACCGCCGATCTGGAGCGCGGGCGGCAGGAGCGGGCGCGGCTGGAAAGCGGACTGGCGGAGTTGGAACGGACCCTGAACGAACGGGCGGGACAGTTGACCGGGGAGGAGTCCGGGTTCCGGGTGGAGCTGGCGGAATTGGGATTTGTGGATGAGGCGGATTTTGTCGCGGCGGTTTTGCCGGAAGAGGCGCGTCGGCAGGGGCTGCTGCGGGAGAAGGGGTTGTCCGACGAGGAGACGGAGCTGCGCTCTTTGGAAAACGAAAAGCGCGGGCGTCTGGCGGATGAGCGCTCCAGACAGGTGACGGATCGATCCGTCGAGGTTCTGGAGTTGGCCCGCAACCGGTGCGGAGTGCGGCAGCGGGCTTTGCAGCAGACGATGGGGGGCATGCGTCTGAAACTGACCGAACACGCTTTGGCCCAGCAGCAAAAACAAGAGCAGATGCGGATTCTGGAGGCGCAAAAGAGGGAGTGCGCCCGCTGGGAGCAGTTGCATGAGCTGATCGGTTCCGAAGACGGCAAACGGTATCGCGAGTTTGTGCAGGGGTTGACTTTCGAACGGGTGCTGACTCTGGCCAACCGGCAGTTGCGCGGCATGACGGATCGTTACGCCCTGGTGCCGGACCCGGAGCATCCGTTGAACATCCACATGGTGGATCATTATCAGGCCGGGGAGGTGCGCTCGGCCCGGAATCTGTCTGGTGGCGAGACGTTTCTGGTGAGTCTGGCGTTGGCTTTGGGGCTGTCGGGCATGGCCAGTCGCACGATCCGGGTGGACTCCTTGTTTCTGGATGAGGGGTTCGGCACCCTGGACGAGGAGGCCTTGGAAGTGGCCCTGGAGACGTTGGCCGGGTTGCGTCGCGAGGGCAAGTTGATCGGGGTGATTTCCCACGTTTCCGCGCTTCAGGAGCGGATTCGCACCCGCATTCGGGTCATCCCCCGGGCCGGTGGCCGGAGCGTGTTGTCCGGGCCGGGGTGCGGTGGACCCGGGGGATGATGGTCGGCGGAGCGCGTTCGGTTTTTGTGAGGTTGTGCTTGACCTGCCGTGGGCATTGACTGTATGGGATGAATGGGTGGGGATCATGCCCACGTCTTTGGTTTTTCGATGCGGCGATCCTGCCTGATCCGGTTGACCCATCCGAATGCGGCGCACCTGCCGATGGTGGTGGTGGTCCAAGCGAGCGCGAAAGTTATGAACGGGTCTTTTGTGGAACGGGCGCAGGTGGAACCGGCGCGAGTGGAACCGGCGCGAGTGGAACCGGCGCGAGTGGAACCGGCGCGAGTGGAACCGGCGCGGGTGCTGATCGTCGATGACCTGCTGACCAACGTCAAGGTGCTGGTGGAGGCGTTGCGGGGGGAGTATGCCGTGTCGGTGGCCACCCATGGTCCCGAGGCGTTGCGGCTGGCCGGTCAGGTGCCTGCGCCGGACTTGATCCTGCTGGATGTCATGATGCCCGGCATGGATGGCTACGAGGTGTGCGAGCGGCTCAAGGCCAGGGAGGAGACGCGGGAGATTCCGGTGATCTTCGTCACCGCCCGGGTGGATGCCAGCGACGAAGCCAGGGGATTCGCCCTGGGAGCGGTGGATTACATCGTCAAGCCGTTTCACAGGAATACCGTACTGCTTCGGGTGCGCAATCATCTGGAGCTCAAGCGTCATCGGGATTCGTTGCGGCGCATGATGGAGGATCTGGCCCGGGCCAGGGATGCGGCCGAGGCGGCCAACCGGGCCAAAAGCGATTTTCTGGCCAACATGAGCCACGAAATCCGTACTCCCATGAACAGCATCATCGGCATGACCGAACTGGTCTTGGAAACCGAAGCCGATCCCACGCGACGCAAATATTTGAGCACGGCCCTGTCGTCGGCCCGCAGTCTACTGCGGCTGATCAACAACATTCTGGATCTTTCCAAGGTCGAAAGCGGCAATCTGCAACTGGAAACCGTGGTCTTCGACCTGCGGCAGGTGGTCGAGGAGTCTTTGGAATCCATGGCCATCCTGGCCCGCTCCCGGAAACTGGAGTTGAACTGGCAGATCGCGGCGCAGATTCCCAACTGTTTTTCTGGAGATCCGACCCGTTTGCGGCAGGTGTTGATGAATCTGCTGGGCAATGCCATCAAGTTCACCGAGCGTGGCGGGGTGGAGATCGGTGTGGAACCGGTGGCCGAAGGGATCCGTTTTTCGGTGCGGGATAGCGGCATCGGCATTCCTGCGGATCGGCAGGCGCGGATTTTCGACCGTTTCACCCAGGGGGATCCCTCCGCCACCCGCAAGTACGGAGGAACCGGTCTGGGGACCACCATCTCCAAAGAGATTGTGGAGAAGATGGGAGGGCGCATCTGGGTGGAGAGCGTCTCGGGACAGGGCAGCACGTTTTGTTTTGTCATTCCGTTGGAGCCGGCCAGGGGGGTTCCCTGGTGTCGGGAGCGTCGCAATCCGGGACGCGGGATGCAACGGGGCGTGCTGATGCGGGCGCCGCTGCACGTCTTGCTGGTGGAGGATGTGGAGGCCAACCGGATTCTGGCGGTCACCCGTCTGGAACAGCGGGGACACACGGTGACCGTGGCCGAGGATGGCCTGTTGGCCCTGGAGGTCTGTGAACGGCACCGTTTCGATCTGATCCTCATGGACCTGCAAATGCCCCGCATGGATGGCCTGACCGCCACCCGTCGGATCCGGGCGCGCGAGGCCGGGGCGGAACAGGCCGAACATGTGCCGATCATCGCCCTGACGGCCCACTCCATGGTCGAAGACCGGGAGCAGTGTCTGGCGGAGGGCATGGACGAGTTCGTCTCCAAGCCGATCGATTTCGCGCGGCTGTTCGGGATCATGGCCGGGCTGTTTCCGGCGTCGCTTCGGGATGGCGTGCCGGTGGAGTGTCGCGAAAGCGTGGTCAAGGCGGCGGGATTTCCCGAGTTGCCGGGTCTGGACGTGATCGCCGGCATCGGGATGTGGCGCGACGCGGGGAAATACCGTCAGGCTTTGATCGGGTTTGCCCGGCGTCACGCCGAAGACGCCGGGCGCATCCGGGAGGCGGTGGGATCCGGGAATTTCAGGCTGGCCGAGGTGTTGACCCACGCCTTGAAAGGGGCGGCGGGTTCGCTGGCCGCTGCGGAACTGGAAGAGTCCGCTGCGGTTCTGGACGGGGGGTTGAGAACCGGCGCGCGTCATCTGGAGTCGCTGGTGTCCGGGGTGGAAGGAACTCTGGCCAGGGTGGTGGCGTCGTGTCGCACCTTGGACCCGGAGCGCGACGTGGAGCTGTCGGGACGTGAGGGGGAGGGGGTGGTGGTCGAGGCGCGTCATGTGGCCCTGGTGCGTCGGATCGCCGAGGCGTTGGACCACGGAGACGCGCTCACCGCCGAGGCCGCGTTGCCGGAGTTGGAAGTCTGGTTGCAAGGAACCCGTTTCGAGGCCGGTTTTCGGCTGGTGGCCGAATTGGTGGAGGAGATCCATTGCGTGCGGGCACGGGAGATGTTGCGTCAACTGATGGAGGATCTGGGAATGGAACGGCATGGAAACGGAGTCTCATAAGTTCAAGATTTTGATCGTGGATGACGAACCGACCAATCTCAAACTGTTGAGAGAGGTTCTGCGTCACGAATACGCGTTGGTGTTCGCCAGGAATGGCGAGGAGATGTTGCGTCTGGCCGCCGATGGACCGGATCTGATTCTGTTGGACATCATGATGCCGGATATGGATGGTTATGAAGTCTGCGCCCGTTTGAAAGCCGAGGAGGCCACGCGCGAGATTCCGGTCATCTTCGTGACCGCCCGGGTGGAGGTGGAAGACGAGGTGAAAGGTCTGGAGGTCGGAGCGGTGGATTATCTCACCAAGCCGATCCAGGGGGCGATCGTGCGCGCCCGTGTCAAGTCCCACCTGCAACTGCGGCTGGCCCAGCGGATCATCCAGAAACAAAACGAGGAGTTGCGTACCGCCGCCCGCTTGCGCGACGACGTGGAGCAGATCGTGCGCCATGACCTGAAAGGGCCGTTGAACGCCATGATCGGCATGCCGAGCGTGTTGATCGCCGATTGGAACCTGGACGAAGAACAGGCCAAATCGTTGCAGGTGATCGAGGACGCGGGATTTCGCATGCTGGAGATGATCAATCGTTCCCTGGATCTGTATAAAATGGAGCGGGGCCGTTATCGGTTGGTGGCCGTTTCGGTGGATGTGCTGCTGGTGCTGCGGCGGATTCTTTCCGAGCTGAACCGCATGATGAACTCCCGAAAGCTGAGCTTGCGGATTCTGGTGCGGGGTCGGCCTGCGCAGGGGGAGGAGCGGTTTTTGGTGTTGGGGGAGGAGTTGTTGTGTCACTCCATGTTGTCGAATCTGCTCAAGAACGGGGTGGAAGCCTCGCCACGGGGCGGAGAGTTGCTGGTGGAGTTGGAAGACGAGGATCGGGAGATGGCGTGCGTGCGCATCGGCAACACGGGCAGCGTGCCGGAGGCGATCCGGGACACTTTTTTCGACAAGTTCGTCACCTCGGGCAAGAGCAACGGGGTGGGACTGGGCACCTATTCCGCCCGACTCATCGCCAACACGCTGGGGGGGACCATTCGGCTGGACGCGTCACGCGCGGGTGAAACCGTCATCGTGATCCGTCTGCCGCGCGGAGGGCAGGCGGAGTCTTAAGGTTTTGGTCGCGCGGGTTTTTCTGGTGTGCGGTACGCGGGTTCATTCATAGTACTTGTTGATGGAGCGGGCCGCCGCCTCGTAGATACGGGGCAGGATGAGATGCCGGGCCTGCACCAGCGGTGCGCGCATGGCCACCACGAACTGCTCGGTGACGCGCAGCGGGGGCGGATGGATGGGTGGGTGGGTGCCGATCAGTTCCAGGGCCAGTCGGGCCGCCACCTCGCCTTGTTCGAACGGAGAGGTGCCGATGGCCAGCATGCCCCCATCTTCGGCGAAGAAGCCATTGGTGCCGATCAGGGGCATGGTGGCGTGACGTTCGGTCCAGTCGATCAACTCGCGGGCCGGCACCAACTCCTGACCGGTGGCCGAACGCCGGATTCTGCGGTAGTTCGAGGTGATCAGAAAATCCGCCTGACCCGCGCTCTCTCGCACCGCCTGCTGCCAGGCGTCGAAGGTATCCACCAGTCGGGAATCCAGCACCCGGATTGGCGTCATGTCGTGAGCGCGGAAATTTTTCTCATCTCCCAGCACGGTTTCCGAGCGGTCGCCGATGAAGCGGATGGTCAGGGGTTGGCGCATGGCGTTGTGCTGGGCGATCAGCAGCAGGGTCTCCCGGAGGGCGGCCATGGGGAGCCGTTCGAGAATGCCGGTGACATTGCGGGCCTGATCGAAACCGTAGTCGGCGGGTTGATTGTTGACCCCGGCGAACACGATCCGGATGGTGGGATGATCGATCAGATGGCGGGTGACGTAGTGCTGGGCGTCGTCGTCGATGGCGATGATCACCTCTGGTGGCGCGGTGTCGATCATGCGGCGCATCGCGGTGCTCGCGTTGGTTTTGAATTCCGGCCAGGGATGGCGTTTGGTGTCCAGGTAATACCAGTGGACGGAGTGGTCCCGGTGTTGATCCAGCACCCGGTGAAGCCCCACATTGACATCCTTTACCCAGGAGTAGTCGCTGTCGTAGCTGTGCAGGATCATGATTTTCGGTTTGTGGCCGTTGAACCAGGCGGGCAGGAGCACCGACAGGACAAAGAACACGCCGATCAGCCATGTTTTGGGATGAATCGTCCAGAGTCTCATAACAGACCCAGCATTTTCCAATAGGGGAACGAGGCGTAGATCGCCAGCAGACGGAACAGGTTCATCCAGGCGTTGAAGGCCAGGAAGGTCGATTCCCGGTACAAGGTGTTGACCTCCTGGAACTTCTGGTAGTACGAGCACTGATAGGGCATGAACCAGATTTCGCCGAAGATCAGGATGATGAATCCCACCACCCAGGGATTCACCCCGTAGACTCCCGCCAGGGGGATGAACAGGGTGATCAGCACGATGATGGTGATGCTGATGGGGATCACCAGACGGATCAGGGAAATCAGCAGGAACAGCAGCAGCACGAACAGTCCGAAGTCGTCGCGCATGGTGACGCCCAGGGTGGGCAACGCGCTGGCCAGATGCTGATCCAGCCCCAGATGATTGAACACGCTCACCAGTCCGGTCAGTTCGCACAGATACAGCAAAAAAGGCCAATCCACCTTTTCGGTCAGCTCTTTTTTGCGCAGGGAACCAAACAGCAGCAGACCATAAAAGATGATCAGGCCCAGCAGGGTGGGTTGAATCCGGTGCCAGGAGGAAGAGATCATGCCCAGGATGAAGACCCCGATGCCTAGCAGAGCGGCCCACTCCCGGTGTTTCAGGGGGCCGAGCAGTATCAGTTGGGAGGCGAGTCTGGTTTTATCGAGTCGCGGGGTTTCGTGGCTGCGCAACAACACGGAGGCGCACCCCCCGTGTCCCAGCAGCATGACCAGGGCGAACACGCCTGCGGCCATCAGCCATCCGACTCCCTGGAACTGATCCTGGGACTGGGTGGGCAACAGGCTGAACAGGGCGAAGTTGACCGATTTGCTGGTGACGAACAGCGCCGACATCAGGCTTACGCCGTTGAAGGCGCTGACCGCCAACTGGGTGGCCGCCCCCCCCTGGGGCGCAAAACGGAGATTGTGTACCATATCCTCGAAAAAGGGGGTGACCATGGCCAGACGGGCATTGATGGACGGAATCAGCGGGGTGAGAAAGAAACCGGTCATGGCGAGGCCGAAGTTGTTCCAGAAGCGGGAATCCGGCAGGTGATACAGCAACAGCAGCAAGGTGCGATAGCCGAGTCCGGAGGAGACGATGACCGTGCTCAATCCCAGGATGCTCATGGCCATCAGAAAGCCGTTCGAGGTGAACCCGGAAAGCACCACCGCCGGGGGGACCAGTCCGGTCATGAGAATCGCGACGATGGCGAACAGGCCGGGGATGTAATCGTCCACCAGGGTGAACATCCACATCATGACCGTGGCCGCCGAGATGGCCAGAAAGACGGTGATGTGGCGATCCAGTTGCCAGTGTGTTCCGGCCATCAGCACGCCGAGGGGCAGCAGCGTGGCCAGCAGCCAGCCAGTCGCCGGGCTGGAGGGGGTGTCGGCGTGTTTGCGGGAGAGGGGTTTCGGGTCGAGGGTGGGCAGGTGCTGACCGCTCATGCGGCTCATCAGCACCCCGACGCAAGAGACCTGGACCTGGGGTTGTTCCGCCACCAGCACCCGCAACGCGGCGCGCGGGATGAACAGGGTTTCGACCGGGGTGACCGCCTGACAGGTGACGAAATAACCGGCGAAATCGGTGGCGCTCTCTTCGCCGCAGCGGTCGTCTTGGCTTGCGACGCTGCCGCCATCGCTCTTGTGCAGGCGGATGGCGCCGGAGGTCACCAGAAACAGTCCCTCCGCCGGGGTGTTGGCCTGGAACAAGATCGCGCCCGTCGGGAAGGCGCGCGTTTCGATGGAAGGCAACAGACGGGCCAGCGCGGGGTAATGGCATCGGGTGAAAACCGGATCGCGCAACAACCGTTCGATGATGTTGGATCCTGCATGGGGTGCAGACACGGCAACGTGACCCTTGATGAAATCGCCCGGACACCAGGCGGTTGGTTTGGAATCGGATCAGAATAGCCCTGAATGTTCACTCACTCAAGTGCGTGGCTGTTTGAAGTCGATGGTCTCCAATCGGAAGATTCGGAAATGGTCGGAACATCGGGGGTGAGAAGTGGCGCGCGGTCGCACGCGTGGCGGGATCGAACGTCCGCGTTGCCCAAAAAAGGTCGCCTCGCGGGCGACAGCCTTTTTTTGGGCAACAGCGGGCGTGAAAGCGGGACGGTGGCGTTTTAGTGGATGGGGTGGAGGTCGCGGGTCTGGGCGACGCCGGCGGAATACCCCCATTTGTCCTTCATTTCATACGCGGTTTCGATGATTTCATCTTCCGGGATGTTCAGGTAGTGGGCGATGACGCCGGTGCGCCAATAGGGTTCGCCCTGGTCGTCGTAGCCAGTGGGTTGGGGATGGGGGCCGAAAATCTCCTCCATGGCCTGGCGCATGGCCTGACGGACTTGCGGTTCCTTGCTCATGGCCAGGTATTCCCAGGCGTCGTCGAAGGCTGGATGTTCGGGGCCGACTTCCACGATCGACAGGGCTTGATCGATCCAGGATTCCATGTGCACTGGGGATATCATCATCCGTCACTCCCAAGGGTGAAGCGTGAAACGCAAAAGACCGTTGCCGCAGGTGGAAACGGTTTCTGGGAGATTGGGATCGCAAAGTCTGTGCCGAGATAGAAAAAGGGCTGTTCTTCCAGCCTCCGTGTGGGGAGTGGGGGGAAATCAGGCAAAATTTGCCCGGCGCACGGGGTCAAAATTGCCCGCGCGGCCCGACTTGACGTGGATTTTTTCTTGTCGGAAGATAGCCGCACAGGCAAAACCGTATGTGGCGGATCATTGACTCTTAGAAACAAGGTGATACACAGAGGTGTTGAAGCTTTTCAGATGGCTGTTCGACTCCGCGTCCGACGACGCCCAATGGGAGGAATCTCAACCCGGAAACGCGCGGACCGTATTGTTCGTGCCCCGGATTCCCGACCATACCCGTCTTTACGCGGTGGGGGACATCCATGGCCGTTCCGACCTGTTGCGGACCTTGCACGCCTTGATCCTGGACGATTGTGCCGGATTGCCCGATACGACGCGTCGGATCATCGTCTATCTGGGGGATTACATCGATCGGGGCGCGGACAGCAAGGGGGTGATCGAGCTGTTGTTGAGCGATCCCTTGCCGGGTTTCGAGACGGTGTTTCTCAAGGGAAACCACGAAGCCGAATTGCAGGACTTTCTGGTCAATCCCAGCGGCGGCCATCTTTGGACCCAGTGTGGCGGCATGAACACGGCGGCGAGTTATCAGGTGCAGGTGGCGTCCCGGATCTCGTCCGAAGAGCGCATGCGGGAGTTGCGCGACCGTCTGCTGGAGGCCATGCCCGCGTCGCATCAAGCCTTTTTCGCCTCCCTGCGGTTCCGTTTTGAACTGGGAGACTATTTTTTCACCCATGCCGGCGTGCGGCCCGGTCTGCCCCTGAGCCAACAAAGGCCACCGGATTTGTTGTGGATCCGAGACCCGTTTTTGTATCATGATGGTCATTTCGGTAAAATGGTGGTGCATGGCCATTCCGTGGTGACCGCTCCGGTGGTGACGTGCAACCGGATCGGCATCGATACCGGCGCCTATCATACCGGTCATCTGACCAGTCTGGTCCTGGATGGCGTGGTGCAACGGTTCCTGACGACCTAGAAAACAGCGCCAACGTGCGGAAAACTTGTCGCCGGGTCTGCCCGGGGGTATGCTGTGCCTTGCTTTGGTTGGAAATGTTTCCTTCAACTCTTGAGGATGAGCACGTGGACAAGCGCCGGATTGTTTCAGCTTTGATCATCGGTTGGGCCTGCGCTCAACCCGGTGATGTCGCGGCCTTCACGGTGGGCGAGATTGCGGTTCTGTCCCCTCCGGCGCGCAAGTTCCGGGCGGAAATCCCGTTGCGCCTGAACGAAGGAGAGTCGATCAAGCTGGTCAGGCTGGGCAATGCCACCGATTACCGGGTGATGGGTCTCTCCCGCGCGCCCTCACTGGATACCATCACGGTCAAGACCGTCGAAAACGGTCCGGAAACCAGAGTCTATCTCACCTCCGATACCCCCTTGTCCCCGAAAGGGTTTGATCTGTTGTTGCGGGTCACCTCGACCAAACACACCAATTTTCCGGTTTTCCGCATTCAGGGCAACGCCCCCTCCTTAAGCAGTGGTGATCTGGCCCAGGAAAAATCCGCTCCCAAAGCCGACTCGACCGCCAAAGCCGATCCGACCGCCAAAGCCGATCCGACCGCCAAAGCCGATCCGACCGCCAAAGCCGATCCGACCGCCAAAGCCGATCCGACCGCCAAAGCCGATCCGACCGCCAGGTCCGTGATTCCGGCCAAGAGCGACCCCTCTTCCCGGTCGGCCTCCGCTCCGGCTGGCGAGGTCAGGGTGCCGGTCGCAGCCCAGTTGGCCATCGAGGCGAAACTGGCCGAAGAGGAGGCCAAAGCCTCCGAGGCCAAATCCAAAGCCAAGAATCCGGTCCAGGCGGCCAAGAGCGTCGCGGGCCAGAGCGGTTCGCTGTTGGCGGTCGGCAGTAAATACGGTCCGGTCCGGGCGGGAGACACCTTGACATCCATCGCCCGCAGTCTGCTTACCGGCAAGGGGGTGACGCTGCATCAGTTCATGGCCGGCATCTACGAGCGCAATCCGGACCACTTTCTTTCCGGCAACATGAACAATTTGATTTCCGGCGGAACCCTGAAAATCCCCTCCATGGATGAGGCGCGGGCCATCAACGATCGTCAGGCGCGGGTGATGTGCATGGCCCATACCAAGGCATGGGAACAGATGCAGTCCGGTCAGAATGTGCCGCCGCCGCCGCAGACGGTGTTGCAGGTGCCATCCGATGGGAGCAAGCCCTCCGCTGCGCCGGTCGCCGCCGCCGGGGAGGGTGCCTCGGCTGCTGTTTCCGCCTCCACTACCGCCCCCGCTTCTGTGGCGGCGGGCGCGTCACGGACCGCGACCACCCCGCCCCGCGAGGAGTCTGCCCCGCCGCAATCCCAGTTGGTGAGCATCGCCCCGCCGGGCAGTGGCGGCGGCCTGGAGAACATCCTGGTGCGCTTGCAAAGTCAACTGGGCGAGTTGACCGAGGTGCTGAAGAACAGTCAGGCCCAGCAGGTCAAGCTGGAGTCCCGGGTCTCGGCCCTGGAGTTGTCCCGTACCGATGGCGAGGCGTTGGCCAGTCGGGTCGCGGCCCTGGAGAAAACGGTGCGCGCTCCGGCTGTTCAGCCTGCGGGAGAAGGGGGGCCGGCGAGTGACGCGCCGCAACCGCTGTCGGCCTGGGTCGGGGGGCTGCTGGCTGTGGCCGGATTGATCTTCGCCGGTGTGCTGGCCTGGCTCGGGCGGCGCTGGAACCGGCAGGCCCAGCAAGAGGGGTTGAGACAGTTGTTGAGCGTGACCGCCAAGGAGTATCCCGAGGTGGCGCGGGATATCCTGCGCCAGTTCGACCTTGGAAAGAGCGAGCCGTTCATTCCGTCGATCCATTCGGGCAAGCTGGATGGCGTGCCCCCGCCTCCGGGCAAGAAGGTGGTCGGCGGGGATCTGTTGCACAGCGTGCATCGGCTCAGTGCCATGGATGCGGGTCGGGGAGAGACGAAATGATCAAGGTGGTGCGTGGTCTTGTGGTGGGGCTGGGGTTGGGGTTCGCGCTGTTTTACGCCAGTGGACAGGCTCAGGAGATCTATCTGGCCTCTTTGGCTCTGCTGGTGCTGGTGGGATTGCTGATCCCTCTGGAACAGCAGGAGCGTCAACTGGAACAACAGGGGCGTCAACTGGAACAGTTGCTCTTTTTGACCCGCGCCGTCGATGGCCGGTTGCAAAACCTGGAGGAGCGGATAGAGGCGCTCAAGGTCATGATCGAAGAAGAAGACGACGACGAAGAGGATGAGCCCGCGCCCCGTTTCGAAATTCGCGACGATCCGGAACGGGATCGTTATTTTCCGGCCATCCAGTCGAGTCTTCCCGAAGGGCGCACGGTGATGGGCCATGGTCGTCGTACCGTGGAGCGTAGTGTCGAGGACGTGGCCCGCAAACTGGCCTCCATGCAGCGCGGCGACTGATTGCCGTTGACTTTGCCAAAGGGTTGACCTAAATCTCATGCCTATCCATTTTATCAAAACCCATCAGGAGGAAAATCGCCTCATGAGCACATCCCCTGAAAACCCCGTATCCCCGGCACCCCCGGCGGCCCCGGTTTCGCAGGTCTCCCCATCCCCGATCGTTCGCTCTGCCGCCGCGCGCGCGCCCCAGGTCCATCTCGGACTGGACGTGGGCACCATGAATCTGGTGTGTGCCCGGGCCAACACCTTGGGAAAAATCGAGATTTCCAGCTTGAGGAACGTTTTCCTCACCGTCGATGACGTGAATATCGAAGGCATGGACCTCTCCAAGATCAGCCATGCGCGCATCGACGAGGGGGTGTTCATTCTTTCCCACGACGCCTATAACTTCGCCAATATTTTCGGTCATCGTCTCAGCCGTTCCATGCAGAAAGGCATGATCAGCCCCGAGGACATCAACTCCACCGATATCCTGGCGGTGATGATCCGGGAGTTGTTGGCCATCGAACCGGGAGTCATGCCGGGCAAGTGCGTCTATTCGGTCCCCGGCGATCCGATCCACTCCAAGTCCAACGTGTTGTATCATCGCAACATTCTGGGCCGGATCATCGACGAGATCGGCTTCGAGGCCGAACCCCTCAACGAGGCGACCGCCATCATCTATGCCGAGTGTGCGGATTCCGACTTTTCCGGGATCAGCATCTCTTTCGGGGCCGGATTGACCAACGTGGCGGTGGTCTACAAATCCATTCCGGTGCTGGAGTTCGCCCTGGGACGGGGCGGGGATTGGATCGACGACAACGTGGCCATGGCGGTCGGCACCATCCCCAATCGGGTGGTGGCCATCAAGGAGAAGGATTTCCATCTGGACCGCTTCGACGTGGGCCGCAAGAAAGAACGCAAGGTCCGGGAGGCGTTGGGATTCTATTACAAGAATCTCATCCAGTTCGTGGTCAAGAGCTGCCTCCAGGAGTTGGACCGGCGGGATCTGGATCTGGGATTCCCGAATCGGATTCCACTGATCATCTCCGGCGGCACTTCGTTGGCCGGGGGATTTTTGGACTACATCCGCGTCCAGGTGGAAGAGAGTTCCTGGCCGTTGGAGCTTTCCGAAGTCCGTTACGCGGGCGATCCGCTGAGCTGCGTGGCTCAGGGATGTCTGATCAAAGCCCTGAAGCAGTGAACGCACCCTGATTGCCTTTGTTCGATCGTTCAAGCGCCGCCGGATTCTCGCCGCCCTCTCCCCGGATCAAGGGGGATGGCGGCGATTGATGGGACGCGTCGCGCTGTTCGCGGGACTGACCGACGCGGAATGTCTGCGGTTGCGTCAGTTCGCGGAGCTGTTCTTGCACGAAAAGAACCTCGATCTGGTGGGCGGAGTCCGGCTGGACGAGGAGCAACGCCTGTTGCTGGCCGCCCTGGCCTGTCTGCCCATTCTGTCTTTGGGCATGGATGCCTACGACCACTGGGAAACCCTGATTGTCTATCCGGGCAAGTTCACGCCCGGTCGATCCGAGGTGGACGAGGCCGGTGTGGTGCATCCATCCCAATCCCGGGTGGGAGAGGCGTGGCCCAACGGTCCGGTGATCGTGTCGTGGCGGGATGTGGAACGGGATCTGGCCGGGGATTGGGACTATCCCATGAACGTGGTCATCCACGAGATGTGTCATCAGTTGGATGGGCGTCATGGGGGATTCGACGGCATGCCCGTCCTGCCTTCCGGCCTGGATCCTCGCGACTGGATCCGGGAGTTCACCGCCGCGTTTACGGCCTTGCGTCAGGCGGTCAAACATCGACACGAAAGCTTTATCGATCCTTATGCCGGAGAGTCTCCGGCGGAATTTTTCGCGGTGGCGTGTGAAAGCTTTTTTGTGGCTCCGGAGTGCCTCGCAGAGGGGTATCCCGGTGTGTACGCCTTGTTGACCCTTTATTTCCGGCAGGATCCGTTGGCGCGGCTTGGCCGGGGGAGTTCAAAATCATGATCACCTTGGAAACCTGCGTTGGCAATACGCCGTTGGTGGACCTGACCCGTCTGCCCCTGCCTTTCAAGGGGACGCGCATCCTGGTCAAGCTGGAGGGGAACAATCCGGCGGGGTCGGTGAAGGATCGGGCCGCGTTGAGCCTGTTCAACGGGGCCGAGTCCAGGGGGTTGCTCAAACCCGGCATGCGCATCATCGAACCCACCAGCGGCAATACCGGCATCGCCTTGGCGATGATCGCCGCGCGCAAGGGGTATCGCATCACCCTGGTGATGCCGGAAAACATGACCCTGGAGCGCCGCGCCATCATGAAGGCTTTCGGCGCCGATCTGGAGTTGACCCCCGAAACCGGCAGCATGGAAGGGGCCATCGATCGGGCGCGGGAGATGGTGGAGGCCGGGGAGGGATTGTTGTTCGATCAGTTCTCCAATCCCGACAACTGGATGGCCCATTATCGCACCACCGGCCCGGAAATCTGGGCGCAGACCGAGGGTCAGGTGACCCATTTCGTCAGTGCCATGGGGACCACCGGGACCATCATGGGGGTCTCGCGCGCCTTGAAGGAGCGCAATCCGGCCGTCCAGATCATCGGGGTGCAGCCGGACTCCGAATCCCGCATTCCGGGCATCCGCCGTTGGCCCAAAGAGTATCTGCCGAGGATCTTCGAGCCGCAACGGGTGGATCGTATCCTGGATGTCCATGAAGAAGACGCGCGCGAGGTGACCCATCGTCTGGCCCGCGAGGAGGGGATCTTCGCCGGTCATTCGGCGGGAGGCGCGGTGGCGGCGGCGTTGCGTCTGGCCGGAGAGTTGACCTCACCCGGCGTGATCGTCACCGTGCTGCCGGATCGGGGAGATCGGTATCTTTCCAGCGCATTGTTCTAGATTTTCGTTGCCTAGCGATGTGGTTGCCGTTGTCGCGTCGGATGGGAGAGTGTCATGGGTATTGCGACCGATATGGTCATCATCGTGGTGGCGGCGCTGTTGGGTGGGGGCATCGCCCATCTGCTCAAGCAACCCCTGATCCTCGGTTACATTCTGGCGGGTATCGTGGTCGGACCGTATTCCGGCGGCGTGACCGTGACCCAGATTCACGATATCGAACTGCTGGCCGAAATCGGCGTGGCCTTGCTGCTGTTCGCGTTGGGATTGGAGTTTTCGTTCAAGGAGTTGCGCCCGGTGCGCAAGGTGGCCCTGCTGGGCACGCCCTTGCAATTGATCGCCAGCATGCTGCTGGGATATGGCCTCGGGCGTCTGGCGGGTCTTTCCTGGCAGGTCTCCTTGTGGTTCGGGGCCATGGTCTCGTTGTCCAGCACCATGGTGATCCTCAAAACCTTGATGAATCAAGGCTGGATGGGCACCCTCTCCAGCCGCGTGATGATCGGCATGCTCATTGTCCAGGATCTGGCCGTGGTGCCGATGATGATCATCCTGCCACAACTGGATCATCCGGATATGGGAGCCTCGGTGCTGGGGCAGGCCGCTCTCAAGGCCGTGGTGTTTCTGGTGGTCATGGTGCTGGTGGGAACCCGTTTTCTGCCGTGGCTGATGCGCCAGATCGCCCGTTGGAACTCCCGTGAGATGTTCGTGCTCTCTTTGATGGCCATGGGCCTGGGGGTCGGTTATGCCACCTATCTGGCCGGACTCTCCTTCGCTTTGGGGGCCTTTGTCGCTGGCATGGTGCTGGCCGGATCCCATTTCGGCCATCAGGCGTTGAGCGACATCACCCCGGTGCGCGATCTGTTCGCCATGCTGTTTTTCGTGTCGGTGGGCATGATGCTCGATCCGGCCTATCTGGTGGATCATTTCGGTCTGGTGGCCATGCTGGTGGTGTTGGCGGGTCTGGGAAAAGGGGCGATCTTTTTTGGGGTGTCGCGCCTGTTCGGTTATGGCAACGTGGTGCCTTGGGCCGTGGGATTGGGACTGTTTCAGATCGGTGAGTTCGCCTTTGTGCTGGCCCGGATCGGCCATGCCGGCGGCTCCATCGACAAGGATGCCTATGCCCTCTTTCTGACCGTGACCATCGTCACCATGCTGCTGACGCCCCTGGTTTCCGGCATGACCTCCACACTGTATGCCCTGACCCGTCGTCGGAGCGCGGCGGAACCCCTCGATACCGTGACCTTGCCGGTCGAAGGCAACGAGGGACACGTGATCGTCATCGGCGCGGGCCGGGTGGGTCGTCAGGTGGCGGATCTGCTTGGCCGCATCGGATTGTCCCGACTGGTGGTGGAGATGGATCTGCATCGTCTGGAACGGATCCAGGCCATGGGCGCTCCGGTGCTGTACGGGGACGCCACCAGCGAGGTGGTGTTGCGGGCGGCGGGCATCGAGAAGTGTCGCATGCTGATGGTCACGATTCCGGATCTGGTCACGTCGTGCGCGGTGATCACCCGTGCCAGGGAGATTCATCCTGCCGTGGAGGTGCTGACCCGGGTGACCGGATTAGAGCATATCGAAGAGGTGCGAAAACTCAAGGCCCCGGATGTGGTCTGGCCTCATCTGGAAGCCGGTCTGGAAATGGCCCGTCACGCCATGGTGCTGATGGGCATGCCGCCTACGGCCATTCACCGTCTGGCGTGGAATTCGCGTCGGGAGATTTACGCGGCTTTGGGCGAGGAGGAGGGGGTGGTCCGCTCCCTGGAGCATCTGCGGGCTGCCGAGAGCCTGTTCGATCTGGAGTGGGTGGCGGTCCAGGCCGGTTCATCGTTGGAGAGCCGTACCATCGGCGCGATCGATGTGCGCAAGAACAGCGGGGTGTCGATTTTGTGCGTCTGGCGTCATGGCGTGCCGCACAACAATCCGGGTCCGGATTTCTGTTTGCATTCCGGGGATCTGGTGGCCATCATCGGTGCGACCGAGGCCCGAGGGATCTTTTGTCGATTGGCTGAACCCCTATCCGAGCAAGGAGTCGAGTCATGAACCGTTTGCGTCGTTTCTTCCGCGTGGGCATTCCCTGTCTGGTTGTGGGATGTTGGATGATCTCCGGGGAGGTTGACGCGCAGGAGGCGCCCCCGATGAGCAAAGGCGAATCCGTCTATGTACCGGTTTACTCTTCGGTGATGCATGGCAACCTCAACGACAATGGCAAGCCTTCCGAAATTCTGCTCTCTTCGATGTTGAGCGTGCGCAATACCGATCCGAAATATCCGTTGATCCTCACGTCCGTCCAGTATTACGACACCCATGGACGGGTGTTGCGGGAACATCTCGCCGCGCCGAAGAAATTGCAACCCATGGGAACTATGGAATTTTTCGTGGAGTACAAGGAGCGCGAAGGGGGGTCGGGGGCCAATTTCGTCGTGACCTGGAAGGCGGAACGTCCCATCAATCAGCCGATTTTAGAAACGGTGCAGATTTATCACTGGGGCACTCAGGCCCAATCCTTTGTCAGTCGCGGACAGGTGATCCACACCCACGAGGGGGAGTCGGAGCGCAAGCCGTAGATGCGGCGCGCGCATGATGGTCGAGGATGTCAGGCTGGTTCATGATTCGCCGTTGGGATGGGACGCTCCTGTTTGGGGAGTGGTGGGGATTTTGAATCATGAACCGGTTTGTTTTGCGCGCGAGGAGGTCTTGCCGTCGTTTTTTAGCTCTGGCGCGACGTTTCATTCTTCGATTCCTCCGGTTCAAAGAGAGAGCGGCAACAGGTCTCGCGTATGAACCCCGTCGCGATCAGTCCCATGAGGGAGAAACTCAACAGAATGGCGATGCCCGCCTGATATTCCGTCGCTGCGGGTGCGCGCTCCGTCGCGCCCGTGCGGGCCTGATCGATGGCCCATCCCACCGCCGGTTGCAAGATGGCCGTGCCCAGGAACGCGCCGATGTTGACCACGCTGG
This sequence comes from Magnetococcales bacterium, assembly GCA_015231375.1. Lineage (GTDB taxonomy): Bacteria > Pseudomonadota > Magnetococcia > Magnetococcales > Magnetaquicoccaceae > Magnetaquiglobus. The sequence goes on along the minus strand of JADGBT010000005.1, from coordinate 7,968 downwards.
TGGCCATGCCGGAGAGCGCATGGGCATTGACCTCTTTGGCGCATGACCAGCTCAAGGTGAAGCTGGAGGCGCACAATCCCATCACAAAGAAGAAGAAGTGGCCGATGGCGCCTTGCATCGTCATCCCCCCCAGCAGTGTCAGCCAGCACAGACAATAGGCCAGACCACCGGCCATCATCACGGGTTTGCGCTGGCCGATGCGGTCCGAGATCGTGCCGACAAAAAAAGCGCCGATGGAAAATCCAAGCAACAAGAAAGAGGTGCGATCGGTGGCTGCGGCCCGGTCCAGGCCATGGGCGTCGCGCAGAAACGGCACGGCCCACAACCCCCCGAACGCGAACAAGGAACCGGCCATGCCCATGTTCACCCACAGGCCCGGCCAGGTGGCGCGATTTCTCAATACGATTTTCAGTCCGGTGTACCAGTGTCCCGGATGGGGCGGATGGGCAGATTGTCCATCCAACTCGCGCAAGCTGGGCAGACCGATTGTTCCCGGATGATCCCGCACCAACCACCACGCCAGCAGGGCCATCAGCCAAGAAAATCCGGCCAGCATGACAAAGACTTCACGCCAGGAGAGGTGATCCAGTACCCAGGTCAGCGGTGCGGCGGCCAGCAGCGCTCCCAGATTGCCGAGCAGAATGGTGGCGCCGGTGATGGTCGCAAAATGGCGGTCGTGGAACCATACGGCATTCAGCTTGAGCAAGGCGATGAAGGTCACGGAGACACCCAGCCCGATCAGCAATCGACCGGTGATCGCGGTGGAGAGGGTATCCGCCATGCCGAAGATCCAGGAACCTGTTGCCGCGATCACGCCTCCCATCGCCACGACGTGGCGTGGTCCCACGGTGTCCACGAGGATTCCGGTCGGAATCTGCATCACCATGTAAACATAGAAATAGGTCGCCGCCAATCCGCCCAGTGAGACGCCATTGGCCTGAAACGCCAGTTGCAGATCGCTGGAAAGCGTCGCAGGGGCATAACGGTGGAAGAACGACAGCATGTACGCCACACCGACCACGACAAATCCGGTCCAGCGCAACCGTCGCAGTTGAGTGTGTTGATGAGCGGTCAGCATGATTCCTGTTCTTTACGGAGCGGGATGGTGTGTGATCATGGCCGGGCTGATGTGTGGTCTTTGCGGCGGACTGTGTGGGGTGAGCCGTTCAGGTAGTGCTGGAACCGATACCAGAGCAGCAGCATCACCAGAATCAGATAGACATACGGCTCTCCGTTGTCATGCGTGGACGCGAAGATGAAATGGAAGGCCACCAGAATGTTGATTATGAAGGTCATTTGATGGATCTGTTTCCATCGCTTGATGCCCAGTTTCCGTATGGCGTTGTGGGTGGAGGTTGCCGCCAGCACGATCAACAGGGCATAGGCGGCGAGGCCCAGCAGGGTGAACTCTCTTTTGTAGACATCGGCCACGATGTCGTTCCATTTCAGGTTCCATTCCAGCCAGACGAAGGTTACGACATGCAAGGTCGCGTAGAAGAAGGCATACAAGCCGATCATTCTGCGGTACTGGCCGAACTGCTTGATGCCGGTCAACTCGCTGATGGGACGCAAGGAGAGAGAAATCAGCAGGAAATTGAACGCCCAGTCCCCGAGATAGCGGTTGATGAATCCTACCGGCATCTGTCCCACGGAGCTTCCCGGCACATAACCACTGAGCAACACCCGTCCCAGGAGCCACAGGATGGGCAACGTGGAGAGCATCCAGATGAGCGGTTTGAGATCAAGCCGGTTGCGGCCTTTGGCGAGCAGGACATGTTGGGCGTTTTCGGTCATGCTGCCGTGAATCAGCCAGACGGCGTAGATCAGGAGCAGGAAATTGCCGGTTCCGATCAGTACGAACGGCGACCGTGGTCCCACGGCGTCGAAAAAGTATCCGCCGCTTTGCACCAGGACGATCACGCCGAGACTGCCCACCAGGGAGAAAATCCCCTGAACAGCGCTCAACAGTGGTGCGGGGAACAGTTCGAGGGTCAAGATCTTGGGTGCGGTCAGACTGCCGGCCGCTCCAAAGCCGATGATGGCCAAGGGCACGCAGATGGACCAATCGAAGGGATTGACCACCAGACTCATCAGCAGGAAACCCACTCCGGAAATGCACAGGCTCGCTCCGATGGCGGTGACCCGACTGTGCGCTTCCATGAACTGTTTCCAGACCGGAATGGAGATCAGCAACACCATTCCAACCATGCCGATCAGGGCAGCGGCATGGGCGGTGGCATACACACGGCTCACCCCGACCAGATCCGCAATCGAGATGTGCCACATGGACAGAAACAGACTGAGCACGATCATGTCGGCCCGGACAAAAAAGGTGGCGGCCAGACTCAATTGCAGACGCGGGTCGCGCGCGATCAGGGTCAGGGCGTCGTCACCGCCGGAAGGGTGGGCTGTCCACTCTTGTGGTTGGTGCGGGATCAATTTCTGTTTGATGATCCAGGCGCCCGCGATCGAGATCAGGGCCATCAGGATCATGACCGAATAGACGGTTCCGGCATCGTGCGGAATTTGCATGAGAATGGCGAAAATGACCGATCCGCCGAGCACCAGCATGATGATCGTGTTGAGCATCATGCCGGGTGAGCGGTCTGAGATCGAAGATCTTCCGATCAGCGTGGAAATTTCCAGTTGCGCTGTGTTGGCGCCCAGAGAGATCAGAATGCGCATGAGATAATAAAAAACCAGACCGTTCAATCCCAGAGCGGCATGGGTTTCATGGCTCAAGGGGGCCAGACTGGCCCCGATGCCGGCCAGCAGGAATCCAAGAAACAACAGCACCCCGTTGCCGATTCTTTTTTGAATGAATTCAATGTATCCAATCGTCAACAGGCTGATGATTTCCGTGACCACCACCAGATGGGAGTTGATCACGCCGCTCTCTTCATAAGGAATGAGCAACGCGTCATCCAGATAGAGGGGTTGCAGACCGACCGCCAGCGCGATGATCAGCGTGCTGAGACTCGACAGCAGATAAAGCGTATTGTTGCGATCTGTTCGGCTTTTGGCGCGAATCGTCGCTTCGTGGGGAGGGGTCATTCTTCGTCCTGATCCTTCAAGCCGTTGCCTGTCCAGGCGCCGCGCAGATGTTTGTCGCGCAGGCTGCAAGACTGTCCATTGACTGAAAAGCTTTTGGCGTAGCGCAGGGCCGTTTGTTTGCTGCCCGTCTCTTTGTAGGCCGTTCCCTTGACAAACAGACCCATGCCAATGCGACAGCCTTGTGCGTTGAGATACCAGTCGGGAGCCAGGTTGATCCAGGTCGCTGCGTTGATGCCGTCATGCACCAGGATGTGGGTGTTGACGCGGCCGGATTGGACCGAGTTTTCGACGATCCGCACGATTTTGCCCTGAAAACGGGTGGGCATGAAGCGTTCGTGCCATTCCGGATCCAGCGTGGCGGCGGCAGGGGTCCGGGGAGGTGTCGAGGCCATGGCCACGTTCCTGCTGGCGGGCGTCTCCCGCGTGACGGTGGGCATGGCCGTGGGCATCATGGTCTGGACGACATCGGGCATGATGGCCGTGGGTGGGGTACCCCCCGGAGCTGTCATGGCCGTGGGTGGGGTACCCACCGGAGCCGTCATGGCCGGAGAGGAGAGCGACCCGGGGGCGGGCAGGGGTGTGGCGGGATTCCCCGGAGCCGTCATGGCTGGAGGGGAGAGCGACCCGGGGGCGGGCGGCGTGGATGGAGCGTCGTTGGGCAGGATGCGATGGCAATTGGCGCACGGCATTTGATCCCGCCCATCTTGATGCGAGGCGACAGCGGGCGTGCCATCCACAAGAGGCGGCGTGGAGGAGAGGCCACTGTTCGGATGGCTGGCGATGATCTCATGGCAACTGGAACAGGTCATGCGTTCGCGACCGTCCAGATGGGGGGCCGACATGCCAGCCGCGATGGGCGGAGCCTTGTTGTAAACGTGATCCTCCCAGGGATCTTCCGCGAAAACGGACAAGAAGAAGAGTACCAGACTGAAGGCAATGCTGATGGCCATGAACCATTGCAGTTGTTTCATGGCCCCAAATATCCGGATGGGGTTGGTGGCTCGACTTGACCGGCCTGTCTTTTCTGTGGGAACGGTTTCAAGAGAGGAGTGCCCTGTGGGTGGCTGGTTTTACATTTGTGAAGGAAGGATCCGTTTTCTGGTGTGGAATGTCAAGCGGTTTCATGTCGTTACTGATTCTGATTCCGGGTGAAACCCGTGTCCATGGGGCTGTGCAGAATCGTGTCGAACGACTGCGCGGACAGTCTGACAGGCACATACGGCACGCCTTGCAATTCCAGGCTGTGGGCAAAGGCGCGCAGATGGTTGAAAGAGCCGCGTTGAATGAGTGAGTAGACCTGAATGATATCCGGTTTGTCCGTTTCCTGGATGGCGTTTTCAAGATCGAGGATATCCGTCTCTTCGATCAGTGCCCCGGCCCGCAAGGCATCGATCACGGAGCGTTGTCCCTGTTGCAGCCGTTGTTGATACAGGGATGTCAGATGGGCATCGACAAAGGATCCTTGAATGTTCTGTTCTGCCGGGTCGGACAGGCCGTAACGCTGGATGAGCTGTCCCACCGCATCCATATGGCGTTGTTCCGCACGGGAAATGCTGACAAACAGGGAGACCCCCCACACACGATGCATCTCCTGATAGAGATCCCGGGCCAGTTTCTCTTCTTCTCGCATGAACAGAATGGCTCTGGCTTCGTTGGGTGTCAGTGGTCCGCTTGAGTATTGCGCCACGACAGGGGTCGCATGACCTCCGGACAACGTGGAGATCGAGTCGCCGTGCCCAGTGCCATGATGGGGTGAGAAGTGGTCCGTCTGATAGAGGGTGATCAGAACAATGACAATGGACACCCCGGCCAGCCCACCCAACCAGAACAACAACCGCTTCTGAAGCGTGGGTTCGTTGCCGGAGAATTCACACGTTTCCACACCATCCTCGTCAGGATGCTGCGGTTTGCTCTGGCAACGCATCATGCAAGATGAGCCAGCGCAAGAGGATCGGCTTTGATTCATGGGGCCACTCCGTAGGGGGTTTGCGGCATTTTCTGTCTTCTTTGCGGGTTTGGTACAATCTGGACAGGATCCCTATTAAAGACCTGTCGGCTGATGGAAAGTCAAGAGAAAGAGCATCCTTTGGGATCGGATCGTTCCGCCGTCGCCCGCCTGACCTGTTTGGGTTGGATCGTCGCGCGTGTCGAAGAGTTCAGGCCGATCGGTCCCTTTTTTGACTGTTTTTCAGGGGGGCGTTGCAGGCCTGCCGGTCAGGAGCGGATCGGGATCCCGGAAGAAACGGTTTCAATCACCTCCAGCAGCCGTTGTTTCTTGATGGGCTTGCTTAGGTACAGATCACATCCGGCCTCGCGACTGCGTTCGGATTCGCCTTCCAGGGCGTGGGCGGTCAAGGCCAGAATGGGCAGAGGGGCGCGTCCGGTGGCGTGTTCCCATTGACGGATTTGGCGGGTGGCGGTGTAACCGTCCATGATGGGCATCTGTATGTCCATGAATATCAGATCAAAAGGCTGTTCACGTACCCGTTGTACCGCCTCTTCCCCATCATTGGCGATGGTCAACTGATGGGGGGTGTTCTTGAGGAAGGTGCGGATCAGCAGTTGATTGTCTTCCGCGTCTTCGACCAGCAGAATGCGCTTTCCG
>JADGBT010000005.1:0-2211 GCA_015231375.1 Magnetococcales bacterium | reverse complement strand
GGGGTCGTGCTTTCGCGCAGAGGCAGACAGAGATGGAACGTGCTTCCCTGCCCCGGATGACTCTCCACTTCGATGGTGCCGCCCATTTTCTGGGCCAGATGCCGACAGATGGACAACCCCAGTCCCGCGCCGCCATATTGACGGGTCAAACTGGAATCGACCTGGGTGAAGGTGTTGAAAATGGCATCCAGATGTTGGCCGTGAATGCCGATGCCGGTATCTTCCACAGTCAGGCGCAGGCGCGCCGGATGGTCCGTGGTCACCCCGCAGCGGAGCGTCACGTGTCCGCGTTCGGTGAACTTGACCGCATTGCCCAGCAGATTGAACACTACCTGACGCAAGCGCAACCGGTCGCCGATCACCCAGGCGGGGGTATCCTCTTCGATCATGACGACCAGTCGCAAGCCTTTTCCGGCGGCCAGCACCTCCAACAGGCTTGCCGTTTCGCGCAGCAATCCGGCCACATCGATCGGTTCTTCGGTCAGCGCCATCCGGCCGGACTCGATCCGGGAAAGGTCGAGAATCTGGTTGATCAACTCCAGCAGATTGCCGCCCGCCCGTTGAAGTTTGTGGACATGGCCTTTCTGTTCGTCGTTCAAGGGAGTGTCCAGCAGCACGTCGCCCATGCCCATCACCACATTCATGGGTGTGCGGATTTCGTGGCTCATGACGGTCAGGAATTCGGATTTGGCGCGATTTGCCGCTTCCGCCTGTTCTTTGGCCTTGCGCAGTTCGGCCTGCACCTCTTTTTGTGGGGTGATGTCCGTGACAAAACCGTGCCACAGGATTTCGCCCTGGGCATTGCGTTCTGGCATGGAGTTGCCGAACAGCCAACGTTCCACGCCGTCGGAGTGGCGCACCCGGAACTCCTCGCGCCAGGAGGAGAGTTCCTCGGCGGAGTGTCGAATGGAGCGGTAGATTCGGTCGATATCCTCTGGATGAACGGCGGCAAAAATGAGATCCGCATTTTCTTGGGCCTGGTGGGGTTCGATGCGGAACAGATCGCGGATGGCCTCGCTGGTGTAGGGAAGACAATAGCTGCCATCGGTCCGCAGCTTGAATTGATAGACCATGCCGGGCAGACGGGAGGCGATCTTGCGGAGGCGTTGGTAGGATTCGTTCACTTCGCGCGCGGAGCGTCGGTTTTCGGCTTGCAGACTGGTGACCACCAGACTGACCAGGGCGTGGGTGATGATGTAACCCGTCAGGATGATCTGATCCAACCCGCCCATCAGGTGGAACGGTCCATGACCGGTGGCGGTGCCCCAGGCGGCGATGGCCGCGTTGGCCAGCACCGTGAGCGACGCCCCTGACAGGCCGTAGTGCAGGGCCGCCCAGATCACCAGCAGGACTGGAACAAAGGCCAGAGTCGTGTTGAACGGGGACAGAAAGATGAATCCGTTGACGATTCCCAGCGTGAGGCTGAAGATGGCCAGTTCGCGCAGGGAGTGGGACAGGTGTTCCAGACTGCTCCTGGACAGGGTCAGCAACAGCGGAGCCGCGAGGATCACGCCGAGGGTGTCGCCCATCCACCAGGTCAGCCACGCCTGGGCGTACTCCTGTGAGGGGATTTGTCCGTATTGCCACAGCCAGGTGACGCCATTGCTGGCGGTCACGCTCATGCCGACCATGGTGGCCAGGATGAAGAGCAGGGCATCCTGGCGGTAGTTGAAGTTCTGGTGGAAGCCGGTACGTCGCAGCATCCAGGTGGTGAGGAGTGGACCGAGGGTGTTGCCGACGATGATGCCGCCGGCCACAGGCGGCGACAATCCCAGGCTGATCGTGATCAGCAGTGCGCCGCCGGAAATGGCGGGCCAGAACGACATGCCCCAACGCAGCAGGGCCGACACGGCAATTCCGGTGGGCAGCCAGATCAGGGTGATGTGGCGGTCCACATGGGAGTGCATGACTAGGCCAAGATATCCGGAGGCGGCGTAGGCCAGCATCACCAGTCCACCCAGGGACAACTGACGCACAGGAATCGATCCCAGGGAGATCATGCAAGCCTCCTTTTTAAAATGATATCCCGGTCAAGGTGAAGCGTGGCTGAACGGCAAGGGCTGCCAATGGCAGGCTCAATTTTTGTAACCGTTCAGATCAGAAACGAAGGTGCCAAGCCTTGACAATGTGATTATTGACGGTCAGATTTTCATCCATGGACGATATCATGGAATCGAACATTCAGCTTTTAGTCGAGGAGAACAGGAAGCT
>JADGBT010000059.1 GCA_015231375.1 Magnetococcales bacterium | reverse complement strand
ATTTGTGGATAACCAGGACCCAAGCCGGTGGGCATTGCCAAGTATTCAGTGTCTATAAAAATAAAAGCAAACAAGGTTCAGAGCTTATTCGCTTCATAAAATTGTCTTGACGATAGGGTCCACTTCACACCCCATCCATTGAAAAAAAAGAGGTGGCCTGGAGGATTCATCCTCCAGGGTTTTGACTTTGATTTTTTCTTTTGCCTTTGCGCGCTTTTACCAAAGCTTTTTTCGCGCCTTTTGCGAAAAAAGCGCAGCGCGCGCTCAGTCCTGGTATCACAACCTATCTTTCACCCGACTCCGGTGCGACTGTGTGTGTATCACCACCCTATCTCCCCACCCGACTCCGGTGCAACACCGCCCCCCGATCGTCGAACATCGTCACCAACATCTCCTGTCTGCCCACCTCCACCTGGGCGAATCCATACCGCCCCTGAAGGGCGAATTCCGAGCCGGGGAGGCGTTCTTTCACCCGGTAAAGCACATGCCCTCCGGCCCCGGAGATCACCTGCAACGGCTCGCCGGGCAGACGGATCACCTCCATGTGGTGATCATGGCCGCACAGGTAGGCGTCCGTGGCGGTGGATTGCAACACCGGAAGCAGTTCATCGAGCAGTTTCCGGGTGGAGCCGTGTTCGCCACTGGACCGCAACGGATAATGGGCTGCCACCACCCGCCAGACCGGACTCCCCGCCGACAGGGCGCCCGAGGCGAAACGGCTCTGCTCTTCCACCGGCAGGGTGGAATCCAGCAAAACCAGCCGCAACAACGGTCTTTTTTCGGCAATTCCGAAATCCAAAGAGTCCTGACGGGCCCGCATGCGCCAGCGACCACTGCCCAGATGTTCCCGGCCATACAGCACCTGGGCCTCTGGGTCGGAACGGATGTCGTGATTGCCCAGTACGGCCAGAAACGGGGTCTTGGCGAGAAAGGCGCCGGTGTAGATCGATTCGAACGCCGCAGACCACAACGGATCGGTCACGGACAGCACCCCGTTGGGATAGAAATTGTCCCCCAGCAATACCACGAAATCCACCCCGCCACGGGCGGCGGCCACCTGTTCCATGGCCTCGGCCACCCGTTTTTGATGCGGACTCCCCGATCCTTGATCCCCCAGAGCGAAAAAGACCACCCGTTCCGGATCCCGCAGCGGAATCGCCTCCGTGGCGGCCAGCAGCGGCCCGCACCACAGCAGCCAGATGATCCCGATCAACAGCCTCATGGCGTATGCTCCTCATCGCTGGTGAAAACAAAGAAGGGGTCTGGGAAATTTTTTAAATAATTTTTTTTGTTTTTTTAAAGATAAAAAAGCAAATTCCTGGGGGAGGAATCCCCCAGACCCCCGCTTTTTTTTCAATGGTGGCGATATTTCACCTTTGTTGAAACGGTATTGTCAAATCCCCCGCCACCCTGTAACGTATCCCGAGTTCTTCCACCGAAATCAAGGAATACCTGCATGTCCTGGGATCTTATGGCCCTGCTGCTACTGATCGGCGCGATCTGGGGCAGCTTTTTGAATGTCTGCATCCACCGCATCCCGCTGGAAGAAAGCGTGGTCCTGCCCAACTCCCGCTGCCCGGCCTGTCGCCACATCATCGCCTGGTACGACAATATCCCGATCTTGAGTTGGTTTGTGCTGCGCGCCCGCTGCCGACACTGCCAGACCGCCATTTCACCGGTCTATCCCATCATCGAATCGCTCACCGCCCTCCTCACCCTCTCCACCCTGCTCCATTTCGGCCTCACCCCCACGGGAATCGCCCTCACCGTGCTGGGATACGCCCTGATCACCCTGACGGTCATCGACTTCGAACACTACATCCTGCCCGATGTCATCACCCTGCCCGGAATCGTCATCGGCGTGGTCTTGAGTCTGCTGCCGTGGTTTTCCCCTCCCCTGGCCTCCTGGCAGAACGCCCTCATCGGAGTCACCGCCGGAGGGGGCGGACTGTGGCTGTTCGGCTGGCTGTTCCAACGCTTCGCCGGAAAAGAGGGCATGGGACTCGGAGATGTCAAGCTCACCGCCCTGCTCGGCGCCTGGCTCGGCTGGCAGGCTCTGCCCTTCACCATTTTCGCCGCCGCCCTGCTCGGCAGCTTCGTGGGACTGCTGTGGATCGCCGTGTCGGGCCGGGACCGCTCCCTGCCCATCCCCTTCGGACCCTATCTGGCCCTGGGCGCCTGGGGATATCTTTATTTCGGCCCGACGGTCTATGGCTGGTATCTGGGCCGCCCGCTGATGATGTTTTGATCCGATCCATGCTCTTCATTCTGGGCATCACCGGCTCCATCGGCTGCGGCAAATCCACCGTCACCCGTCTTTTCGGCCAGATGGGCGCCCGCACCCTGGACGCCGATCTTCTGGCCCGTAACGCCCTGGCTCCCGGATCTCCGGCCCTGGCCGCCGTGGCGGAAACCTTCGGCGCCGACCTGCTGGTCGGCGACGGTCCCCCCGCAACCCGTGGTCTCGATCGCTCCCTGCTGGCCCAACGGATCTTCTCCGATCCGGCCCGACGCCGCCAACTGGAAGCCATCGTCCATCCGGCGGTGTTTCGCGCCATGGCCGCCCTTTTGGCCGAATGGGACCAATCCATCCCCCCGGATACCCGGACCGTCGCCGCCCTGGAAATCCCCCTGCTGCTGGAAACCGGCTCCGCAGCCTTGTGCGACGGCATTGTGGTGGTGACCTGCGGCGACCGCCAGAACGAACGGCTCGCCCAACGTCCAGGCCTGTCGGAAACCACCCGACAACAGATCATCGCCCAACAGCTCCCGGAAGCGGTCAAATGCCAACAGGCCCACTGGATCATCGACAATCGCCACGATCCCGCCGGACTGTCCGCTCAATTGCTGCCGGTCTGGAACGCCATCCTCACCCGGAAACCGCCCGCTCAACCGGCTTGGCCCAGCCAATGGCGCGCTTTGCGTTAAGTTCACGACGTGATATTTTCAACCGTGGACGATTTTGTTGTTGACTTCCGCGAAATACCCGCATAAATTAACGCAAATCGACCTGCAACAAAATGTAAAATCATGCACGTGTCGGAACGTGCCAGATCGTGCCAGAATCGTGGATTCAATTACTCTCGAACCTCAAGATCTCCCGAAGCCCGATCAATCCAATTGATCCCGACTCAAAAATGACCGCGCAGGATTGAACGCGCGTTTGAAACGAATTACCCGCTTTCATGCCCATGCCGTCCCTGCCCGATTTTCCGAGTGCCTTGGAAAGACGTGTCCTGAACGGTTTTTGTTACTCAAATCCTTAAGACAACTTCCACCAGCATGCCAAAAAAACGTATACATCCCCAGAACGACCCCCTCGCCGACCCGGCGGACATGGCGCAACCTCCCTTTCCCGGAGACGACGATCTTGCGCCACCCACACCCGCCCGCCGCGAATCCGCGACGACGGATCAACCCGCGACAGCCAGCAGCAAACCCGATCGACCCCCCATCACCCATTTAAGCGATCTGAAGGCTCTGCCGGTCACCACCTTGTCGGAGATGGCCTCCACGCTCAACGTGGAAGGTCTGATGGGGATGCGCAAGCAGGAGTTGATCTACGCCATCCTCAAGGCCGAAAGCGCCAACAACAACGCGCAGATCTACGCCGAAGGGGTGCTGGAGGTGCTTCAGGACGGCTTCGGCTTTCTGCGCGCTCCGGATACCAACTATCTGCCCGGTCCGGACGACATCTACGTCTCTCCTTCGCAGATCCGCCGTTTCGGATTGCGCACCGGCGACGTGGTGGAAGGTCAGATCCGCTCCCCCAAAGAGAGCGAACGCTATTTCGCGCTGCTGCGGGTCGAAAAGATCAACTACGAAGATCCCATCAAGGCCCGCAACAAGATCAACTTCGACAACCTCACCCCCTTGTATCCGGATGAGCGGTTGATCATGGAGCTGCCCGACTCCTCGGCCAACAAGGATGCGGGTACCCGGGTGATCGACCTGTTGTGTCCCATCGGCAAGGGGCAGCGCGGCCTGATCGTGGCTCAGCCCCGTACCGGCAAGACCATGCTCATGCAGAGCATCGCCCATTCCATCGCCGAAAACCATCCCGAAGTGATCCTCCAGGTGCTGCTCATCGACGAGCGGCCCGAAGAGGTCACCGACATGAAACGGTCGGTCCGGGGCGAAGTGGTCTCTTCCACCTTCGACGAACCGGCCACCCGTCACGTCCAGGTGGCGGAAATGGTCATCGAAAAGGCCAAACGCCTGGTGGAACACAAACGCGACGTGGTGATCCTGCTGGACTCCATCACCCGTCTGGCCCGCGCCTACAACACCGTGGCCCCTTCGTCGGGCAAGGTGCTCTCCGGCGGTATCGACGCCAATGCCCTGCAACGCCCCAAGCGGTTCTTCGGCGCCGCGCGCAACATCGAAGAGGGCGGCTCTCTGACCATCATCGCCACGGCCCTGGTGGAGACCGGTTCCCGCATGGACGAGGTGATCTTCGAGGAGTTCAAAGGCACCGGCAACATGGAGGTGAGCCTCGATCGCAAACTGGTGGAACGCCGCATTTTCCCGGCCATCGACATCGCCCGTTCCGCCACCCGCAAAGAGGAACTCCTGATCGACAAAGACGATTTGAGCAAACTTTGGGTGCTGCGCCGCATCCTGCTGCCCATGGGGGCCCAAGATTCCATGTCTTTCCTCCTGGACAAAATCAAGGCCACGAAGAATAATGAGGAATTTTTCGCCAGCATGAACAATTGACGGTCAAGGAATGACATCCATGAAAAACGACATCCATCCCCAGTACAAAGACGTAACCTACACCTGCATCGGTTGCAGCCACGTCTTCAAGACCCGCTCCACCGGTTCGGATCTCACTTTGGGCGTCTGCTCCGAGTGCCATCCTTTCTACACCGGCAAGCACAAGCTCGTGGACACCGCCGGTCGCGTGGAACGCTTCATGCAGAAGTACGGCAAACAGCAGTACGCCGCCAAGGGCGCCCGCTAAACCGCATCGCCCTGCCCGCTTCACAAGCCGTTCGCCAGACACCTCAAAGAGTGCAGACAAGGTGTCTGGCGAACGGAACTCCACGAGTTTTCAGTCACTTCCTGGTTTCTTCGGTTTCGCTTCTCCGGTCTCAGGGCTTCCACGGCTGTAGGCGGGAAAAATCAGATCGTTTCAACCATTCTTCTGGCCGCTTCCACCAAAAAACCCGAACGGGTCATCCCCTGCGCGTTGGCTGTGGTGTCGATGCGATGCAAAAGGGTGTCGGCCATGGCGATATTCACATTCACCCATCGGGCAGGCGTTTCCACCCCCACCAACGTGCGCAAGACCTCTACAACCTCCGGATCCGGTTCCATGGCGTCCAACGCCGAGGGGAGAGGGATGGCCTCGTCATCCCGGAACATGGCGGAAAGATGAAGCTCCAGCGCCTTTCCCGCATTCAACAGGGTTTCATCCAACGAGTCCCCCGCCGAGATGCATCCGGGCAGGTCCGGAAAAAAGGCGCTGAAACCCGACTCTCCATCCTTCGTGTATCCATGCTCGATGATGACCGGGTAAAAGGTGACGCTCATGGGAATCTCCTACCGCAATGTCAAACCGCTTTGACGTTCGATGGATTTTATGGTTCCGATCAGGATGATTTTTCTGGGGTGAGGCAGGGTCACTTTTCCGGGCCGATCCGGATGGATGAATTGATGGTGACTGCCAGAGATATCCGCCAGGATCCATCCGGCCGCTTTCAATGCCTCCATGATCTCCCGGCTGGACAAGATTTTTGGCATTGGCGTACCCATACAAAATAATCACGACTTGCTGAATTCCCGAGAGGGAAGCGTCGGCTCCCCTCTCGGTGGGACTGCGGGGACTGATCGTATTCCAGACTACAAAACCGTCTCGGCCTGACCGACCAGGGCCGGTTTTTTCAGCTCTTCCGGGAGTTGTTCGCCGATTTTTTCCAGCATCGCCTTGGTGATCAGATTGTAAAACAGTTCGGCGCGGATGGTCTTGACCCCGGCGGCGGGAACCGCATAGCGCAGCACCCGCTTTTCACCCGGTTTCAGGCGGCTGTCGGCGCCGAGCTTGGTGGCCTGGGGCGGCATGACCGGATGGCCTTCGTTGTTGAGCAGCTTGAGGATCAGAAGGGATTGGGGATCCTCCTTGTCCGGATCCTCCTTGAAGTTGCTCCAGACCACCTCGCCCTTGTCGTTGAGGGCCGTGACCTTCAACACCATGTTGCGAAACGGCGCGCTGCTGGGCATGGAGTGCAGAAGGGTGTTTTTCAGGATGATCGTGGCCTGAAGCTTGGAGCCTTTGTCCTCGGCGTACATGGAGAGGGCCACGGACTTGCGCACCTTGGCCGGATCGTGTCCGCCGAGAATCTCGTGACTGGCAAATCCGTTGAGTACTGGCATGTGACAGGATTGACAGGTGGGAGCAACCACGTCACGGGTCTCCTTGACATCCTTGCCCTTGACCTTGGTCTCCTTGACCTCCTTGCCCAGCAGCAGATCGCCGACCGTGCAGACCGCCACCTTCTGGGGATTGATCATGGTCTGGTGACAGCCCAGACAGATGTCGGAAGTCTTGAACAGCTCCGCATTGGCCCGGTGGGTGAAGGCGTTGACCTTGGGTTCATCCCCGCCACCCGGCGCCTTGACGGGCTGCTTGCCGTTGAAAACCCCTTCCGGCCCACGCAGATTGTCTTTGGAGTATTCATAGGCCGACGCGCCCAGAGTCGGTTTGCCCCCCTCCCCCACGACTCCCTTGAAGGCGGTCATGGTGTGACAGGCCACGCAGTTGACCCCTTCGGCGTACATGGGTTTGGCGTCGAGCTTGGTGGTTTTGTCCCGCGCGGCGATCGGGGCGTGACACTGCAAACAGACCGGAAAGGCTTTGGTCACCTTGTGGGTCACTCCCTCTTCGGTGGGATCACCGGCTTCCATCCGATAGACCGCGCCGTGAATCGGATCGGTCAGGGCCGTGCTCTTGGCATGCATGGAACCTTGCCACTGCTGATAGATCTCCTGATGACACTCGCCGCAATTGGCCGAAGGGACATGATTCAAAGGGGGACGGACACTCTCGGCCGGAGGGGTATCCGAAGCCCACAGCGTGGTGGCGACCAGCAACGCCCCCAGCACTCCCAATGCCAATCCCGGTTTTCCCAGCACAGCCATTTCACGAACCTCCAGATCAAAAAGTGACAAATCAGGCTCCCCCATGCCATGATAACAAACTGCGGCAACCGACACCATGCCATCAGAAAAGCACATGCCAGAATAAAGGAGTCCTTGCGAGGTGCGCAAGATCGTACAGGTGTTCCCGGTTCCGATTTTTTCGATTTTGGGCCCATTCTTTTAAAAGCCCGGGCGCGCAACGGCAGCGATTCACGGTCATCGGATGAGTCGGCAGACGTTCACCCCCCTCACTCCTTTTTGCCCCCCAGACTCACCGGCACCAGTTCGCGGATCTTGAACAGTCGATATCCGGTGCGCACTCCCCACACACCCAGCAGGGTGGCACCCGCCAGACTCATCCACAAGGTCCACCCTTCGTTCATGGGCCAGACCGGGGAGAAACTCCGGCTCCAGGCCACCACGCCCCACAGGCCCACCAGATACGCCGTGGCCCGATCCGACAGCACCGCTCCGGCGGAGAAGAATCCCGTCACCCGCACCGTCACCCCCAGGATCAGGGTGGTCAGGAAGGCGGCTCCCAACAGATGCACCACCACATCCAGGGAACCCTCCCCCAGCAGCAGCCAAAGCGCTCCGGCCACCCCGTGGAAGAATCCCAAAGACAAGGTGACGTTGATTGCAGCCCATCCGAATCCACGGGCCGCCGGGATGAATCCGGTGCCGTGGAGCAGCAACAGGAGCGTCACCAGCCATCCGGCCCCGGCCAGACGCCAGGATCCCCCCGGAATGAAAGCCGCCCACGCCGAGCAGATCCAGGCCACTCCGAGGGCTGCGACAAAACGTCGCGCCGCGCGTTCCTGGAGCAAAGTCCCGCCCATGACGTTTTGAATCAGTTGCTGGGCCGCCACCAAAGCCATGGTGACCGGTCCGCACCACAACACGAACAGGGCCACCCCCGGATCCTCCAAAGGCAGCCAGGGGGCGATGGCCATCAGGGTCATGCCCGCAGCCAACGGATATCCCCGGGGCAGACGCAGTTTCGGGTTGCCTTCGGCGGTGACCCGATACAAAAAGTATCCGGCCCCTCCATAAACCACGCTCACCACCAGATCCCCCAGTGTGGCCAAGGGCGCGAAGGGCAACCCGGAAAAAAACAGCCCGACCCACAACAGATGACACAAATGCAGCAGACTTTTCGATGGCGGTGGTTTGCCACCGGCCACGTGGGGTCCGGATTGAAGGGCGAAACCCAGCAGAAACGACCCGAGAAATCCCATGATCTGCATCCGCGCGTGCCACAATTTGTAGAAAAAATAGTCCCCGCTCACCGCCAACACCCCGTGTTGCCACATCCACAGGGCAAAACCCAACGCAAAACCCGCCAGTCCGGCCACCAGTCCCCCATACCAGAATCGCTGCACCACCGGTTGACGGGTGAAGGTCATGGGCGAAAAAGAGGAGTCGGAAGGGGTGAGGATCTGAATCAGGCGTTTCATGGTGATGGTTTCACTCCCGAAAGGTCAAAAGGATCAAGCCTGGATGAGGGGATTTTCAAATGAGGAGGATCGGAGGGTCAAGGTCTGATGGGCGGATCAGGGGCAGAAGGTGTAAAGAAAATTGCACTTGTAAAAATTTTTTACTTTTCTCTCTCGTTGATTTTATTCGATTTTTAAAATTTTTTACAGGACAGGCCAATCATTCGCATGAATACTTGACAATCGTGACAGAACTGATTTCTTAACCTGTTGAATAATATATAGAATTAAATTTAATCATTCTGGCATGCAATCTGCTTATAAATTAATGAGCGTTTGATCGATTCATCCAAGCGGAGGAGCATGATGAAAAATTGCTGGGAGAAAAACCAGTGTGGCCGTGAGCCTGGAGGGGCCAAGGAGGCGAAACTGGGAACCTGTCCGGTGGCGACCTTCTCATTGGCGGATGGATTTCTCGGAGGAAAGAACGGGGGGCGAGCCTGTATTTTCATTGTCGGTTCCCTGGCGCCGACGGAGCGGGCCAACTCTTGTGAATCCCTGGCCAACCGCACCAAACGGGATTGTTTTCAATGTGTTTTCTTCCAGGCGCTGAAGAAGAAATACAAAAAGGTGTTCAATCTTGAGGTGTTCAACCGTTACATCGAAAACTCCGCCACCCTGACTTTGGATTGATCCACGCGGCGATCTATGGATTCCGAAGGCGGGCGCGCCACACGGAGACCCGCCACAGCCCTCCTCCCAACACCGTGAGAGCGCCAGAGAAGAGCTGACTGATCTCCAGTCCCCACAGCGGCACGGAGCCTTTCAGGTCGGCGCGCCAGAACGAGACCAGAAAATAGACCCCGAACAAAGCCGCGATGGCCAGACCGGTGAGACTGCCGGGGGCCTCTTTGAGGCGCAGGCGTTGACCGAGCAACCAGCGGCTCGACGCGATGGCCGCCAATCCCATGTATAGCTGAGTCGGATGGATCTTGATTCCCGGAGGCGGACCACCCCACGGCGTAGGGCCAAAAACCACGCCCCAGGGCATTTCCGTGGTCACGCCGTGGCAGCATCCCGCCGAGAAACAGCCGAAAGTGCGTTGCAGGCCATAGCCCAGAATGAAATAGGGCATGAGAAAATCCAGCACCCGCCAAAACGGCAGCCTTTTCCAGAGACAATATCCCCACAACGACAGGGTGAACGCCCCGGTGATGGCCATGGTGCCCATGTTTTGCAGCCGTGTGGGATCCAGGTTGGTCCGCAGGGTTGACCAGGAGAGGTCGGGGGCGAAGAGCATGGAGAGCAATCCCCCGCCGAACCAGATGGAAAAAACCACCAGAAAGCTGATGTCTCCGAGATGGTTGCGTTCGAGCAGTTCCGGATCCCGTCCCCGGACCGCCAGAAAATGGACCAGAAACAAGGAGAGCATCATCACGAAGCCGTAGGTGTAAAAGGTCAGATCTCCCAGTCGGCCCAGAATTGGATACATGGTTTCAGGTTGCTCCCCGGTGACGGTTTTCGGCGATGCGGTGGATGATGACCGTGCTCAAGCCCCAATCCATGGCCAGGGTGATGTCCACCCCCAACGACTGGAAATAGGGATTGTAGTAGTGCCAGTATCCCAGTTGCACACAGGTATACTCTCCCAGGGTGCCGAGAAGCGCCCCGATGACGAAGTGCAACAGGTCTTGTTCTTCACGCCAGTAGCCGGCCATGGTGATGAGAAATCCGGCGTAGAGCAGGTAGACGAGGGGTGTTTTGTGCATCAGGGCCAGGGTGGCGAAGGCGTAGAGGGCCACCAGGAGCGCCAGAAGATGAAAAAAAAGGTCGCGACCCGATCCGGAATCCGGGATCGCGGTCCGGATGACCCGTCCCAGACGGCGGTAGAGGGCGAAAAGATTGGCCCAGATGAGAGGGATCCAGATCGGCAGTCCCAGGATCAGGTTGGGAGCGTGGTAGGTCCATTCACCCAGATGCACGCTGACCGCTTCGGCGGGAGTGCCCAAAAGGGCGGCGGCGAGCATGGCGCGGCGGTCGTTGGGGTGGGGATCGAAACGGGATTGGACGTAGAGGGTGACCAGCAGCAGCAGCGTGGTCAGCCAGGGCCAGTTCCAGGTCAGCACCACCGAGGCGAACAGCGCTCCCCCGATCCCGGCGCAAAACATCCAGTGCGTGATCATCCCACCCTGTTGAAAAAAAAGAGGAGGTCTGGAGGATTCATCCTCCAGGGTTTTGATTTTAATCTTTTAATTTTAAAATACAAAAAAATAAACAACAAAAAATTTTATTATTTTTAGAACAAAATAGCATTAATTCTAAAAATTCTTAATTTCAAAGTCAAAACCCTGGGGGAAGAATCCCCCAGACCCCCGCTTTTTTTTCGATCCATTAAAACAATCCATGCGACAGACTTGACCCGTCACGCAGAATATCGCATAATGGATGGTCCGTTCAATACAAATCATGGAAGAAGGATTCCCACCAGTGAAAAGAACCTATCAACCCAGCAAAATCCGCCGCAATCGCACCCACGGGTTTCGTGCCCGCATGGCCACCCACGACGGTCGCGCGGTTCTGTCGCGTCGTCGCGCCAAGGGACGTCACAAACTGATCCCGTAAGGCATGCAAACTCCCGCAGATTTCCGGTTTCCGAAATCGGCGAGACTTCTGACTTCCCGGGAGTTTCAACAGGTCTCGTCCCGGGGACGCCGATTCACTTCGCGCTATTTCATTCTGTTGACCCGTGATGTCCCACTCGAACCCACCCGCATGGGCATCACGGTCAGCCGCAAGGTGGGCAACGCGGTACAGCGCAACCGGGTGAAGCGGATCATTCGCGAAGCGTTCCGTCTTCGACGCTCCATGCTGAAACCCGGCCTGGAGTGTGTGGTCATCGCCAAGCCCCTGGCGGGTCAAACGGTCAACGCGGAATTGGATCTCAATCTGCGGGAGCTGCTCGCCCATCACGAAGTGCGTGTATCTGTTTGATAAAGTAAAGAATGCATAAACTTCTGCTCGGCCTTATCCGTTTCTACCAGCTGGTGATTTCACCCGTGCTGCCGAGCAGTTGCCGCTTTTACCCGACTTGCTCCCACTACGCCGCCGAAGCCGTGACACGATACGGGGCGCTGAAGGGAAGCTGGCTCACCCTGCGTCGATTGGGCAAATGCCATCCATTCCACCCTGGCGGACTCGACCCCGTCCCTTGAATCGGTTACTAGGATAATCGCCATGGACCAGCGCACTCTCCTGGCCATCACCTTGTCATTCATGCTCCTGATCGTCTTTCAGACGTTCTCGGATCTCTATCTGGCTCCGCCGCCGCAGGCCGTGGAACAACCACTGGATAAAGAGAACAAAGAGAACAAGGGGAACAAGGAGACAAAATCAGTCGAGAAGAATGTCCAGGAACAGGCCAACGTGGAGGCTGCCAAGCCCCCGCAGGCCTTGCACGCCCAGGCGAACATCCAGGGATCCGAGGCCAATCCGAACGAACAACGCTTCGCGTTTGAAAACGGCGTGATGGCTGGACAGATCTCCAATCTGGGGGCCGCCCTTTCCCAGGTGAGTTTCTTGAAATATCTGGATCATCTCCCGCCGGAAGGCAAACCCATCGAGTACATGTCCCCTTCCGGAGCCAATCTTTTTTTTGAAGAGAGTGGTTATCTGGGTGAGGTCGGCGTGGATCTCCCCACCCGCAAGAGTGTCTGGACCCGTTCCGGCAGTGGTCCGATTGGTCCCAACGCCCCTCTCATTCTGGTGTGGGATAATGGCAAGGGATTGAAATTCGAGAAGAAATTTTTATTCCAATCCAGTTCCTACCTCATCACCACCACCGACCGGGTGATCAACACCACGGACAAGCCGGTTTCCTTGTTTCATTTTGCCCATTTTGCCCGCATCGAGCCCAAGCTGGAAGCGGAACAGGCCATGGCCGTATCCGACTTTCACGGTCCCATGGGATATCTGGATTCGGTTCGGGTGCAGCATGTGTACGAGGATCTGAAGAAACAGGATCAACGCATCAACGCGCAAGAGGGCTGGGCGGGTTTCAGCGACAAGTATTATCTGGCGGCCATTGTTCCCGAGCAGGCCGGGAGCATGAAGAAGTTCTATTTCGATTTCGACGAACCGACCCATCGCATTGGTGTGGTGTCCGCCAAACAGGAACTGCAGCCTGGCGCCACATTGGAAAAGACTTCGCGTCTGTTCATTGGTCCCAAGGAGATTCGTACCCTGGAGGCTTCCGACCTGAAATTGGAGCGAGCCATCGATTATGGTTGGTTTCATTTCCTGGCTGTGCCGCTGGTGAAGGTTTTGTTGTTTTTCACGGACTACATTCACAACTACGGCATGGCGATCATTTTGTTGACGGTGATCATCAAGCTGCTGTTTTTCCCCTTGGCCACCAAGAGCTATCGTTCGATGAACGCCATGAAAAAGCTCGCGCCCAAGATGGAGGAGTTGAAAAAGCTGTACGCTCATGACAAGCCCATGTTGCAGCAGGAGACCATGCGGCTGTATCAGGACAACAAGGTCAATCCGTTGGGTGGATGTTTGCCGATCATTGTACAGATTCCGGTTTTTTTCGCCTTGTACAAGGTGTTGTTTCTTTCCATCGAGATGCGGCACGCGCCTTGGATTTTATGGATTCACGATCTATCGGTGATGGATCCTTATTATGTGCTGCCTTTGCTCATGGGCGCGTCCATGATGGTGCAGACCAAGTTGAACCCGGCCCCGCCGGATCCGGTTCAGGCCAAGGTGATGCTCTTTTTGCCGGTGATTTTCACGGTGATGTTTTTGAGTTTTCCGGCCGGGCTGGTGTTGTATTGGCTGGTCAACAATGTGTTGTCGATTGCCCAGCAGGGTTACATCATGAAGCTGGAGTCCAAATGACCCGATGATGGGTTCTGAAAGTTTGTTTGACGACGGGCCGATCGCGGCGTTGGCCACGCCGCCCGGCACGTCGGCGGTTGCGATCATTCGCATGAGCGGGGCTGGATTGATTCCCCGGTTGTTGCCTTTGTTGAGGCGTCCGGGAGGTCGTGAGGTCTTTCTGGAGGATCTCAAGCCGCGACAGCTCAGGCGTATGGATGTGGTGGACGATCCGGAGTCGGTTCTTTTGGATCAGGTGATGGTGGTCTGGTTTCCCGCGCCCCACTCTTACACGGGTGAGGATGTGGTGGAGTTGCAAGGTCACGGATCCCCGGTGGTGGTTCAGCGTATCCTGGAGCGTTTGAGCGGTGCCGGGATTCGACCGGCCCGACCTGGGGAATTCACCCGGCGGGCCTGTTTGAACGGCAAGATGGACCTCACCCAGGCTGAAGCCATTGCCGCTCTGATCAACGCCTCTTCGTTGCGTTCGGCGCGGGAGGCGGTGCGACAGATGGAGGGTTCGTTATCTGAACGGATCAAGAATGCGCGTGATCGTTTACTGACTATTTTGGCTCATTTGGAAGCCAGTCTGGATTTTTCTGACGAAGATGTTGCCCCCCTGC
This sequence comes from Magnetococcales bacterium, assembly GCA_015231375.1. Classification (GTDB taxonomy): domain Bacteria; phylum Pseudomonadota; class Magnetococcia; order Magnetococcales; family Magnetaquicoccaceae; genus Magnetaquiglobus. The sequence goes on along the minus strand of JADGBT010000059.1, from coordinate 4,103 downwards.
CCTCTGCTGGTTTGTTGAAAGAGATGGGTGAAGTATCCGAGCTGTTGGGAAGTCTTCTTCGAGGCGCCTCGATGGGGATTCGTTTACAGGATGGATTCCATCTGATCATCATCGGTCGTCCCAATGTGGGCAAATCCAGTTTATTCAATCGGATGTTGGGTCGCAAGCGAGCGATTGTCTCGCCGGTGCCGGGGACCACGCGTGATTGTATTGACAGTCGTGTGGAGATTCGGGGATTTCCGGTGACTTTGTTGGACACGGCCGGATTGAGGGTGACGGACGAGCCGGTGGAGGCGGAGGGGATTCAATTGACCCGTGAGCAGATGGTACGGGCTGACGGGGTATTATTGGTTTTGGATGCTGAGGTTGGCTGGACCGATGAGGATCGTGTATTGGTTCAGGGTTTGGGGGAGGATTCTCTGGTCATTTGGAACAAGATGGATCTTTATACCGGGGAGCATGAGTTGGTTTCCGGTGATTGGCCGATGGTTTGTGTCAGTTCCGTTACGGGTGACGGGATGGATGTTTTGGAGGGGGTGATTGCCGAGAGATTGTTACCGATGCCATTGGATGGTGAAGGTGCGGTGATCATGGTGGTGCGTCAGAAGGAGGCTTTGGCGCGTGCGGTGAAGGCGTTGGCTGAATGTGAGGCATGGATCATTCACGGCAAGCCTGGGGAGGTCACTTCGATTCCGTTGCGATCGGCATTGGAGGCTTTGGGTGAGTTGGTTGGGCATGTTACGCAGGAAGATTTATTGGATCGTATTTTTTCCACCTTTTGCATTGGCAAATAGATTTCTCAATTCAAACTATTAAAAAAAAAGAGAGGGTCTGGGGGATTCTTCCCCCAGGGTTTTGACTTTGATCTTTTGCTTTTGATTCTGATTTTTCTTTTTTCTTTTGCCTTTAGCGCGCTTTTACAAAAGCTTTTTTCGCGTTTCTTGCGAAAAAAGCGCAGCGCGCGCTCAGTCCTCCCCATCGACAACACCTCAATCGATCTCCTCTTTTTGCCACTTCAGATTTCAGTACTCACCCCCAGAAAAATCAATGGATTTTTTCCATCGAGCTGAAACAGCTTACGTCAAGGCTTGTTTATGCAAGAGAGAATGATCTTTCTGACCCGCATTTACGTTCTTTTGCAGAATTAGAGTCAAAGAAGTCAAAAGCATTTTTTTGATGCGCGCTTGCGCTTTTTTCGCAAAGAACGCGAAAAAAGCTTTTTTGAAAAGCGCGCCAAAGTCAAAAGATCAAAGTCAAAAGATCAAAGTCAAAAGATCAAAGTCAAAAGATCAAAGTCAAAAGATCAAAGTCAAAAGATCAAAGTCAAAAGATCAAAATCAAAAGATCAAAGTCAAAAGATCAAAGTCAAAAGCATTTTTTTGATGCGCGCTTGCGCTTTTTTCGCAAAGAACGCGAAAAAAGCTTTTTTGAAAAGCGCGCCAAAGTCAAAAGAAGAAAATCAAAGTCAAAACCCTGGGGGAAGAATCCCCCAGGCCCTCTCTTTTTTTTTAATAGTTATTGCGAGCCTTGCTGGCTTTTGATAGTATCTGTGAAACGTGTTTCACGTGAAACCTCACACCTCCGAATACCATGCCCGGCATCCATCACTTCGATATCATCATTGTTGGCGGCGGTCACGCTGGCTGCGAAGCCGCCTGCGCAGCCGCACGCATGGGCGCACAAACGCTCCTGCTCACCCAAAACCTCGATACCATCGGCCAAATGTCCTGTAACCCCGCTATCGGTGGCTTGGGCAAAGGCCACCTGGTACGCGAAATCGATGCCCTCGGCGGCCTCATGGCTACCCTGGCCGATCGAGCCGGTATCCACTTCCGCATCCTCAATCGCAGCAAAGGCCCCGCCGTACACGGCCCGCGTGCCCAAATGGATAAATTGGATTACCGACGGGAAACCCGCATCGCCCTGGAATCCATCCCAAACCTCACCCTCCGCCAGGGCGAAGCCGTCAGCCTCATCATCGAAAACCAAACCGTATGCGGTATCACTACCGATTGGGGCTATGACTGCCGCGCGTCCGCAGTCGTCCTCACTACCGGAACCTTCCTGCAAGGACTCGCCCATATCGGGGAACGTACCTTTCCCGCTGGACGCCTGGGAGATGCCCCCAGCATGACCCTCAGCAATTCCCTGCGGGAACTGGGACTGGACATTCATCGTCTGAAAACCGGAACCCCCCCCAGACTCGATGGACGCTCCATCGATTGGTCACGATTGGAACCCCAACCCGGCGAAAATCCCTCGGTCCCCTTCTCGTTCATGACCCCTGCCATCCAACGCCCACAGGTGGTGTGCCATATCACGTTCACTAGTGAGAAAACCCATGAATTGATTCTTGATAATCTCCACCGCGCCCCACTCTACTCGGGACAAATCAAAGGAATCGGACCACGCTATTGCCCGTCCATCGAAGATAAAGTCGTCCGCTTCAAAGAACGTGAACGACATCAGATTTTCTTGGAACCGGAAGGCTGGCGCACCAAAGAAATCTATCCCAATGGCATCTCCACCAGCCTGCCCATCGATGTGCAACTCGATATGATCCACTCCATGGAAGGACTGGAACAGGCCGTGATCCTGCGACCAGGATACGCCATCGAATACGATATGGTGGATCCCACCCAACTCAACGATGCCCTCGCCGTCAAAGGCGTGCAAGGACTCTATCTGGCAGGACAAATCAATGGCACCACCGGCTATGAAGAAGCCGCCGCCCAAGGATTGGTGGCCGGAATCCAAGCCGTGCGCCACCACCGCAATCTCCCCCCTATCCGCTTCGATCGCTCCGAAAGCTATATCGGCGTCATGATCGATGATCTCGTGACCAAAGGAGTCGATGAACCCTATCGTATGTTCACCTCCCGCGCCGAATTCCGCCTACTGCTGCGCTCGGATAATGCCGATACCCGATTGACCCCGCTGGGACGAAAAATTGGATTGGTGGATGAGGCGCGATGGGCCAAATTTCAGAAAAAACAGGATGCCCTCCACGAAGCACGCAACATGCTTCGTGCTATCAAGATCCACGCCAGTGAAACAGGATTGACAAACGGAAAAGATAGAAAAACCGCCTGGGATTGGCTTCGTGGCGAGGAGATGACCTCTGAAGAGATTTTCCAGAAAGCAGGATTGGGATCAGTCTCTGACGAAGTCAAGGGAATTCTCAATACCGAAGCCGGATACGAAGGTTACCTGACCCGACAACAAGAAGAGATCAACCGCTATCGTAAAGCGGAATCCATGGAACTGCCGGAAGAGTTTGATTGGATGGCCGTGCCCGGATTGTCCACAGAAATGAAACAAAAATGGATGAGGATCAAACCTCGCACACTCGGACAAGCCTATCGCGTCCCCGGAGCCACACCGGCCTCCTTGTCGGTGCTGATGATCCATCTGAAAACACATACCCCCTGCAAACGCTGAATTCAAAGGGAGTTGTGGGGGGGGTTGAATTTTAGAAAATCCTGGGGGATGAATCCCCCAGACCCCCTCTTTTTTTTAAATTGATAAAACAGGAATGACGGTACCATGGATTATGATTGGGAAGGTTGCTTCAAGGCCATTCAACAGGTTCTTGGATGTCCTTTGAATGATACGATCCAGCAGCAGTTGCAACGCTATACCCAACACCTGCTGGAATGGAATCGAACCTATAACCTGATCGGCCCTGCGGCGGTCCATGACCTGCTTTCCCGGCATCTCCTGGATTCGGTCTCCCTGATCCCCCTCCTCCCGGAAACAGCCAAAATCGCTGACATGGGATCCGGAGCCGGTCTTCCCGGATTGATCCTTGCTCTCCTCTCTCCCCCTACCCGACAATTCCATCTCTACGAGTCCAATCAGAAAAAAATCCGCTTTCTTAATTATATCACCACAGAATTGCAACTGACCGGTCACGTCCACATCCGTAAACAGCGCGTCGAAGAGCCACACCCGGATTCACAAACCTACGACATCACCACCTCCAGCGACTTGTTGATATTCTTTTTGATGATTTCGATGGTCTTGAGCACCTGGCTCAATCCTTCCAGTGCGTAAAATTCGCATTGCAGAGGGATCAGAACCCCATGAGCGGCGGCCAGGGC
>JADGBT010000058.1 GCA_015231375.1 Magnetococcales bacterium | reverse complement strand
ACGGACATAGATGGAATGTCCGTCGTCGCACGGGTGGTAAATCAAAACACCCGTTCCATCTCGCTCATTGGTGCAATCGACGGCGTGTGCCAGCAGGACATAGAGTTTGCCGGTTTTCTTGTGGCGGAAGATCTGGTGGGGTGGCTGGATGGTCGCAGCAGTCTTGCCCGGGTGGGATTGATGGTCCACATCACCGCCCATTCCATCGATCCTGGGTGGGACGGTCATATCACCTTCGAGTTTTTCAATGCGGGACGGTTGCCGCTGGCCCTGAATCCGGGATTGCGCATCGGGGCCATCTCCTTTGAAACCCTCTCATCCCCCACCACTCGCCCCTATGGGTCAAAGCCGGGAGCGAAATATCAAGGGCAGGAGACGCCGTGCGTGGCGTCGGTGGTGGAGGGATGAATATCAAAGAACTTCAGAAACTTGCCATTGATAACCTTGTTGATAATGACGGAAAGTTATCGTCAAGGATGGTCTTGAAAGGGAAATTCCCGGCAGGGTTCCCGCGAGGTCTGATACTTGAAGAAAGACCGAATGGTCAAGGAAGTGTCCGTCAATTCGACCCTATCAAGGTTCTGGAATGGGTCAGGAAGCATCAATGGGATGAGTCTCCCATCCATTGGTTTGACCAGATAAAAAGGTGAAAAGATGAATAAAATTCCAGAAGGCCCGTGGTCGTGGTACGGCAATCTCAAAACCAATCACATCTATCTTGCCACAGAGAGAGGTGGCCGCACCTATGTGATGGACTTTGCACGATTCGGGATGAGAGACGCGCAGCCACGGTTCAACACCGACAAAGGGATGGTCAAAGCGCAGGATTTGTGCCGCTTCGAGGTGGGGGATCCAGATGTCATCGGGTATCAGGCAGCCAAGGAAGACGATAGCGTATACCGGTACGATATTTCCGAAATTGATCACCCGGTTGCGCGCCTGATCGCTGCCGCACCGGATCTTCTGGCGGCACTGCTGGAAGCGGAGAATGGATCGCCTGAAATGGCTGAAAGACTGCGAAAAGCTGCTCTGGAAAAAGTTCTTGGAAATGATCAGAGATGAACAGAATTTACATGAACAGGATCTATCGCCACAAGAAAACCGGCAAACTCTATGTCCTGCTGGCACACGCCGTCGATTGCACCAATGAGCGAGATGGAACGGGTGTTTTGATTTACCACCCGTGCGACGACGGACATTCCATCTATGTCCGTGAACATGAAGAATTCAAGGACAAATTCGAGTTGGTTGATACTGGTGATGACAAATGACCATCACCCACTTCCACCTCTTCTGCGGCATGGGCGGGGGTGCGCAGGGATTCCAGCAGGCCAACCCGCGCATCCCTGCTCCTGGTGTGCAGGGACAATTCCGGTGCCTGGGCGGGATCGACTCCGACCCGGCGGCCATCCGGGACTTTTCGCGCCTGACCGGAACCACCGGCACCGTGCTTGACCTGTTCGACCGCGACCAATACACGGACTGGCACGGCCACGAGCCGCCGGAAGGGTGGAGAGAAGCGACCATTGAGGACATCCGCAGCTCCGCCGGTGGAGAGTCCCCGGACGTGGTGTTCACGTCGCCGCCGTGCAAGTGGTTCTCCGGGCTGTTGCCGGAAAAATCCAGCAAGACCGCCAAATACCAAGCCATGAATCGTTTGGCCCTGCGCGGGATCTGGCTGACCCTGGAGGCGTGGGCCGATGATCCGCCCGCATTCGTCATCCTTGAGAATGTCCCCCGCATTGCCAGCCGGGGACGCCACCTGCTGGACCAGATCATCGGATTGCTCCAGCACCACGGCTATGCCGTGTCCGAGACGGTCCATGACTGCGGGGAGTTGGGCCGGCCTCGCGCAATCCCGCAAGCGCTTCCTGCTGGTGGCCCGCCACATAGAGAAGGTGCCGCCATACCTCTACCAGCCCGCCCGCAAATCGCTCCGCACCGTCGGAGATGTCATCGGTGCTCTGCCGGTGCCCATCGGCCCCCAGTCCAATCCGATGCACCGGGTGCCCAATCTCTCCTGGCGCACCTGGGTGAGGCTGGCCATGATCCCGCCGGGTGGTGATTGGCGGTCACTGCGATCTCTGCGGGTGGAGAATGGGGTGTTGGCAGATTACGCCATCCGGGCCACACCCAGGGACGATCACCTAGGGGTCAGACGGATGGGCGATACCACCGGCACCATCACCGGCAAGTCAGGAGCGACAAACGGGGCTTTCTCAATCGCCGACCCCCGTATCCTTGGCGGCCAGGACAAGCAGACCTACAAGTCCGGCAACCTCTTCGGCGTCACACCCTGGAACGGATTGTCCGGAGGAGTCACTGGGTCAGCCTGTCACGACAATGGGCCGTGGACGATTGCAGACCCGCGCACCGACATGACCGGCGAATACGGGCAATACGGGGTCATCCCCTGGGACATGTCCATGGGCGCAGTCTCCGGCCAGTCGGCTCCAGGTGGCGGGCGGTATTCGGTGACCGATCCGCGTGCGCTGGACCATTTTGCCGACGCCAACAAAATGGTCCCACCAGACCCCGATACCAAGGGTCTGTTCATCATCCGCGCCCTGCACGGCGGCGCATGGCACCGGCCATTCACCACCCTGGAACTTGCCGCGCTTCAGGGCTTCGACCTGACCGATCCGCTTGACGGCACCTCGGACACCCGGTGGCGCATGGCCATCGGCAATGCGGTCCCACCACCGGCAGCGCGGGCAGTGGCCGAGGTGATCGGTCGTGCCATCCTGCTGGCACGGGCTGGGGAGACGTTTGAGTTGGGGTCAACCCCGGTGTGGGTCAGACGGATGGCGGCAGCCTGCATCAACAATCGAGAAGAAACACGTAATTTGCGTTAGGAGAAGATGAAAAATGGAGATTATTTATTTTGATACGCATCAGATCCGGGCGAAACGGGTGGATGGGATCCTTTGGTATCTATTGGAGGATATCAACGCCGCCCTTGGTCGCAAGAACAGCTTCTCCTTCGTGGAGGGTGGGGAGAAAATCAGTTTGCCTGTTCCGGGGTTGAGCCGCCCCCGGACGTTCGTTGCGGCGAGTGCTTTGCGTACCATGGCGATTCGCGGTTCCAACCTGAAAGGGTTGCCGTTCCGCGAATGGCTGTTGAGCGAGTATCTGCCGAGCCTTAAATCAGTTCCTGTCGTGACAGCTCCTCCCGCTGAAGATGTGGAGGATGTAGAGGTGCCTTCCATTGAGGAGGATCCGGTTCTGCCGATTTTTGTACCGGAGGTCTTGCCTTTTGACAGCGTGGTCACTTCTGGTTTTGTTTTCGATGGGCATCCGGTTCGGATGGTCAATCGCTATGGATTGCCTTGGTTCGTGGCCAAGGATGTGTGCGAGGCGTTGGGATATGCCTGGAACGGGACTCAGCGTGTGGAGCATGTTCCGGACGAGTGGAGGGGGGTCATGCCGGTCGTGACCCCTTCCGGGGAGCAGGACATGGTGGTTCTGTCCGAGCAGGGTCTTTATTTTTTCCTGGTCAGATCCGACAAGCCCAAAGCCATCCCGTTCCAGAAGTGGGTGTCTGGTTCGGTCTTGCCGTCGATCAACCGGACGGGTAGCTATGAGTCGGACATCCACGCATTGTTCATACCCTCTCTCCCTGCATGCATCCAGCCAACAGACAGTCCGGCAGACGAATCCCAGATGGACCCTGTTGTCTCCAGACTACAGATGGACGAAATCCGGCAAGAGATTGCCGCCGAGATTGAAGTCCAGGAAGGGCGCAACCACCGGCGCATCCACCAAATCGAGCAAGATCTCGCAATGGTGCAGGCCCGTCTTGAAATCGCGGTCAACGCCATGAGGATGTTGATCCGGAACGCAACCGACGCAGAGGCGATTTTGACTCACTTTTGAGCAGGACAAGGGCAGATATGAACACCTTTGAAGAATTGAAACGGATGTTCAACAACCGGCTTGCCGTCGAATATGGGGATCTGTGCGGGCTGTTCGGGTATGACAATGTGGGGAGTTTCCGGTCTGCCGTCAACAGTTCGCAAGCTCCTGTTTTCAGGGGGTTGCGGGAAGTCGGGTTCATGGTGGGGAAGCGGAAGCTTTTCAAACTGGAGGATGTGGCCGCTGTGTGGGATCGGATGTGATCATTTTTTCCCGAACCCGATTGCATCCATTTTGGCCACGATGTCTTTCGGTTTCAGGTGTGTGTACCGTTTCAGCATGGCATGGGTCTTGTGTCCGCTCACGGCCATGACGAACTGATCTGGCATGCCTTTTTCGACCATTCTTGAAATCGCCTCGTGCCGGAGGTCGTGGAAGTGCAAAGCCTCGATCCCGGCCCTGGCCAGAATCACGCGCCACGCCTTGTTGATCTCGTAAAAGTCTCTCTCCCCATCCGCACCTGGATCGCCGTAGAAAAGCAAATCGGTATCGATGGGTTGGACGGTCCGGTTGAAGACCCGTTCAAACACTCCAACCGCATCGGCGGACAAGGGGACATGCCGCGTCTCCTGGTTCTTGTCGATCTGGACTGTGGCGATGCGGTGCGTCAGGTCAACATCGCTGCGCCGCAGTTTCAGGATCTCCTCTTTTCGCATGGCCGTGGCCAGGGCAATCCGCACCACCCATCCAACCGTTGGGTTGGAATAGGCGTCGCACGCCGCCAGCAATCGTTCCTCCTCATCCCCCATCAGTCTGCGTTCTCTGGCCCTGGCCGGGGCCGGTTTGGAGATGTTCAGAACCGGGTTGAAGGGGAGTCCGACCTGCCACTCTTTGATGGCGATGGTGAAGAGGTGCGAAATAAGTGCAAGATCGAGTCTAACTGTATTTGATGAAACGGTTTTTAAGCGTTCGTCTCTGAATTTTGCCAGCACATTTGGGGTCATGGTGGCGAGTGTATAGTTGCCGAGACGCTGAACAAGACCGCGTGCGAGTTTGATTTCTCTTGCATGAGTCCCTGGTGCTTTTTTGACAGACACTTCGTTCAAGTATCGCTCCAAGGCACCAGCAATCGTGGTTTGCTCTGCACTATCACGGTGCAGATAGACCCCTCGACTCATCTCATCCTCTGTCCGACGTGCCCATGCCTCACCCTCCCGCTTCAAGCGGAAGTTTTTGATTATGCGCGGGTGTCCTCGGCGGCGGATATCCACCCTCCAGGTTCCGGATTCTGTTTTGGTTATGTGTGGGTTGCCGATCCTTTTGAGAAAAGGAAGGGGGAGAAAAGGAACAGGAAATGTGAATATGATTAATTGGTTGTCTGAAATGGTATGTCAAGAGGAGCGTCACTTCTTTTGGTGGATTTCTGCGGATTCTTGGAGGATTTTCATCTCTTTTGATAGTCTTCTGAGTAATTTCTGGTAGGTGCTCTGGCAGGAAGATGATGAAAAAAGCAAGGAATGGTGCTGGGTTGCCGTGAATATCGGGATTTTGGGCGGGTTGGACGCTTCCGATTCGTGGGGTTAGAATCGGATGAGGATCAAATGTGGCATCCGTTTCGGTTATCTGTTTGGAATTCATGATTTTTTGTTGGTTTGAGTCGTTTTCGGAATCGGATGTGGCGAATCGGATGCGGGAGGTCTGATTTCCCCATCCGATTCGCCTTTGTTTTCGATGAACTGTTGGCTCAGTAATTCCGGATCAGCAGTTCCTGGGCGGGCAGGTTTTTGCTGTTAGCGCAGGAGTACCGGGTGGTGACTGGGTCGATATGGAACGCCCCGAAAATCTCCCGAACCTCGGGAACGTCGTTGAGGCTCAGCAGGAATTTTCCTTTCAGCCTTGCCAGTTGTTCGGCGAGCGCGCCGAAATCCGACTTTGAGAAGATCCCTTTGCCATAGTGGTTCTCGCAGTCCCAATACGGCGGGTCGATGTAGAAGAACGTCCCGGCCCGGTCGTAGCGACGAATCAGATCCGGGTACGGGAGGTTTTCGACGGTGACTCTGGCGAGACGGCGGTGAGCCCTGGCGGCCTCGCGGCGGATCGCCAGGGGGTTGAAGCTGGTTGGTCCGGTTGCGGATGTGCCGAATGTTCGGCGGCCCGCCATGCGGCCACCGAACGACAGCTTGTGAACGTAGTAGAATCGGGCGGCGCGCTGGATGTTGGTCATCCCTGCCGTTGGCGAATCGAGGAGCCGGGTGAACTCCTCCCGGCTCGACAACGACCAGCGCAGCTCCTCCACAAAAGCCTCCCAGTGATGTTGGACGACGCGGTAGAGGTTCACCACGTCGCCGTTGATGTCGTTCAGCACTTCGCATGCGGATGGGGTTTTTCGGAACAGGATCCAGGCCGCTCCAGAGAACGGCTCGGCGTAGCATTGATGCTCCGGGATGAGGGGGACGATTGTTTTGGAGAGCAGATATTTACCGCCCACCCAGCCAGCCAACGGGCTTCTGATTTGCTCCATCTGGGTCACCTTGCAACAACGCTCTCGGGCGTTTTGTCTGGTGTGGCTCTCGGCCCTTGAAGTGATTGAAGGTTTTGCATCTTGGGCATTTGATCTCCAAGGGTGCCCCAACCCCTTTGGCCAGCAATCGGTTACACTGGCCACATCTCAACTCTTCCAACATGGAATACCTGCCACTATACTGATCCCGCCACGTGCGTGGTGCGGGACGGCCAAAACTGGCCACGTTGGTCTGTGCAGGGTTGGTGCCTGCGGCTTGGGGTGGTCATAACACCCCAGGCCCCCGCTATTCAAAGCGATGACCGCGACAAAGGCGCGGGTGTCACTATATCCAATGTGGCAATACGAGACATCAGGAAGTGCTTCACGAATATTTTTACAACGTTGATATTTTGTTTATTATGTTTGTCGCGGATTGTCCGATATCATTTCTCAGATCATCAACCTGTGACCTGGAGGACGAAATGAGAAACGTGACTATAGAGATTGAAGGGTTAAATATCACAGCTACTCCTCACACCGGAGATACTTACATAAATTTATTGAAGTCAGCTGGGAAATTGAAAGACCCGATCAAGTTTTATGGGTCTCATTATGCGGTTGTTCGTGAGGTTAAATTATCTGGAGATGGTCGATGGGTGATCGGGCGAGTTTATAGATTCCTTGATTTTAATTCGCTTCAGAAATGGTTCAATATTGAGAGAGACGAAGAGGCGGGAGAAGATGATGTCAGGAAAATTCTTATTCCTCCACATCTGAAGCCGGAATTCTCAGCTACGGATTTTGCTTTTTTTGTCGAACGGCATCAACTGTTCTTTGTCTCATTCACAGAGGATAAGAAAAGCTTCCGTGCATCTCGGTTTGGTGTGTTCTTTTCAAATCTTCTGAACCACGGGAGTGTTTCGGGGGGAAAGCAGGTGAATGTTACTCCGATTCCGCAGAAAGACTCGTTGAAACATATGAGGAGTCTGAGAGAGTTGCAAAAGGTCTCTATTTGTCTGAAAGAGCCGAATCCGGATGATCTTTATGAGGCCGAGAAGATGGTTCAGAGGAAGCTGGAAGCGATGCATGCCAGACGAATTGATGTGAATATCTCGGCAATAGCTGGGGAATCATTGGTACTCGATCAGGAAATGAACCAGTTTGCTGCGGTTGCATCTGAGAATGGAAGCGTAAGTTGGCGTGGTATTAATCAGGAGGGTGTTTCGGTGGCCGGGTCGACACTCCAGTATCCTTGGCGAATGCCGTTGCGTGTGGGCTCTGAGCATAGCGGCAGCGTGGTTTTCAGGACAGCGATTCGAGGTTATGTTGCACAAGAAGGGACGGATTTCAGCAGAATCGGAAGTGGAGATGGTGAATAGATTGAACATTATCGCAGAAATCTCGAAGAATTATCGTGGTGTCGGTGAGGTTTTTGGCCGATTTTGGAAAAACTACGGTGGGATTTCTGCGGTTCTGTTGTCACCGTATTTCCATGCTGCCATCATTTTTACTGGGGCTTTGTATCCAATATGGATCGCCCCAGGATGGCATGAAATCGTTAAAACAGTCATGCCAAGCATGGTGAGTTTCTCTCTTGGAGGGTTTGCTATCTGGTTGGCACTGGGGGACCAACATTTCCGAAGTATAATTTGCGGATGCGAAGATGAAAATGAGCAGTCAATTTATATGGCTGTAAACTCAAGCTTCCTGCACTTTATTATCCTGCAAATACTATCGATTCTTGTTGCGATCTTCGCTGAGAGTTGGTTGCCAGACAAAGCCCCGATGACGTTGGCGGCTAACGCTTTCTCTTTTCTCGGTTTCCTGGTGTTCAGTTACGCTCTGTTGAGCGGTGTTGCGTCCGCAATGGCGATCTACAGGGTTGCTTCATGGTATGATAATGCGATGACCATCATGAAGCGTCGTCAAGCCAATACGATTTCTTCCGATTAGAAACAGGCGTATTGCGGCTTGGAGTGGTCACAACACCCCAAGCCACCGTTTTTCAGACTGATGAATCAGCCAGCATCCCGCAACAGCAACTCCTGCGCCCGTCCAAAATCACCTCTCCTGATGTCCTGAATTCTTCTCACCCCCAGATCTTTTTTGACCCGTTCCCACGCTTTTTGCCGCGACAGCCCGGTTTTGCTGACTTCGCCCACCAGGGCGCTCAATGTGCTGCGTTGTGCGTCATCGTGAAATGCTTCCTGTGTAATTCTCAAACCATCGGATGCAAAATACTGGGAACCGCTGTCAGTCAAGGATGGTCAATCACAAACAAACGGGGATACCAGAATGCCACAAGAAGAACAAAACAAGAACGAACAGCCGTCCGTCGCAGAAAAAGAGTGTCTGTGCAAAGGATGGGCGCGAGAAGAGATGAGAGAGATCGTGAGGACCGTCATCATCCCTGAGTTGGAGATCGCCTTTCGAAGGTCTTGAGGAATTGTTCAACAAGATCAGAGGCGGCGCCTGTATGATTGCTTTCTGTATGCTCCCTTAAGTAAGCAATTGTCTTGGAAAGCTCAGACGAGAAACCTTCCTCAGTAAGATTTCCAGCCTTGATTAAAGCTTGCGCCAAGGAGTTGATAATAGATGTGGTGGTCAGTCACGTTAAAGTGATCCCAGGGATATCGCTAGGCATCTTGAACTCTTCAATGTTTATGGTGGGTTCTCCAGGCATGGTCGTTACTCCTCAGATGTGATGGATCGTTAAAATGAGGTCGGGACGGCACGTCCGTCCCGACCGAAACCCCTCAATAGCCTACCGCCTCACCCCACCTTCCTCCCGCTCTTCTTCACCAATTCCGATTGCGCGAATGCAGCCCCAGTCGCTCGCATGGCAGCTCTGCCAGTCTCGTCCGAATGTCGGTAATTATCCAGCAGGCACTCCTCTTCCCGCGTCAGTGGTTGCGCCTGGGGGACGCCTGTTCGTACTCCGGTCAGGATGTAGCTCACGTCGGCCCCGGCGGCGGCGATGGAGACCAGATAACTAGCCCCTGGTTCTCTCCGTCCAGCCTCGTAGCTCCTTTGAGTCTGTACCGCTACGCTCGCAAAAGAAGCGAACGCTTCTTGAGTCATTTCAAGACGCTTCCTTTCTTCACGCAAACGGCTCCCAACAGAGTCAATATTTTCTATATTTCCGGTTGACATAAGAACCAATCGTTTCTATTCTACGTTCCATGGAAACTATTGAATGCATCATAACGCCAGTCTGCACTGACTGGCACCCCTTAGACATCCAGTGCGCTTTGAGAAAGCGCGGCTGGTCGTTGAGCCGTCTGAGCGAAACGCATGGCTATGAGCGTCATGCAGCCATAAAGACGTTGAGATTCCCGTGGCTTCAGATCGAATGGATTATTGCCGAAACCTTGGGCCGCAAACCCTGGGAAATCTGGCCGAGCCGTTACCCGAATGGTCCCACCTCAAAACCGGAACGCGGCGAGAAGCGCCGCAGAAACGCACAACAAACAGGAGATTCTGCATGACAACGAACGAGTATCGCCCCGGGACTCTCCGTCTCAGTGAGATTCCCGATTGCCTCAACAAGGCGATTGTGGAGTCCGGCAAGACCCGATGGCACATCGCCGCCGAAATGTCCCAGCTCACTGGTGAACATGTCACCAAGATGATGCTGGATGCCTGGACCGCCCCCTCCAAACCCAAGGCCCGATTCCCGTTTGAGTTTGCTGCCGCTTTCCAGGTGGCCACCAACTCCAGATGTCTGGAAGAGATTCTGGTGACCGCTTGTGGCCGCACGATCATGGAACCGGCTCAAGTGCTGGAAGCCACCCTGGGGCAGCTTCAGTGCCAGGAGGAGCGGATCAAGAGACAGAAGGAAGCGATTCTGGCCCAGATGGGCGGCGAAGACAAGAAAAATGACACCAGGAAGAAGTGAGGAATGCTATGACTACTCAAAATACCGCTGTCGTTCCGGTCTTCAAAGAGCTTCCCGCAGGCCCGTCCCGGCCTTTTGTGGAGCAGATTCGGATGCATTGGCGTCAGTCCTTTCAGGCTATTCTGGCCACAGGAATTGCGCTTCTCAAAGCCAGAAAGGATCTGGGAGAGGAGCTTTTTAAGAACATGGTCGAGAAGGATCTTCCTTTTGGTCGCAGCACCGCTTCCATGCTGATGGTGATTGCCAAGGATGAGCGTATCGCCAAATTTCATAATTATGAAATTTGGCCGAATTCATGGTGGGCGCTTTACGAACTGACACACATCAAAAAAGACGAGGATTTTTATCGGGCTATCTCGGATGGGCGTATCAAGCCGGACATGACGATCGAAGATGCGAAGAAGATCGTCAAACATCCTGACTCCCCCACCGTTCGTAACCAGAACAATGGTGGGACCGGTGGCAAGGGCGACAAGGGCGCCAAGAATGCTGCCCCCCCTGAAAGCGACAATGCCCCTGATAATGCCGACGACGCACAGGATCATCCAACTGTCGCGGTCTCTTTCACCCTTGGTGAGTGGGAGTTGATCAAAAGCGTGATGATTGCCGCAGACCACGCCGGAATTGTGGAAAGGGTCGCCAAGGAGGTTTGGCCGGAGGATGTTTCCACCTGGGAATGCGCTCCACCGCGACCGGACGTGCTGGCGCAAAAGCTTGGAATCCTGACCGTGTGGGGGCTGAAGGCCATCGGTGATGGCGTTGTCGAGGGGGTGGTGATGTCTGAGAGCGAGACCCCCTGATGAAACTCTGGCTCTCCGCTCAAGAGCTGGCTGGATTGCCTGATCTGCCGGGTACGGACCGCAACGTTCGTACCCGAGCCGATCAAGAGGGATGGCGACGCAAGAAAGCGGAAGGGACGCGGGGATGGCTGTATCACATCTCCAGCATCCCGACGGAAGCCAAGAATGCGCTGGTTTTACGTCAAGAGAAGGAAAAGATCGCCGCCGCACTGCCGATTCCCCAGACCAGCAAGGGCGGCGATCTTCCGAAACTCGCACATCTGAAGGATTGGCAGAGGGAAAAAATGGAGGCCCGGTTGATCGTGCTGGCAGAATTGAAGCGGATGGAAGATCGCATGGGCCAGCAGGATGCCATGCGTCTGCTGATTGAGGAAGCCTCCATGGGGTTGCTGCCTGAAAATGTTCAATCCGCCGTTTCACAAGCCTTGGGCAAGACCCGCAAGGACGGATTGACCCCTCTTTCGGCCAGCACCCTGCACCGTTGGCGCAGAGATGCGGAGCGTGGCCCGGCAGCATTGGCCCCTCTGGGCATGGACGGATACAAAATTCCCGACTGGGCTCCGACATTTCTCAAGCTTTATCAAATACCAAGCAAGCCGACGATCACTGCGGCCTATCATCTCATGCAGCAGCATCTTCCCGCTGGTGTGCCCATGCCGAGCCTGAGTCAGGTGCGGCGGTTTGAAGCCAAAATGGGGCGGGTGGAAATTGAACGGGGCCGTATGGGCCCTCGCGCCCTGAAAAACATTCGCGGTCACACGGTGCGGGATTTCTCCGACCTGCGACCTGGAGATGTGTTCATTGCCGACGGTCATACTTTCGATGCGGAGGTGGCCCACCCGGCTCACGGGAGACCTTTTCGGCCCGAGATCACCACGGTTCTGGATGTAGCGAAACGGCGGTGCGTTGGATTTTCCATTGGCCTTTCGGAGTCGTCTTGGGTGGTGGCCGACGCTCTGCGCAACGCAGTGGAGACGGCGGGCGTCCCGGCGATTTTCTACACCGACGGTGGCTCGGGCTACATCAACGACAAAATGCTCAACCAGGTCTCCGGCCTGATGGCGCGCCTGGGGATCACGCACAAACGGTCTTTACCCTACAACGCGCAGGCCAAAGGAGTGATCGAGAGGTTTCATGGCACGGTCTGGGTGCCAGCCGCCAAACAGTTGGGCAGCTTTATGGGCGCGGACATGGACCGGGAGGCGCGCCAGAACGTCTACAAGCTGACCCGCAAGGAGGTCAAGACTCATGGTGTCGCCCAGAGTTTGCCGACATGGCGCGAATTGATGGCTGGCTTGACTGCGGCCATGAACGAATACAACGCCCGTCCGCACAGCGCATTGAAGAAAATTCGCGACCCGGAGACCGGCAAGCTGCGACACCAATCTCCGGACGAGGCGTGGGCCGAAGCGGAGGCGTCCGGGCAGACTCCGACGCGACTGACACAAGAAGAAGCGCAAGACCTGTTCAGACCCTATCAGGAGTGCCTTGTGCGCCGTTGTCAGGTGTCGGTTTTCACGAACACCTACTACAACGCAGCCTTGGAACAGTATCGCGAGAAAGTCCTGGTGGGCTACGACATCCACGACCCATCCCAGGTCTGGGTACGAAATCAGGCGGGGCAATTGATCTGTGTGGCCAAGTTGGACGCCAACAAGCACCCCTATTTTCCAAAATCGGTGGTGGAGATGGCGGTCGAAAAACGCGAGCGGGAGCGGTTGCGGCGGATCGAGAACAAGCGGGAAGAGATTTTGGCAGAGGCCGAGGGGATGCAGGCGGTGACTGCCCGCGAGCCGACCGAGGCCGAGCGGGCCATGGCGGCGACGCAGTTGGAAAGGCTGGGTCTGACCGCTGATGGGGAATCTACGGTTCAGGATGAAGCCGTGCAATCCGAGCGTCCGTTGTTTGCTGGTCCGATGGCGGCGCGGGATCGCGGGTTGTGGATCTTGGCCAATCCGGACAAGGCCACGCCAGAAGATGAGGAGTGGCTGAACCAGAAGGTGGCGTCGGTCAGTTTCCGGCTGTTGATCGGGCTGGAAAGGGATGATGAAGAGTTTGACGAGGCGACCGGCTGAGGCTCGACCCCTCAGCCGGTCAGGATAAACCATAAGAAACTTAAGGATACGCGATGAAAAAGAAGTTTGCAATGACCTCGAATGTGCAGCGATTTTTGGCAGGGATCGATGTGGTGGGTGCCCGGGGGGCCGGGGAGGCGGGCATGTTGTTGGTGTATGGCGAGCCCGGCTACGGCAAGAGCCGTACCGCGAAGTGGTGGGCCTTGCGTCGGGAGGTTGATGCCATCCACCTGACTGGCCGTCAGACCTGGACTCCGCACTGGGCCATGACTGATCTGGTGGCAGCTCTGGGGGAGGAGCCACAGCGCACCAATGAGCAGCTCTATGCCCAGGCTTTGCGGGTACTCTCTCGCACCCATCAACCGATCGTGATTGATGAGGCCGAGAACACCCTGCCCGATCATGCGGCGGTTTTGAATACGTTCCGGGATTTGACTGATTTTCTGGAGACCACGTTGGTGCTGGTCGGGACTGGCGAGTTGGAAAAGGCGATCAAGAACTATCGGCAGATATCGTCGCGTATCGCGGACAAGGTGCAATTTCTTCCTGCGACCGTAGGAGATGTGGCCACCATGTGTCGGGATTTATGCGAGGTTGGCGTATCGGACGACTTGGTGGAGGAAATTCATTACCACACTAATGGTCGGGTGCGCGAGATCATGAACGCCATCGACCGGGTGGAGCGGTTTGGCAAGGACAACAATCTGGCTACCGTCACCCGTGCCGCGATGGCGGGGCGAGAGATCATCAACAACTGGCAGACCAAGAAGGAGTCGAAGGTCAGGCCGGTGCAGACCGCATTGCGAGCTGTCCAGGGAGGCGGGAAATGACTGCCCGCGTCTGGATTGCCGAGAAGATGCTCCAGATTCTCAATGAGCATTCGGAGGTTTCGGTCACGGTGCTGGCTGAGCGTATTGAGCGTCCGCGTGACAAGACCTTGGAATCCTTGAAAACCCTCGCTGAGCGTGGGTTGGTGGAGTCGTTGCGGCTCGACAAATACCGTCTGACCGATGCGGGACGAATTGCGGCAGGAGAAGGTGGTTATGTGCGTACCGGTGGAGCGGCGCGCCCCAGAACGGTTCGGATCGAGACCAAGAGTTTGCGTTTTCGGGCGTGGAAAGCGTTACGGATGGAGGGTGGAAAATCCACCATCCCCAATCTGTTATCGTTGCTGGCTACGGACGGTGAAGTGGTGTCTGAAACAAATTTATTGAAATATTTCAGTGCGCTGAACCGCGTCGGCATTCTCTCCCGTCTGCATCGGCGCGTGAAAGGAACCGCCAAAACCAGCAACGGGTTTGTGGTTTGGGCGATCATTCGGAATGTCGGTCCGAAAGCGCCCGTCTGGCGTCCTACCAAAAACGAGGTTTACGACCCCAACACCGGCACCACCTATCCCCTCCCACCCAAAGGAGCCACCCCATGAAATACACCTTTCGAGGGATTAGTCCTGGCATCAATCTGTTCTGTAACGTCAAACGCGCTCTGAAGCGTCGCCGCACGTCGTTTAGTGCTTGGTGTCGGCGATGGGGATGCTCACCCTTTACAGCAAGGCAGGCGTTGCTTGGGAATTTCAGTGTACGGCTGGGCGCAGAGATTTGCGATACGCTCATCGATGAACTGCACTCGGATTTGTGCCAGATCTACGGGATGCGCATCCTGAAATCAGCTATCCCTTCTTGTGTCGACCAAGGAGCCACCCCATGAAATGCGCCACCCGAATCGACCCGGCCATACTTCCTGTGCGCCAACGTCTGCGCCGGGGGCGCGGGTTCATGCACTTCGTGTTGCACCGTGACGATGTGTTGATTGCCGTGGCCCGCTGCATGCGGTGGCGGCGGTTCGATCAGCCTGATTCCCGAGATCTGGTCATGTTGAACAAGGTCAAGCGGAGGATTTTGGAATTGCTCGGGGCTACGCATGGCGAGGGGGTCCAGAAGTCCGATCTGCTGGCCATGCTGCTGCCTCATTACCATCACCAGGTGGTCGATGCGGCCATCAAAAGTCTGGCTGAATCCAGGCGCATCCTGGTGCTGGCCAATCTGCGGGTCAATGGCCGGTTGTTGCCCGCCACCATTCATTTGGTCGAGAAAATCGATCCATCCATTTACGAGGAATGATTCCATGGCTCCCAAACAGAGAGTGAAAACCCAGGCCGCCTCCGTTCCGGTGCCGCAGACGCGCGAGGAGACGGATATGTTCATCGCCCGCATCGGGATGTTGCAGTTGCAGCGTACCCGGATCCACGCGGACAAAGACGAGCGGTTGGCCATGATCGACCGGGAGTGCAAGCAACTCATCGAGCCGCTGGACGATGAGATCCGCATCCGGGCCGCAGGTGTCCAGGCGTGGTGCGAGGCCAACCGGGCCGCGCTGACCCAGAATGGCCGGGTCAAGTATGGGGATTTCCCTGCCGGTCAAGTCAAGTGGCGGTTTCGTCCGCCCAAAGTCGCGCTGCGGGCGGTGGATTTTGTGATCACCATCCTGCTGGAGCGGGGGCTGGGGCGGTTCGTCCGCACCAAACAGGAGGTCAACAGGGAGGCGATCCTGGCTGAGCCGGAGGCGGTGTCCGGGGTGCCGGGGATCAAGATCGAGCGGGGTGAGGATTTTGTCATCGAGCCGTTCGAGACCAAACTGGAGGAGGTGGTTTGATGATGGATCAGGGGAAGGAGGAGATCTTGAGAAAGGCCCTGAGCTGCTTGCCGAGCGAAGATCGGCGGTTGCTGGAGAGGGTGGCGTCGTCAAGGAGATTTCTTGATCAGTTTCAGAAGGTTTTCGTCCAGCAGGACAATCACAGGGAATCGTGTGCCGTTGCGATCGAGATTGCCATTCCACGCAGACCGGCTGGGAGATAAACGAGATGAGTGCAATCAAATCAGGGCCGGATCTGGGACAGGGGAGGCGGTTTCTCACGACAGACGAGCGGGTCTTGGAGATGCTCCAGCAGGTTCGTCTGGTGGCCAGATCCACGGCCACGGTGCTGATTCGTGGTGAGTCCGGCACGGGCAAGGAGTTGATCGCCCGCTATATCCACCAAATGTCGGATCGCAAGAACGGGCCGTTCGTTGCCATCAACTGCGCGGCTTTGCCGGATACCTTGTTGGAGTCCGAGCTTTTCGGACACGTCAAAGGGGCGTTCACCGGCGCGTTTGTGGATCGGAGGGGCAAGTTTCTGCAGGCCAACGGCGGGGTGGTTTTTTTGGATGAGATCTCCGAGATGTCGTTCGGTCTGCAAGCCAAGCTGTTGCGGGTGTTGCAGGAGCGGGTGGTGGACCCGCTTGGCGGGCGCAATCCGGTTCCGTTGGATGTGCGGGTGGTGGCCTCGACCAATCGGGATCTCAAGGCGATGGTCAAGGCTGGGGGGTTCCGCAACGACCTGTATTACCGGCTGAACGTCTTTCCAGTCCATATTCCTCCGTTGCGTGCGCGTCTGGGGGATATCCCGCTGCTGGCGGATTATTTTTGCAAACGCTACGCCGGAGAGGCGAGCCGGAATCTCTCTTTTTCAGCCGGGGCGATGACCGCTCTCAAGCGTCACGTCTGGGACGGAAATGTCCGGGAATTAGAAAACACCATCCAGCGCGCGGTGATCATGGCGGCTGGAGATTCGATCCTGGTGCGTGATCTGATGATCGACGCGCCCTCATCATGTCTGGAGTAACAACCATGTTCATGACCAAACAAGAAGCGCGCAACAAATGGTGCTGTCAGGCACGCCTGGAGTCTGTTCGGCAGGTGGACCGCAACGTCGTGGTCCCGTGCATCTCCGACGCCTGCATGGCGTGGAGATGGAGGAAACCGAAGAGTCAGGACGAGGAGATGGTGGGGTTTTGCGGAATGGCCGGCGTTCCGGTCTGGAGTTGACCATGGCCGCGTCTCTTTCGGGCATGATCGCCAAGATCCACATCGCCAAGGCTCAGCTTGGCCTGACCGACGACGAATACCGCGCCCTGCTGCACGCGCAGACGGGCGAGGAGTCGTGCAAACAGATGACCGAGGCGCAATTGCGCGCGGTGATGATGGAGTGCCAGCGGTTGGGGTGGAGGCCCACCATCCCAGGCCCGCAGGTTCCGCCTCTGGGGGAGGTCCAGACGCCCAAGCAGGCGCGCTGGATGGCCCGTCCGAGCAATTGGACCGATGTGGCCAGAAATCAGATGTACCGGAAAATCTACGCCATGATCTGCGCCAATCAGGCGCACGGGTGGAGCTGGGGGTATGTGCGGGGGACCGCCAAGAAGATGTTCGAGAAGTCCCATCAGGACGTGGTGTTGGAGTGGCTGACGACGCAGGAGTTGCACAGCCTGGTCAGCGCGTTGTCGTATCAATCCAACCGGTTGCGGCGGGCATGACCACTCAACCATTCAGCAAGGAACAATAACCGTGAAAATCAAAGACACCACAAAGATGCCTGTGAGCGATACCGGCAATCATTTGCTCGGTTTTGTCACGCGCATTGAACAGTTGAGTGAGGAAAAAATGGGCATTTCTGCCGACATTCGGGCGGTTTTCATCGAAGCCAAGTCTGCGGGATTTGACTCAAAGATTATGCGTATGCTGATAAAGATCCGAGAAATGGATCGTTCTCATTATAAGGGTCAGGAAGATATGCTTGATTTGTACAAACACCTGATAGGCATTGAGTGAGTCGTGACCACCCTCTCCGACGCCGATTTCGCCGTGTGCGAGCTGCCGCCGACGTTGCGGTTGCTGGTGGAGGTGGCCGGGATCCCGGCCACCTTGGCCCTGGTGGCGCGGTTCGGCGGCACGGAGATCTGCGTACCGGCAAAGTTTGACCCGGACGGGAGGCTGGTTCAGGTGGTGGGCCACGAGGCCGCGCAACGGCTCGTGGCCCGCTTCCAGGGTGATATCGGATATTCAAAATAAATTTCTGGCTGTCCCTATCGCTATTCTTCTTGCCAGCGGACAAATGGAAGACTCTAACGGTTTGTCGCTCAAAAATGTACTTGTTCTGTTTGGTGCAATAATTTTTTATGTTTTACTTATCCATCTTATCAAGAATCAACACCATACATTAGATGCCGTAAATTCTGAAATCACAAACAAGGCAGAGAGATTAAAGGACAAACATAAGAATTTATTCATAGAAATTGAACACGGATTTACAGCGCTTCATCATCGCTACAAACAATTATCAAAGCTATTAAATGTCATGGAATTGTCCATTTATGCGGCATTGATTATTTCTCTATCTGTCTTCATATATTCTACATTCTGTTGACACCGCAATCGTATCAT
>JADGBT010000057.1 GCA_015231375.1 Magnetococcales bacterium | reverse complement strand
TTCCAACTCCTGAGCCATGGGGGTTGGACCAGCCTCAAGGGGTTCGCTGTGCATCGTTCACCTCCTGAATCGAACGAAAGATTTTGGCGTTCATCCGCTCCACCACCCCGGCGGTGTGCGCTTCGGAGAGGTGGGCGTACCGTTTGACCATCTGCAAGGTCTTATGACCCAGGACCTCGGCGATTTCCGCCAGGCTTGCACCATTCATGGCCAGGTAGGAGGCGCAGGAGTGACGCAGGTCGTGGAAATGGAAGTCCTCAAGCTCGGCATCCTTGACCGCCTTTTCCCACGACGCCCGCAGATAAAACGGCTTATTCCCGGCAGCGCCAGGGAAACAGAATTTCGTATGGATGTGGCGCACCTTGGCAAGTTTTTGCATCTCCTCCAAGGCCGCGCCCACCAGGGGAAGCACACGAATTTCGTTGTTCTTGGTCTCGTACAGGGTGATGCGTCGGCGTTCCAGGTCCACCACATCCCAGGTCAGGGACAAGAGTTCTCCCTGTCGCGCCCCGGTAGACAACGCCAGCATCACAACGGGGAACAAAAAAGGGCTGTCACTCTGCCTGCAAGCGATCAACAACCGGGCGCGTTCATCGTTGTCCAGGAACCGAACCCGTCCACGGGGTTCACTCGGACGCCTGACCCGGCCCATGGGATTGTCGTGCAGCCACTCCCATTCATTGGTCGCAATGGTCAGACAATGGGACAGGGCGGCCAGGTATCGATTGACGGTTGCCGGTTTGCGCAGGGTTCCCTTTGGAGTCAATTCCCGCCCAAGTTCGTCACGGCATTGTGAAATCAAAGGCGATGACAGATCGGCCAGGGAGTGCTCCCCGATCCGGTTCTTCCACCAAAGCAGTTGCACGCGCTGTGTGGCGGTCTGAATCTCGCTGCGGGACTTGCCGGGCAGGACTTCGGCAAGGTACCGATCAAGCATTTCGCCAACGGTACGACGTTGGGATTCCGTAGTTCTGAAATAGCGTCCTTCCCGGATGGCGGCCTCCGTTTGGGTGGCCCATCTCCGGGCATCGGTCTTGCGCTCAAAGGTAGCGGTTTGTGACGGCGTACCTCGGATACGAATCTTGACCCGGTACACCTTTTTCCCGTCGGCTTGAGTGCGTTCCTCGATGGTAGCCATTTGGAATCCTCCTGATTGGCGTTCAGCCGTTGGCAACAGGTTACAGAAAAGGCCGACAAAGCGCAACAGGGGATGTGTGATCCGATGTTGATCAGATACTAACTATCTAATATCAAAATGTTACGATATGAACCGTACAAAATGGGACAGTTCAGGGACAGTGGCGGAAAAAATTTGACATGCGAACCCATCTGCAAGGCAGATTTTTCAAGGCTTCCGGGGTCGGTGTCCGTGGAATTGTGAAAGGGATGTTTGCGGTGGTTTGTGGTGGCTTTTTGATGGTCAGTGTCCCGCCAGTGTCCCACTGCGCCATCACACCAATAAAAAAGAGCTAACCATGACTGGTTAACTCCTTGATTTTAATATGGTGCCCACGCCCGGAATCGAACCGGGACGGCCTCACGGCCAGCGGATTTTAAGTCCGATGCGTCTACCTGTTCCGCCACGAGGGCAAAGCCGACTGCCTATTGAAAACCGGAGGCGAGGATTGACCCGCGCGTCCGCCAAACCGTACAATAATCCGACATCCAAACAAAACCGACACCTCAAACATGGCAGGCTCAATCCCGGATGGTCACCGCTTGTGGTTCAAGACGGCCATCATGGGCCAAAAAGCCATTCATCTCCAGACGGCCATCGGTCTGCATGCCCACCACCAGCATTAAGGCGTCCGGATAGACCGCCAGTTCCCGATCCAGGGCGGAAGGTTGCGCCGGTCCCGTGGGGTGGCTGTGATAGATAGCCACCACTTCCCGACCCTGCTCCCGCAACTCCCGGAACAATCGGATCTGCTCGTGGGAATCCGCCAGAAAGGTCTGCTCCCCTGGGGCGATGTTGGTCAGGGGGTGCCAGGAGAGCGCCTCCCGCCCATGACCGGCCAGCACGCCAACGCACTCGCGGGGCAGGGAGCGCTGCGCATGGGCGAGAATCTTGTTGACCAGAATTCGGGAAATGATCCACATCGCCTTAGTCACACGGTTCGGGGGGAGCAATCTTTCAGAAAATAGTGTATTGTGAAAAAGAAATCAACTGTCGGGTGGCCTCTTTCAGCCATTGTGATCCATCCCTGCACGGATTATTGTCTGACCTCTCATGAAAGTCTATCTGCAACGACCCAACCCGGTCACGGGTGCAGTGCTTTATTATTCACTTCAGATTCAAAGGGATCTGTTGGGGCGATGGCATGTGATCCGGGAATGGGGACGTTCCGGATCGCCCGGCACCCTGCGGCAGACCCCCTATGACGCCTATGAACTGGCCATGGAAGCCATGCTCGCCATCGAAACCGAACTGCTCGACAAGGGTTACCAGGCCATGATGCGCGAAGGAATGAGCCCGGCCATGGCCGGATTGCTGACTCAAGGAGCCCAATAGATGACCCGCGTGCATGAAATCATGGAAACCGGACCGCTTCAGGTCAATTGTCAACTGCTCGGAGATCCGGTCAGCGGCGAGGCCGTGGTGGTGGATCCGGGTGGAGACGCCCACAAAATCCTCGACCGGTTGAAACAGTTGCGACTCAAGCCCACCCATATCGTCTGCACCCATGGTCATTTCGACCATATCGGCGGCGTGGCCGAGTTGAAACGGTTGACCGGGATACCGTTCTGGATTCACGAGGCGGATCGGTTTCTGGTCGAGAATTCAGCCCGGCATGCGGCAACCTGGGGGCTGCCCTTCGGTGCGGTGCCGACCATCGAACGCACCATCCTCGATGGAGAACGTCTGCAAATCGCCGGATTGACCTTCGAGGTGATCCATACGCCGGGTCACACGCCGGGGGGGGTGTGTCTGCGTTGCGGGGATGATTTGTTGGTCGGGGATACGTTGTTTGCCGGCTCCATCGGACGCACCGACCTGCCGGGCGGGGATCACGAACAGTTGATGCACTCCATTCGCACACGCCTGCTCACTTTGGGAGACGGGGTGAAGTGTCATCCGGGTCACGGCCCTTCCACCACCCTGGGACGGGAACGCCGCAGCAATCCCTTTCTCACCGGCGCGTTTTAAAAAAACGATACCATTGAAAAAAAAGAGAGGGTCTGGGAGATTCATCTCCCAGGGTTCTCATCTTTATGACTTTAAAAATTATAAATTTATTTTTCAAAGTCAAAACCCTGGAGGAAGAATCCTCCAGACCACCTCTTTTTGTCATGCACGGAGGCGGTCACCTGTGGCCATGACCGTTTAACAGTGTGAGAATTGTCGGACCGCCGCGTCGATGCCATCCCAGCCCCGATGCAGATCCTCGGCGGAAATGCAGTACGGGGGAATCAGATACAGCACCGCCCCCAAAGGCCGAACAATCATGCCCCGGTCCAAAAAGAATTGAATCAATGGCGGCGTGATCCGGGATCCATACCCCCGATCCGCCAACGCCAGTTCCATCGCCGCCACCACACCCATCACCCTGGGAAACTCCACCGCCCGCCCCAACGCGGCCAACCGTTCCCGATGAATCGCCTCGATGGCGGCAATGCGGGCCAAAGTCTGTTCCGTCTCGAACAGGCTCAGCGACGCCAACGCCGCCGCGCATCCCAACGCATTGGCCGTGAACGAATGACCATGCGCCAAGGCCCGATCAAAGGTCTCCCCCAGAAAAGCCTCGTAAATCCCCTCGCAACACACCGTGACCGCCATGGGCAGAAATCCCCCGGTCAACCCTTTGGACAAACAGATCAAATCCGGCGCGATCCCGGCCTTTTCGCAAGCGAACAACGTTCCGCACCGCCCAAAACCGGTCATCACCTCATCGACGATCAACAACACGCCAGCCTGTCGCAACCGCGCGGCCACCGCCGCCAGAAAACCGGGACGACACATGCGCATGCCTCCGGCTCCCTGGATCAACGGTTCCACCAGCATGGCCACGCACCCCAAACCACTGGACTCCAGATAACGCTCCAACGCCTCCAGCGCCCGGGCCTCTTTTTCCGCGACCGCTTCATCCCCATTCCAGGTGGCGGGAAACGGTACGCTGTCCACCGGAAACAGCATCCGTCCATACCCTTCGAAAAAACCCGAAGAGCGACTGGCGGACATGGCCCCCACCGTATCCCCGTGATACCCCCCCTCGAACACCAAAAAACGCCCCCGTTCCTCTCCCTGGTTGCGCCAATACTGACAGGCCATCTTCATGGCCACTTCCACCGCTGTGGAGCCGTCATCGGAAAAGAATACCCGACTCAACCCCTCGGGCAACCGTTTCACCAACGCCGCCGCCAGCCGCACCGCCGGTTCGTGGGTCAAACCGGTGAAGATCACCTGTTCCAACCGTCCAGCCTGCTCGGCGATGGCCTGGGCGATCACCGGATGGGCGTGTCCGTGGATGGAAACCCACCAGGAGGCGATCAGATCCAGATAATTCCGACCATCCGCCCCCCGCAACCACGCCCCCTGCCCGGACACGATGGGCAACGGCACCGGAGCCGTGGCCTGCTGGGTGTACGGATGCCAGACATGAGCCCGGTCCAGGGCGATCCAGGTATCGAGATCGATCATCCAGCCATTCTCCGACCCAATGCCTCCCACCCCTCCCCCGGCCACGGGGAGACGGCAGCCAAAACATCCGGCGTCAACGGATCCAGCCAGGGAATCTCCGCCAGCAACGCCACTCCGCCAAACCCCATGATGGCCTCCCGGTTGACCCGGTTGGGCAGCCCGGACAAAATCACTCCGGCCACCTCCAGACGGCGCGCGCGCAACGCTTCCAGGGTCAACAGGGTGTGATTGATGGTCCCCAAGGCGGTCCGGGCCACCACCACCACCGGCAGGGCCAGACGCACCATCAGATCGATCATCCGATCCCGACCGTTCAAGGGCACCATCACCCCTCCGGCCCCCTCCACCACCACCGGACGCCCCCCGGACTCCGACCAGACAAAATCCGCCAGTCCGATCTCCACCCCATCCAGACGGGCTGATTCGTGGGGCGACAACGGCGCGTGCAAACGATGGGTTTCCGGCCAGATCCGATCCGCGCCGATTGCGGCGAGACGGGCCACCAGCATGCTGTCGGTCTCATCCTCCAACCCGGACTGGACCGGCTTCCAGTAGCAGGCGTTCAACCGACGCGCCAGCCAAGCTGCGGCCACGCTCTTGCCCACCCCGGTATCGGTTCCGGTGACAAACACCCCCGGACCACACTCACTCATGTTCGTCCACCCGCTCCACGGTGAATCCGGCATCGACGATCATTTGCAAAGTCTTGTCCGCCGAGTGGCCGCCGGTATTGAGATATCCTTCGGCAAACAGGGAGTTGGCCGGATACAAGGCCAGGGATTCCAGGGCGCGCAGATTGGCCTCGCGTCCGCCCGCCGCGCGAATTTCGGCGGAAGGGTTGAGAAAACGAAACAGACACAACGTGCGCAGACAGGATTCCGGGGTGAGATGGTTCTGGTCGCCGAGTTGGGAGCCCGGCGCATGCACATAAAAATTCACCGGAATGGAACGGGCATCGAGACGGTTCAAGGTGCGGGCCACCTCCACCACCTCGTC
This sequence comes from Magnetococcales bacterium, assembly GCA_015231375.1. Lineage (GTDB taxonomy): Bacteria > Pseudomonadota > Magnetococcia > Magnetococcales > Magnetaquicoccaceae > Magnetaquiglobus. The sequence continues at coordinate 13,152 of JADGBT010000057.1, read as the reverse complement.
CGGCCCCTCCCCCATGCCGATGATCAAGCCGCTGCACACCTCCAGCCCCACGGAACGGGCCGCTTCCAGGGTGGCCACCCGGTCGGCGTAGGTGTGAGTGTGGCAGATGGTACCGTAACGGGATTCGGAGGTGTTGAGATTGTGGTTGTAGCGATCCAGTCCCGCCTGTTTCAGCCGCGCGGCCTGGTTCGGATCGATGAATCCGGCGGACAGACACACCTCCATGGGAAAGGTCGCCTTCAGACGGGAGACCAGGGCGGCCAAATGATCAAGCCGCTCCTCCCCCGGCCCCCGGCCCGACAACACCATGCAGTAGCGAAACGCTCCGGAATCGTAAGCGCGCTTGGCATCTTCCAAAATGGCGGCGTCGGACTTGAGACGATAGACCGGCACGCTGCCGGCGCTGCTGGTGGATTGCGCGCAGTAGTTGCAGTCTTCGGGACACAATCCGTTTTGCACATTGTTGAGAATATGCACCCGCACCCCCAGCCCGAAATGGTGCCTGCGGACCATGAACGCCGCATCGAGCAGCGCCAACAGGGGCAATTCCGGATCCGTCAGCACCCGCAACGCCTGTTCCGGGGTGATGGGATCACCATGAAGGGCCGCCATGCCAAGATCATGGCAAAACGCTTTGGGTTCGGGCATCCGTTCCACAGGGCACAAGCTCCGACGCATTCGGGTTGACGAGGCGGGTTGAAAATCCTCCCCAATTCTGCCCCAATCGCGGGTTTACTGCCAGGGTTGGACTTTGGAAGGTTTCCCTTTGGCGCACCGGATTGACGAAAATCAATCCAAAAGGAATCCGATCCCTCATTCTCCCTTCAATCGCTCCAGCCATCCTTTCCGCTCCTCACTCCCCATCCGCCCGACCCGCAACAAAATGGCGGCGATGTCATCCTCGGGGCAAAACAGATAGGCCATGGGCACACCCAGCAACGCTGCCAGTTTCTGAACAAACCGCATATCCCCCGGCGAGTGGCGCCCATGCTCGTATCGATTGATGCGCGGGGAGGCCACATCCGGATCCAAACCAGCCTGAATCCCCAGCCCCAATTGGGAAAAACCGGCCCGCAACCGCGCCTCCTTCAGTCGCTTGGCAAAAACGGGTATCTCGTCCATCCTTCAAAATCCATGGCAAGGAGAGGAAAGAGATACAGACTACGAAATTTCGTAAAACGTAGACTCTTCGTATTACGAAGAGTTGGCATTCCCCTTGCTTGCCATGGTCATGGCGGAACGTGAGCCACGTTTTTTCTGACGGAGTGCGACCGAGATGCGTGCGTCTCCTTGTCTACGTTTTACGAAGATTTCTTCATTAGCAAACACATACTGATGGATTAATCAGACCATACCAAACCCGCAACAAGCCAAGGCTTTGATGTCAACCACCCACTTTACAAGACAAGAATGGTTCCTGTGGTCCTTGAATCGCACGGAAAGGAGAGCGTCATGAACACCAAAAAATCGAAGAAAAATCAGTTGGTCATGGTTCTGTGCCTATTGATGATCGCACAGACGAAAGAAGCGAAATCAGATCTGTTGTTCACCACCAACGCCCTCCTGACCATTGCCGGCGCAACCGGGGTGGCGGGTTACTTTGCCGGACAGAAACATTCCAGCCAAACCTGCCACTCTTTTTCATCCCGGTCCGAACCTGTCTGCGACTATTCCAACAACAGATCACCGGATCAGGTATGGATCAGTCATGGCAGAGAGCCGGAACGCCAAAACAGTCCTGGAATCGTGACGAATGATACCTTCGAGGTTTACAGGTAAACCGTGAACACTCTGAACAATAAAACTCATTAAGCTGGAGAAACAAAGATGAACATCAAACGCCATACATTGATATTGAGACTGTTCTTATTGTTTGCAATCTGCATGAGTAGTCATTCATCCCATGCAGCGCCAACAGCGATCATAAAGCCTAGCACCCCAACAGCGTTTGAAGGTGTCACTGTTACATTGGACGGGAGCGGATCAACCTTTGAACCAGGATCAGTAACTTATTTATGGACGTGCATGAACTGTTCAAACTATGGTTTAACATTTCCACCAGAAATCACTTCAGGAATATTATTAACAACTCCAATCCTTTCAAACCTAGTACCTCCTCCAAAAACACCATCAATAGATCTGTGGTTCTCATTGACAGTAACGGATAATACCGGAACCCACACAACACAACAAAAAATAACCATTAATAAAAATACGCCTCCAGCGGCAATCACCTCAAATCCAAGATTCATTACAATTCTGCAAGATTTTATCGCGCAACAAGGTACAAGAATTCAGCTGGATGGATCACCATCTGTATATTCATCATTGAGGACAGCAACCTGGACTCTGGTTAGCTGGCCGAGCGGGTATACGAGAACATCACCAGACCTAATCACCATAAACAATCCAAACAACATAACAACATCTATAGATATTGAAAAAGGAACCACTCTTGGGAATTACACATTCAATCTGATAATCACAGATACAGCCGGTAATGTATCAACACCGGCATCGGTCACAGTTCAAATCACGTCAAGAGACCAACTGCCTCCAACTGTCAGTGAGATTAACATTATCAATCAAACCGGCCTGCCAACAGTCCAAACTGTTCCAACGAATACAGTGGTTACTCTGACTCCAGGAACAATCACTGGCTCCAACCTGACCTACAGTTGGGCAAAAACTTCTGGTAGTAACGTATCCCCCCCCTTGCCTAATAATACATCACGTGCAATAACCATCACAACACCTGCTACTGTTGGCCCCCTAGTTTTTGAGCTTACGGTCACGGACACCTCCAATGGTCTGGCTGTTGTCAAGACTGTTGTTGTAAATGTATCCAATACAACATCGTTTTTACCAGTTGCTGTGGCAACATCGGATCTGACAACCGCAGAGGAAGGCGAAACGATCAATCTGGATGCCAGTGGCTCCTACGATCCAACGGGTGGGACCATTGCCTCTTATTCCTGGAGCGCCAGTTTTCCTATTGTATTGTCCGATGCGACAGCCAAAAAGCCGACCTTTGTGGTTCCAAATCCAGCACCCGCATCCTTTGTAGTCAGTCTGCAAGTAACAAACGCCAATGGATTTGTCGGAGCGACTTCCAACATCACCTTCACCACGACCTCAAGAAACCTCTATTTCAACACGTGTGCCACACCTGGACGAATCGTCAGAGCGGCCACAAGAACGAGTATCTATGTTTGCATTACCGCAAACAATGCAATCGATTTTGTTGAATTAACCCCCAAACATCCCAGTCTCCTGCTCAGTGCGCAAACGGCCACTGCCAACACAGAACCGAGCGATATTGACTACGGAATGTTCAATTTCCGCGTCAAGACAAGAAGACCCGGCGACCTTGTGACCATTGACATGGAGTTCCTGAGTCCAATACCAGATTCTCTGACGTTATGGAAGCACAGTGCGCAACAAGGATGGAGTGAGGACAAACTGAACGTCGTATTCTCAAGCGACAGAAGAAAAGCAACTCTGACCCTGGTGGATGGCGGCCTGAATGATGAAGATGGATTGGTCAATGGATTCATTCTGGATCCTGCCGGTTTTGCACAGGCGTCCACCACAGCCACCACATCCACGGCCACAACCTCAACGGGTACGATTTCCGGTGATACCAAGGTAGGCTGTACAATGAACCCTGGCGCAGATCTTGACCCAACCTTTCCTGTCTTGTTGTTGACATCCTTGCTGTATCTATACAGACAGAGGAAACAGAACAAGAGTTTATAAACAAAGCCAAAAAAGCCTGACGCAATCTGGAATCTCAGTCATCCGTGTGTGCATCCATAAATGTGATGCACACACGGATGTTGAACCGACCCCATACATGCCAACAATCTCATGAACAATATCAGAACACCCTGCAATGACAGCGTATTCTTGCTTCTGGTATTGATTGCGCCTTTGTTTTCAATCGGATTTCATTTCATTGTTCCATCCAATTTTGTCGCGCATCCAACACCATCAAATCCTTACCATTTATTCATAATTTTAATTTTATATCCTTTGCTGGAAGAATTGACCTTTCGCGGACTGATTCAGACACTCATTCTTGATCACCGCATCTTCCGCAAGGATCTTTTCTCAATCTCGCTTGCAAACTTAATCGCTTCATTATTATTTGTTCTGGCTCATTATTTGGCCAGAGGCGATCCGATTGTTGCCACTGTTTTTGTCCCGTCATTGGTGTTTGGCTACCTGGTGGAGCGATACCGACGTCTATACCCATCCATCATCATGCATTCATTATATAATACTATTCATTTCATACTTTCATATCATATTCTCAAATTCATTAAAGACTCGCAAAGCATTGGTACTGGATACCAATGGCGCTTTTAGCAGTCCGCTGATAAAACCGTTTCAATCTGATGCCGGTTGATGAATTGAAATCACGAGCAGAGCAGAGATTTCACCGCAGCCAGCCAGGGCACTGGGCTCCGACTATTCCGGTCTGTTGTGAGCGCACACAATCATGATTTAACATCGCGCACATGAACGTCAAATTCCTATGCTGCATCAATGGTTACCCCAAAAGCCGGCTGAATTTTGGGGAAAGTCCTGCGGAGTGGGTCTTGACACACGCCGCCGCTGGCGAGAGCAACAACGTTGTTGTCCTCGCGACCGAGGGTAACAGGAAGCTCGTACACTCTGGCGCAATGATTGCTTGCATGCTCTTTCCAGAAAGGAGAGAAGCCTTTCCCCTGGTGGGCATTGATTCAGGGTTGCGTGCAAAATCATCTTCCGTAGACGTTCGCAGAAGGATGCAAGCCATCCTCACCGGTCGGTCAAGTCTGCTGTAATGTAATCTCCGGAAGGCTTGTATTTCTTAACGGTAAGAAATAGCCAGAAATCTGCTTGATTGTCGGGTTTTGTAATTATATTAATTAAAATAATCAAAACCCTGGAGGATGAATCCTCCAGACCTCCTCTTTTCTTTCAATAGGTTTGTGGTAGGAGGCGTCATGACTCATTTTGCCGATCGTCTGATTGAGCGGGCCGTGCGGATCGATTCCCGGGTGATCGTGGGTTTGGATCCGGAAGTGGAGCGTTTTCCGGTTTTTTTGCGGGAGCGTCTGCGGGATGAACCCACCGAGGAGCGGCTGGAAGAGACCCTGTTTGCGTTCAATCGGGCCATCATCGAGGTGACCGCCCCCATGGCGGTAGGCTACAAGCCCCAGGCGGCGTTTTACGAGCAGTACGGCACCGCCGGGCATATCGCTCTGCGTCGCACCTTGATGCTGTTGCGGGATCTGGAGATTCCCATCATCATGGACGGCAAACGCAACGACGTGGCCCATACCGCCAAAGCCTACGCCACCGCATGGCTGGCCACGCACCATCCGGTTTTCAAGACCCCCAATCCCTGGCGGGCCGACGCCCTGACCATCAACGGTTATCTGGGCAAAGACGGGGTGTTGCCCTTCCTGGAGACCAATCGGGAGGCGGGACTGTTCGTGCTGGCCAAAACTTCCAATCCCTCCTCCGGGGATCTGCAAGATCTGGAACTGGTCTCCGGCGGAACCGTCGCCGATAAAATGGCGCAACTGGCGGAGATCTGGGGTCGGGACTCCATCGGAGCCTATGGTTATGGCAATGTGGGCATCGTGGTGGGGGCCACCTATCCCGAGACTGCCGCGCGTCTGCGCCGGGTGGCGCCCCATGCGTTGTTTCTCATGCCCGGCATCGGCGCGCAGGGTGGTTCCCTCCAGTCCGTGACCGTGGCCGCCGGTCCCCAGGGTGTCGGAGCCTACGCCGCCTCGTCACGGGGGGTGATGTATCCGTTCAAGCCCGAAGAACTGGCGGGAGCGGATTGGCGCGCTGGATTGGCTGGCAGGGTGGAGGAGGCCGCCCGCACATTGCAGACGGCCGTTTCCAAGGCTCTGGTCACCACTGCAAGCGGGTGAGCGCCAGGGCGGCCAGTGACAAGAAGAAGATCCCGCTGACCTTGTTGAGCAGTTTCACCGAGATGCGCGCCAGAAGTTGACGTCCGGCCACCACGCCCAATCCGGCGGACAGGCCCAGAGCCAGGGTGGAGCCGACCCAGACCGGGATCGGGGGGGCGGTGCCGGCCAGGCTGGCCACGGCGATCTGGGTTTTGTCTCCCAACTCCGCGACGAAGATCAACAAGAAGGCGCTCAGGAGAATGCTTTTGCCGCTTTTGGGTTCGGTGTTCTCCTCTTCCTCCTCGTCGTTGCCGGCGGCGCGCAACGACTGAATCCCGAAGACCGCGAACAATCCCGCCACGATCAGGATCATCACATTGGCCGGCAGCCATTGGGCCAGGGCCGCGCCAAAGGCCACGGCCAGCACGTTGAGCACCACAAAGGCGCTGGTGGCCCCGATGAAGACGGGCCAGCCCCGATGTTTGGCGGCCAGGGTCATGCAGACCAGTTGGGTTTTGTCACCGATTTCGGCCAGAAAGATCAAGGCGAAGGTGGTGGCGGTGGTGGACAGAAACGAGACGGAATCGGTGACGGCCAGGGCGCTGCTGCTCATGGGAAACCTCGTTCAAAGGGGGTCGGGCATGGTCGATGACAATAGATGAACAAACCTTCCGCCCGACCCCCGTCGGTGGAACGTTGTCATCCAAAGTCTCGCCAGAATCCGATCTTGATGAACAGATCGACCCGTCTGCGCCATGATCCGAAAGCATTCGGTTCAGGTGTGTTGACGCAGACCCGTTGCGTTGGATCGTGACGACCCGTGGCAAGGCGACTACTCCCCTTGAAAAAATCCGCCCCGATCCTAATGCAGGAGCGGGGCGGCAGGCAAGCTTTTTTATGGCGGAGCGGAGAATTTCAGTCGCGCACCGTTTTGAGGAAGACCAGACCCGCCACTTCGTTGCGATGGTTATGCAGCGCGTCGAGCTGAATCATGATGTCGTTGAGCCGACGCTGGGAGGCGGCCATTTGCGGGTCGGCGAATGGCACATTGCCGGTGGCGGAGGGAAACATTGGATTGGCATGTTCTTTGCTGTACTTCTGAAGCAGTTTCTGGAACTTGGCATTTTCGGCATCGTAGGCGTTTTCCGTTTCCGTGATGCGGGCGGTCAACTCGGTGAGCTTGCTGGTCCGGACAGGGGCGCTCTCCGGAAAGGACCAAGTGCGAATGCCGATGCGCGCCGGAATGGGCGTGGCGCGCCGGGTCGTGTGGGTGGGCTTTCTCGGGGTCACGGCTTTTTTGCTGGCGGTCGTTTTGGGGTCCGCCTTTTTGCCCGCCTGACGCTGCAATTTCTTGGCGAGCACGATCTTGCGCACATTCTCCTTGTCCTTTTGTACGCGGGCCGCGTGTGAACCGGCGGTGGCCTTGGCGGGCATGTTCACCTTGGCGGCGGTTTTGGCGATCTGGGAATTGACCTTTCCCGGTTCATCGCCCCACGCCACGGACAGGGGCGCCGTCAGCAGCAACAGGGATAAACAGGCATTGCGGAACAGTTTCATGGCGTTCTCCTGGCATCAATAAAGGCTCTTTGCGGTGGGTTTGCGTTCCGTTTTCGGGCGGCGATCCAATAATTAAAGTAATCTACGAATTCCGACAATGATCAACGATACCGAGCATCCCTATCAGGAAGGGTTTCTGCTGACTCTGCTGCTGCTGGCCATCGTGGGCATGGGGTGGTTGTTCGCCCCGTTTTTGCCTGGACTGTTTCTGGCTGCTTTGTTGGCCTCCTCGACCTATCCGTTGTATCTCCGGGTGCAGACCCGCTTGCCTAATGAATCGGTCAGACCGGCGCTGATCATGACTGTTTTGATGTTTTTTTTGGTGGTGAGTCCCATTTTGTATCTGCTGGTGGCCACCACCATCAAGGCGGGCACCCTGGCGCGAGAGATTCAGGCGTGGTTCGCCGGTTTTGCCACCCCCGACGCCTTGATGGTCGAGTTGCGGCTGATCCTCTCCGCCCTGCCCATTCCCGAAACCTTGCAAGAGGCGTTGATCGATTGGGTGGGGGAAAACCATGCCCAGGTGGGACAGTCTGTCGGCATGGGATTGCTGTTCATCTTCAAGGGGATCACCAACAACGGCGTGGCCTTTGTCACCTCCTTGCTGCTGGTGGTGTTCGCGCTGTTCTTCTTTTACCGGGATGGACCGGTGCTGGCGCGTCATGTCAAGATTCTCTCGCCGCTCAACAACCATTACGACGATATCCTGTTCGGTCGCTTCGCGGCTCTGGCCACGGTGCTGACTATCAGCACTCTGGGGGTCGCCTTGTTGCAGGGACTCTCTTTTTCCCTGGTGACCGCGTTCATGGGACTGCCCTGGTTTTATCTCGGCGTGGCCATCGCCGCCGCGTCGTTCATTCCGGTGGTGGGAGGACTGGTGGTGTGGGGACCGACCGCCTATGTGCTTTATTGGCATGGTCACCACGGACAGGCCCTGTTTCTGGCTCTGTGGGGGGCCCTGGTGACCGGGTTTCTCATCGACAACGTGACCCGTCCGCTCCTGATGCGTTGGCTGGCCAGCCAGCATGCCCAGGATGGCGTCGGCGAGTTGAAGGTGTTGAATTATACCCTGTTCACTGTGCTGTCCACCTTCGGCGGCCTGATTCAGTTCGGCATTCTGGGACTTTTTTTTGGTCCGATCATCGCCGCCATGGCCATTTCGGTCTTCGAGGTCTACGAGTTGATCTTCGGAGAGGTGCTGGACCGCTCATGAGCGCGCGTCCGGCTTGGCATTGTTCCTGGATTGGGTTAACATGCCCGTGTCGAGTCGGAATTCCATCCCTCACCCAACGGAGCACCGCCCCATGCCTGTGACCTCGGTTCTGGAAATGGTGAACGAGGCCCTCAAAATCGCCTTGTTGATCTCCGCGCCCATGCTGCTGACCGCCCTGGTGGTGGGTATCATCATTTCGCTGTTTCAGTCCGTGACCCAGATCCAGGAGATGACCCTGACTTTCATCCCCAAAATCCTGGCCACCTTTTTCGCGCTCTCCCTCACGCTGCCGTGGATGATCGAGACCATCATGGACTACTTTGCCAAGCTCTTCGACACCATCCCCCGCATGGTCTTGTGACCATAACCTAAAGAAGACGCCCCATGGAGCCTTCGGCCCTTCTGGATCTGTTTGGCCTGTCCACCGGTGAAATCGAACGGTTGATCCTGATCTTCTCCCGACTGACCGGAATGTTTCTCTCCGCGCCTTTTTATTCCCGCAGCGTGGGACCGGCCCGTATCCGGGCGTTGCTGCTGGTCTCGTTGACCGTGGTGATCTATCCGTTGGTCTCCCCCTGGCCCGGCGAGGGCAAAGGCAGTGTGGTGGCCATGGGTTACGCCGCCATCACCGAAGTGATGATCGGGGCGATCTTCGGCATGATGGTCCACTGGGTGCTGGTGGCGGTGCAGGTGGCTGGCGGCTTGATGGGCTTTCAGATGGGACTCTCCATGGCCATGGTGATGGATCCCACCTCCGGGGTGCAGGAGGGTGTGCTTTCCAACCTGCTGTACATGACTGCCTTGATGATTTTCCTGGCTTTCAACGGACATCATCTGCTGGTGGAAGGGGTGGCGCGCTCCTTTGCCACGCTGCCTCTGGGCGGAGGCTTGCCCCATTCCGAGGATCTGCTGCGCGCGGGCGCGGAGTTGATGGTGCGCATGTTCAGACTGGCCCTGCTGGTGGCGGCTCCGGTGATCGGAGCCACCAAACTGCTGTATCTGGGCATGGGTTTGATCAACCGCGCCTCGCCGCAAATCCAGGTCTTTTTCGTCGCCATGCCGATCGCCCAGATCGTGGGATTTGTTGTCATGGGGTTGTCTCTGACCATTTTTGGTCAGGTGATGGTTCAGGAGATGGATGGGTTCCTCTCTGCCGCTTTGCGTGTTTTGAGGTTGTGAGCGTATGCATCTGTATCTCGATCTGGAAGCGGGCATCTCGGGCAACATGTTTCTGGGGGCGTGCCTGGATCTGGGGCTGGAACCCAAAGCCCTGAAAGGCGCTCTGGCCGCTTTGGGGTTGTCCGGCTGGACTCTGGAACTCAAACGGGGCCGACGGGGCGGAATCCGTGGCATTCACGCCCAGGTCCGTCTGGCCCAGCAGAACCAGCCACAACGCCATCTGGCCGACATCCTGGGATTGATCCGCGCCTCGGAACTGCCGGATCCGGTCAAGATTCGCGCCGAGGCCATTTTCGTCAATCTGGCCGAAGCCGAAGCCACGGTCCATGGCATTGCGGTGGAACAGGTCCATTTCCACGAAGTGGGGGCGGTGGACGCCATCCTCGACATCTGCGGCGCGGCCTTTGCGGTCTGGCAGTTGGGAGTCACCCGGATCACCGCCTCAGCGGTGCCCACCGGGACCGGATCGGTTCAGTGCGATCATGGCCGCATGCCCATTCCGGCACCGGCGGTGCTGGAACTGCTGCGCAAGCATCACGCTCCGTTGCGTCCCGATCCCGTGGAAGCCGAACTGGTCACGCCCACGGGCGCGGCCATTCTGGTGACCCTGGCGGAACGGTTCGGACCGCCGGATCTGCTGCGGGTCGATCGGGTGGGGCATGGGCTGGGCAGTCGGGATCTGGCCGGACGGGCCAATCTGCTGCGCATCATGGCCTGCGATGTGGACCAGAACGCATCCCAACCCACGGATCTGGAACGGGATCGGGTGGTGGTGCTTTCCTCCCACATCGACGACATGAATCCCGAATGGTTTGGTCCGGTGTGGGATCGCTTGTTTCAGGCCGGGGCGCTGGACATGTCCCTGATCCCCATGACCATGAAAAAAGGGCGTCCCGGCGTGCGTCTGGAGGTGGTGGCCCGGTTGGGTGACGAAGAGTCCATGTCCCGGATCATCCTGACCCACACCACGGCTTTGGGGGTGCGGGTGGCCCAGGTGGACCGCTTTGTCCTGCCCCGCGAGGAGAAGGTGTTGAAAACCCCATGGGGATCGATCCGTACCAAGGAGGCGGGTGGGGTGTGGCGGCTGGAACACGATGATCTGGTGGTGGTCGCCCGGCGTCAGGGGTGGTCCTTGTTGCAGACCCATCAGCATCTCACTCCGTTTCTGGCCGAGGCCACCGGCGAAAAATTGGCTCCTGTGGTCGAGTTCAAACAGTATGACCCCTGAACGTCTGCGCGCCTTGCTGCTTGATGTGGCCGAAGGGCGGGCCACGGTGGATCAGGCGTTGCACCACCTGGAGGGGTTTCCCGTGGAGCTGTGTCATCAGCAGGGCGCGGTGGTGGCCCGTCTGGATACCCAGCGGGGCATGCGCCACGGTTTTCCCGAGGTGATTCTGGCGCAAGGCAAACAATACGACCATCTGCAAACCATTGTCGAACGGGCCTTGAGCCGTCCCGGTCCCCTGTTGATCACCCGGGTGACCCGCAAGCGGATTCAGCGTTTGCGCCTGCGCTTTCCCCAACTGGAGCACGCCGTCGACACCGGGTGTCTCTACCGGGCCGAAGAGTCCATGGCCGCCCCGGAAGGTCTGGTGGGGGTGTTGTGCGCCGGAACCAGCGACATCGCCGTGGCCGAAGAGGCGGCCCTGGTGGCGCGTCTGATGGGGGCCAGGGTGGAAACCCACTATGACGCCGGGGTCGCCGGATTGCATCGCCTGTTGTCGGCGGAGGCGCTGTTGCGTTCCGCCCGGGTGTTCGTGGTGGTGGCGGGCATGGAGGGGGCCATGCCTTCGGTGGTGGGGGGACTGGTGGACAAACCGGTGATCGCCGTGCCCACCTCGGCGGGTTACGGCGCCGCGTTCGGAGGGGTGTCGGCGCTGCTGGGCATGCTCAACAGCTGCGCGTCCAATGTGACGGTGGTCAACATCGACAACGGCTTTGGCGCGGGGTATGTGGCCGGATTGATCAACCGGTTGTGAGGGGGATTGGCTTTGGAGGGGGGGAGGGTGTTGATAAACCGTAATTTTTTTGGATGCGTTGTTTCTCAGGATTGCGGGTCAAGGAAGGGTGTTATGCTGGGGGTTGTGCTTGACATTTGTATGTACAAATGAGATGCTGGGGCCATGCAACTACAGGGTGTAACAGGCTTTGAATGGGATCGTGGAAACAGGGACAAGTGCCAAAAGCACGGCGTAAGCTTGTCCGAAATTGAATTCGCTTTTCACGGGACCATGAAATTTTTTCCTGATATTGTTCATTCCGTACATGAGATAAGATATATAGCGGTCGGCGACACGCGTGAAGGACGCAAACTTTTTGTTTGCTTCACTCTACGCAAACGTGCAGGGGAAACCTATATCCGTCCAGTCAGCGCACGCTATATGCATCAAAAGGAGGTGGAAAGTTATGAAGAAGCAATTACCAATCCTCAAGACAGATAAAGATGCTGAGGATTTTATCGACAATGCCGACTTAAAAGAATACGATCTGTCGTCTTTGACCCCTATTCACTTTGAATTCCAGCCAAAGCGGCGAAGCATCACCTTGCGTTTGTCTGACCCGCTACTGGATGCCATCAAAGAAGAGGCGGCGCGCTCCGGGATACCATATCAGCGGTTTATTCGTCAAACGCTTGAAAATGCCGTACATCGACAAGGATCATCCTGTCTTGAGAGTGGCGTGAATGGTGTGATTTGATCGTGTCATGCATTGCTAAAATCAAGATTTATATTATTGTATAATGCATGATATAATTATAAGATTAATTTGTTGTTCATTTTGAATATTGCAATTCAATTTGTCATAATTTTTTCTCATTTACTAATCGCCAATACTGATGTCCTAGGGCTGTCAATCGGCACGATTTTGACTTCATTGCTGCAAAATACATAAATTCTGCATCCACAGGGATGACTAGACCAACGCTTTGAAATTTTTGTAACTCCTTAAATTTTTTTACGTTAGTCATGTTTGCGCTAGGATCAGTATCTTCGTAGGTAGGATTTAATGGGTACTCTGCGTGGGGTGTAACGAAGTACTTTATTATATTCCTCATTATATCAAATGGAATTTTTGGAGAAATTTTTCTTAATGCTGTAAAACTGGAAACGTTTGTCTTAAATATTGGCCTTTGGTCCCATGCTCCTAATGCTTCATCAACATGGCTCCTCGCTGTTTCACGTGGGTAGGGTGAAGTTTAACTTGCCCCCGATGAGGTAGGCCATGGTGATGAAGTTGGTATCCGAGCGGTAGCCCCTGGCTCGCGCCTTGGCGGCCTGGAGGAGGCTG
>JADGBT010000056.1:17520-18909 GCA_015231375.1 Magnetococcales bacterium | reverse complement strand
ATTCGTATAGCAGAGTCCTATAAATCATGTCAGATTGTACATCTTGAGCCGGATTTCATGCGATCCTGATCTCCAAGCTCTTCCTCGACTCATCCACACAGTGAAGGGGGTGCTGAATAGTTACAAATCTTCTTTATAAAGCTTTAGATTGAGGATAAATTATTTTTTCTCGCAAACAAAAAAGTCGCTATACCCTCTATATACAATTGAATCATGAAGTATATTAAATCCAGCATTTATTAGACTCGACTTTAATTCGGAATGGGAGTGTACCCAATAGACTCCTCTTTTTTGATTGTTTCTTATTATTCTATTATTAAATGCTAGCTTAAATGATTTTAATGTATTTGATAGAGTGCTAAAAATTCCATTTCTCTTTATGTTATCTTTGAACAAGAAAAGTGACCAGTCTAGCAAATCCAAAACTCTTCCAATGTCGCAAATGATAAATTTACCATCCTTATTAGTTATTCTATTAATATCTAATAAGGATGTTTTTGGGAATGGAAAAGTGTAAAGCGCGTGAATGCAAAGAATAAGGTCAAAATCTTCTAATTCAATCTCGTTTGCAAATGAACTATTAATAAAATTTATATTATTTAATCCTTTATGATATGCTTTGATTTTGGCAATTTCAATCATTTTTGAATCCGGCTCAAGATGTACAATCTGACATGATTTATAGGACTCTGCTATACGAATGGAAAAGTTTCCTGTTCCTGCTCCGATATCTAAAATTCGAGCCTTGTTCGGAATGCCTAGATTTTTTATTGTTCTAAAGATAATCTCTATAATTTCTTGGTATTCGGAATTGTGATATGCCATAAAATCATAAACCTGACTATAATCACCCCATAAATTATTTTTTTGATTTTTCATAGAATGTTAACCTTCTTTGTGTTTGTTTTGTTGATCGTTAAAACAGAGTGATGATGTCTGAATGATCTCTTGCGAAGAATGGATACATGTCATTCTTGTGTGCTTTGTATTCATCCAATGCTGTTATGACGGGTAGTACCATTACTTGATGTTCTAAATTACCAAGACGAGGATGATTAAAAAGGCAGAATTTTTCGTTTATAGGGTTGAATAGGAAATTTTTATAATACCTAAAAGCCATTTTTCTGACCCATACAACCATTGTATGGGATTTTTTTTCTAACGATACCATGTAAAAGCATTTAAAAAGGGCAAGTACTGTCTGTTTATGAAATGTTCCTTTTGGAACGGAGAGGCGTGTTGCTTCAGAGAATGGTAACTTGCAATGATTCGACAATTGACCGATATCTATATATTTTTCTAATTCTATTTCTCCGTTGTTAGATATTATGATGCGTATAGTTCCGATCGGGTTGTCATGTTCGTCAACTGCTAAATATATGTAGCAAT
>JADGBT010000056.1:0-17465 GCA_015231375.1 Magnetococcales bacterium | reverse complement strand
ATTTTTTATAGCCGTCCCATCTAACGTCTATTGCCTTTGAAAAATCGTTTTCAGATTTTACTCTTCTTATTCTTATGTCGTTAATATTAAACTGATTATCCGTTTCGTGCATTTTGGACGTTCTCCTGTATGTAGGTTAATGTTTATTGATGTTGAGTGCAATTTGGTTATGTTAGTTGCTAATGATTTAATAGATGCAGTCCACCTTTTAAACAGAATGGGGCATTCTGTTCAGTGAAATGGGTTCAGAATGTACCCCACAACCGGCTGGCAATTTTCTGCTCTTCTTCGCCAACGGCATCGGCATAGATTTCAGTGGTTGCCAAGCGGGAATGACCGAGCCATTTGCGTACAAAGTTGATCGGCACACCGGATTGCAGCGAGGCGACGGCAAAGGCGTGCCGCAGACCTTTTGGGCTTGCCTGCGACCCAGAAATGCCAGCTTGGTTCATGCACGTTTTGACACGGCTCCAGGCTGTGGTGCGGCAAAAGCCCCAGAGGCGTTGGTGTGCGTGGCTTGGATCTTTGCGCGCTGCCGCGATGCCATGCACACGCTCAAGATCCAGGATTAGCTTGGCCGGGATCGGTACAGCCCGGAATACACCCGGGCGCCTTTTCTTCAGGGATTCGATCAGTACAAGGCGTGCATGCGTATCGATATGTTCATAGGTCAATGCCAACACTTCAGACAGTCTGGCACCGCTATAGGCAAGCACGGCGCACAGGGTGTACACCTCCTGTGACATGCGCCCAGCAGCCTTCAAAAAGGCGGTGCGCTCGGCAATGGTCAGGTATTTGCGGTTCCCCTCGTGGTCATACAGCATTGACATCGCTATGCTCTCCAGAATTTTGATTTGATGTGAAAAAAGGATTTGACTTTTTAAACAGAATGCCCCATTCCGTTCATAATTACTATTAGCCTGGATTTTCATGCAATGTGATGTATTTCAACGTGATTTGAACGTTCGTGGGGCGATTGGGGCAAATTGATCGTGAGGATTGTGTTTGGAATGCGTCAGTCAACACCTCTGTAGCGTGTGGAGAATGGCGTTTCATACGTTGCATAAACCGGGTATGCTTGTGTTGACCACGTTTTTCGAACAGGAGAAATCGCCATGCCTCAAACCGTGACTATTGAAGATGTCTGGGGGATGTTCCAGGAGACCAGCCGTCAGTTTCAGGAGATGGTCCGGGAGGATCGGGAACGAAGGGCGGAGACCGATCGCAAATTCCAGGATACCGATCGCAAATTCTAGGATACTGACCGCAAATTTCAGGATACCGAGCGTCTGATCAAGGCGACCGCCATGCAAATGAAGGAGACCGATCGCAAGCTGGATCGGCTGGGTGGGCGGTTGGGGGAGTTTGTGGAGGGGTTGGTGGCGCACCACCTGGGGTGCAGAGTCGATGCGTGCGGGGGTCTATTTCAGCAACGACAGGATCTGTCCGACATCCACACCCGAGACCCACTCCTGGGCATGGGTGGCGATCAGAAACTGCATGCCGGTATCGCTGGATTTCCTCTTGAAGAAATCCAGCAACTCCCGTTGCAGACTGGCATGCATATTCATCGACGCTCTTGAAGTGTTTCAAGATCAAACGGGTGATCTGGATGAACTCCCCCATCCCCTACTCCTCCCGCCCTTCCGCCGCCACCGCCGCCCGCACCGCCTCCACCACCTCCCCCAACCGCTCGGGGGTCATGCGAGTGAAAAAAGCGCCGCCGGGGGCGATGCGCATGTTGGGCCCTTCGTTGCAACGCCCGAAACACATCAACGGCTTGACCGGAACCGACAGCCCCTGGGCCGCGAACTCTCGTTCCAGCAACCGGATCAGCTCCAGGCTGCCACCTTGGACACAGGATGAAGCCTGACCCATCCGCTCCTTGACACACACCATAATGCTCGTTTTCATGATCGCTCCGGCCTTGGAGGCTGTTCGATGCTGCTTTGCGAGAGTCCATCCAGACATTCCATCGTCCAGATGAGCAAGTTTGACAGAAATATCAAGGTTGCGCTATGGTGACTTTTTTGTGATCCCCGGACATTCCCCGTTCAATCCCCGCCCCCCCCTGCTTCGAGGATGCCTGACGTTCCCCATGAACACTCTCCTGTCCACACCGACTGACACACGTTCCAGGGCCGATGGATGGACCGGAATGGGGTTGAAAGGCTGTTTGCTGCTGGCATTGATAGGGGTCTCATTCAAAAACTATCTACTGTTTCACATCCTGGCAGAATTCTTCAGCATTGTCATCGCGTTCACATTTTTCGTGATCGCCTGGAACGGCAGACGGTTCTTCGATAACAATTATTTGCTTTTCCTGGGCATCTCTTTTCTGTTCATCGGTTTTCTCGACCTGATCCACACCCTGGGCTACAAGGGCATGGGCATCTTCGAGCGCCAAGACGCCAATCTGGCAACCCAGTTGTGGATCGGAGCGCGTTACCTGGAGTCGGTCTCGTTCGTGGCCGCTTTTTTCTTCATCCGTCGCAGAGTGTCGGTGAACGGGCTGCTGCTCCTGTATGGCATGGTCACCGGACTGATCCTGTTGTCGATTTTTGCATGGGATCTGTTTCCCGACTGTTGGGTGGATGGCCAGGGACTGACCTCCTTCAAGAAAAACAGCGAATACGCCATTGGTCTCATCCTGCTGTCCGGGCTGATCCTGTTGCACCGCCAACAAGACCAGTTCGCCAGGGAGATCCTGCGGCTGCTGCGTTGGGCGCTGATCGCCACCATGGGGTCGGAACTCGCGTTCACCTTCTATGTGGATACCCATGGTCTTTCCAACCTGCTGGGACATCTGCTCAAGATCACGGCCTTTTATTGTCTCTACAAGGCGGTGGCGGAAACCACCCTGGTCACCCCGATCAAGGTGTTGTACTACAACATCACCAGCACCCGTGACGCCCTGGCAACGGCCAATCAGGAGCTTTGCGCCCGTCAGTTGCAGTTGGAAATGGCTCAGGAGATCGCCCAACTGGGCTACTGGCATTGGGAGATCGCCAGTGGCCGGTTCATCTGGTCCAAAGAGATCTTTCGCATTTTTGGTCTGGATCCCGACAAGGCGCCCCCTTCCTACGACACGTTTCTGCGCTCCATTCCCGAACCGGAACGCCAACAGGTCATGCAGGGGATCCATCAGGCGCTGACCCAGCCAGACACCCCCTATCAGGCCGAACACCCGGTCGTGCGGCCCGATGGCTCGGTGTGCCACGTCCTGGCGCGAGGCGCCGTGATCCGGGATGAACAGGGTCAGGCCGTGACCATGTTCGGAACCGTTCTGGATCTGACCAAACGCCATCAGGTCGAAAAACAGATCCGCATCCTCTCCCAGGCGGTGGAACAAAGCCCCTCCTCCATCGTCATGACCGATCGGGATGGCGTCATCCAGTACGTCAATCATTCCTTCATCATGTCAAGCGGCTACTCCCGCGAGGAACTCCTGGGCCAGGATCCCAGTCTGCTCAAATCCGGAATCACGCCGCAACAGGTTTATCAGGATTTGTGGCAGACGATCACCAGCGGACGGGTGTGGCGAGGCGATCTGTGCAACCGACGCAAGAATGGTGAACTGTTCTGGGAGTTGGCCAACATCTCCCCCATTCGCGATCAGGATGGCAATATTTCTCATTTTCTCGGCATCAAGGACGACATCACCGACAAGAAACGGCTGGAGGAGGAGAAACAACAGGCTCTGGACCGGGCGGAACAGGCCAGTCGGGCCAAGTCCGAATTCCTGGCCACCATGAGCCACGAAATCCGCACGCCGATGAACGGAGTGCTGGGAATGGCGGAGCTGATTCTGGGCACACCCTTGACCCCTCAGCAACGCCATTATGTCGAGACCATTCACCGCTCCGGCCACACCTTGTTGTGCATCATCAACGATATCCTGGACTTCTCCAAAATCCAGGCCGGACATCTGGGCGTCGATATCCTCCGCTTCGAACTGGATGAGGTGATTCAGGATGTCTGCGGCCTTCTGGCGGACAAGGCCAGAGCCAAAGGCTTGTCGTTTGACATGCACATGGCGGACGGGGTGCCGCTCCATTTGTTGGGGGATCCGTATCGTCTCAATCAGATTCTGTTCAATCTGGTCGGCAATGCGATCAAATTCACCTCCGCAGGCTCGGTCCAGGTGCAGGTGCAGGTACTGACGCAACGGGAAGCGGATGTGCTGCTGCGTTTTCAGGTGACGGATACCGGCATCGGCATCACGCCCGAATTCCACAACCGGCTATTCCAGGCCTTCTCCCAGGAGGATCCCTCGATCTCGCGTCGATTTGGCGGGACCGGATTGGGATTGGCCATCACCCACCGGCTGGTCAGCCTGATGAACGGGGAGTTGCACGTCACCAGCCAACCCGAACAGGGATCGACCTTCTGGTTCACCCTGCGCTTTGGCTTGCAACAACCGGGGGATCGGGAACTGATATCAAGCTGGCAGGCCCAACACCGTCCCATCACCCCGGATCATTTCCAGTTCAAAGGCCGGATTTTGTTGGTGGAGGACAATCCGATCAACCAGGAGGTGGCGATGGCGACCCTGGAGTTGTTCGGCTGCCAAGTCACGGTGGCCAACAACGGCCAACAGGCCATCACTTGCGTTCATGAGGCGACCACGCCATTCGATCTCGTTTTCATGGACTGCGAAATGCCCATCCTGGATGGATTCGAAACCACCCGGAAGCTGCGCCAATGGGAGTTGGAAGTCGGCCACGCCCGCACGCCCATCGTGGCGCTGACCGCCCATGTGCTGCAAGAGAGTCGGCAACAGTGTACAGACGCCGGAATGGATGACTACCTGAGAAAACCGTTCCGCCAGACGGATATGGGGAGCCTGTTGGATCGCTGGCTGCCACGGGTCACCCAGGGGCAAGACGAAAGGGCGCGGGATGAGAAAAAGGCCGACCAATCGGCGGCGACCATGCTGTCGCATCAGGCCTCCCGCCCGTCCGCGCCGGAAACCCCGCCGGAAACCCTCCTGCGGCCCTCCCTCCAGGAACCGGACCGGTCACACGCCTCCATGCCGCCCATGCCACCGATACTGGATCCAACCGCTCTGGAACTCATCCGGGAACTGACCCGCAAACGTGGCAACGGTCTGCTTGAAAAAATGGTGGAACACTATCTGATGCGCACCCCGGAGTTGCTGACGGACCTGGAAGCCGCCGCGCAAGCAAACGATTCCAGGCAAGTGCGCTTCGCCGCCCACTCCCTCAAATCCACCAGCGTCACCATCGGGGCGACCCGCATGGTTGAACTGGGACGGATCATGGAGTCCCGTCACACCGATTTCGCCCTGGTGGGTCACTCCTGTCAATTGGGCCGCGCCGCTTTCGTCGAGGTCAGAGAGGCCCTGAACGCCCTGATCGCCAACCCCGACGCCAACCCCAACCCCGGATAACGCCTCCGGCCCGTCAACGGATGGCGGGACTGGGCGCGATCAGTTGGTGTTCGTAGAGTTTATTCAAGAGATTCGTGATACTCACGGGCTTGATGAGATAATCCGAGCAGTATCCTCTGAAAAAAGCCTTGCAGACATGATCATGGGAATCCACAGCCGTCACCATGAACACGAACACATCGTTTCCATGATTTTTCTGCCCGTGTTCAACAGCCCGTATCTGCTGCAACGCCAGATGCCCATCCATGACCGGCATGATGATGTCCATGAAGACGACATGATAGGGTTGCTGACGATCATACGCCGCCTGGAAGGCCTGCACCGCCTCTGCACCGTTGCAGGCCATGTGACAGGTGCCAAAATCCGACACGATTTCCTGAATCAGCAGACGACTGTTGAAATCGTCATCCACAATCAGCATGCGCAACGGTTGCACCGGGCCTCTGGTGACGGTCTGTCTGCGAGAACACCCCTCCATGGCACGATTCTGAAGGTCAAAGAGCGTGATCTGCTCCGCGTCATTGACAGGGAGCCTGTTGTCGGTCACATGAAACCCTGCCGTGATCCCCAGTTTCAATCCATGAATCAGTACCGTCAGATCCTCGATCTCGTGTTGACAGGCTTCGTTGTTGATGGCGCTCCGATACATCAGACCAAGAGCCGTCAGAATGGACTCGCGGATCAGAGTATTGATCTGCCTTTTGCCGATATTGATCCTTTTGAGAATCTGTTTCAAGTCTTCGCAGATTTCATTGAAATCCGGATTCATCAAATTCTCGTAGATCGACTGCAAATCCGACAATTCGACAATGCAAGTTTCCATAAGTTCTCGGGTTGGCGGATCGAAAAGTCGATCACGAATCCTGAAAATGCGCTCATTCAGATCATTGCATAAAGCCAGTCTGACGTCATTCCGGTTCATGGGGGCTCCCTTTGTCTTCATTGATAAAGATGGAAAAATATGGAAAAAAGATGGAAAAAATACAGAAGAAAGAAAAAATCGGGCCCGCATCAACCGCCCTCATGGGCCGAACCCGCTCATTCGACATGATAACACACGGAAGCAACGGGAGGAAATTCTTGATTTTCCAGATGACGAAAGCGGGCCGCATCGTGTATTCTCGATAAAAAGTTCAATAAGCGCCAGACGTTATTGTTAACAACCGACCATACAGAGAAACCTCCATGCGCCACTCTCCCGCGTCCCACGGCTTCACTCTGGTGGAACTGCTGATCGTTGTGGCGATCATCGCCGTGTTGAGCGCCGTGGCTTTGCCCAATTATCAGGATTCGGTGCGCAAATCGCGCCGCGCCGACGCCCAGCAACTCATGACCGCCATCGCCGGTCGCGAAGAACTCTATCTGCTGGATGCCATGAGCTATTCCAACTCCTTCACCACCCTGAACTTCACCCTCGACGGCTGGACCTGCGCCAATACCACCTGTACCAACGCCTATTATACGGTCACGGTCACACCCGGAGTCGGCGCGCCGCCATCGTTCACCATCACCGCCACCCCTGTCGCCGCATCCACACAGGCCAGCGATGGCATTCTGACCCTGACCAATACCGGAACCAAAACCCGCAACGGCGCGTCCGGCTGGTAAGGAGGCTCCCCATGCGCCCGACGACTCCATCCAGCCCCAGCCCCATCAGAGGATTCACCCTGGTGGAAACGCTCATCACCCTGGGCATCGTCGCCATTCTCATGTCCCTCGGTCTGCCCTACATGAAAAACGCGATCCTGACCCAACAGGTCAAAAACGCGGTCTCCGACCTGCATTTCAGTCTGGTCCACGCCCGCAGCGAGGCGATCAAACGCAACGCCAACGTCACCCTCACCCCGACCGGCACCTGGAACGATGGCTGGAGCGTGCTGTCTGGAGCCACGACGCTCAAAACCCAGGACAGCTTTCCGAATCTGACCATCACCGGACCCGTCGGCAGCGTCACCTACCAACGCAATGGACGACCTGCCGCCGCCGTGACCGATTTTCAGGTGTCGGTCAGCGGCAACACCGCCGTCACCATGCGCTGTGTCAGCATCGGCGCCAACGGCGTGCCTCACACCACCATCGACAGCGACTCCAACCCGACCAATGGCTGCACACCCTGACCTCTCTTCGGACCCGTGAAAAGAGTCGGAATAATTCTCATAAAAAATGGTGCATATTTTTCTTGATGAATACTCCCTCCCGATGTATGCTCGAACCCAACACGATCGAAACGGTTGGTGCGTCCCTCTTCCTCTTGCAAAGACCCAGACCAAACGGGCGACGCCGATGATGACCCGATCTCATGTCCGCTGCCGTGGTTTCTCGCTGTTGGAGATTCTGATCACCCTGCTGATCGTCTCCGTGGGACTGCTTGGGCTGGCCTCGCTGCTCTCCCGGATGCAGGTCGCGGAACTAGAGGCGTATCAACGCACCCAGGCGTTGATTGTGCTGTCCGACATCAGCGAGCGTCTCAATGTGCAACGGGCCACCCTGTCCTGTTTCGCCTTCACCACCGATACGGCCCAGGGCACCCCCTTCATCGGCACGCCGGGAACCGGATGGACCCTGCCCACCGGTTGCGCGGCCAGCACGGCGATCCTCAATACCCGGACCGACGAAACCTTGAGCCAACTCAACGATCAACTCCAGGGGCTGGCCGAAGTCAAAACCGGTTCCGCCAGCGGATCCGGGGCCATGATCGGGGCCAGAGCGTGCATCCACTACAACAACGCCGATCTTCTCGCCGACAGCACCGGCACCCCCATCACCGGAACCGGAACCTATACCATCACCATCGTCTGGCAGGGACTCGCCCCTACCGTGGCCCCGCCCGCGACCCATGCCTGCGCCAATGGCCTCTATGGCTCCGAAAGCTTGAGGCGGGCCGTCTCCACCTCGATCCGTTTTGCCAATCTCACCGCCGCCCGACTGGAACAGGAGTCACCCGCATGGCTGTGATCTCCCCCCTGCGAAAAGGCCCTCGTCAGCGCGGATTTTCCCTCATCGAGGTGATGATCGCCATGAGCATCGGCCTGGTGGTGCTCATGGCGGTGATCTCCATGCTGTCCACCTCCAGCCAATCCCGCCAGGAACTGGACCAGTCGGCCCAACTGATCGAAAATGGACAGTATGCCATTCAGGTTCTGTACGAGGATCTGCGCCATGCCGGATTTTTTGGTCACTACCATGCCAGCGGTCTGGCCACTCCCGCCAGCCTGCCGGATCCATGCACAACCGACGACGCCAACGCCCTGCTCACCGCCCTGGCCGTGCCGCTGCACGGTTATGAATCCACCGCCATCAACACCCGCGCCGACCTCTCCGCGACCACCTGCGCCACCTCCGTGCTGAGTGACGCCAATCTCAAACCCGGCTCCGATCTGCTGGTGATCCGTCGTGCCGATACCGCCCTTCTTGCCGGGGTGCCGACCCACGGCGAGGTCTATCTCCAGGCCAACGTCACCACCGCCGCGATCCAATTCGGCTCGTCCACGGCCAATGTCCCCACCACCACCGCAGACGGAAGCGCCGTCACCCTGACCCAGCGCAACGGCGACCTCGTGTCTCCGGCCAACACCCGCAAGCTGCATGTCCGGATCTATTTCATCGCTCCCTGCTCCAAAGGAAGCGGCGCCTCCGGAATCTGCGCCTCTGGAGACGACACCATCCCCACTCTGAAACGTCTGGACCTCGAAGCCTCCGGCGGGGTGCGGACCATGGCCATCACCCCGCTGGCCGAAGGCATCGACATCCTGAAATTGCGCTACGGCCTCGACACCACCCCGTCCACCATCGACCCGTCCACGGGTCTGATCGGCGACGGCATCCCGGACGCCTGGAGCACCGCCCCCACCCTCGCCCAGTGGAGTGCCGTGGTCTCGGTACAGGTCCATCTGCTCACCCGCGCCCCGGCCTCCTCGACAGACCAGATCGACAACAAAACCTATCAAGTCGGCCCCCTCACCGTGGCGGCTCCAGGAGACGGTTTTCGGCGGCACCTCTTTTCGACCGAAGTGCGACCCATCAATCTGGCCGGCCCCAGGAGCATGCAATGAACACCTCCAGCCGTGGTGCCGTGACGATGCTGGCCAGCCTGTTCATTCTGATCATTCTGACGCTGATGGTGGTCTCCTCTTCCAACATCAGCACCGTCAACTTTCGCATCGTCGCCAATCTGCAAAGCATCAAGACCATGGATGCGGCCACCCAACAGGCTCTGGAAAGCGTCATCTCCCAGTCCGCCCCTTTCAACGGTTCCGCCACCCTCTACCCGTTCACCGTGGGATCGGACTCAGGCAGCGTGACCGCGCCGGTCTGCATCCATTCCCAAATCGCCTCGGGCAGCAGCGCGACCTGGAACATGGCCCCGCGCGACAACACCTGGGAATTGACCGCCACCATCACCAACACCACCACCGGAGCGGTTTCCACCATGCATCAGGGGGTCAAGATCCGCCAACTGGCCGGGGTCTGTTGCCCGGATTGCTGAACACAAACCAAAGGAGCGACTCCCATGAACCTTCTGGCCACCCTGATCCTGATCCTCACACTCCTGGCCATGCCAGCGGGTGACGCCTGGGCTGTGTTCGATCCGGTCAATGACGATACGGATCTGTTCTTAAGCAATCCCAACGTGGCCTCGGATCGCCCCAATGTCTTGATCATTCTGGACAATACCGCCAACTGGAACCAGCCCTTCGTCAACGAGAAATCGGCGCTGGTCTCGGTGGTGGCCAACTTGAGCGATCTGTACAACGTGGGCCTGATGATGTTTCCGGAGACCGGCAATCCCAACGACAACGTGGATGGCGGTTATGTCCGATTCGCCGTGCGCCAGATGACCGCGACCAACAAATCGGTTCTGGCCAACATGGTCAACTCTCTGCACATCCTCAACGACAAGGGCAACAACGCCACCACCGGACTGGCCCTGTACGAAGCCTATCTTTACTACTCCGGCGCCGCCTCCCGCGCCGGTTTCGGCAAGATCAAAACCGACTTCGCCGACAACATCGCCCACAATCCGGCTTCGGCCTTCGGGCTGGGCAGCCACGCCCTGCCCGCCGCCCCCACAGCCGCCTCGCTCTACAACGCCCCGATCGCCAACGGCTGCCAGAAGAATTTCATCATCTACATCAGCAACGGCCCGGCCAACGAAAACGCCAGCGCCAAACGGGTTTCCGAAGACAAACTGGCCGAACTCACCCGTCGCACGCCCCCATCCGTGATCTCCATCTCCCCCACCGGTCAACAAGGCAACTGGGCCGACGAATGGGCCAGCTATCTGGCCAACAGCGATGTCAACAGCCAGCTCGAACACACCCAATCGGTTTACACCTATGTGGTGGAGGTGGATCCCATCGCCACCGGCCAGGGACCGGACATGTCCGCGCTGCTCAAAAGCATGGCCAACAAGGGGCAGGGTCGCTATTTCGCGGTATCGAGCGGCAATGCGGGTCAGGCGATCATCAACGCCATGAACGAAATCTTTCAAGAGATTCAATCCGTCAACAGCGTCTTTGCCGCCACGACCCTGCCGGTGAGCGTCAATGTGCGCGGCACCAATCTCAATCAGGTCTATGTGGGCATGTTCCGGCCCGACGCCAACAAACTGCCCCGCTGGCACGGCAATCTGAAGTGTTATCAACTCGGTTACGAAGAGGCCACCGACGACCTTTTCCTGGCGGATCGCAACGGGGTCAAGGCGGAAAACACCACCACCGGCTTCCTCACCCCGGATGCGACCAGCTTCTGGACCGAAAGTTCCAATTTCTGGACCTTCCGGGACAGCGCGGTCAACGGGGCCGGCGGCTCCTCCGACCTGCCGGACGGTGATCTGGTGGAAAAAGGGGGCGTCGCCCAAACCCTGCGCATCGATCTGGCCTCCTCCCAGGCCGCCCGCAATCTGCTGACGTGTACCGGAACCTGCGCTCCGGGTGACTCCCTTTCCTCGTATCCCTTCCACTCCGACAACGCCGACATCACCTCGGCGGCGTTGCTGCTGGATGTGCAGACGGTTTCGACCCTCACCGGCGAACAGAGCCGTCCCCTTGAGGCTCTCACCGATGTGCAGCCCGTCACCGCGCTTTCCACCGCAGCCGGATCGGTCGCCGTCACCAGTCTCACCAACGGCTCGGTCACCAAAAGCATCACCGCGCTCACCACCACCAGAAACCAGACCATCACCAATCTGACCAACTCACCGGTCACCCGGACCCTCTCCTTGTTGAACCAACCCGTCAACAACGGTCCGGCCGAAGCCACGCTCAACAATCATGGGTACTCCACCGGCCAAACCGTCACCATCGCGGCCCCCGCCTGCAACTCCCGCTATTCCGGCACGTTCACCATCTCGGTGGTGGACAACAACAAGTTCCGCTACACCATCCCCAATGGATCCACCACCCCCTGCACCTCGGCCACAGCCACCACCACCAGTTCCCTGGTCACCGCCACCGTCGCCAGTCACGGCTTTACCACCGGTCAAAGCGTCACCATCAGCGGCGCCAATCCCACCGGATTCAATGGCAGCTACACCATCACCGTCAACAGCGCCAACACCTTCAGCTTCTCCACCGTGGCCCCTCTGGGCGCCCCCACCACCTTCGGCACCGCCGCCGGACAAACCTCCACCGCCACCGCCACGGTGGCCGCCCATGGCTACTCCCCCGGCAACCTGGTCACCATTTCCGGCGCCACGCCCGCCGGTTACAACGGCAATGTCACCATCCTGACCACCCCCACCGCCAATACCTTCACCTATGCCGCCTCCCCCATGAGCAACGCCACCGGCACGCTCATGGTCACCAAAGGCAGCGCCACCGTCACCGCCATCACGCCGGTGAACCATGGATTCTCCACCGGCAACACCATCAGCATCATGGGAGCGATCCCCACCGACTACAACGGCTCCCACGTGATCACCGTCACCTCGGCCACGGCGTTCACCTATACCACCCCCACCACCCTGCCCCCTCAGACCGGCAGCGGCATCACCGCCTCCAGCGGCGTCTCCACCACCGCCACCGCCGTGGTGCCCGATCACGGTTTTGCCAGCGGCGACACCGTGACCATCGCCGGCGCCACACCCAACGACTACAATGGCTCCTTTGTCGTCACCCGCATCGACGACAATACCATCCGCTATTCTCTCGCCACCACCCCCACCGCAGCCAGCGGGACCATCACCGCCCGTCTGACCACACCCACAGCCCGCGCCACCCTCAGCGGACACGGCTTTGCCAACGGACAATCGATCACCATCCGGGGCGCCTCCCCCAGTGTCTACAACGGCACCGTCACCGTGACCCCAACCGATGCCAACCACTTCCGCTACGCGCTGTCCTCCTCCCCCCAACAGGCAGCCACCCAAACCCCCACGGCCGTGGTCCCCTCCACCACCGCCCAGGCTACCGCCATCTCCCACGGCTTTGCCAACGGCGCCTCGATCACCATCTCCGGAGCCGCGCCGGCAGCCTTCAACGGCACCTTTCCGATCACCCGGCTCGACGATCACCATTTTTCCTATACCCTGCCTTCAGCCCAGGGCGCAGCCTCAGGCAACATCGCCGCCGAAGAGTCCGCAGGCGCCAGTACCGCCACAGCCAGAGACACCCTGATCCGCTGGATCCGTGGCGAGGACAACTTCGAAGACGAAAACCAGAATACCACCACCTCCGATGTCCGCGCCTCGGTCCACGCCGACGTGCTGCACTCCAAACCGGCGGTGATCAACTACAACCGGCTGGGCACGGACAACGATGTGATGGTCTTTTATGGGTCCAACGATGGGGTGTTTCGCGCGGTCAAGGGCGGATTCACCAGCGAAACCGGACAGCCCGACGCGGGCCGCGAGGTCTGGGGTTTCATTCCTCCCGAATTCTTCGACCGGCTCAAACGGCTGCGCAACAACGATCCGATTTTAAGCAGCGCCAACAAGAAACCCTATTTCGCCGATGGCACCATCGGCTCTTATGTGCTCGACGCCAACAGGGATGGAAAATTGATCGCCGCAGACGGGGACAAGGTGCATCTTTTCCTCAGCATGCGCCGGGGTGGACGGCTTGTGTACGCCCTGGATGTCACCTCGCCCGAAACCCCCAAACTGCTGTGGAAAAAAAGCCATGCTTCCACCGGATTCCAGGAACTCGGCTTCACCTGGTCGGAACCCAAGGTCATCCCCAGAACCAACGCCAACGGAGGCAACCCGATTCTGATCTTCGGCGCGGGGTATGATCCCACCGTGGAGGATGTGACCCCCGAAAGCATTGTCACCGGAGTCAGTATCACCGAAGTGACCACCGGCAGCGCGGTCTATACCCGCAGCATGGGACGAGGAATCTTTGTGCTGGACGCGGCCACCGGCGAACCGCTCTGGCAGGCCGGAGCCGGACGCGACCCGACCGATACCGGCACGCATCCCTATTTGACCGTGAGCGGCATGCATTATGCCATTCCAAGCGATGTCGCGGTGATTACCCACAACGGCGGCACCCTCCCGAATCGCGCCTATGTCGGCGATACCGGAGGCAACCTGTGGCGGATCAACCTCAACGAGGCCGATCCAGCCAACTGGACCGTGACCCGACTCGCCTCCATCGCCGACATGACCACGATTCCGGGAGGCTTGCGCCGGTTCCTCTATCCGCCGGATGTGGTCTATTCCAGCGGATTCGACGCGGTGCTGATCGGCAGTGGCGATCGGGAACACCCGTTGGATATCAGCGTGAACAACCGCATGTACATGTTCAAAGATACCGATACCGGCACCACCTCCACCGATGCGGACATCCGAGAAAATCAACTCTACGACGCCACCAGCAACTGCATTCAGAACGCGACCGCCTGTGCCGAAGGTCAGACCCCCACCTTGGCCCAATCCGCGCTCGACACAGCACGCGGCTGGTATTTCAGGCTCCTGGAGGGGGAAAAAGTGATCAGCAACGCCATCACCATCAACAACGTCACCTTTTTCAACACCCATCAACCCGCTTCGTTGGCCGCCAATGTCTCGTGCGCCAGCAACCTCGGCGTCGCCCGAGCCTATCAGGTCGTTTTCACCAATGCCACCGCCGTATCCGACCGCAACAAGGACAACACCTTGAGCGCCTCGGATCGGTTCCAGATTCACCCCGGCGGTGGATTCCTCCCACCACCCACCCCGGTCGTGGTCCAGATCGACGGCAAAACCTTGACCGGTGTGGTCTCCGGGGTTCGGGTGGACGAACCGCCTGGCGTGGCATTCGGTACACGTTATCGGCGTTTCTGGTTCAAAGAGATGGAATGATCCGATTGATGGGCAGGAGGCGGGGTCATCCCCGCCATCCTCCCACACCACCGTATTTACGGGTTCCGTATACGGCGGTTCATGCGGAACATTGGAGCCGCCACAGTGGATTCAACAAAAATACGAGACCAGGCGCATCAAAAAATCGTTTTGGGAAGGCTTCGTTCATGCGGATCGCTCCAGAATTCCACCATGGGCCTCGCCCGTTGGTGGCAGATTGCCATGTCCGTTCTTCCTTTCAGTCCACGCTTTATGCCGATTCACACCCGTTCGATACGCTCAATTCCCTCAAAAGCGATCTGACTGCCATCCCACAAGGTGATCACCCCGGAAGCATCCCCGGCATCGAACTGAATGGCGCCATCGACCACCGAATAATCCGCATTGGTATCCAGAGTCCAGTTCCCCACGTTGGCCAACTGCATCCCCGGTGTGGCATCGACCCCCTCCAACCGTACCACATCGGTCCAACCATTACCCATTCCTCCCTGCACCGAGTCATTCCCGCCACCCGCGCGCAACAGGAAAATATCGTTGCCGTCGTGACCCATGAGGGTGTCGTTGCCCGCGCCGCCATCCAGAATATCGTTGCCCAGACCTCCGGTCAGGGTGTCGTTGCCCGCGCCGCCGAGCAAGGTGTCACTCCCCTCGCCGCCGTCCAGAATATCATTGCCCGCGCCCCCGGTCAGTTGATCATCACCGCCCAGACCGTAGATCCGATCGTCTCCCGCCCCGCCGTTGATGAGGTTGTCCCCCTGATGCCCGGTGAGACTGTCGCTGTAATTGGTACCGAAAATCTCTTCGAGGGTCGTCCCCACATTGACCGTGGTGACATCGCTCAACGTGTTGCCATCATCGTCGGTCACGCACAAAGTCAGACTGTCCGCGCTGTGACTGCTCATCAACGAGGCATCCAACTCCACCGTCCAGGTATGCACCCCGGTCGCCGAGGCGCTGTGATCCACCACCGACGCATACCCATATTCATCACCACCGATGGTCAACGTCAGATCCGACAAGGCGGTCTCCAGACCGGAACGAATCGCATCCACCAGATTGCTGCTGGTGGTGGTCATCTCCACCACGGCACCGCGTCCCAGTTGCGCCACGATGTCTTGATAAAATCCGGTTTCGTCATAGTCCACCCAACCATCCGCCACCAGGAAAATCGGTATGATGTTGGCCGCAGCCAGATTGGCGGCTGTCTGGGCAATCTCCGCCGAGGTGGTATGCGCCGTGGCATCCGTGGCAATCACCACCACCTTGGGCACACCCGAGCGGAATCCGTATTGCCCGGCAATGGCCGCTTCGGCCACATCGTTGAGCGCGGCGATCTGATCTTCCGGGGCATCGTTCATCGTTCCGCCATCGGCCGACATGCCATCATAGCCCTTGCCGGTCTTGGTGCTGTCCAGATAGGAACCGGTGGTGTCAGCCGCCAGATTCAGATTGTGAATCAAACCGGTATTGTTGCCCCCGCCCAGTTTATCCTTGAAACAGCCCAATCCGTATCGGGTGTCCCCGATCATCGCGTTGACCCCTTTCACCAGATCATCCAGCAATCCCAGATCGGAACTGCTGTTGGTGCTGTCCTGCGTGCCGCGAATGGTGCTCAAGTCGTCCTTGAAGGAACCGGTCAGATCCTGAAGAATATAAAGATCCAACTGCGTGGGCAGATGCCCGCCCGGAGCCTGAGCCGAAATGGTCAGGGTGATGGTCCCCCCCTCGGGATACAGTTCGGCGTTGACGGTATCATCCTGTCCATCCGAAGCGTTGATGGTGGTGACATCCGCCGTCGAGGTGGAACCGTTCCAGGGGTCGCCATTCTCCAAGGTCTCTTGCACATTGACCGTGGATCCCACATTGAACGTGATCTGAGCCGTGTCGGTCAGACCGTTGGCATCCGACACCGTGTAGGAAACCGTCTCACTGCCCACAAAATCGGCATGCGCGGTATACGTCACCACGCCATCCACCATGGACAAGGTGCCATGCTGAACCGTACCGATCGCATCCACATTCAAGGCCGCTCCGGTGGAACTGACATCGTTGCCCAGAATGTTGCAGGTCACCGACTGACCCGATTGGGTGTTGACCGTATCATCCCCGGCTTCCAGACTCATGGAGGGATACCCTTCCACGGTCAACGATTGGGCCATGGTCGCCGTGTGTCCATCGTTTTCCGTGGCCGTGGCGGTGACGGTCAAACTGAAATCAGCGGTCTGGTTCTGGGATACCTGGACAGTCAGACCATTCAAATCCTCCGCAGACAGGCTCCACCCCCCTTGTCCATCGCTCGTGCCATGAGAAAGAATCACGCCCTCCGGCACCCCGCTCACCGTGACCAGCAAGGACTCGGAACCATCCAGATCATTCAAGGCGGCTTCGATGTTCAACGCATAAACCGATGACACCCCATCCCCCAACGAAACAGTCAAAGTCGGCACATCCGCGACCCCCTGGACAACCACATCCATGACGCCACTGGTCGTCAAGGTATCGGTTCCATCCGTGGTGGAGACACGCAATCCCAGACTGAAATCGGCATTGCTGTTGGCCGGAGGGGTGATGGTCAAATCGGGAATCGTCCAGGAGACCGGTTGCCCCTGGGCATTGGTGGCCTGAACCTGCAATGCGGATTGAGGAATTTCCCAGGTGCCAGCCTCGGTTCCGGCAGAACCCACACTCAAAGTCGCTCCCTGGGGCACATCGGTTACGACAATCGCGCCAGACAGGGTTTCCGAACCATCGATGTCCTGCAAAGCAAAC
>JADGBT010000055.1:13891-19410 GCA_015231375.1 Magnetococcales bacterium | reverse complement strand
AGCGGATGTCGTCTGAGTTGATTCTCAACGGGAATCTCCTTGAATCGGATTGACGCAAGGAGTATCAAGAAATTTCGCACCCCAATGTCAAGGAATTTTCGCAAGCTAGGGGTGGTGAATAGTTACGATTTTCCTACCCACGTGAAACAGCGAAGAGCCTCAAGATATTTCAGTCATTCCTGGCGGTTGATGAACCGGCGCCTTGATTCGACCGGCTGGCGGTTACCAACAAAACGCTCAAGGGGGCGATCAACGTTACCGACTTCAACGACGGTGACAAGCTCGACAACCTATAGGGGGTATTCCATGCAGATTCAACAAGTTGTTGAAGTAACCACCCGCCGGGTGGTGATTGAGCTGCCCGAATCCTTTATCAATCACCGCGTCGAACTGATCGCACGGACCATGGATGAAACACCCGCACGGCCAAAGCAGCGGCGGCCACATCCAGCAATCGCCGGGAAAGGCCGGACCTTGGGGGATTTGATTGCTCCCATCGTGGATGAGAGTGATTGGGAGTGCCTCAAGTGATTGTTTTGGATAGCCATGTCTGGTACTGGTGGGTCAATTTGGAACACAATCGGCTGCCATCCGAAACGATTCAAATGATTGAGAGTGCGCCGCGTGTCGGAGTCTCGGCTGTTTCTTGTTATGAACTTGCTTTGGCCCATTATCGTGGCCGTTTGGAGTTGCCGCTGCCACCACAGGATTGGTTTTCCCGCGCCCTGGATGGATCCGATGTGGAATTGTTACCACTGACCGCCGGGATCGCCATGCGGGCCGTAGAATTGACCAACATCCACCGAGACCCGTTCGACCGGATTATCATCGCCACCACGATCGAGCTGGATGCCATGCTTGCCAGTATTGATGGTCATTTCAGCGCGTATCCAGAATTGGCGAGCCGATTGATTGCAGCACCGAGATAGTTGACGCATGGCTCAACGCACAGGGCGGGCAGCATGACCGCCATCGGCCAAATCGAAAAACAAACCCAGGCCCGGCAACGCCAACATCGAACCGGAATGGCTCACCACTTGGTTGCGCAAGCAGGGGGTTGGAGGAGCAGATCATCAGCCGGGGGCTGAATGAATTCTACAAGGCGGCCTCGGACACCGGCATCCTGTCACGCTGGTATCGCGCGCAACTCAGGCGGCTCATTTCACCCTTACTGGAGAAGTGGTAGGCCATCCTGAACGTTCAGATGGCCTTCTGGCATCAAGAGAATGAAAACCTGTGCGGGGGGGTGCAATGCGTTCGTTCGCCGAGGTTCAACCTAAAGTTGGTTAAAAAGCCGGAGCCGTGCCTGGAGTACATCGTCGTGCATGAACTGCTCCATCTCCTGGCACACCATCACGACGACCACTTCGCCGTGCTGATGGATGCGTATCTCCCTCCATTGAGGGGGACTCGGGAGCAGTTGAACGGTCTGCCGCTGTGGCATGAGGAGTGGGATGACTGAAGGGGTGAGTATGTGCCGCCCCCGTTGTGGCTTCAGGTTTGCTGTGAGTGCGGGCACGTTCCCTGCGCGAAATCACCTTCCTGGGCAACGCCAGGGAAGCGGAGGAGAGCGGTGGCCAGGGTTGCTGGCCACCCCACCCCAATTTTTGACTGCGGACCGAATGGCGACAGGCGCGCTATCCACCCCGATCATGATCCCGTGCCAATCCGCGCCATCGATTAGGGATTGCGCCTCCGCACCGGACTCTGCGTCATGTGCCGCAGAGTCCGCATGATCTCGGTTTTGGTCAGAGCCTGATCCCCTTGCGCTTCTTGAAGCCGAGCAGGGGGAAGCGCCCCAGGGCGACAGAACGCATCGATGACCAGCTTATCGGGAATGCCCAGATCCCGAAAATACTTGAACAGCCTGCCATAGCTGTTATTGACAGCGTTGCACAATCTGGTCAGGTTGGCATCCCCCACCATTTTGCGGTAGACCAGATGCGTCGCCACGTTGGGACCTTCCACGGCGATCGGCATGTCCCGCATCACCGGGTAGGCAGCGCGCATGACTGCCCCAGGGCGCAACAAGATTTGGGGGTTGATCACCTTTTTCCCAGGCTTCAGGGTCAACTCCCAACGAACCCACTTCCTATTCAGAGACCGCATCTGAATGCCCTTTTCATATGCCTTGAGTCGCTTGTTTGAGGTTCCTTGTCCGACATAAAAGGTATCACCACGACCAGGATTTTTATACTCAGGATTTGAAGGTGGTCTGCCTCGTCCATGAAACAGATCTTGCTCATAGGCGGTTTTTGCAAAATCAAGTCCAAAGTTACCCTCGTAATCATCCATACAAAGATCAATCCTGGTGATTCTCCCACCATACCTCACGATAAGCCGCTGAAACCTTGCCATCCTGGCTGCGGCTTGATCATCCGCATAGATCCGTTCGAACGCCTCCCCAGTAAGCGTAAAGCTTAAAGTATCTCCATTGCCACCATAAAGGTAACTGCCGATTCGTTTGCGACCATCCAGGATCGGAACGAGATATTGGTAATATTCCTTACCATGCAATTCAGGGCCAATCTGAAACCAGAAAACTTCCTGGCAAATCCATCGTGCCAAACCAATGAGTGATTTTTCACCCGGATGGAATGTCACTGAAATCCAATCAGGGCGAACTACCAATTCTTGGCTCACCTGAGCACATTGTTGCAGAGTCTTCGTGTTCATCGTCGTATGCCTCCCATCAAAAAATTGTTGTCTGATGGAAAGGCTTTACAGTTTTTGTGGTCCTCCTCATTTTCAGAGAGAACCCCCCATGACGGCTGCATCGCTGGTGGTGGTTCCACTCACCGTTGGGAACATCTCAACCCCCCATAACGACTTCACCGTTGGGAACATCTCAACCCCCTATGACGGCTGCATCGCTGGTGGTGGTTCCACTCACCGTTGGGAACATCTCAACCCCCCATGACGACTTCACCGTTGGGAACATCTCAACCCCCTATGACGGCTTCATCGTTGGGGATGGTTCCACTCACCGTTGGGAACATCTCAACCCCCTATGACGGCTGCATCGCTGGTGGTGGTTCCACTCACCGTTGGGAACATCTCAACCCACCATGACGGCTGCATCGTTGGGGATCATTTCACTCACCATGTGACCTGCACTGCTGGAAAGTTCATCCATCCAGTCTGGTTTCCTCCATGGAGATGGAGGCGGCTTCACCATCCAGGCAGGCTTCTCCAATGAGGGCGGAGCGACTCCCCCGTTCGGGATGATTTCATCCATGCAATGCGAAGGAATTGCTCAGATCTATCATGAGCAATGAACAACCTGTGAGGGCTATGTCGATTTGAAAAGGCTGAAGGATAAACGTGGAAGGGTGGTGAGAGTTGCTTGGGTAATCTAATTACCCCCATATTATTCAAGACAGTATATTCAAGACCTGATCAAAAGAGGGTTGAATCCAGATCAACGACAATGGTAACGCTCGCACAGGACTTGCTGAACTGCACCCCGGATGGCGGCAGCGCCAACCAGAGACGATCTCGCAGAAGAGATGGATCTGACCCGACTCGGTTGTTGCCATGGCAACAATCTCCCGGCAAGCGAACGCCCCAATATTCGTCCGACGCGGAACGCAACACCACGGTCGTTTCAGTTGTTGCCATGGCAACAGATTGCCTCACGCCACCTATTTGCTCCCCGGTCCAATCTGTTGCCATGGCAACAACTCCCTCCCTTCCGACCAGAGTACCCGCCCCAACTACTCGTCTGACACGGAAGGCACCACCACGATCCGAAAATCGGATTGAGGGTCATCGTCCTGCCTGACGCCCCCCTACAGATCCCGCCCGGCCCACACCACCCGCCCGATGATGTCGAGGCCATCCTGTGCCGCCAACTCCACATCGAAGGCGGGGCGTGCGGGTTGTCGGAATGGACCGCGAGCCTGCCGCCCGGTCGGGTTTGCAGGCGCTTGGCGTAGAGTTGCTGGTCCATGCGCAGCACGAAGATCCGGTTGTCGATGGGATCCTTTTGCCGCAGATCGACCAGCAGCACGTCTCCATCGTTGATGGTGGGCTGCATCGAATCCCCCACGGCGTCGATGATGGTGAGGAAGCGGGGATTCATCCGCCATTTCTGCAACCAGACGTTCTTGAACGCCAAGTGGCCGATGTTGTCATCCTGGGCGGGACATTCGGCACCCACCCCCATGCTGGCCTCGGCACGAATGCGCGGAATGAGCACGAAGTCCGAACGGGGACCATCTTCGCCCAGACCCCAGACGTGAGGCTCATCCATCCATCCGAACGGGTGGCCGTAGGCATTCTCGATTTTCCGGGCCAGCGCATCGCCGACATTCCGGCTGCCTTTTGCACTGACGATCTGGCTGACATACGATCTGTCGGTCCCGATCTTGCGGGCCACGGTGGCCTGGCTGCCTGCCGCCTTGATCAGGTAAAGGAGTTTGGCTTTGCGGATCGCGAAGAGGTCGGTGGTGGTCATGGTGGTGGTGGTCATGGTGGTCGGACCCTGGCTGACGGTGATGGATGGAGCTAATCAAAGATTAGCTCAGCACATGATGCCTGTCAACAGAGCGTGGTCACGGTCCGGGCGTAATTTTGATGGCCAGCGCGACCCCTGCGCTTCCACCCCTGCCATTGCCGGAGAACCACATGACACTGAACCTGCCGACCGGGAACACGGCCATGCTCTCCATCACCGAACTGTCCGTTACCGATGCCGTTGAGATCGCGGCTTGGGTTGGAGGGATGATCCGCGCTGACCAGGTGACCACCCTGACCGAGGAGGTGGCGCGGGTTTTGTCTGGGTGGGATGGGTTCGCCCT
Organism: Magnetococcales bacterium; assembly: GCA_015231375.1. GTDB lineage: Bacteria > Pseudomonadota > Magnetococcia > Magnetococcales > Magnetaquicoccaceae > Magnetaquiglobus. The sequence continues at coordinate 14,608 of JADGBT010000055.1, read as the reverse complement.
GATCCTCAATGGGGTGACCAGCTTGTCCGAGGGAGCAGCCCAGGCCCTGGCAGCGTGGAAGGGCGTGGTGCTCAGTCTGAACGGCGTTTCCACCATCGACGCTGGCACCGCCCAAGCCCTGGCCTTGTGGAAAGGGGATGAGTTGGTGTTGGGATTGCGCACCATGAGTCTTGCAGTGGCGGCAGCGTTGGCAACGTGGGAAGGGCGCTTCCTCTCGCTGCGGTTGACGGAAACCTCAAACGAGGCAGCGCACGCCTTCCTCACGATGCGCGTGGCACGGCGCTACTCTCAATATGCTGAAGCCAGGGATTGTTTTTGCTCTCGATGCGGCGATATCATCGTGGAGCAGTGCCGAGGTCTGTTGGAAATTGGATGACCGCGACCCACAGATAACAGCGTTTCCCTGAGGTATGCCTCACCCCTGCCGCAGATAGTTGTACACCGCCTGCCTGCTGATCCCGTACTCGACGGCCAACCCCATCTTCGACTCACCCGCCACCACCCGCTGCCGCAACTCGTCGGCCTGGGTGGTGCTCAACTTGGGCCGCGCACCGATCTGCCGCCCCAGCTTGCGGGCTTTGGCGATCCCCTCGATGCGTCGCTCGTTGATGATCACCCGCTCGAACTCGGCGAAGGCCCCCATCAACTGGAGGGTCAGCCGGGCAATCGGGTCGCTCTTGCCGGAAAATTCCAACCGCTCCTTGTGGAAGCTCACGG
>JADGBT010000055.1:0-13848 GCA_015231375.1 Magnetococcales bacterium | reverse complement strand
GGGCCAGGCGGTCGATGCTGTGGATGTGCAGGGTGTCGCCCTCGCGCAGGTACTCCAGGCAGACCTGCAGCTGGGGGCGTCGGGTGGTGCGGGCGCTGACCTTCTCCTCGAAAACCTTGTCCAGGGTGATCCCGTCGAGCTGGCGCACCGTCGATTGCCCGTGACTGGATACCCGGATGTAGCCGATGTTGGACATGCACGTCTCCTCACTGGTTGTTGGTGTAAAGTTGACTCTAAGAGATTTCTTGATCATTGTCAAGAAATGCAGAATCGGAGTTAACTTGACACGCAACCATGCGGGGTGCGTAGTATGATAAAAAGCGTAAACATTGTAGACATGGTTGACAGGAGCAGCCGAAGGGAATAGATAGAATATGAGGGTGTTTCTCACATTCTGGTCGTCGGACCTTTGCGACCAGGGCGTCCAAGGCTATTATCGGGTGGGTGACTCGTTCTCCTGATGTCTAGGAACTGATGTCCCGCTTCTTGTTGGCCATGCCCCGGCTGTTTGGTGATTCACCGACTGACCGCTTACGGGCCGTTTTAGAAGGGGGCGGAAAGAGCTTGAAAAAATGCCCGGAAACCAAATTTGCGTCACTCAATTTTTGCTCATTTTGAAGTAAATATCTCCGGCAGAACCGGGAGCTTTAGATTTTTGGCCCCTCAAAGTGGCCTTTAGCGCCCCTTGAAAATCGGTGCTCCACCTTTGCGCGTGGCCCCCGCCCCGGAACCCCCGAACGGCGAAGCTGGCCGCCAAAACCGGCTCCGTCGGCGGCCAGCTTCGCCGATGGTATCCAGGGGCGCTACCCCACACAAAGGTCGTTCGTCCATTTATATTCCCGGTTGGCTTCCTACATGCGCGGCGGGGAGTCACCAAACTGAACCGACCGTTCCGTGTCCAGGGGAATGGGAGGCAAGACACAACGTTGTGATGGCTAAGAATCATGTTGAAAAGGATGGCTTCCAATGGTAACGATTATTCAGGGCACAACAAAAAAGCCGATTTCAGCACAACGGTTGGCCAATTTTTTTGAAGACCATAATAAATATGACGGCTTTCTATACATTGGATATCCGATAATTGGTACCGCTGAAGGTCCCTATCCAATAGATGCTCTATTGGTATCAAAAAGTAAAGGGTTGGTGGTTTTCTGCTTAGTGGAGGGCAGAGACATATCCGGAGCGCAAAACGCTCAGGACGACAGTTACAACAAACTTGAATCAAAACTCCGGGCACATAAATCACTGGTGAAAGGGCGAAACCTGCAAGTACCAATCAATCCAGTGACCTTCGCATCTGCACGTGAAGACGCTGTAAATTTTTCCAAGGAGGAGTATCCTATATGCAATGATGCTAGTCTGGAAGCCTGGCTCGATAATTGTCAATGGGACGATTCAAGTCACTTTGAGTCTCTGGTCGCCGTCATCCAGGCGATCTCGACCATACGCAAGGGACGAAAAAAACGAGATGTTCAAAAGCCAGATTCACGCGGAGCCAAGTTAAAACGTCTGGAGGATTCCATCGCGAACCTGGATAACCTTCAAGGACGTGCCGTAATAGAAACAGTGGATGGTGTGCAGCGCATCCGTGGCTTAGCCGGATCAGGAAAGACTATTGTACTGGCATTGAAAGCGGCATACTTACACGCTCACCATCCAGATTGGAAGATCGTCGTCACTTTTCATACCCGTTCGCTCAAAGGACAGTTCCGCCAACTCATCAATACGTTCATTATTGAGCAGACTAATGAAGAGCCAGACTGGGAGAATATCCAGATTATTCATGCTTGGGGTGCTCCCGGAGGCGGTGACCGCAATGGTCTCTACTACAGTTTTTGCCAATCATATGGTGTAGAATATCACGATTTTGGCTCAGCTAAGCGTAACTTCGGACAGGGCAAAGAATTTGAGGGCGCATGTCAGAAGGCACTCATCGAGTGTTCCAGTCCCATTGGGATCTATGATGCCATTCTTGTTGACGAAGCACAGGACTTCCCACCAGCATTTCTACAGATATGTTACGAAATGCTTAAGCCTGAAAAACGACTTGTATATGCTTATGACGAGTTACAGAATTTAAGCTCTCAATCGCTACCATCTCCAGAAAAGATTTTTGGCAGCTATTCCGATGGAACACCAAGGGTTCGTTTTATCCAGAATCAACCGGGAAAACCTAAACAAGACGTAATCCTTGAAAAATGCTATCGCAATTCCCGTCCTGTTCTAGTAACTGCTCATGCTTTAGGTTTCGGTATTTACAGAACGCCGAACGCAGATATTGGTACTGGTCTTGTCCAGATTTTTGATCACAATCAGCTTTGGCTTGATGTTGGCTATGAAGTCACCGGCGGTGAACTGGCTGATGGCAATGATGTCACGCTCTCACGGTCGGAAGAAAGCAGTCCAAATTTTCTTGAAAATCATTCACATGTAGATGATTTGATCCAGTTCTGCTGCTTTGATTCAAGTGAAGAGCAAGCACAGTGGGTTGTGCAAGCCATTCAAGCCAATCTCTCTGAAGATGAGTTACGGCCTGATGATATTGTGATCATTAATCCTAATCCTCTTTCAACAAGAAGTGCTGTCGGTCCAATCCGCAAGTTACTTTTTGAACACAAAATAAAATCTCATCTGGCTGGTGTCGATACTTCGCCGGATGTATTCTTTGATGCAGACTGCGCTTCCATTGCATTTACCGGTATATATAGGGCAAAAGGTAATGAGGCTGGCATGATCTACATAATTAACGCTCAGGATTGCTATTCATCTTTTGGGAATTTGGCAAGTGTTCGGAATCAGTTGTTTACGGCTATTACTCGCAGCAAGGCATGGGTTCGTGTTCTAGGCATAGGAAGGGAGATGCGATTATTGATGCAGGAGTTTGAACATGTGAAAAAGAATGAGTTCAGCCTCCATTTTCGATATCCGACAAAAGAAGAGAGAAAATCTCTGAATATCGTTAACCGTGATATGAGCGAAAATGAACGACAACGGATTCTTAAGAAAAAAGATGATCTTACGCAGCTTCTTGATGATCTGGAGGCGGGAAGAGTTTACCCGGAAGATCTTGGGGGTGATCAACTTAACCGCTTAAAATCCTTATTAAACGGGGGAGGCTGACTGATGCCGACCACTGAAAACATTTTCCAACAAATGGAAAAACTCACTGCGGATTTGGTAGGCTTAAGCCTTTGTGATAGACAGAATTTCCCATCTTTACGTGATACGGGAAAAGGTTATCGCGAAATAGGTATAGGAGCACGAAGCAATATCAGTTACGCGCTTAGAAATATTTCGTATCATGAAATATATGAAGAGCTAGATCGTACGCAAACTTACAATTTACGGATGCTTGACGGTGCGCTTATTCAAATGATGTACCGCTTCAAAAATAATCAAGTCGAATCACATCGGCTGGCCTTTTTCCCGTCCCCATTTCTGGAGGAGTTCCAAAATAATCCTGATATTTATCTTGAGGATGAGATCTATTCTGAGGTTATTATGAAAAGCATAGTGCCTTTTCCTTTGCGTTTTGACTTTGACAGCAATAAAGATAGTTTTGTTGAGGTGGATCATCCAAGATCTCACCTAACATTAGGGGGATACGAGAATTGTAGAATTCCCGTAAATGCTCCACTAACTCCTTTTCACTTTATTGGGTTCATTCTGAGAAATTTCTACAATACAGCCTATCACAAATATTACGATAAGATCTCATTTTTTACACATCACTTCGAAGAATCGATCACCATTAAAGAAATGAACTTGCTTTATATTCATGTCCCAGCACACACAAAATAGGCCGCATATCTAAACCATGAGAACAAAATCAATCCGATTTTTATCTCCCCCTCAGCAATCCCATTCCTCATGCCCCAGCGGCATAGTGTTTAACCTCTCTCTCGTCTCCCGCCACTGCGGAAGGTGAATATCCATCAGGGCAGTGAAATGGTTATCGTGATGCCGTTCCAGGAGGTGGAGAAGTTCATGCACCACAATGTATTCCAGGCATTGTTCTGGCTTTTTGGCCAGTTCCAGGTTGAACCAAATACGGCGGACCGTGGCATTGCAGCTTCCCCACTTGGTTTTCATCTTCTTGATACCCCAGAAGGCCGCCTGGACGTTCAGAATGGCCTGCCATTTCTCCAGCAGGGGTGGGAGGAGCCGCCTGAGTTGGGCGCGATACCAGCGTGACAGGATGGCCTCCCGTTGCTCCGCCGAGGTGCCAGGGGGGACGAACAGGTCGAGGAATGCCACACCGCCCACAACCACACGGGTCGGGCCGTTTTGCTCATGTACCCGGAGGCGATAACGCCGCCCCAGGTAATAGTGGCTCTCTCCATTCACCATCTCACGCTGCGATTGACGCGGTTGGGCCGCAAACTTGGCTTGCTGCCGTTTGATCCAGACCAGTTTGTCAATCACCGCCAGACGCACGGCCTCGTCGTTAATCACCAGGGGGACCGCCACCCGTACCCGGCCATGGGGAGGATAGACGCCCAGGTGGAGATTCTTGATCGCCTTACGTACCACCTCCACCTGAATACCGCTGACTGTGATGTGATGGGTTTCAGTAATCATTTTGGTGCTTGGTCAGTTCCAGAATCGGATCGACAAGGTGATGCTCGCCCGGCAAGGCATCCCGAATAGCCAACCTCACCTTCCGGGTTTTCATTGCATTATCGCGCCATCCATCCTGACGGCTGTTCTGGATCGCTGCATCCACGGCCAGTGCCAGATCTTCATTGCGGCCCAGATTGTTGTAGAGTGCCCGCTGGGCCGCTGTCTGCACTCGTACCGGATAACCTCCAGGACCACCACCCGGCATAGTGGCCTCCCTGGTCAGCTTGGCGATTCTTTCCAGATATTCCCGGTAGCTCACCACACCCTTGCGCCGTTGCTCGATCAGGGCATCCAGCAGCTTGGACATCTCCTCGTAGTAGACCGGATCCACCGGTGACTCGTTGATGATCAGCTTGCGGACATTGTTCTCAATGGTCTCGGCTACCGCGTCCTCGTTTTTCTTGATTCCCTTGGGCAGCGCATTCACCACATCCGGGCCACGCTCGACGATGAGTTGGATCAGGCTCATGTTGTCGAAGGCGGAAATCTTCTCGCTCTCATCGGCGCGGATGTAGGTGTCGATCAGGTGGCGCATGGCCGGTTCGTAAACCTTGAGGTCGATGTAGTCACCGCTGGCCAGCCTCACCTCGTCGCGCACCTTGGTGTAATGATCCACTTCGGCCTTGATCTTGCCGATCTCGTCGGGCGTGTAACCCGCTTCGGACAGTTCATTGGCGATGTTGGCGTAGGCACGCAGCAGGGATGCCACAAACTTGTAGAGTTTCAGCCGCTTCGGCTCGTTCTCCCGGAGTTGATCGGCATTGCCCGAATCCTTAGCGCAGAAGTAATGCTGGTAGGCCAGCGCATCCCTGAGGGACTCCACTGGCTCGCACAGTGCCTTGACCGCCTCGCGGGCATCCTCCAGGGCTTCCCGTGCCTTCTCCAGGCGGTTTTCCAGCAATCCGGCCACATCCTCCTTGTCGTAGCCATCCAGCGCACCGCTGGTGTAATCCTCTACCGCCCCTTCCAGACTTTTGAACAAGTCCTTGTAGTCGATGATGTACCCGTATTCCTTGCCGTCTCCATCCAGCCGGTTGACGCGGCAAATGGCCTGGAACAAGCCGTGGTCCTGCATCTGCTTGTCGATGTAGAGGAAAGTGGCGGGGGGTGCATCAAAGCCGGTGAGGAGTTTGTCCACCACGATCAGCAGTTTCATCTGCCCCGGCTCGTTAATGAATTGTTTCTTCACCTCCTGCTCGAATCGTTCGACCTTGGTGACTGCGCGTTCCACCGGTTCGTTGAACCAATCCGCCAGCATCCGGGAATAAACCCCGTATTTGAGCAGGTTGTCCGTCTCCCCCTCGCCGGTCGTCTCCCCCTTGGTGTCGGCCACGTTGGGCGCGTAACTGGTGACGATGGCACATTTGCCTTGCAATTCACTTTTGGCGAACAATTCATAAAATTTGCATGCCTCGTAGATGCTGCCCGCCACCAGCATGGCGTTGCCGTGACCATCCATCAGGCGCGGTTTGAGGTTCATGTCCATCAGAATGTCGGCGACGATTTTCTCCAGCCGCGATTGACTGGACAGCACCCGCTGCATGGTGCCCCACTTCTGTTTGAGCTGGGCCTTGGCTACATCGTTCAGCCCTTTGGTCTTGGCGTCGAACCACTCGTCCACTTTTTGCGGCGAGGTGATGGACTGGTCGATGTCACGCGCCTCGTAGCGCAAATCCAGCACAACCCCCTCCCGCACCGCCTGATCGAACTTGTAGGTGTGGATGTAACGGCCAAACACCTCGATGCTTTTTTGCTTGTCCGCTTTCAAAAGCGGGGTGCCGGTGAAACCGATGAACAACGCATTGGGCAACAGGGTTTTCATCGCCTTGTGCAGATCACCCGATTGGGTGCGGTGGCACTCATCGACAAACACATGGATGTCACCCTTGGCCACAAAGTCCGGCGGCAGATTCTGGATGGCCGCGATGAAGGCTTTGGTGCCCGCATCCTCCTTCGTGTTGTCCTGTCGGCCAAATTTGTGGACCAGGGAACAGAGCAAGGATTCCGTGGTGGTATTGAGTTTTTCGATCAGGTCGTCACCGCTTTTGGTGCGGTAGATCTGCTCGTTGACTCCCTTGAACACCCGCTCGATCTGCTCATCCAACTCGGTACGGTCGGTGATGATCAGCACCCGCGCCCCGGTCCGATTCTCTCGGATCCACTTGGCCAGCCAGACCATGGTGAGGGATTTGCCACTGCCCTGGGTGTGCCAGAGGATGCCACCCTCGCGGCGACGAATGAACTCCTGGGCGGCCTTTACCCCGAAATATTGATTCTGTCGGCACACCTTCTTGATGCCCGCGTCGAAGACCACAAAGTCGTGGAGCAACTCCAGAAACCGGCCTTTCGCGCACACCTGAAGCAGATGGCGGTCCAACAGGTTCGGCTCGGCGGCGTGGGGACCGATCTCTTCCACCCACTGCAAAAAATACTTCTCCGGCGTTTGGATGGTGGCATAGCGCAGCCCTTCGCTGTCGTTGCCCGCCATCACCCACTGCATGGTGGAAAAAAACGGCTGGATGAACGACTTTTGCTGGTTGTCCAGGTTCTGGCGGATCCCTTCGGCGACGGAGACGCAGGAGCGTTTCAACTCCAGCACCCCCAGGGCGAGGCCGTTGACGTAGATCACGATGTCCGGGCGTTTGGTGCTGGCTTTGGCATCCACGCCTTTGACCGTCACCTCCTCGGCAATGGCGAAGTGGTTGTTCTCCGGCTGCTGCCAGTCGATCAGCCAGACCGTGATCTTGTTCTCCCCCGCGCCGGGCCGCACCGGCACCCCGTAGCGCAGCAGGTCATACACGGCCTTGTTGCGGTCGTAGAGGTGCTTGCTGGTATCCGATGCCACTTTACCCAGTTCATGCAACGCCCGCTTGATGAGGAGATCCTCCACCCCCTGTTTTTGCAGCCACGTGGTGAGCAATCCCGATTCAATGTTGGCGTTGCCGGGCCGGTCGCTCCAGTTGCCCAGGTGGTCGTAACCCATCCGGTCGAGGAACAGGGTGATGACGCGGGCCTGGGTCTGTTTCTCGATCTGGCCGATGGTGGTCATGCGTCGTCTCCACTGATGGATTCACCGAAGCAGTCCCATAAGGCGGATTTGAACCAAATGGGCATGGTGTTGGTTTTGAGTTCCAGCATTTTGCCTGCGGTGACTTCCGCCAGCCAGACGCGCTCGTTCCCAGAGTTGTCAAAAATGTAGGCTCGATGGGTATAACGCACCGCTTCGCGCAACAAATCCAATGATCGTCGATAGCGGCTCACGATCTTGTCTTCGGGAACGGGATGGCCTCCCATCCTGACCCGGTGCCGCACCCGAGAAATGTTGATGATCGGGTCTTCCGTGGCAATAAAGTAGAGATAGGTTCGAAAGCCACGCTGTTGGGCCTCCCGCAACAATTCCACCTTATCGACGAAAGACATCACCGTTTCAAAGGTGAAGGATGTTCCTGTCTCCAACAATTTCCGCCGGATAAAATCCGCTGCCACCGAAGCGAAGTAGGCGTTGACAGCAACCCTGTGAAACGAGAGTTTTTCATCAGAAAAGCGCAACTCGGCGGCTTCGTCCTGCAATTCTGCCGCGTTCAGCAACGGAGCGTTATTGAAAAAGTCCAGAACTTCCCCGGCAGTCGTGTGAACACCATAGGCGGAAAGATCGAGAAAATTCCGTTGACCGATTTCCTTCTCGATTTCGTCTGGATTGATGTAAATACCCAGCAATGCCGAATTGATAACCGACTTGAGAGTGCTTTTCCCGGACCCGTTCGGACCAGCGAACATGCGCAGACGAGGGGTGTCGCTCACACGGCTACCCGTTTCTGTCCAGATGTCATGGGAATCGCGGCACCGATCTGTTTGATCACTTTCCGGGTTCCATCAGGAAAAACCTCGACAATCGTGCTGTCTTCCACCTCCAGAACGCTGCTGCCTGAAGCCAGTGCCTGCCAATAGGCTTGCTTGAATGCAGGCGCGGCCAAGTCAGGGATGTGTTCCTCCAAAAACTGCATGGTCTGTTCTGGTATGGACATGATTGGCTCCTGTTTGTCATTCATATCAATCGAATCCTCCCGGTCAGCAACTCCTGCATCATGCCCTGCTTGAGGGCGCGGGTCTTGTCGCGGCGGGATTCGAGGGCGGTGATTTCGGCGTCCATGTCGAAGAGGACGGTGGCGATGGCGATTTGTTCTGGTATTGAGGGTAGGATAACTTGCATATTATTAATAAGTGGCGTGTTAAGATTCATCTGAGAGCCTGTTTGACCGTGCCTCGACCAATCTGGTTCAAACCACTTTAAAACGTAATAAAGGTAATGCTTGTCTGTCAAAAGGTTGTCGAACACCACGAAACCATCGTGAATGCACACGTTGATGAGCGTAATAATTGGCCTACCGACTGTAGCACAGATGCTCATTATCAAATTGCCGTTTGCGACTGGACGGCTATGTTGCACACCAAGAAAAGAGAGTCTCTGAACAGTCTCTGTCAAGAACATACCCGAGCGTGTTACATCCGAGATTCGAACCCAACCAATGGATGAGTTGTCGTCAAACCAAATAGGGCTGTCAATTGGACGAGGCGAGGCACCGCGTTGAATGCGGGCAACATCCCCTAACCTCTTCACCTCCCACTCCCCCTCAAACCCCGGCAGCCGGGTCTGGCCGGTGAGCAGTTGCTGCATGGCGGCCTGTTTGTGGTCGCGCTTTTTGGCGATGAGTTGGTCGAGCTTGGTGAGCAGGGCATCCACATCCGACAGGGCGGTGGCGATGGCGCGTTGTTCGGGGAGGGGTGGGAAAGGAATCTGTATTGCACCGATAAGGGTCGTGTTGAGATTTGGTTGACCATTACCAGTAGCAACAACATCTCGCAGATGCTTTGTTATTGAATTTATATAATGACAAATAAATTCTTTATCACCTAGTCTGTGATTGATGATTGCGGCAATGCCATCATTGGCGCAGCAGGTGATCCCAAGAAGTTTGGCCACTCCAAGAGTCGCCCCACTATTCGCAACAATCAACGTCTCGCTGGCAAGTGTGCGGCTACGTTTAGATCCTTCTTCAGTTAGGAATCCAACAGTTTCTGTGACTCGAAGCAGATTGTCAGAAATATTTGTTAGAGCGGCGACAGTGAGCCATGGAATAAAACTACCATGAAAAAATCTTGGATCACCTGCAGGTCTTGGAGAACCACCACGCACGACAGCACCCAGGTCACCAAGACATTTAACCTCCCACTCCTCCGGTATCACCCCCACCTCAGTCTGCTTATACCCCGGCCTCACGTCCATACGAACCCCATTTTTTTCAGGTGTTCATCAACACGGGCGGAAAGGGTCTCCACCTCTTCGGCCAGCTTCGGCAACGGGGTGGCGTAGCGTTCCGCCAGTTGCCGGACGCGCCCGGTCAGGGCCTGACTCACCCGGTCCAGTTCGCTCTGCACGTTGGCGGCGAGGGTGGCCAGCCATTTGTCCTCCACCACCAGCGTCTTGATCTCGGCCTCGGTGAGTTTGGTATATTGGGCGGCCACTTTGGCATCCAGCACCCTTTGCGCCTCCTTCGCTTTGCGGGTGGCGACGGATTCCCGGTCCATCAGGGCCAAATAGGCTTCCAGGATTTTGCGCTCCTCCAGGGCCTCACGGTCTCGCAGGATCACCTTCTGGCGGTCCTTGACACTTTTAGCGGTCAGCTTGCCCGCGTCGGTTTTGGCCTCGGCCAGCAAGCCATCTTCACCGCCGTGTTCTTCCTCCATTTCTTCCATCTGGCGGGTGATGGCGTCACGGTCGGCTTCCAGCGTCTCAATGGCGGTCTGTTCGGTGGGAAAAAAGCGGGCGACGATCAGCACATTCGGGATCAAATCAGTGTTGGGTTTGCCCTCCTGTATGGCCCGCCACCCATCGGCGACGATCATCCAGGCATCATCCTGCATGATCTCGGTCCAGTAGTCCATCAGGTGCTGATAGACGTTGTAGGGGTCGATCAACGACGCCACCCCATGGGCGGCACGGAAGGCTTCCAGCAGGTTTTCCGAGAGGGCTTCGATCAACGCCTTGGGCCGATCACCCGGTTGGATGCCCAGCAACAGGGGGGTGTTGGCGGTTTTCCAACGGGTAAACAGATGCGTCACCTGCTGGTTGAAGGCGGTGAATTCCGGGTGGTCGAAGATGGTGGACTTGATCTGTCCGGCCTCAATCCGAAGTTGGCTGTAACCGGGCCGGTCGGCATCGGCAAAGAGGGCGCGGCGCACCCCCGGAAACACCTGCCAGTAGGAGGCAAGGCCGTCGATGTCCCGGTTGGGGATGCCACCCTTGAGATGGGCGGCGATGTCCTGCAAATCCTCGGCATCGGTGCTGTCTATGTAGCGCGGCAGGTTGAGATTGAAGTCATTGGCTTCGATTTCGGCCAAAGGCACCATGCGGGCGTATTTTAATAGTTCCAACTGTCGGGTGAAGGTGTCCACGATCTTGTGGATGTCCTGGGCGCGCAGGCGGTTCTTGTTGCCGTCCTTGATGAACCCCTTGCTGGCGTCAATCATGAACAGACCCTTGCGCCCGGCAGCCCCTTCCTTGTCCAGCACGATGATGCAGGCGGGAATGCCGGTGCCGTAAAACAGATTGGCGGGCAGGCCGATGATCCCCTTGATCACCCCCTGGCGGACAATGCGGGTGCGAATGGCCCCTTCCGCGCCACCCCGGAACAGCACCCCATGGGGCAGAATCATCGCCGCCTTACCGGTACTCTTCAGGCTTTTGAGCATGTGGAGCAAAAAGGCGTAGTCGCCATTCTTCGCGGGTGGAATGCCATACTCGAAGCGACCATACGGGTCGTTGGCCGCATCCAGGCCGCTGGTCCACGCCTTGGTGGAAAAGGGGGGATTGGCCACCACGAAGTCGAAGGTCTTGAGTCTGCCGTCCGGGTTCTTGAAATGGGGCGCGGCCAGGGTGTTGTCCTGCCAGATTTCCGCCGTGGGGCAATCGTGCAGCACCATGTTCATGCGCGCCAATGCGGAGGTGGCGTTGTCCATCTCCTGACCGTACAGGGCCAGATCCAGCCCGGTGCGGCTTTTGGCTTCGTCATGGGCCTTGAGCAGCAGCGAACCGGAACCACAGGTGGGGTCATAAATGGACTGGTCGGCGCGGGTCGCCTTGCCCAGATCGATCACCATGGCCATGACCCGCGAGACTTCCGCCGGGGTGTAGAACTGCCCCTTGCTCTTGCCGGATTCGGTGGCGAAGTGGCGCATCAGGTATTCGTAGGCGTCACCCAGCAGGTCGTCACCTTCGGCACGGTTGCGCCCGAAATCCAACCCCTCGAAGATGGCCACCAGCTTGGTCAGCCGGTCCACCTTGGCCTGCCCCTTGCCGAGTTTTTCATCGTCGTTGAAGTCGGCAACGTTGATGGCACCCTTGAGACTGTCGTTGGCGTCAGCCAGTCTGCCGATGATCTTGTTGATCCGGTCGCCGATCTCCTTGCTGCCCTTGGCCGCCACCATGTCGGCAAACCCGCCACCAGTAGGCACGTCGATCAGGGCATTGGGATCACCCGCGTATTTGTCGGAGACGTATTTGACGAACAGAAGGACGAGGACGTAATCCTTGTACTGACTGGCATCCATGCCACCACGCAGTTCGTCGCAGGATTTCCAGAGAGATGAATAGAGTGCAGACTTTTTCAGGGCCATGAGTTTGCCTTTGGCGTTGTTGTGTCAAGCACCGGATGGTGGCTGCGTTTGCGGCATAGAATCATATTGATTATGCTTCAGGATACCAGCATTATGAAGAGCAAGCCAGCCGTCGCATGATTTTGGAGCCATCAGGTTGCACATTCCACCAACGCGGTGCTCGCTTTTCAATCACTGCTCCTATTTTGAGCGAAATACCCCCAGAATCGTGGCAGAGCGTGCTGCACGGCCACCAGTTCCTCCTCCAGCATTCCCGCCGCCACCTCCAGCATGCCGATCTTGGGGCCGATGGTGCTGCCGCAACAGCACTCCAAAAGGTGGGCGATGGCCAGGGCGCGCGTCAGGTGCAGGTTGACCGCATCCACCAGGGCGATGTGATCAGGGGGTGTCATCGAATCGGTATCCATCACTCGCACCTCACTTCAGTTTCGGCCCATGGGTCATCGTATTCACACCCCAAAGCCCATCGGGCGGGGTCGGTCCGGTTTGGCCTCGCACTCCTGGCGCAAGGCCGCCAGCAACCACGCCTGGGTCGGTTTTTTCACCAGTACCCGGAACCGGCGCACCACGGTCGCGAAGTCACCGGGAGTTAGGTTGGTGAGGGCAGCCAGTTGCCGACGCAGTGCGGCGTGATCGGTCGCCGGGGCACTGCCCAGATCAGCAGCCACCTGGTTGAAGAGTTTCAGACTCTGTTCGGGCCGCAAACTATTGAAAGAAATCTTGAGGTCGAAACGGCGCAGGGAGGCCCGGTCCAGTGCTTCAGGGAAGTTGGTGGCGCAGAGGAAAATCCCCTCGAACTGCTCCATTTGTACCAAAAGCTCGTTGACCTGGGTGACTTCCCAACTCTGGTTGGCCCGCGAGCGCTCTTGCAGGAAGCTGTCGGCCTCGTCCAGGAACAGAAGCGCCCCTTCCTGCCGGGCCTGCTGGAACATCTCGGCGATGCGCTCTTCGGTGCCGCCCAGGTAGCGATCCAGCAGATCGGACGCCTTCTTGAGGCGCAACGGGCGTTCCAGGCGTTGCGACAAGTGATGGACAAAGGCGCTCTTGCCGCTGCCGGGCGGACCATGGAGTAGCAGCGTGGCTCGGCCCTGACGGCGCAACCCCGTCACCAGAGCTTCCAGATCGCAATCGACGTTGAGCGCCTCCAGATCGTAACGGACGACATCGCGTCCCGACCGAGGAACCTGCCCGCCGAGTAACCGCAAGTTGAGATCGATCACTCGCTCCAGCACCTCAGTCACCGGGAACTCCGGGAGCGCCCCCAACGCCGTGGCTACCTTGGCAGCAACCCGGATGTGACCGGGGGCCAACGCCTCCTGTCCGGCCACGCGGTTCAGCCAGGCTTCCGCCACCGGCAGATCGCCGACGTAGCGCCGCATGATTCGCTGATGCGGAGAGAGGTGACACACCGACCTCCAGAATCAGGTCAAAGCGCCGCAGAAAGGCCGGATCGATCTGCCGGACCGCGTTGCCGATCCAGAAGGCGGGCACCGGGTTGGTTTCCAGCATCCGGTTGATCCGCGACTTCTGCGTTTCGTTCCGGTTCAGATG
>JADGBT010000054.1 GCA_015231375.1 Magnetococcales bacterium | reverse complement strand
ATGGCGTTTCCGCAACCCAGGCACTCAAAGACCTATTCCTGGGAAAATGGCCGGATTTCATGCGATCCTGATCTCCAAGCTCTTCCTCGACTCATCCACACAGTGAAGGGGGTGCTGAATAGTTACTTTTTTTCTAAGGATGGGACGGCTCCATGCGGGTGCGCGCCGCAGACAACAACGCCGGAATCGGCAAGGCGCGAGGACACCGGGGCAGACACTCCCCGCACCGGTCGCACGCCTCCAACCGGGCTCCCGGCACCCAATGATCCCCGGGTCGCATCATGCCGTAACGATAACGGGCAAACAGATCCATATCGAAACAACGCACCAGATGATCCATGCGCAGAATTTCCGGGATCTCGATGGCCTGCGGACAAGGCAGACAGGCGAAACAGTCCCGGCCACACGCACGCAACACCGATTGGGACTCCACCGCGTCCAGACGCCAGGCGATCTCCTGCTCCACCTGTCCCCAGATGGGGGTGGGACGCAACCCCTCCAGATGCAATGCCAGATGTCCCGGCTCGCTCAGACCGATGCTCAACGTATGCACGCCGGTCTGGGCCAACAACCAACGCTCATTGAACTGGGCCGGAGCGTAAGGAGCGGTCAGATGCCGCAACCGCTCGGAAGGCTCATACAGACGACCTCCCTTATCGTTGGGCGAAATGATCAACACCCCCATGTCCAGGGCGTTGGCCAAGGCCACAGCCGGATGATTGGCCGCCCGGAAACGATAATAATGCAGATTGACGAAATCGAACCAACCGGTCGCGATGATCTTCAACAACAACGGCAAGGCCGCGTGACCGGAAAAACCCACCTGACCGATCACCCCTTCATCCTGGGCCTGACGCAACGCGGACAAAACGCTCCCCTTGCCCCGCAACGCCTGAAAATGACTCTCCTGATTCAAACCATGCAACGCGA
Source organism: Magnetococcales bacterium (assembly GCA_015231375.1). Classification (GTDB taxonomy): domain Bacteria; phylum Pseudomonadota; class Magnetococcia; order Magnetococcales; family Magnetaquicoccaceae; genus Magnetaquiglobus. The sequence continues at coordinate 20,214 of JADGBT010000054.1, read as the reverse complement.
ACAGATCCAATCGGGAGACCCCCAACCGGGTCAAGGAGTCGTCGATCCACAAACGCATCTCGCGTGCCGTGGACGCGGGGGGGGCCTTGGTCATGAGCAGACAGTTGTCCCGCAGCCGACCGAGACCGGACAACACCCGCCCCAGCAACCGCTCGCTTTTGCCATAACCCCGCGCGGTTTCGATCAGATTGATCCCCCCGGCCAAAGCGGCGGAAACGATGTCATGGGTGGATTGCAGGCTGTCGTCCGGCAGATGATCGTGAGGGGCGTCCCAACCGTGCAACAGACGCATGGCTCCCAGCGTCAACACCGAAACCTGCAACCCGCTCTTGCCAAAACGCCGCTTTTCCATCGGACTCACCCCAAACCATCCCGCAACCGCCGCACCTGGGGCAACAGATCGCTGGCCACCAGACCCGCCATGCCGCACTCCGCCGCACTGGCATCGGCGGCGGTCCCGTGCAGCCACACCCCGGCCCGCACCGCGCTTTCCACCGGCCAACCCTGGGAGACGAATCCGGCGATCATGCCGGTGAGCAGATCCCCGCTGCCCCCGGCGGCCAGACCCGGATTGCCGGTGGCGTTGATCCAGGCCCGCCCGTCCGGGGCCGCGATCACCGTATCCGCTCCCTTCAAAACCAGCCACACCCCCCACTCCCGGGCCGCCCGCCGCGCCACTCCCAACCGATCCCCCTGGACCTCGGCCACGCTCACCCCCAACAAGCGGGCCATCTCCCCCGGATGCGGCGTCAAGATCAATGAAGAGGAGCGGGACGCGGCCCAGCGGGCGATGCGCTCCCCCTGCCCGGCCAGTCCGTTCAAGGCGTCGGCGTCCAGCACCACCGGCAGATCCCGCCACTCCAGCACACCGGCCACCACGCCGGCGGTCCAAGGCGTATCCCCCAATCCCGGACCCATGGCCACCAGATCCGGGACAAACCGGCTGGAAAAAAGAGCGTCCAGCGCCCCGCTCACGGAATCCCCATCCGGCAACGGCAAGGTCATGGCCTCCGCCAGTCCGGCGGTCACCACCGGCTGGACCCTGGCCGGAGTGGCCACGGTAATCAATCCCGCTCCCACCCGGGCAGCCCCCTGGGCCACCAGGATGGCGGCCCCTTCCAGGCCCACCCCCCCGGCCACGATCAGCAATCGGCCACACTCCCCCTTGTGGGCCTGCGGCGCGCGCCGGGGAATCTCCAGATCCGCCACGCCATTGAGGGCCACCCGGTGTGCGGGAATGGCCAAAAAATCATCCGGAATGCCGATGGGCGCAACAATCCGCTCGCCGCACAGCCCGGCGCCGGGATACAGCCGGTGACCACGTTTTTCCGCCGCGAAGGTCACGGTCCAGCGGGCGGGCAGGGCGCAGCCGAGAATCCGCCCCGTATCCCCGCACACCCCGGAAGGCAGATCCACCGCCAGCACCAATTTGCCGCTCGCCGCCACCTTCTGGATCACCCCGGCGGCCACCCCGTCCACCGGACGGGTCAGACCGGTGCCGAACATGGCGTCCACCACCACCCCGCAGTGGGAGAGCCAGCCATCCAGCGCTCCGGGCAGCGCCTCCAGGGTGGTCAACTCCCGCACCAGACCACCGGCGTTCACGAAAACCTGCTGATGGATCCGGGCATCGCCCCGCAACGCCTCGTTTTGTCCCAAAAGCACCACCCCCACCCGCCCCCCGGCCTGCAACACCCTGCGGGCCACCACGAAACCATCCCCGCCATTGTTGCCACATCCGGCCAGCACCAGCACCAAGCGGGAGCGCCACTCCGGCATGCGGTCCATCAAGACTGCGGTGACCGCCGCCCCGGCGTTTTCCATCAGCACCACGCCGGGCAGTCCCAGCTCCTCGATGGTGCGACGGTCTGCGGCGCGCATTTGCGCCCCGGTCAGCAATCGGCTCATGCCCGACCTCCCCAAACCGTTCATCATGGCCTATGATTCCCTCCTGGGTCGCCGAACCGGAAAACCGAACAAACCGGAAAACTGAGGACCATTTTTTCACAAAACGCCAAAGGATGAAACCGCGATATGTCGCCTCCCTTGATTTTGGCCACCGGCGTGACGAAACGCTATCACGACCGGGTGGTGGTGGATGGAATCGACTTCGAGGTGCGCGCCGGGGAGTGTTTCGGCATGCTCGGACCCAACGGGGCGGGCAAAACCACCACCTTGCGCATGCTCACCGGACTGACCCCCAAAGATGCTGGACAATTGCGGTTGTTCGACCGCTTCACCGATCCCGCCGCGCCCGAGGTGCATCGGCGTCTGGGGGTGGTCTCCCAGGAAGACAACCTGGACGACGACCTGAGCGTTGCCGAAAACATCGTGATCTATGGGCGTTACTTCGGTCTGTCGGATCCCCTGATCCGCACCCGCCTGGAAGAGCTGCTGGAGTTCGCCCAGCTTGTGGAGCGGCGCCATCATCCGGTGAGAATTCTATCCGGGGGGATGAAACGCCGTCTGGTGATCGCCCGCGCCCTGGTGGCGGCTCCGGAGCTGCTCATTTTAGACGAACCCACCACCGGCCTGGATCCCCAGGCCAGACACCTCATCTGGCAACGCCTCGCGGCACTGAAGGCCAACGGAACCACCCTGTTTCTCACCACCCATTACATGGAGGAGGCCGCCCGGCTGTGCGACCGGTTGATGATCATCGACGCAGGCCGCATCCTGGCCATGGGCCAGCCCCACGCCCTGATCCAGGAACACCTGGAACCCGAAGTGGTGGAGATTCGTCCTTTGGTGCCGCCTTTGGACCGGGAAGCCTTTGCCCATCTTCCGGGCCGAATGGAGCAGTCCGGGGATACGCTCTACTGCCACTCCCAGGACGCCTCGGAGGTGATGCAACATCTGCGGGGACGCCGGGATCTGGTCTGCCTGTCACGCCCGGCGGGCCTGGAGGATCTATTTCTCAAGCTGACCGGGCGGGAGCTGCGGGATTGACCCGGAAATCAACCTTGACGGACGTATGGATTATCGGCATTCTGCATCTCAAATCTTGCCCCATCATCCACATATCCTTCCAAATAAAAGGAACCTCGAATATGCGCGCATGGCAGATTGGCCTCGGTGTTTTGACCATGGCATGGGTCGCGTTTGGCGCTCCGGCCCAGGCGGCTGACCAGATTCAAATCAAGTTCAGCCATGTGGTGGCCATCGACACCCCCAAAGGCAAGGCCGCCGAAAAATTCCGCGATCTGGCCGCCAGCTACACCGGCAACCGGGTCAAGGTGGAGATCTATCCCAACAGCCAGCTCTTCAAGGACAAAGAAGAACTCGAAGCCCTGCAAATGGGAACCGTGCAAATGCTCGCCCCCTCCCTGGCCAAATTCGGTCCTCTGGGGGTGAAGGAGTTCGAGGTGTTCGATCTGCCGTTCCTGTTCGACAACTACGAACAGTTGCACAAGGTGACCTATGGCCCCATCGGCCAGACCCTGCTGGGCAAGCTCACGGCCAAGGGCATTCTGGGACTGGCCTACTGGGACAACGGCTTCAAACAGATAAGCGCCAACAAGCCCATCAAGGAGCCCACGGACATGCATGGCCTCAAGATGCGCATCCAGTCCTCCAAGGTGCTGGACGCCCAGATGCGCGCCCTCGGGGCCAATCCCCAGGTGATGGCCTTCTCCGAAGTCTATCAGGCGTTGCAAACCGGCGTGGTGGATGGCACGGAAAATCCGGTCTCCAACTTCTACACCCAGAAAATGCATGAAGTGCAGAAATTCATGACCCTGACCGATCATGGTTATCTGGGTTACGCGGTCATCGTCAACAAACCCTTCTGGGACGCCCTGCCAGCAGAGATCCGCAGCCAGTTGGACCGCGCCATGGCCGACGCCACGGTCTACGCCAACCAGATCGCCAAACAAGAAAACGACAAGGCCCTGGAAGCGGTGCGTCAGTCGGGCAAAACCCAGATCCTCACCCTGACCAACGCCCAACGCGCCGCCTGGAAACAAACCCTGGCCAAGGTCCATCAAGAAATGGCCACCCGCATCGGCGCGGAATTGATCCAGTCCATCCAGAAGGAGACCGGTTTCGATGCCGGCAAACCCTGACCGGCCACATCCCCTGCGAAACTTTCGGCACTCCTGAAACCTGAACCCCGTCAAACAGGTCGCAAACCTTGACCATCTCCCGATTGCTGGATCACCTGGAAGAAGGGTTGATCACGGTGCTGATGGCCGCCGCCACGTTGATCATCTTCGTGGCGGTGGTCCATCGGTATGCCATGGGCATCCCCGCCCTGCACGGTTTTCTGTCCGGGTTCAGCACCAGTTGGGCCCAGGAGCTGTGCATCTATCTGTTCATCTGGATGGCCAAGTTCGGCGCGGCCTATGGCGTGCGCACCGGGGTGCATGTGGGGGTGGATGTGCTGGTCAACCGTCTGGCCGAACCCTGGCATCATCGCATCGTGCTGCTGGGATTGTGGAGTGGCGCGCTCTTCACCGGCATCATCGGCACCCTGGGGGCCCATTTCGTCTGGGCCATGAGCCAAACCGATCAAACCTCCCCGGACATGGAACTGCCCATGTGGCTGATCTATCTGTGCATGCCCCTGGGCTCCTACCTGATGTGCTTCCGTTTTCTCCAGGTGGCCCGCCGCTTCCAACTCACCCATACCCTGCCCCATGCGGACCACGTTCACGTGGCCGGACTGCCCGAACGGACCGACAGCCCATGACCACGATGATCATCTTCGGCCTGCTGGCCGTGCTGCTGGCCACCGGCATGCCCATCTCCATCGCCCTGGGGCTGACGGTGCTGATCTACCTGTTCGGCCTGACCACCGTGCCCATCGAGGCCGTGGCCCTCAAGCTGTTCACCGGCATCGAACGCTTCGAGATCATGGCGATCCCCTTTTTCATCCTGGCGGGAAACTTCCTCACCCATGGGGGGGTGGCGCGACGCATGATCCGCTTCGCCAGCGCCATGGTGGGCCATCTGCACGGCGGTCTGGGACTGGCGGGCGTGCTCGCCTGCACCCTGTTCGCCGCCATCTCCGGCTCCTCCCCGGCCACGGTGGTGGCCATCGGTGCCATCCTGATCCCGGCCATGGTGCGCGCCGGCTTTCCCAAGGAGTTCGGTACCGGCGTCATCGCCACCTCCGGCGCCCTGGGCATCCTGGTCCCCCCCTCCATCGTCATGGTGATGTACGCAGTCTCCACCAGCACCTCGGTGGGCGCGCTGTTCATGGCCGGAGTGGTCCCCGGCGTGGTGCTGGCCCTGATGCTCGGAGCGGTCACCTGGGAACGGGCGCGCCGCTTCGGCTATCCCCGTCAGCCCAAGGCGTCGTGGGCCGTGCGCTGGGCCGCCTTCCGCGAGAGCGTATGGGGATTGTCGCTGATCTTCGTGGTCATGGGAGGCATCTACTCCGGCATCTTCACCGCCACCGAAGCGGCGGCCATGAGCGCGGTCTACGCCTTTTTCGTGGCCGTGTTCGTCCATCGGGATCTGAAACTCTCCGATACCCCCCGGGTGCTCCTGGAGTCGGCCAACCTGAGCGCCATGCTGCTGTACATCATCACCAACGCGATTCTGTTCTCGTTTCTGCTCACCTACGAAAACATCCCCCAAACCATGAGCGCCTGGATGCTGGAACTGGGTTTCGGCCCCATCGTGTTCCTGCTGGCGGTCAACGCGCTGCTGCTGCTCGCCGGGGATTTCATGGAACCGTCCTCCATCATCCTCATCATGGCGCCCCTGCTGTTTCCCGTGGCCACCAGCCTGGGCATCCATCCGATCCATTTCGGCATCATCCTCACCGTCAACATGGAAATCGGCATGGTGACCCCGCCGGTGGGCCTGAACCTCTACATCGCCAGCGGCATCACCCGCATGGGACTCACCGAGGTGACCGTCGCCTGTCTGCCCTGGATGATGGCCATGCTGGCGTTCCTGATTCTGGTCACCTACTGGCCCGGCCTCTCCTTGTGGCTGCCGGGGGTGCTGGGCATGCTGTAACGGGGTTTCACCAACGGGGTCCAGGGGCCATTGGCCCCTGGTGGAATCCAAGGGCGAAGCCCTTGGGACTCTTCATTCTATGCCGCGCTTGCGCTTTTTTCGCTACGCGAAAAAAGCTTTTGTGAAAAGCGCGCGCCAGTCAAAATAAAAAAAGTCAAAATCTTGGAGACTCCGTCTCCAAACCTCTGCCGGGGACCGTGCCGGTCCCCGGACCCCTGCGATATCAATGTCAGGCCGCGCGGGCGGATTGGGCGATGTTGGCGAAGATGCGACCCAACTGACGCACGCTGTCTTCCATGGAACACCCCTGGGAGACCGGCTGACGCAGATAGTCGCGAATGGGTTTGATCAGCTTCAACGCCAGATCGATCCGGGGGTTGGATCCCTGAATGTAAGCGCCGATGTTGATCATGTCCTCGGCCTGACTGTAAGCGGCCAAAGATTCCCGCAACTGGCCAGCCCAGGCCTTCTGGGTCTCCCCGGCCAGATCCGACATCAAACGGGACAAGGATCCCAATACGTCCACAGCCGGATAATGGTTGGCCGAAGCCAGATCCCGGGACAACACGATATGACCATCCAAGATACCACGCACCGCGTCCACGATGGGATCTTGCAGGTCATCGCCCTCCATCAAGACGGTGTACAGTCCGGTGATGCTGCCCACGCCGCTGTCCCGACCGGCCCGCTCCAGAATGCGCGGCAGCAACATGAACGTGGACGGGGGATAACCGCGACTGGTGGGCGGCTCGCCCCGGGCCAGCCCCACCTCGCGCTGCGCCATGGCGAAACGGGTCAAAGAGTCCATCAACAGCAACACATGTTTCTGACGGGCGCGGAAATATTCGGCGATGGCCGTGGCCAGATGGGCGGCGCGCAGACGCAACAAAGGCGGCTGATCCGAGGTGGCCACCACCACCACCGAACGGGCCATGCCCTCTGGACCCAGATCCTTTTCCAAAAATTCCACCACCTCGCGTCCACGTTCGCCGATCAGCCCGATGACATTGACATCGGCTTCGGTATAACGGGCCATCATACCCAGCAGGGTGCTTTTACCCACGCCGGAACCGGAGAAAATACCGATGCGCTGTCCCCGTCCCACGGTCAACAGACCGTTGATCACCCGCACCCCCAGATCCAGGGTGTCGGTGATGCGCCGTCTTTGCAACGGGTTGATCGGTTCGGCGTGCAGTTCGGTGAATTCGGACAGATGCAACGGCGGTCCATTGTCGATCGGCTCACCGGTTGGACCCAGCACCCGACCCAACAGACCATCCCCCACGGGCACCATCTCGGTGCGGCCACGCGAGATGATCAGACTGCCGGGATGGATCCCCTTGATGGCCCCGAGGGGCATCAGCAACAACGCATCGCTGCGAAATCCCACCACCTCGGCCCGGATGGCCGGAGAGCCGTCATCCGGAAAGACCTCGCACATGTCGCCGATGGAAGCCGAGGGTCCAGATCCTTCGATCAGGAGTCCCAGCACCTGGGAGACCTTGCCGGTGCGCTGCATGCCCACGCCACGCAGGGCCGACTCCTGATACTCCCGCCAGGGCAGTTCCACCGAGAGATTCATGACGCCTCTCCCGACAGGCCATCCAGAGAGAGATCCATCTCCTCCCCCGCATACCCGTCATCGGCTTCGGGCCAGGAGTCGTCGCTCCCGGCCTCCCACGCCTTTTCGGGGATGGGGGGAGGAGAAGAGGCCGGCTGTCGCGCAACGCGTTCGACCCGAACGGGCTCGCTCCCCGGATCGGGCGCCAGGGGATGGGGCGGACGCGCCGCCGCGACAGTGGCCGCGTCGTGGGCCAGGGCGGAGATGTCCTCCACACCGATGGCTTCCAGACGCTCTTGCAGATACTCGCGCATGGACAGCTCCACCTCTTTGAGCTGAAGCTCCAGATTGTCCTCCATGCCGCCGAAATCGCTTTCCAGATGGACTGCGCCCGGAGAGAGCAGATCATCGGCTTCGACGCGCAGATTGGCAAACCCTTTCAGACGGGACAACACCTGGGCATTGCCCGGCGACACCCGGATGACGATCTGTTTGCGTCCGGCGGCGCGGGAGAGAATGCGCTTGACCCGGGCGGCCAGCACCTCGGGATGGATGGAGAGTTCGGCGGCCAGAAGCTCCCGGGTCAGCACCAGGGCGGTCTCCACCAGATAACGCTCGGAAGAAGCCAGAACACGCGCATGCAGTTGTTCCAGGTTGGCCAGCACCCCTTCGAGCCGGGGCAGCATGGCCTGGATCTCCCGTTCCATGCGCTCCTCGCCAGCCTTCAGACCAGCGGACTCGGCGGCGGCGAAGACCCGCTGATACACCTCCCGCTCCATCTGCTCCAGGCGTCGGGCCTGCAACTCTTCTTGGGAGATTTCCGGCTCCTTTTTGGGCGGAGTGACCACCGGCAGCCGACCATCCGGACGAAAACGCAAGAAATGTTCCCGCTTGCTGGTCTGGGGAGCGTCGAGCAACTCCTGAATGCCCACCCGGCGGAACTCCCCGGCTGCGGCATCCGCCTTGATGATCTCACCCATGGTCTCGGACACGATCGCGTTTCCTTGTCATGCGTTGGTGGAAAGACTACAGCACCACGTCGTCGGTGCCCTTGCCCATGATGACAATGGCGCCTTCGGCCTCCAGACGGCGCGCCGCCTTGAGAATGGCCTGCTGCGCCCCTTCCACGTCGGCGACTTTCACCGGTCCCATCATCTCCAGATCCTCGCGCAGCATTTCGGCGGCCCGTTCGGACATGTTCTGGAAGAACTTCTCCTTGAGCCGGTCGTCCGCGCCCTTGAGGGCCGACAGCAGCTCGTCGTTGTTGACCTCGCGCAGCAGGGTCTGGAAGCTCTTGTCGTCCATGAGCAGCAGATCCTCGAACAAGAACATCTCCTTGCGCACTTCCTCGGCCAGGGGGTTGTCCTCTTCGTCGAGATAGGCCAGCAGCTTGTCGGAAAGATCGCGGCTCATCATGTTGAGCAGTTCCGCCACCTTCTTGACACCGCCACCGCCCTCCTTGGCATAACCGCCCCGTGTGGCGCCCAAGGCCTCCAGTTCGGTCAGCAGCGACTCTTCGATATCCTCCAAAGCGCCCGGCGGCAGGTTGCCCAGCTTGGCCATGCGCAGCATCACCTCCTGCTGCACGTCGCTGACCAGAAAGTCGATCACGAACGACGCCTGTTCCACCTGCAACTGGGAGAGGATCAACGCGATGCTCTGGGGATGCTCGTTGGCCAGGAAGGTGGCCACCAGAGTCGGCTCCATGGCGTTGAGAATCTCCCAGGGGGTATTCTTCGGGCCTTGTTGCAGCTCCTTGAGGAACTGACGGGCCTTCTCCTTGCCCAAGGCCTTGGTGATCATATCCTTGACCTTGTTCATGCCGCCACGCACGTCGAACTGTTGCAGCTCGAAGCGGTCCAGGAACTCCTGACGCACGGCCCGCACCACATCCTGAGGCGTGCTGCCGATGCGGGCGATGCTGCGGGTCAACTCCCGCACCTCCTCCTCCGGCAGACCATCCAGCAATTTCTTCACATCCTCGTCCGGCAAAGAGAGGATGAAAATCGCCGCCTTCTCTTTTCCGGACAGCCGGGTGCGGGAATTGATCTTGCGACGGGGTACCGAGTCCCCCGAACCTTCGATCCAACCTTCGTTTTCAGCCGTTTCCGCCATGGAAGTACCCTCTATCCTGAAATCGCCAATCGATTGCCGCGCGTTAGAGTCATGAGGTCCGACAGTGCTCAGGATCGTTGCCGGAGATCAATCATCCTGCAACAGCCAGGAACGCAAGATCTCCCGTGCCTCGTCGGCGTGTTCGGTGATCATCTGCTGGGTCAGCTTGATGTTGCGATCCGGCAGACGCATGCGCATGGGCTGTTCGGTGGGCAGGGTTCCCACCCCTTCGGCCATGAGCTGGGCTTCCAGTTCCGCCACCGCAGCCGGCACTCCGCTGGAATCCGGACCCTTTTCGCCCAGCAGCAGACGGCTGACCATGGGCTTGAGCACCAGGAAGAGCAGCAGCAGGATCACGAGCACCAGACCCGCCTGAAGATAGAAATCCGGACGCTCCCAGAACTTGACGGTCTGTTCGGCCATGGCGGTCAACGGCTCGAAGGGCGCGCTGGTCACCTGAATGGTATCGCCGCGTTGCGTGCGGAAACCCACCGCCTGCTCGATGATCTTTTGCAGTTGCGCCAACTCGTCGGCGGTGCGCTCTTTGTAGATGTCCTTGCCTTTGTTGTTGGGATCCGCCTCGTAGTGGCCATCCACCAGCACGGCGATGGAGAGGCGCTGAATGGTCCCCACAGGCAGGACGATCTTGTTGACCGTCTTGCTGATTTCGTAATTGATGGTCTCCCGCTCCACGCTGCGGGCCTGCTCCGAGCCGCTGCCGGAGGATTTGGTGCGATCGTTGGCGTCGTTGGGACGCACGCCGGGCACGCCGGATTCGCCGAAGCTGCCCTTGCTGCTTTCGTTGACGGTCTGTTCGCTGCGGGCCACCTGGCCTTCGGGATCGAACTTCTCTTCGTTGCGCTCCACCCGCTTGAGGTCCAGATCCGCCGTGATGCGCACGATGCTGCGGCTCACGCCGCTGGTGTTGACGCCCACCACCTTATCCAGCATGGCCTGGGCGCGATCCTCCAGGGTTTTTTCCACCTGTCTTTGCAAGGAGAGGCTCTCTTCGGCGGGCATGCGACCATCCGCCGTGGGGGTGCGTCCGCCGGCGATCAGGTTGCCCTTGTGGTCCAGCAGCGTGACATCCGACTCCTCCAGCCCCTCCACCGCCGAAGCCACCAGATGGGTGACCCCCTCGATCTGTTTGCTGGTCAACGGACTGGACAGCTCCATCACCACCGAGGCGGTGGCTTTTTTCTCTTCGGAAACGAACAACGACCGCTTGGGCAACACCAGATGCACCCGCGCCTTGCTGACCACATCCAGACTTTCGATGGTGCGGGCCAACTCCCCTTGCAAACCGCGCTGGAAATTCATGCGTTGCAGAAAGTCGGTCATGCCCACCAGATTGGTCTTGTCGAAAATCTCGAAGCCGGTGCCGGTCCCCTGTTTGGGAATCCCCTGGCTGGCCAGATCCAGACGCACGTTGTACAGCTTGTTGGAAGGCACCTCGATGGTGGTTCCCCCCATGCCGAGCTGATAGGGAATGTTCATCTGGGTCAACTGGGCGACCACCTTGCCCGCCTCGGCTTCCGGCAGACCGGAATACAGCACCTTGTAACTGGGCCGGGTGGCGAACCAAATGATGGCGGTCAACGCCAGAATCGTGGCGGCCACGGCCAGCATCAGGCCGTTGCGTCCTCCCAGGGGAAGGCGTTCCAAAAACCGCGTGAATGTTTCCGCTGGTGCCTCGGAGCGGGCAGCCATCGCGCTCGTCGCCTCTGCCATGATCAGGTTTCCTTACTCAAGAAAAAAGGACAACTTCAAGAACGTGCCACATCCGGCCCCACGCTCCAGCAAAACGTGCCACATCCGGCCCCACGCTCCGGGTTACGCCGGCATACTCATGATTTCCCGATAGACTTCCAAAGCCTTGTTGCGCACCTGCATCAACAGACGCATGTGCAGTTCGGCCTTGGAACCGGCGATCTGGGCTTCGTGGATGCTCACGCCAGCGTTGCCGAGCAGCGCTCTTTCGCTCAGATCCTTGGCTTCCTTGGTCGTTTTGTCGGTCTCCTTGATCTGGCGGGCCAGGGTCACGGAGAAATCCTCCCAGCCACCCGCCCCCTCCCCACCCATCACGGCGGGCGTGGAGAGATTGAGCGGCGGCAAGGCAGAGGGTCCAACCGGATTGATCGACATGGTGCGTTTCTCCTCAATTCATTATCGACCGATCTCCAACGCCTTCAGGGCCATGGCCTTGGAGGCGTTGAGAACCGTCACATTGGATTCATAGGCGCGACTGGCGGCCATCATGTTGACCATCTCCGCCATCGGATCCACATTGGGCATGGCCACATACCCTTCGGCGTTGGCGTCAGGATGGGAAGGGTCGTACTGCATGCGGGGTGGCCGCTCGTCCACCTTGATCTGTTCCACGGCCACACCCGTGGTGGCGGCCATCTGTTCCCGACTGAGCATCTCGTCGAACGGCTTGGACGAAAACACCGGATCCTTGCGCCGATACGGACCCCCTTCCGCCGTGCGGGTGGTCTGGGCATTGGCAAGATTTTCGGCAATGATGTTCAGACGCAACCTTTGTGCCGACAATCCCGAAGAGGTGACGCGAAACGAAGTCAGGAAATCATCCATGACGGCTCTCCTTGATGAAGTGAACGCTTACCACCGACCCCGCCTCTCATGATCACTGGGCGTTACCCTGGATGACCATGCGCATCGTGGAAATTTGACTGTTCATGGATTGGGCCGCGTAGTTGTACAGCAGTTGATTGGCGCTTTGACGGGCCATTTCCTGCTCCAGGTCCACGCTGTTCTGGTCACCCTTGGGGATGGGGGTTTCGACCTCCTGAAGATCCCCTTCCACCGGGATGTGCATGGAGACCGGCAGGTGATGGCGGGCGGTACGCGCCATGGGGAGTTCATCCCCCAGAGGCATGGAGTCCCGCAGCACGTCTTCGAACTCCAGACGCCGCGCCTTGTAGCCGGGGGTATCGACATTGGCGATGTTGGAGGCGATGATCTCCTGACGCCGATGCCTCAGATTCATCAGATTGGCCTTGAAAGCCCCATCGCTGCCCAACAAACCGAAATCGGCCATGCTCGCGCTCCTTGATGTCAAACCATTGACTCACCGTGAAAAGGATCTCACGCTGCAAGCTGAAAAAGCATAAATCGTGCCGATGGAAGGGGTGGGACTAAAAACCGCTTTCCCGGATCCAGACCGCGACCGCGCTCTGCCAGAGCGGTTCCAGGAAGGATCCGGGACGGACCGACAGGAGCACGGTTCCCGGCAGGTTGGTGAGGGAGGCGACGGCGGACGCGGCGGGGGAGACCGCGACGGAGGCGGTGTCGGACACCGGGGTGAGCGTGGCTGCGTACCAGGAGTCGTCGGGCACCGGACGCCCGGCGGGATCAGGCCGCACCGGAATCGGTCCCCCGTGCGTGGAGGCCAGATGCGGACGGGTCAGCACCGTGACCGCGCCCCGGTCCACGGCGGTGAGGCGGACATCCACCGGGTCGGCCACGCCCCGCGCCGGATGGAAGCGGCCCGGGCTGTCCGGAATCAGTCGCGACAGTTCCCGTTCCGGCACCCACGCCTCGACCACCGGCTGACCCGGCACGATCAATTCCGCCAGCGGGGTGTTGCGGGCCACCCAGCGGCCCGGCGCCACCCCCTCTCCCAGCATGGTGACCCGACCGGCGAACGGCGCCACGATCCGCAACCGCGCCCGTCGGGCCTCGGCTCCCCGTTTGGCGGCGCGCGCTTCCACCAGTCGTCCCTCCAGGGGATAGCGCATGGCCAACACGGCAGGACGCGCCGCGCTCTGGGCGATTTCCAGTTGCAAGAGGGTCAATCGGGAGTCGGCGGCGGCGGCGGCCTGGTCAAGCTCCGGGGAGTCCAGGAGCATCAGGGGCGCGCCTTGCGTCACGGTGTCCCCGGGATGCGCGAACACCTCCCGGATGCGTCCCGGTTCCGGGGCGAACAGGCGGGTCTGTTCCCGGGCCACCAGCAGGGCCGGCAGTTCGACGCTCTGTTGCCACGGACAGGCCATCGCGCCCAGTCCACCGATCATCACGCTCACGGTGACGGCCAGCCGTCCCTTCCGCGCCCGCGCCAGGGGAATGGCGCGAAAAAAACCCACCACGGGCCGCACCAGGAACCAGCCGATTTCCGCCGTCATCAACACGATCCCCGCCAGTTTGAAAAAGGCATGATAGACCAGCAGCGCAATCCCCAGAAAGACCACCAGCCGGTAGGCCCAGGTGACATGGGCGTAAACCAGCAGCACCACCTGGCGGCGCCATGGCCAGGGTTCCGGGGGCGGATCCCCCGGAGCGCACAGCCATTCCCGCCACTGCCAACTGGCCAGGGCGAAGGCGCGCGCGGCCAGATTGGGAATGCCCAGGGCGTCGGAGAGCAGATAATAGCCATCGAAGCGCATGCAGGGGTTGAGGTTGACCGCCAGGGTGGTCAACCACGTGACCGAGGCCAGCAGCACCAGGGCCTGTTGAAGCGGGCCGGGCACCACGAAATGCCAGGCCAGGGTCGCCAGCAGGGCCAGGGCCAGCTCCGCGCCCACGCCCGCCGCGCCCACCCACAGTCGGGCCGGTCGGGAGGTCAATTTCCACACTTCGCTGGTTTCGGCGTACAGCACCGGCCAAAGCACGATCCAGGCCACGCCCATGGCGGGAACCCGGCAGCCGTAGTGGCGGGCCACAAAGGCGTGGGCCAGTTCGTGCAGCGCCTTGGAGACCCACACCGTCACCACCAGAATCAGCGCGGCGGCGGGTGTGGGGTGATCCGGCAGGGCGTGGAGGAACCGGTCCCACTGGCGCACGCTGAGATGGATGCCCAGGCCACCGGCGATCAGCAGAAATCCGAGAAAAAACCGGCTGGCGAACCAGCGGGCCAGGGGCAAATGGCGTTCCAGCCAGCGGTCGGGGCGCCACAGGGGAATTTTCAGATAGAGGTATCGATGAAACAACCAGACCAGGGGGGATTCGCGACGGGCGGCGGCTTTGGCTTGCAGACGGCGCAGGGCTGAGGGTTCACGGGCCTGGGTCAACTCGTTGGCGATCAGGAAGCGGGATACGGTCTCGACGTGCGCGGGGGTCACCGTTCCCGCCGTCAATCGACGGGCCGCCCGGGTGACGGCCGCGACATCCCCGGCAGACCAGCAGGAGACGATGGTGTGTTCCATCCAGCCCAACTGGAAAAATTTCTGGCGCAGGGGATCCCAGAGGGTCCAGGTGGGCGCCCCATCGTCTGAAACCGGACCGGGATAAACGCGCACGTCGGAACGCAGCGGCGGCATTCAACCATTCAACTATTAAAAAAAAAGAGAGGGTCTGGGAGATTCATCTTCCAGGGTTTTCCGCCTTTAATCTTTCAATCCTTTACACCCATTTCACCCATTTCACCCTTACGCGCATTTCAAGGCATGGCGTCGGGCATGCCCAGCACGGTTTCGATCAACTCCCGCACCACTCCCGCCCCTCCCGGCGTTTTGAGCACCCGCCAGGCGGCCTTGCGCACCAGCGGCACCGCGTCCGCCACCGCCACCGGAAAGCCTGCCACGCGCATGGCCGGCAGATCGTTGACATCGTTGCCGACAAAAACGATCCGCTCCGGCTTGAAACCCTGCTCCCGGCACAACGCCTCCAGGGAGGCCCCCTTGTCCTTGACCGCCTGGAAGACCGGCAATTGGAGCTTGCGGGCACGGGCGCTGACCACCGGATTGGTCTCCGTGGACATGATGAAAGCCGGAATGCCCGCAGCACGCAGGATGTCGAACCCCATGCCATCCCCCCGGCTGCAATAGACCGACTCGGTGCCATCCTGACTCACCAACACCCGGTTGTCGGTCAACACCCCGTCGAAATCGAACACCACCGCGTCCATCCACTCCAAAGGATTGCCCCGGGCGGTCTCGGCACCCACCCGCTCTCCGCTCCACTCTCCGGCCAGACGGGGGAGCATCAGGGCATCCATCTCCTGACTTTCCCGCTCGTCCATCAAAAACAGGCTGACCTTGCCCCCCACCAGACTGCGGGAGTCTCGCAACAAGGCGGCACGGGTGATGGAGATGGAACCGTTCTCCCGATAGCTCCGTCCGTCCTCCCCCAGATCCTGGGGATGGGAACGGTGGCGCAGATCGTAACCGGGACGGGGATGGCGGGCATTGGTCCAGAACAGGGCCGGAGTGGCGCACACGCTCACCAAAGAGTCGGCCCCCTCGGCCTCGAACTGCCAGATGGCCGCCGTGACCCGTCCAGGCAGACGCAACGGCGTGTTGGGATTGAGAATCATCACCGCGTCGGGATGAAAGCCTTCTTTGCGGCTCAACTCCTCCAGAATGGGCGCCAGGGCCGATTCCAAAGGGGTGCCCTCCCGGGTCAGCGCGGTGGCCAGCAGCATGGGCACTCCCCCGGCCATGCGGGCCACCTGGGCGATCTCCTCGCTGTCTGTGGCCACCACCACCCGGGTGACCGCCGGACAACTCAAGGCGTGTTCGATCGACCAGGCGATCACCGGTCTGCCGGCGAGATCCTGAAGATATTTGCCCGGATTGTTCCGGGTTCCGCAACGGGCCGGAATGATGGCGAGAAGATTCATGGACAGACCCGACAATGATTGACTTCCACCGTGAGATGATCCAGACCGCCGATCCCGCGCAACCAGGATTTGTAATCATCCGCGTCCTGGGGATCGTGGGTGATCAGCGACACGATGCAGGCGTGGCTGGCAGGCCCCACCCGCCACAGATGCAGATCGACGATTTCACACTCCCCGTGCTCCTGGAAACGACGACGCACCTTGTCTTGCAACGCAACATTGTCCTCGGCGTCCAGCAGGGTCTTGGCGCTCTCGCGGATCAGACCAAAAGACCAGACGCCGATCACCACCGAACCAAGGATCCCCATCAACGGATCCATCCACACCCACCCCAGGGTCATGCCGCAGATCAAAGCCACGATCGCCGTCACCGACGTGAGGGCGTCGGCCAGCACATGCAGATAGGCCCCCTTGAGATTGTGGTCCTGATGCAAGACAGGCGGGTCATCAGGGGCGTGGTGATCGTGAGAGGCGTGATCATCGTGGTCATCGTGGGCCGGATGGGCGTGATCGTGAGAGGCGTGATCATCGTGGGCCGGATGGGCGTGATCGTGAGAGGCGTGATCATCATGGTCATCGTGGGCCGGATGGGCGTGATCATGATCGTCATGATCGTCATGGTGTCCATGGCCGTGATGATGCCCATGATCATGAGCGCCACCCAGCAGCCAGGCACTCGCCAGATTGACCACCAGACCGGAAACCGCCACCAGCAACGCCGTGGAGAACTCCACACTCACCGGAGAGAGCAGACGCTGCACGGATTCCACCGCCATCAGCAACGCGATGATCGCCAGAGCCACGGCGCTGGCGAAGCCTCCCAAAGGTCCGGTCTTGCCGGAACCGAAGGTGAAACGGGGATTGTCGGCGTGACGCCGGGCAAAGGCGTAGGCAAAGGCGGCCAGTCCCAGGGCGGCGGCATGGGTGCCCATGTGCCAACCGTCGGCGGTCAAGGCCATGGAACCGGTGAGATAACCGGCGATCAACTCCACGATCATGGTGACCAGGGTCAACCCGATCACCCAGTGGGTCCGATGTTCGGCCTCTTGTTTTTCATCCAGCCCGAAACGGTGCTGGTGCTGCCAAAGGGCATGAGCGCTCACGGCTTCGATTCCTTGAGAAGTTCGACCAACAGATGGCCGTCGGGCCAGACCAGTTCATGCCCCTGACCGGCGAGCCGGGAAGCGACCCGGCGTCCGCGCAGGGCCGGCACGTTGTTCAGATCCTGGCTGATCCCCGGCACCAGGATATCCCCCATCATCATGGGTCCGCCCCGGACCACCGAGAGATAACGGATATCCGGATGAGGCTGATGGTTGAGCCAGAACAACAGCGAACCGGGATGCTGGCGCACGATGTCGAGATACAGCCCCCGGGAGACCTTGAGGGTCTGATACCCCCCGCCGCCGAAGAAATCCTTGATCGTCTCCACCGGCCCCCAGTCGTTGGTGGCGTCCAAAGCCTGCTCGGCCAGGGGCGTGCCCAGATGGGGAGAGGCGATGGTGATCAGTACAGAGGGATTGACGACATCACCGCGCACCAAGGCCAGCCGCAACACCACTCCGCCCACCGAATGCCCCACCAGCACGAGCCGCTCTCCGGGATGACGCGCGGCCAGCAGCCGCAACACGGGAACCAGATGATCCGCCTGCACGCTCACCGGGGCGATGGAGGGGAGTTCCGCCAGATAGATGCGATTTTTCGCCGTCCGGCCCGGCGCCGGAAGCTCCTGCACCCCTCCGGGACCGGCCCGAAGAATGCCGGCCCGTTCCCAACCATGAGTGGTCAAAGCCGGGACCACGCCCCCCTGTTCCCAGGAGGCCGCGCTGCCCAGATACCCATGCACCAGCAGCATCAGATCGGCGCGGGCCGTGGCCGGGGTCAACAGGCTGCACCAGACGACCAACAGCGCCACGATGGCATGAATCATGAAAGATCTCCTCACGCATAACGGATAAAGTGTTCGCAAAAGCGCCCTTTTTCCCTGATTCGGCCCCGATTATGGTGCGGTCGAGGCGGGAGTTCAAGCATTTGCCCGAACCGATAGAATGCCGGTTGCGTTTTTGACGCGCGGGTGGGAAAATTCCTGACAAAAGACAAAGCACTAAGCCTGTGGAGGGACCATGGACATGAACCAGGATCTCAAAAACGTCGGCCTCAAGGCCACCGCACCCAGAATGAAGGTCTTGCGCCTCTTCGTGTCCGACACCTGCCAACACATGAGCGCCGAAGATGTCTACAAACGTCTGCTCGCCGACGGGGAAGAAATTGGTCTGGCCACCATCTACCGGGTGTTGACCCAGTTTGAACACGCCGGTCTGCTCTCCCGCAGCCACTTCGAGTCCGGCAAGGCCATCTTCGAGCTGAACCAGGGCGCGCATCACGATCATCTGGTCTGTTTGCAATGCGGTCGGGTGGAGGAGTTCGTGGATCCCCTGATCGAAAACCGTCAAGCCGAAATCGCCCGGGAACGCGGATTCGCGGTACAGGATCACGCCCTCTCCCTGTACGCCGACTGCCTGAATCCCGCCTGTCCCAACCGCCAATCCTTTTGATCCCCCACCCTCACATCGCACGGCACCGAAACCTCACATCGCACGGCCCGCAAACGGAAAAAACCGGAAAACTAAATCCCCCCCTGCTTTTGCAACAGCACTTCCATGTCGTCCCGACCATTCTCCCGCGCCGCCATGAGCGGGGTGCGACCGGTGAGATCCTTGGCGTTGATCTCCGCACCTTGGGCCAGGAGCAGTTCCGCCTCCTCGACCCGGCCCCGGATGGCGGCGAAATGCAGCGCGGTCTTGCCGAACTTGTTGCGGGCGTCGATCTCGGCCCCGTGGGCCAGCAGACATTCGGCCACGGCCGGCTGACCGTAAAACACCGCGCAATGCAGGGGCGGTCCCCCGTCCACGTTGCGGGGATCGATCGCCGCCCCCCGGGCGATCAACAGTTCCACCATCTCCACATCCCCCTCCTGGGCCGCCTGGAACAACGGGGTCTCTCCATGACGATCCCGGGCGTCGATCTCGGCGCCGCCGTCGAGCAAAACCCGCACCGTCTCCTGATGACCCCAGGAGGCGGCCCAATGCAACGGACTCTCCTTGTCCCGGTCGCGGGCGTTGGGGTCGGCGCCCAGGGCGAGCAGACGCCGGGCCAGCGAGGCGAACCCCCGCACCGCCACCCAATGCAACGGACTCCAGCGTTGGGGATCGATCACGTTGACCTCGACTCCGGCCTCCAGCAGTCGCTCGGCCAGGGCGACATCCCCCTCCTGGATGACCCGATGCAGCGGGGTCCACCCTTCGGAGTCGCGACTGTTGAGATTCTTGCCTTCCGCGAGCAGGCGTTCCACATCCTGCGGCACCACCCACACCCCGTTCTGATCGTCCGCCATGCCCTTCTCCCTTGTGTGAGTCTTCCACGCCTGCCATCACGCAATCCGGTGACGCACACACCCATGATCCGTGCAATTCACCCGGGTTGCAACCAAAAAAACCACAGGCCTCCATCCCCCTAAAGTCCCAGAATCCCTTCTCTGGCCATGCTCAGGCAACGATCCCCGGCGGTGATCAGGTGATCCACCAGCCGCACGCCGATGGGAGTCAGGGCGTTGAGCAGAATCCTGGTCAGATGACGATCCGCCGCCGAAGGGGTGGCGTTCCCCGAAGGGTGATTGTGGGCCAGGATCACCTCCACCGCCTTGTGACGCAACGCCACCTCCACCACCTGCCGGGGATGGACATGGGCCTCGTTGACCGTGCCCCGGCTCAACAACGCCGGAAACAACAAACGGGCGCGCTGATCCAGACACAACACATAAAACACCTCCTCGGTGCGTCCGGCGGTCAAGGCGCGCACATAGGAGCCTGTCGCAGAATGGGGTGCAAGAGCCTGAAATCTGGTAGAATGGCCGTCATCGATCACGCGGGATCAGGAGGAAGCGATGGCGGGATTTTTCCGGGAGCCGGATCGGAAGCAGCTGCATCTG
>JADGBT010000053.1 GCA_015231375.1 Magnetococcales bacterium | reverse complement strand
GTGATTATACGCCGGCCTGGATCGCGCGCCGCATGCCGCGTCCCAAAACCACCATCCGCGCAAACTCCTCCGGAGTGGCGCTCAACACATGATCCCGAATGGTGGTGTCGGACTTGTCCAACGTGAAATGCTTCTCGATGATGCGCGCCCCCCGCGCAATGGCGATCAAGGGAACCTCAATCCCCAAAGAGTGATCACTGTAACCCGCATAAGGAGTCCCGACAAAAGACTTGGGCAACGCGGTCAGATCCCAGGCGTAAGCCGGATAACTGGAACGACACCATAAATACTCCACATTGGCCGGCTGCCCGAAAGGCAATCCCTCCCCTTGCCACATGCCCAACGAGATGATCACCGGCAGACCCGTGGCAATCACCTCGCGCACCAACTCTGGATGATCGTTGACCGTGCGGGAGGCGATCTTGATCCGCCGGGGATGAAACGGCTTCAAGGTCTCCCAGGCGTCCGGCCGGATGACCGAAAACAACAACTCGATGCCATAATGGTCGGCAATGCGATACAACTGGGCGATGATCTCCGGAGTCAAACGGTTGATCTCCCCCTCGCCGTCCCGCCAGCCCAACTGCATCTTGACCACATCCGCCCCCGCCATTTGCGCCTGACGGATCAACTCTCCGGCCAACGCGAAGTGACCGTTGTGATTCATGCCGATTTCCGCGATGAACATCATGGTGCAAGGAACCTCGAAAGTGAAGGAATGAACAAAAAAGACTCGGGTTGCAAATATTATAATAAAGCCTTACCATCCCCGAATCGGAAACCGAAAAGGCGATTTATGGCACAGGTGTTGGGCAATCGGATCCAAAGGAAAAAAGATGCAGCCAACACAATTGGTTACTCAGCATTATGATGCCACCGCATCCGCGTATCAGGCAAGGTATAATCGTGATTTTCTGCATGATCCCCAGGCGCGTTATCCAGCCAATTATTTTCGTTTACAGTTATTATTGAATGCTTTTATCAACAAGGGACTCAAACGGGTGATCGAAGTCGGCGTCGGGGAAGGAACACCCCTGGCAACCCTGGCAAAGGCGGGAATGGAAGTGTGGGGCTTCGACATCTCCGAGCAGATGGTCGCCCAATCCAAGGAACGCATGCGGGAAAATCACCTGAATCCGGATCACATCGGCTATGGCGATATTCAGGATCCGGTGACCTATGCCCACTTCCTGCGGGAAGGACTGTTCGATGGACTCATGGCCATGGGCGTGATGCCCCACGTCGCCAATGATGACAACGTGCTGGAAAACATGGCCACCATGATTCGTCCAGGCGGAAGCGTGTTTGTCGAATTCCGCAACAAACTGTTTTCCCTGTTCACCCTCAACCGACTGACCCACGAGTTCATCTTGAACGATCTGCTCGCGGGAGTCTCCGGAGAACTCAAACAAAAAGTCGCCCAGGAACTCGAATCCCGCCTGCGCATGGATATGCCACCGCTGCGGACACAGGTCGAAGGCTCAAACGCCCCTGGATACGATCAGATTCTCTCCAGGTTCCACAACCCCTTCGAGGTGGTGGAACAGTTCAAACGCCATGGCTTCGTCGATATCCAGTTGCGCTGGTACCATTATCACCCGGCCATGCCCTATCTGGCAGCCGACAATCCGGGCCTGTTCCGCGAAGAAGCCATGGCCCTGGAACACGAATCATCCAACTGGCGTGGCTATTTTCTGTGCTCCGCGTTTGTCGTGGAGGCCGTCAAGGCGGGAGGATAAACCGGTATCTCCAAGGTTCATGAACGCCGGAAGAGGCTTCCATGTACGACCTGTTGCAAAAATTATTTCCAATCTGTCGCAGCCTTACCGGTCAGGGCGTCCGCGAGACCCTTGGCATCATCGCGGATCACATTCCGCTCCGGCAGACCGAACTGCCGACCGGAACCAAAGTGTTCGACTGGACCATCCCCAGGGAGTGGAACATCCGCGACGCCTTCATCGCCAACGCCGATGGACGGCGGATCGTGGATTTCCGACAGAACAATCTGCATGTGGTCGGATATTCCGTTCCGGTGGATGGTTGGTTTTCGCTGGAAGCGTTGCAGGATCACCTGTACAGCCTCGAAGAGCAACCCGAGGCCATTCCGTATGTGACCTCCTACTATGCGGAACGATGGGGCTTTTGCCTGGCGCATCGGGAAAGGCTCAAACTGCAACCCGGACAGTATCGGGTGGTGATCGACAGCGATCTGTCCGATGGATACCTGACCTATGGCGAATGCCTGCTGCCGGGAGAGTCGCAACAGGAAATTCTGCTCTCGACCGATATTTGTCATCCTTCCATGGCCAACAACGAACTGTCCGGTCCGGTGATCCTGACCTGGATCGGACGCTGGCTGATGTCGGAACCGCGCCGTTATTCGTATCGGTTGCTTTTCATTCCCGAGACGATCGGTTCCCTCGCCTATCTGAGTCAACATCTGGATACACTCAAAGAACGGGTGATCGCCGGTTTCAATCTCTCCTGCCTCGGGGACGAACGCCTGTATTCCTGCGTGTCCACCCCCTATGCCAATACGCTCGCGGATCGGATCGTCAACCAGGTGCTGCCCCATCTGGAAGGAAGGCATCAGGTCTACTCGTTTCTGGAGCGGGGCAGCGACGAGCGACAATATTGCAGCCCCGGCGTGGATCTGCCCGTGGTCTCCGTGGGCCGCAGCAAATACGGCACCTATCCGGAATACCACACCTCTTTGGACAATCTCGATCTGGTCACCCCCAAAGGACTGGCCGGGGGATTCGGGTACGTGCGACGCTGCATCGAAGTGGCGGAGATGAACCGGATCTATCGCGCCACCTGCCTCGGAGAACCCCAATTGGGCCGATACGGCTTGTATCCCACCTTGAACATCAAGCGCGGCGCGTTTTCCATGGCGACATTGCGGAATCTGCTCGCCTACGCGGATGGCACCAACGACCTGCTCGCCATCGCCGGAATCACGCAAAAACCGGTCTGGGAGTTGTCCGAACTGGCCCGGAAACTCGAAGGAATAGGGCTGCTGCGGGTCGTGGAACCCGACAGCATGACCCGCGCCATGGTTTGATCCTGAACCGGATCGTTGATTGGAAGGTCTGGGTTTATTTTGCTTTGCCCTTGCCGGATTGAGCCAGAATCGCCTCGCCCATCTCCCGGTTGAGCATGCCTAAAGTCCTGCTCATAGCCCCCACCAACGATTCGTGATCGTCGGGCTTGTCGGCGCGCGCGCTGACGCGGGTGTGACGGGTGAGCAACACCCCGCCCTTGCCGTCGAACAGAGTCCAACGGGCGTCCAACGCTACCTGACCGTTTTCATCCGGCTCGAAACGGTTGATGGTGGTGGCCAGACGAAAATCCAGCGCGCTTTCGGCCCGGTTGGGCAGAATCACCACCCGATCCGAATCCAGCATGCGGGAAAGATTTTCCAGGGTGACCCGCCCGATGTCCTCCTTGAAATCCCCGGCCCACTGATTCAAGCGCTCCAGCCGCAAACGATTGCCCCCGGCGCGGGTGACCATCTCCGGACGGTTGAGATACTGGGGAATCTCCACCGGTTCCAACTCCACCACCAACCCCTGCTGCCGGTTGACGCCCGGTTTGACCCTTTCCTCCTGGGCGGGCAGCGAGGTGAGCAGGAAAAAACGGGTCGGGGGCGAAACCGGTCCGCCACACCCCGCGTTCAGCAGTGTGGCCAAAACCAACACCGTCGATGGAAACTGAACTCTCCAAAAGGTCAACATCAGCGGACTCCCTCCTTTTCCTTGCCAAAGAGCAGGGATTCGGGTTTGCGTTCGAGCAGATCGATCAGACTGCGCACCGAGCGGGCGGCGGCGGCCAGCTCGCGCACCGCCTCCACCATGCCATAATGCAACGGCGCCTTGGGACCGATCAGACCATCCACCTTGACCAGGGTCTCTTCAAGCTGCTTCAAGGTGGCCGTGGCCGCGCCACTCACCCCCTTGACCCCCGTGGCCATGGGTTCGACTTGCAGATTGAGATTCTTCAAAAGATTGCGGGCTTCGGTCAAGGCTCCATGGGCGGCCCGGATCGTCTCCAGGGTTTCCGGGGCGTTGGCGGCCCGGTTGGTCCCTTTCAGGGTTTCATGCAACTCCTTGCCGATCCCCTCCAAAGGCAGGGACTGGATCTTGTCCAGAAAACGGGTCACCGAGGCGGTGATCTCATCCAGACTGGTGGGAATGGTCGGCAACTCCGGATGCACGGTCTGGGTTCCCCCCACCAGGGTGAGCGGCGCGTTCTGGTGCAGATCCAACTCCACGAACAACTGCCCGGTGAGATAACTGCCGGTCTTGAGCTGCGCCCGCAATCCGCGTTTCACCAGGGTTTGCAAAAACTCGTGGGGAGAGTCCCCCCGCAGGGTCTTGATGCCGCTGGAAGAGATTTCGATCACCCGTTCCGGCTCGATCTGGACCAGAACCGGAATGCGGAAGGTGGTCTCCTGGAAGTCGTACTCCAGGCGAATGTCCGTGACCTTGCCCACCTGAATGCCCCGGAACTCCACCGGCGCGCCGATGCTCAAACCGCGTACCGATCCCTTGAAATACAAGACGAACAGCAATTTCTGCGTGTAGGAGCCTTCGGCGACGGCGGTTTCGCTCTTGAAGAGGGTGAAACGGCTGTTTTCCGGAGCGAATTGGCCGGAATCCAGGGTATCCGGGGTGTTGAAGGTGATGCCTCCCATCAGCAGACGGCTCACCGAACTGGAACGCAGACGGAAACCACCCGCATCCACCACCAGATCGACACCGCTGGTCTCCCAGAAACGGGTGGTATCACGGATCAGGGCGTTGTAGGGTTCCTGCACGAAGATGGGCAGGGTGACCCCTTTTTTATCCTTGTTGAGTTCATATCCCAGCACCTCGCCCACCGGGATGTCCCGGTAGTAGACCGGAGCGCCCACGTCCAGGGAACCCAGAGAGGAGGCCTCCAGCAGAAAACGACTGCCTGGCGCTCCCACCCGTACCGGCGGCGGGGTCTCCAGACCGTTGAAATCCCGTTGCGGAGAGCCTTGACCCGGTTCCATCTCGATATGGGCGCCGGAAACCAGCGTGCCCAGTCCGGAAATGCCCCGCAGACTCAAACGGGGACGCACCACCCAGAACTTGGCGCCGCTGGTGAGAAAGGGTTCGGTCCCCTTGACCAGCGCCGCGTGAACCCGCACATGGGTGAAATCCGCGCTCAAGGTGACGGTTTCCACCAGTCCCACCTCCACCTCCTTGTGCTTGATGCGGGTTTTGCCCGCCTCGATGCCTTCGGCGCTTTTGAAGGTCAGGACGATTTCCGGCCCGGCTTCAGACCAGGTTTTGAAAACCAGCCAGGCTCCGATCAGCAGCGCCACCAGTGGAATGAGCCACACCAGTTGCATGCCACCGGATCCTTTGGTTTCCACCGTGGCCTCGGGCAGGGGGCAGGGGGACTCTTTGGGAGGTTCCGTCGCCAGCGGTGGGGATTGGAGCGGAGATTGGAGCGGAGAGTCATCGTTCATGCTTTAGTCTCGTTCAAAGGATCCCAGATCAGTCTGGGATCGAAAGCGCGTGCCGCGAACAGGGTCAGGACCACCACGGCCGCGAAAAAAGAGGCTCCGATTCCCGGCTTGATCAGGGCGAGAGAGCCGAAATCCACCAAGGCGGTGAGAATCGATACCAGAAAGATATCCACCATGGACCAGTGGCCGAAGGTCTCCAGCACCCGATACAAAAGCGTGCGATCCCGGCAGCGGTGGATCGAGCCGCGTTTGACCGAGATCAGCAGAAACATCAAGATGACGATTTTCATCACCGGCACCACGATGCTGGCCACGAAGACCAGCAGGGCCAACGGCCACATGCCGCTTTCGATCAGATGCTTGACGCCGCTCAGGATGGTATCCGGCTGGCCGCGTCCCATTTTGATCACGGTCATCACCGGATAGAGGTTGGCCGGAATGTACAAAAGGGTGGCGGTCCACAGCAACGCCCAGGTGCGGGTCAGGCTGGCGGTTTTGCGGGCGTGCAACCGGGCGTGACAGCGCAGACAATGGCGTTCAGCGTCCGGGTTTCCACGGGGCGGGAGCGCCGGCAGGCCGCAGGCGTGACACAGGATGCGATCCCGCTGGAGCCTGTCGGCGGAAGGAGGCGGCGGGGTCGCCGGGGAGAGCTGTTCCCAGATCCGAGCCGGATTCAAGGTGGCCCGGGCCGCAGACGAAATCAGCAGCAGTCCGAAGAAGGCGAAGAGGGCCATGCCGGGCAGCACGCTGGCCATGGAGGTCAACTTGACGTAGGCCACGAACAGTCCCAGGGTATAGATGCCCACCATGGACCAGGGGGTGACGGCCAGCACCATCCGGAAGACCCGGACCCCCTGGCGGGGTTTGTGTCCGAATTTCAGGGGCAGCAGGATGTGGATCAGTCCCAGGAGCATCAAGACCGGAAAGAGCATGCTGGTCAAAAAAACCAGCAGGGCCAGATCCCACATGCCTTCTCGTGTCATGGCCACAACCCCGTCCAGCAGGGTGTTGCCCAACTGTCTGCCGCCGAGTCGAAGAATCAGCAGCGGTTGGGCATTGGCCATGATGTACAGAATCAATCCGGTGAGGGCCAGGGCCAGGGGTGCGTCCGGAGAGGCGTTGCCGCGTCGCGCCAGTTCCGCCCCGCAACGGGGACACCGGGCCACGCCTCCCGGCGGCAGTTCGGGCAGACGAAAGGCGCCATGGCAGTCGTGACAAAGGGTCCAGGACTCCTGGATCGACCCTGAGACGTTTTCTGCGCGAGGCGTGTGTCGGCATTCCATTTGACGCGCCGTTCATCTATTCTATAATGCGTGTGTGCAAGGATTTTCGTGTCCGGTTTCGGACACGCGCGTTTTTGGCTCGCGAATGGGATCCATCAAGAGCGAACCGTCTCTCTTATTTACCAGGAAATCCTCATGACGTCAAAAATCAACATCCACGCCTGGGATCAAAAAATCGGCATCAAGGCGTCGTTGCAGACTGTTGGCGCCCTTTTGGTGGTTCTGGCGCTGCTGGCGGCGGGCAATCTTTATTACGCCTCCCGCCTCAAGAGCGAAGACGCCGCCACGATCAATCTGGCAGGTCGGCAACGGATGTTGATCCAGAAGGCCACCAAGGAGTTCTTCATCTATCTGGTCACCGGCGACCGGGGGATCAAGAAGCAGTCCGAAGAGAGCCTGGAAATCTTCGATCTCACCTTGAAGGCCCTGATGAACGGCGGCAACGCCCCTTCGACCCTCAACCGCGAGCAGACCACCTTCGAGGCCATGTTGACGCCTTCTTCGGAAGTGCTGGCGGATCTTCAGGCCGTGGCGGATCGCTGGGAGTCGTTTCAACGCAACATGCGTTCCGGTCTGGCCGGACCGGGAGATCTGGAAACCATCAAGAAACAGGTCATCGAGGAGAACGCGATCTTGTTGACCAGCATGGACAAGGCCGTCCAGCGCATGACCGCCCTGTCGCGTCTCAACCAGGACCGGGTGACCGGAGCGGTCCGGTTGCTGGTGGGGAGCAATCTGGCCTTGGTGTTGACGGGATTGATGTTTCTGGTCTGGCGCAACTGGTCGTTGACCCATCAGATCGGCGATTTTTCCAATCGACTCGAAGAGTACGCCCAGGGCAACCTGGAGGTCCATTTCATGGAGGGGTACATCCCGGAGTTGGAGTTCATCGGTCAGAAGTTCAATCTGGTCACCGAGCAGATCACCCATTCGTTGCGTCAGCAGCGGTTGCAGGCGGAAAGCGTGCTGGCGGTGGTCCACGAATTGATTCCCTTGCGGGAACTGCTGGCCGCCGATTCCCAGGGGACCGTGGCATTGTCCAGGCAGGTGTTGCAGCTCAACGACAGCCTGGATCGGGAGACCCAGGGATTGAAGGTCAAGATAGACGAGGTCAAGGATAACATCAACTCCGTCAACGAAGTGGCGCATGAGTTGTCCAACAACGTCTCCTCGATTGCCGCCGCATCCGAACAGGCGAGCGTCAATGTGACCACCATGGCTTCCGCCGCCGAACAGATGACCGCCAACATCGAAAACGTCAACACCAGTCTCGGGCAGGTCAATCAGGCGGTCAGCACGGTATCGGCCTCCATGACCCAACTGACTTCTTCTTTGGGAGCGGTGCGGGAGCGGTGTCAACTGGCGGATCAACGTTCGGAAAAAGCCAACCAGAATGCCCGCGCCAGTCTCGGCGTGATGGACAAGTTGGCCGTGGCCGCCGGGGAGATCGGCAAGGTGGTGGGCATGATCAAGACCATCGCCGATCAGACCAACATGTTGGCCTTGAACGCTTCCATCGAGGCGGCGGGGGCCGGGGAGGCGGGCAAGGGGTTTGCGGTGGTGGCCAACGAGGTCAAGGATCTGGCCCGTCAGACCGCCGACGCCACCCGGATGATCCACGAAAAGACCCGCGAGATCCAGAACAAGACCCGAGAAGCCGCTGGCGTCACCCGGGATGTCACCTTGTTGATCGAGCAGATCACCGAAACCAATCTGGAGATCACCCGTTCTGTGGACGATCAGGCGCGGGCGGTGGGCAACATCGCCCAGTCGATGCGCAGCGTCACCCAGGCCGCCGACGAGGTGACCCGCAACGCTTCGGAGCTGGCCATGGCCTCTCAGGAGGTGGCGCGCGCCGCTGTCGAGGCGGCCGCCGGCACCACGGAGATCGCCCGCGCCGCTTCCAACGTGGCGGTGGGCGCGGCCAATGTCGCCCACGAAAGTTCCATGGCCCAGGAGCGCACCGGGGCTTTGCAGATGGGGTCCGAGGAGATTTACATCGCCTCCATCGACGTGCAGAAACAGGTATTGCAGGCTTTGGATTTGCAGGAGTATCTCAACGGTTCGATCCATCACGCCGCCATGTTGACCACTGTGGTTCACGAGATCAGCGAAGCGCTCAAGCAGTGGGAGGAGGGGTTCTCCTACAGTTCACCGGCGTTCGATGTGCAGGCGGTCAAGAACGCCCATCTCAAGTGGCTTGGCAAGCTCGAACATGTAATTCGTGGTCGGGCCAAGTTGCGTCCGGAAGAGGTGGCCAGCGGTCACGAATGCGCGTTCGGCAAGTGGTACGATTCCGAAGGCACGGCCCGGTTTGGCGCCATTCCTTTGTTCGTGGAGTTGGGCAAGGTTCACATGCAGGTTCATGAAACCGCCCGTTCCATTGTGGCCAAGATTTCCCGTCACGAAAAAGAGTCTGCCATCGCCGAGATGGACGATTTCCAGACCCTGCGCGCCCAGATGTTTGCCTTGCTGGACAAGTTGTTCATGTCCAGGGAGGCAAACGCGGTGATCAAGGCGTTGCGGGACGCGGAAGGATAGCTCTGTCTTCCATCCATTGAAAAAAAAGAGCGGGTCTGGGAGATTCCTCTCCCAGGGTTTTGACTTTCGTCTTTTGACTTTATCTCCCCAAAACCCGTTCCGTCAAAGCGTCGTGGATCTCCTTGAGGATTCCCCGGATGTCATAGGTATATTGCCATTCCGGGTAGTCCTGACGGAAGCGGTTGACGCTGCCGATCCACCAGATGTGGTCGCCGATGCGGTTTTCGTCCTGGTAGTTCCAAGTCATGGGTTGTCCGGTCAACTCTTCGCACAGGGTGATGGCTTCGAGCATGGAGCAGTTGGAGTGGCGTGAGCCGCCCATGTTGTAGACTGCGGCGCTTTTCGGGGCCTGGAAGAAGTGCCAGAAGGCGTTGA
The DNA here is from genome assembly GCA_015231375.1 of Magnetococcales bacterium. Taxonomy (GTDB): domain Bacteria; phylum Pseudomonadota; class Magnetococcia; order Magnetococcales; family Magnetaquicoccaceae; genus Magnetaquiglobus. The sequence goes on along the minus strand of JADGBT010000053.1, from coordinate 11,898 downwards.
CCAGATCGTGGGAGTGGATATTGTCTCGCACCTGCTTGCCCTTGTAACCAAGCACGGTGTAGGGGGTTCCGGTGACGGCGCATTTCATCAGGTACGACAGAAAACCGTGCAGGGGGGCGCCGGAGTGGCCGGGTCCGGTGAGGCAGCCACCGCGAAAGCAGGCGGTTTTCATGTCGAAGTAGCGACCGTATTCTTGCACCAGCAGATCGCTGGCCACTTTCGAGACGCCGAAGAGGCTGTGGGTGGATTGGTCGATGGAGAGGGTTTCGTCGATGCCGTCTTTGGCCCAGGGATGGGAGGGGTCCAGTTCCCAGCGGGTGGATTGTTCGATGAGCGGCAATCGGTTGGGGGCGTCGCCATAGACCTTGTTGGTGCTGCAATGGATGAAGGTGGCTTGCGGACAGAGTTGACGTGTGGCTTCCAGCAAGGTCAAGGTGCCATTGGCGTTGATGGTGAAATCGACCATGGGCTCTTTGGCTGCCCAGTCATGGGAAGGTTGGGCGGCGGTGTGGACGATGAGTTGGATATCGTTTTTGTAGTGGTCGAAAAGTTTCTGAATGGCGGAGTTGTCGCGGATGTCGATGGTGTGGTGTTGGTAGTTGGGGATTTTTCGTTCCAGTTCTTGCCGCGCCCAATCGGTGCTGGCCTGGTCGCCGAAAAAGTAGCGGCGCATATCGTTATCGATACCGATGACGGTCATGCCTTTGGTGGAGAGGAAGCGGACGGTTTCCGCGCCGATCAAGCCTGCGGATCCGGTGACAATGGCAACGCTCATGAAACACTCACCTTCATCTATGGGTTGGAAGCTATCAAAACTATGAAAACCACTAAAAAAAAGAGATGGTATAATGGTATGGTCCGCCATCCCCAGACACAAAAAAACCCCCGACCATGCGGGGGCTTTTTTGTACACACAACCCATTACCATCAATGAGGAATTTTGGCCCAAATGCGCCGCTTGACCGCATAGAACATAATGGTCAACACAAACAGATACAACATCACCTTCAATCCCAAAGCCTTGCGCTCCATCAACGAAGGCTCGGCAGCCCAAGCCAAAAAGGTGGTGACATCATGCGACATCTGCTTCAAGGAGTTCTCCACCCCGTCCGGATACGTCACCGCCCCATCGTTGAGAGGCTGAGGCATGGCGAAGAAGTTGCCCGGGAAATAACGATTGAAGTTCTCGTTGGCCTGAATGCGGGTCAAAACCTCCTTGATCTTTTCGGGAGGCTGATGCGCATTCAAACCCAAAGCCGATGTGACCTCCATCGACTCCTTGTCGGAAAGAGCGCCATCCTCCATCACCTTCTGCACCAACGCACGATCCGCATCCGTGGCATAACCACTCAAAAGGGCATACACATAATCCTCATACCCCTTGCGGGCCTTGGTGATCAAAGAAAGATCCGGAGGAATCACCCCGAAAGTGTCCTTGGCCGAGGTGGGATCCATGGGACTGATCATGGCATCCTTTTTGTTGCGACTTTGAGCCTCGGCCAACGCGATCACCTCAGGCTCGGTGAAACCAAGCTTTTTCAAGGAGTCAAACTTGATGTACTTGATGGAGTGACACGCCATGCACACCTCCACCGCCACCCGCGCGCCCCGCTTGAGAGCCGCCTGGTCGAATTGACCAAAAACCCCAATAAATCCCCACGACTGCTTGGGCAAAGCCGGCCCCTCGGAAGCCAGGGCCGCTTGGGGAAGAACCACCGCAGCCGCCAGGGCCACGGTTTTAAGGAATTTCAAGAAGTCCATGTTGGCTAGCTCCCCTTCTTACAGGCTTTTGGGCACGGGTTTGGGTTTTTCGATGTCAAATGCGGTGATGATCCACAACAGGAGGAAATACCCGAAGTAGATGGCCGTGCAGGTGCGACCCACAACGATCAAAGGCAAAGCACCGTTGAAACGAGTGGCATCGGCCGGATTGTACCCCACCCATCCCAGGATGAAACAATCGATGACGAAAATCCAAAACAACTGTTTGCTCAACGGACGATACCGGAACGAACGCACCGGCGAACGATCCAGGAAAGGCAAAACGAACAAGACGGCAATGGATGCCCCCATGGCGATCACACCCGCCAACTTGCTGTAGGAACCCAAAAAGTCGATGGAACGCAACACCGCGTAAAACGGCAGGAAATACCACTCGGGCACGATGTGGGCCGGGGTCTGCATGGGATTGGCCGGGATGTAGTTGTCCGGCTCCAGGAAGAAATTGGGCTGGAAGAAAACAAAACCACAATAGACGATCAGGAAAACACCGACCCCATACAAATCCTTGATGGTGAAGTACGGATGAAACGGAATGCTGTCCTTGTGATGATCCAAATCGATGCCGTCCGGATTGTTCGAGTGAACCGCATGCAAGGCCCACAAGTGAACGATCACCACCCCGAAAATCACAAAAGGCAACAGGAAGTGCAACGCAAAGAAACGGTTCAAGGTGGGATCGCCAACCGCGAATCCACCCCATACCCAAATCACCAGCTCCTCACCCACCAACGGAATGGCACTCATCAGATTGGTGATGACCGCCGCACCCCAGTAGGACATCTGACCCCAGGGAAGCACATAACCCATGAAAGCCGTGGCCATCAGCAGGAAAAAGATGATCACCCCAATCCACCACAAGATCTCACGCGGAGCCCGATAGGAGCCGTAATACATGCCGCGCAGAATGTGAATGTACACAACCATGAAAAAGAACGTGGCGCCGTTGGCATGCAGATAACGCAACAACCAGCCGTAGTTGACATCACGCATGATGTGCTCCACAGCGTCGAAAGCCAGATTGGCGTCCGGCTTGTAATGCATGGCCAGAAACAAACCGGTCAGCAACATGATGATCAGACAAAACAAGGCCAATGAGCCGAAGTTCCACCAATAGTTGAGGTTCTTGGGCGTCGGGTATTCGGTGGCCTGACTTTTGATCAGAGCCGTGACGGGCAGACGGGCATCCACCCAATCCATGAGCGATTTAAACACCATGAGGTCTCCTTGCACGCATCTCTTTTTGGTGATTGCTGTTTTTCATGATTCTTCCATACCGCCGGATCAGCCGACCGCCTTGCCGATCACCAGGATTTTCTCATCCTTGAAGGTATAGTAAGGAACTTCGAGATTCTTGGGGGCCGGCCCCTGACGAATGCGTCCCGAGGTGTCGTAGTGGGAACCATGGCAAGGACAAAGAAAACCACCATAATTGCCGGTTCCAACCGGTTGGGGCACACACCCCAAATGGGTGCAAATGGCCAGCAATACGAGATATTCCGGCTTCTGGGCCCGATCCGCATCCTTGGCGGGATCCGGGAGTTTCTCCGCATCGCCCTTTTTGGCGCTCGCGATCTGCTCGTCGGTGCGATGCAGAATGAAAACCGGCTTGCCCTGCCAGGGGACCGTGATCATCTGACCCTTAGCCAGCGCACTGATGTCCACCTCGGTGGTGGCCTGGGAAAGAACGTCAGCCGAAGGGCTCCAGGACTGAATGAATGGCCAGGCCGCGCCTGCAACGCCGACCGCGCTGACGGCTCCTGTGGCCAGGATCAGGAAATCACGACGACTTTCTTCCTCGGGTTGGACGGAGACCGGTGGATGGGAGTGAGCTGTGGAGTGTGCGGTGGCAGTCATGAAAGTCTCGACCTTATATCGAAAAAGGGGTGATGCGGACAGGGGATACCAAACGCCGTGCCACTATTTCAAAATGACGCCAGAGAGTCAAGTCCTTTCCAAGGAAAATTCTCCACACGGATTCTGGCATTTTTGGGAAAGTTAAGACAAGATGGAAAGCTTGGCATTAACATTACTGCGAGTGTGGATAATCAGCATGGAATGGAAACGCGAAAAGCCCAGAGAACAAGGGTGGTATTGGTGGAAACCGGTCCCCAACTATGCCGAAGCGGTGTTGATCAAACAAGGATTCGTCTACCGGGTGGGCGTGCTGGAAGGAAAACAGTTAGGATTGTGCGTCGGCCAATGGATGGGGCCCATCGAACCCCCCGGCTCGGGCGCGGCCAGATGAACGGCCAGATGAAACGATCGAATGCGTTCGGTTGAATTCTAAGGATGGCCTTCACTCTCTGCCCACACACAGGCCCGATGCTCTTTTTGCATGAACTCCAGAAACGCCTCATGGGCCAGCTCCTCTTCGCGGGAGAGGGGCCATGGGCGTTTCGGGCGGACCGCGACCCCAGGTGAAACCGTCCCCTCCCGACCGCCCTGGCCCGCCGCGACCGACATCGGCAAAGACGGCTCATCCGAGGCGGTCAGGTCCATGGCAAACTGGGCGCCGCCGTTGAGCGCCACATAGACATCGGCCAAAAGATCGGCGTCCAGCAACGCGCCATGAAACTTCCGATGGGTATTGTCAACCTTGAGCCGCTTGCACAACGAGTCCAGATCCGACTTGGCGCCGGGATAGCGCCGACGCGACAACGCCAGGGTATCGATCACCCGCCCGGCGTCGAGGAGAGGACGCTTGATCCGCGCCAGCTCGGCGTTGAGAAAACCCATGTCGAAGGCGGCGTTGTGGATCACCAGCCCATCCTGACCGATAAAGGCCAGAAACTCCTCGGCAATCCCCTTGAAAACCGGCGCTCCGGCCACCTGTTCGTCGGTGATGCCGTGAATGCGGGTCGCCTCGGCGGGAATCGACCGTTCCGGATTGATGTACCATTGACGACTCCGGCCTTTGCGCAGATGGACCAGTTCCACGCAACCCAGCTCCACGATCCGATCCCCCTTGGCCGGAGAGAGTCCGGTGGTTTCCGTATCCAGGGCGATCAGACGGGTCATGCCGGATCCTCCCCCTCTTTTTTCTCCTCTTCGCCGGTCAGACGTTTCGCCAGGCGCTCGGCGTTCCACACGCAATCGGAAACCGAAATGCCATCGCGCCAATTGGCGCGGGTGTAAAGACCGGAATGGGTCTCCAGCGCCTGATCGATGGCCTCGATCCGTCCCAGGTGACCCACGTTGTATTGCGGAATGGCCGCCGGATAGCGGGTGAAACGGCTGAACTCCGGATCTCCGACGATCCCCAGACATCCGGCCAGATCCTTGCGCACCCACGACTCCAACGGACCATCCGGCAGGGTCAAGGCCTCGGGATCCATGGCGCCGCCGATGAAGGTGGTCAACAGGGCTTTGCCCTCCGGGGCGCGTCCCGGAAACAAGGACGAGGAGAACAACGCTCCCAGCAGTCGCACCTGTTCGCGACGCGGCAGCAAGAAGCCAAATCCATCCAGGGGATGAGCCACCTGTTTGCGCGCATATCCCAAGGCGGTCGAGACGATCGGCGCATAAGCGATGCCCGACAGAACCCGACTGGCCTTCGGCAACGAAGAAAACAACACCTTGGCCGCCGCATAAGCCGGCATGGCCAAAACCACCCGGTCGGCCTGTTCCACGCCCCGTTCCCCCTGGGAATGTCTCCACTCCACCTCCCAGCCGCCTCCGACGACCGGCTTCAAGGCGATCACTTCCGTGCCGCAACGCACGCTGCCGACAGGCAGACGCGCCGCCAGAGTGGCGGGCAACTGTTCCATGCCATCCGCGAAGCTGACCAGTCGTCCCCGTGGCGCGCCCATGGACCGTTTCTTCTTGTCGATCATCCATCCGCCGACGATCAAAGAGCCGAAGCGTTGTTCCACGTCGTAAATTTTCGGCACCGCCGCCTGTACCGACAGATTGCGGGGATCCCCGGCGTACACCCCGGAAATGAACGGCTCGATCGCGTAATCGAGAAACTCCCGCCCCAGCCGACGCCGCACGAAAGAGGCGAGGTTCTCTTCGTGATCCACCCAGCCCACCAGCGGCTCCTTCAGCAAACGCAGCTTGGCCCAGGGCGAAAAAAGCGAAGAGAGCAAAAACGCAGGCGGAGAAACCGGCAAGGAGACCAAATGGCCACGCCGCATCACATACCGTTTGGCAGCCATGGGAGCCGCTTCGATCAGACTCCCCTCCAATCCCAGATCCGACACCAGCCGTCCCAGGGCATCCTCGGGTTCACCGGGCTTTTGCAAGGTGGAATTGGGACCGAGTTCCACCCGATAGCCATCTTCGCGCTCGGTGCGGATCGTGCCTCCGGGCCGTTCACCGGCCTCCAGCACCTCGACACGCTCCCCGCGCCGATGCAAAAACCAGGCGAGGGAAAGACCGGAAATCCCTCCCCCCAAAATCAAAATCCTGCCGGAACCGGAACTCTTGGAAATATTCATATGGTCTTCGAAAATGCCTTGGTTTGCGGTCCATGGGCCAGATACCAGTCGAACGCCATGCAGACGTTGCGAATCAACAAGCGTCCACCGGCGGTCACCCGCATGAGGTTGCCGTCGTCTTCGAGCAATCCCTCTGCGACCATGCGGGCGATCTCTGGGGATTCTTCGGCAAAACAGGCGTTGAAATCAATCCCCAATCGTTTCCCCGTGGCCGCCCGGTCCAACTGGAAGTCACACAGCAGCCGCATGATCACATCCCGACGGATCCGGTCATCGGCGGTGAGCGCCAATCCCCGGAAAATGGCCAGCTCTCCGGCGTCGATGCGGGCGTAATACTCGGGCAGGGTCTTGTAATTCTGGGCGTAGGCGTGACCGAACTGGCTGATGGAGGTCAAGCCCAATCCCACCAGATCACATTCGGCCCGGGTGGTGTAACCCTGAAAATTGCGATGCAATCCCCCCTGCCGCTGCGCCATGGCCAACTCGTCGCCGGGCTTGGCGAAATGGTCCATGCCCACGTAGACATATCCGGCTTCCAGCAAGCGGGCGATGGTCTGTTCCAGAATGCGCAGCTTGACCTCGGGAGGCGGCAGTTGGGTGGCGTCGATGCGCCGTTGCGGGGTGAAATACTGGGGCAGATGGGCATAATTGAACACCGCCAGCCGATCTGGATCCAGATCCCGGATCACCACCTCCAAAGTTTTCAAAAAGGAGGCTTCGGTCTGCAACGGCAAGCCGTAGATCAAATCCAGATTGACCGACTGGAAACCATGGGCGCGGGCCTCGGCCACGCACCGTTGGGTCAGCTCCACGGGCTGGATGCGGTTGACCGCCTTTTGCACCGCGTATTCCAGATCCTGCACCCCGAAGGAAATACGGTTGAATCCGATCTCCGCCAGATGGGCGATGGTCCCTTCCGGACACTCTCTGGGATCGGCCTCGATGCCGAACTCCCCCCGGCTCCGGTCCGCCAGGTTGAAATGGTCGCGCAGCGCCCCCCAGAGGCGCCGGGTCTGATCCAAAGTCAGATAGGAGGGTGAGCCACCCCCGAAGTGGATCTGCGTGACCTGACGCTCTGGAGTGAAGTGGCGCCCCATCAAGGAAATCTCCCGGATCAGGGTTTCCAGGTAGGGAACCGCCCGTGCCCGGTCCGGAGTGATGATCTTGTTGCAAGCGCAGTAGTAACACACCGTGTCGCAAAACGGAATGTGCAGATACAGCGAAAGGGCGCGATCCGGCTGTTCGGCGCTGGAGCGGGCGATCTCCAGCTGGAACTCCCGGGGTCCGAACCCCTCGTGAAAATGGGGAGCCGTGGGATAGGAGGTGTAACGGGGTCCGGCCCGATCGTATTTTTCGATCAGGGCGCGATCGAAACGCACCTCCTGGGAGACGAGGGACGCGGTCATGAGCTGGCACTCCCGAAAGAAAATCCCTGCACGGCCTCGACCAGCGCCGCCACCTTGCGAGGGGTGCAGTCCGGAGTGATGCCGTGGCCGAGATTGAACACATGGCCCGGATGGGGACCATAGGCTTTCAAGGTGCGTTCGGCCTCGCGACGGATCCGTTCCGGCGTGGCGGACAGCACCGCCGGATCCATGTTGCCCTGCAACGCCACCCGACCCTCGACCCGCAACCGGGCCTGGGCCAGATCCGTGGTCCAGTCCAACCCCACCACGTCGCAACCGCTGGCGGCCATCCGTTCCAGGTGGCTGCCGCACCCCTTGGCGAACAGAATCACCGGCACCACCGCCCCATCCGGACCGGTGCGCTCCAATCCGGCGACGATGCGGCGCATGCTTTCCAGGGAGAATTCCAGAAATTCGTCATGTCCCAAAACGCCGCCCCAGGTGTCAAAAATTTGAACTGCCTGCACTCCGTGGCGGATCTGGGCATTCAGATAGCGGGTCACCGCATCCACCAGCCGATCCAGCAAAGCCTGGAGCACTTCCGGCCGATCGTACATCATCCCTTTGATGCGCGAGAAAGTCTTGCTCGATCCCCCCTCCACCATGTAGGTGGCCAAAGTCCAGGGACTGCCGGAAAAACCGATCAAGGGCACCCGATCCGCCAGTTCTCTCCGGATGGTGCGGATGGTGTTCATGACATAATCCAGATCCTGTTCCGGATCGATCACCCGCAATTTTTCCACATCGCCTGGGGCGTTGATCGCCGGATCGAGGATCGGACCTTCTCCCAGACCAAAATTCAGCCCCATGCCCATGGCCTCGGGGACCACCAGAATGTCGGAAAACAAAATCGCCGCATCCAGTCCAAATCGGTCCACGGGTTGCAAGGTAACCTGCGTGGCCAATTCCGGATTCTTGCACAACGACAGAAAATCACCGGCCTGCTTGCGTACCGCCATGTATTCCGGCAGATAGCGACCGGCTTGACGCATGATCCAGATGGGAACCCGATCTGTGGGCAGCCTGAGACAGGCTCTCAAGAAACGATGATGAGGTTCAGGCATGGGTTTTGCTCATATGATTTCCGAGTGAATGATTGCGTCATGGTTTTCTTCGATATCCCGCTTTCAGGATGAAATTTCGCTTTGATGGCGGTTTCATCTTTTTTTAAAGAATATAAAGATAGAAGAAAACGTGAAGCGCCTTTTTGTGGATAACGCGTCGATCGTGTTGATTTGGATCCTTGTTGTCAGTCCAATCCCCTGGGCATGAATCCATCGCTTTCAGGGGAGAACCTCGTGTGTCCCCTGAATCCAACCCCGCCTGGCCTCCTTTGTGCAGTTTTTGTCACTCAGCCATCCACGATTGATCCACATTCTGCCTGTGGATTGTTTTCGCCTTGCTGTTCGGAGAAGGAATAGCCGATCCGCATGGCATTGTCAGGCACAATGGGTATGATGGCTTCTTCTTTGATGCGCAACCATTTTTCATGGATGGTCTCCATTTTTTTCGGTTTGGCGTCGGCGCTGGGTTGACCGGATTCGGTATGTTGGTACTCGATCCGCAGGATCACCAGCCCTTCGTGGTGGTTGCCCGGATTGATGATGAAATGGTTTTTGACATCGATTTTTTTCTGTTTTCCGAAAGCGATCAGTTCCGACAGCGATCCGTTTTCCAGCTTGACCAGAAAGAATTGTTCGACTCTGGTTTGTTGATTTTTGCCGTTGGTGGTCAACAGGGTGAGGCGACGATCTTGCTGGGAGCCGACCAGAATGGTGCCCGCGAGTTTTTCGCGCATCAGGAGTTGGGCCGCGTGGACCGCAGCGGCGCGTCGTCCACCGGCATTGTGGTAGAAATTATAGTACTCGAACAATTTTTTTTCCAAAGTTTCGACGAAGCTGTCCCCTTTTTCGAGCAGGGAGCGTTCCAGGTAGTTCAGGTGGATGCCCATGTGGCGCAGGGCGTTATCGGTGAGCCGTTCGATGCGCATGTGGAAATTGCTCAACTCCATTTTTTTCTCCGCCTGTTCGGAGCTGGCGGCATTTTGGATCAGCAGGGAGTAGTCCAGGGGCAGAAGCATGCGCAACAGAGCCGGAAAGGATTCGTGACTTGTATCTTTGTGGGAATCGTCATAATTTTCCAGACAGGTCAGATCCGGGGCCACGTCGGCGATGTTGTCGCGGGTGACCCGGTTGCCTTCCCGACAGCGGAAGTGTTTGCGCAGTTTGCTGGGCAGGGGAGCGTCCACCAGGGTGATCAGGCAGGTGTTGTGCAGGGTATGTTCCTTGGTGGCCGTGGCCGCGCCGGGACGGGCCATGGTCGGGGTGACAAAGGGATAGGGCATGCGTTTCTGGACGAATTTCCGATAGGATTCGATCAGGGTGTAGTGGATCAGCAGTTGCAAAAGTTTTTCCCGTGAGTTCCAGTAGGGGTCGTCGAGTACCCGTTGCCGTTCTTCGGGATCGGTGTGCAGCAGGGTGAAGGTGTTTTTGTGATTGGGCATGGCTATCGGTTCCGATGGCGCGGATGATCGAAATCAATCCATTAATTTAAAGGAGTCCACTCTTTGACTCACTTGACGGAATTGGAACGGTTCCTGGCTGAGACCCTACAGGTTTCGACGATTGCGGATTATGCGCCCAACGGGGTTCAGGTACGGGGTCGAGATTCCGTTGAACGGGTGGTTGGGGGGGTATCGGCCTGTATGGATTTGTTCCGGGCCGCCGATCAGGTGGCGGCCGATTTGATTTTGGTACATCACGGAATGTTCTGGAACAAGGATTCACGTGTGGTGGAGGGCAATTTAAAGGCGCGTCTGTCTTTTTTGCTCTCCCGCGAGTTGAGTCTGATGGCCTATCACCTGCCCTTGGACCGGCATGCGGAATATGGCAACAATGCCATGATTTTGAAACATTTGAATCTCAAACCCATCGCCCCGTTCGGGTTGTATCACGGCACGCATCTCTCCTTTTTGGGGGAGAACGGTTCGGGTGGAACGTTTGACGAGTTGGTGGTGAGGGTTCGTCAGGTTTTTGGGGGAGAGCCCTTGATTTTGCCATTCGGGCCGGAGCGGGTACGGGTGGTGGCGGTCTGTTCCGGGGCTGCGCCGGAGCTGGTGCGGGAGGCCAAGGAGGCAGGGGCGGATCTGTTCTTGAGTGGCGAGGCGGCTGAGCCTTTGTATCATTTTGCCCGCGAGGAACGAATTCATGTGATCGCCGCCGGTCATCATCGCACCGAGAAGTTCGGCGTTCAGGCCATTGGCGCGTTGTTGGCCAAACAGTTCGGAATCGAGTTTCGTTTCATCGACATCCCCAATCCGATCTGACCATCCCACTATTAAAAAAAAAGAGAGGGTCTGGGAGATTCCTCTCCCAGGGTTTTAATCTTTTGACTTTCGCTTTTGCGCGCTTTCACAAATATTTTTTCACATTTTCGCGAAAAAAGCGCAGCGCGCCTGGTTTCAAAAATTTCATGGAGCCTGCATGAACACCCCCCAACTTTTCGGCGTGATCGGCGACCCGATCCATCACTCCCTTTCCCCCTTCATGCACAATCTGGCTTATGCCGAACGAGGCATGACCCATTGCCGTTATCTTCCCTTTCACGTGCGGGCGGAAAATCTCACCGAGGCGGTACGGGATCTGCGCGCTCAGGGCGTCGTCGGCTTCAACGCCACCATTCCCCACAAGGAAAACCTCGTCCCCCTCATGGACGCACTCGATCCCATGGCCCGCATGATTGGCGCGGTCAATACCGTCGTCATTCAGCCCGATGACCGATTGATCGGCTACAACACCGACGGCTATGGCTTCATCACCGATTTGCGGGAGGTTTGGGGCGGTTCATTGCACGACATCGAAATCCTCGTGCTTGGGGCCGGAGGAGCGGCGCGCGGCGTGCTGGCGGCCCTGTTGCAAGAGGGGGCCGGATCGGTCTGGTTGATGAACCGCACTCACGAACGCGCCGTCGTCCTGGCCGAGGAGTTTTCCCGGTTTTTCCCCGACCGTCTGATCACTCCCATCCCCTGGACCCACACCCTGCCTGTCTGCCAACTGGTGATCAATACCACCAGCCTGGGCATGGACAACGCCACCGAAGCCGTCCCGGATCTGATCTTGTTGCCCCCTTCCGCCTTGGTCTACGACATCGTTTATTCCCCACCCGTGACCCCTTTGCTTTCCGCCGCCCGCGCCCGGGGATTGAAGATCGAAAACGGCCTCGGCATGCTCATCCACCAAGGCGCCAAGGCGTTCGAGATCTGGACCGGCCAG